>NZ_CP046566.1:922500-1522500 GCF_009740285.1 Phnomibacter ginsenosidimutans
AACACTTTGGAAAGAGTGGCCATAGCAGGTGATAGCCCTGTAGTTGCAAATTGTGTTGGACGAGCAGTATCCTGAGTAGCGCGGAACCGGAGGAATTCTGCGTGAAACTGCCAGCACCATCTGGTAAGGCTAAATACTCCTCAGACACCGATAGTGAACCAGTACCGTAAGGGAAAGGTGAAAAGCACCCTGAATAAGGGAGTGAAATAGTACCTGAAACCGTGTGCCTACAAGCGGTCGGAGCCAGCAATGGTGACGGCGTGCCTTTTGCATAATGAGCCTACGAGTTACTCCTCACTGGCGAGGTTAAGTTCTTCAGGAACGGAGCCGCAGCGAAAGCGAGTCCGAATAGGGCGACTCAGTCAGTGGGGGTAGACGCGAAACTTTGTGATCTATCCATGGGCAGGTTGAAGTAACGGTAAAGCGTTATGGAGGACCGAACCCGTTGACGTTGAAAAGTCTTGGGATGACCTGTGGATAGGGGTGAAAGGCCAATCAAACTGAGAGATAGCTCGTTCTCCCCGAAATGTTTTTAGGAACAGCGTCACATATAGAAGTTTATTAGAGGTAGAGCTACTGATTGGGCTAGGGGGCTTCACCGCCTACCAAACCCTGACAAACTCCGAATGCTAATAAATATCTGTGGCAGTGAGGCTGCGGGCGCTAAGGTCCGTGGCCGAGAGGGAAATAACCCAGATTAGCAACTAAGGTCCCTAATACGTAGTTAAGTTGAACAAACGAGGTGGAGTTTCTATAACAGCCAGGATGTTTGCTTGGAAGCAGCAATTCATTTAAAGAGTGCGTAACAGCTCACTGGTCGAGAGACTCTGCACGGAAAATGATCGGGCATCAAACTACGAACCGAAGTTCCTAAACTAGCAGTAATGCTATTGGTAGGGGAGCATTCTAAACAGCACTGAAGGTGCACGGCGACGTGTGCTGGAGCGTTTAGAAAAGAAAATGTAGGCATAAGTAACGATAAAATAAGTGAAAAACTTATTCGCCGTAAGACTAAGGGTTCCCGATCAACGCTAATCGGATCAGGGGTTAGTCGGGTCCTTAGGCAAACCCGAAAGGGGTAGCTGATGGCAAGCTGGTTAATATTCCAGTACCTGCTATGCAATGAAAGTGACGCATCGACGTGGTCTGTACGAACTGACGGAATAGTTCGGCTGAGTGGAACCTTCGGGGGAAGCGAACGGATAAAATTGGTGCCAAGAAAAGCGAGTATAGCAGCCCGTACCGTAAACCGACACAGGTAGTCGAGATGAGTATTCTAAGGCGCTCGGGTGAGCCGTGGAGAAGGAACTAGGCAAATTGACGCTGTAACTTCGGGATAAGGCGTACCCACTTTGGTGGGTCTCAGTAAATTGGTTCAACCAACTGTTTAACAAAAACACAGGGCCCTGCAAAATCGCAAGATGACGTATAGAGCCTGATACCTGCCCGGTGCTGGAAGGTTAAGGAAGGATGTTCGGAGTAATCCAAAGCTTCTGACTGAAGCCCCAGTAAACGGCGGCCGTAACTATAACGGTCCTAAGGTAGCGAAATTCCTTGTCGGGTAAGTTCCGACCTGCACGAATGGTCTAATGAGTTGAACACTGTCTCCTCCACGAGCCCGGTGAAATTGTAGTATCGGTGAAGATGCCGGTTACCCGCCACGGGACGGAAAGACCCCGTGAACCTTCACTACAACTTTGCATTGATTTTGAGCAACCGATGTGTAGGATAGTTGGGAGACTATGAAGTGGCTTCGCCAGGAGTCATGGAGTCAACGTTGAAATACCAACCTTCGTTTGCTTAGAACCTAATCCCTAACGGGAGACAGTGCATGGTGGGTAGTTTGACTGGGGTGGTCGCCTCCTAAAATGTAACGGAGGCTTGCAAAGGTTCCCTCAGTACGGTTGGTAATCGTACGCAGAGCGCATTAGTATAAGGGAGCTTGACTGTGAGGCAAACAGGCCGAGCAGGGACGAAAGTCGGCTAAAGCGATCCGGCGGTTCTGAATGGAAGGGCCGTCGCTCAAAGGATAAAAGGTACTCCGGGGATAACAGGCTGATCTCCCCCAAGAGCTCATATCGACGGGGAGGTTTGGCACCTCGATGTCGGTTCGTCACATCCTGGGGCTGGAGAAGGTCCCAAGGGTTCGGCTGTTCGCCGATTAAAGTGGCACGTGAACTGGGTTCAGAACGTCGCAAGACAGTTCGGTCCCTATCTGTGGTGGGCGCTAGTAAATTGAGAGGACGTGACCTTAGTACGAGAGGACCGGGTCGCATGTACCGCTGGTGTATCTGTTATGCCGCCAGGTGTAATGCAGAGTAGCTATGTACAGCCAGGATAAACGCTGAAAGCATCTAAGCGTGAAACCTTCCTCAAGATGAGTTTACTTTTAAGGGTCGTAGAAGACTACTACGTTGATAGGCTGCAGGTGTAAAGGTGGTAACATCAAAGCCGAGCAGTACTAATTGCCCGTAAGCTTTAATTTTATTCTACTTCTGTGATTTACTTATTTTCCAATATGTCACCTTATTTACCCCTCCGACTCCCCTAAAGGGGAGCCTAGGTACCTCCCTTTAGGGAGGCCGGGAGGGTCAAGAGTTTATGGTGGTTTTGCCGAGGGTGTTCACCTCTTCCCATTCCGAACAGAGAAGTTAAGCCCCTCATGGCCGATGGTACTGCACAACCATGCGGGAGAGTAGGTAGCCGCCATATTTATTACGAAAGGTCTCACAGCAATGTGGGACCTTTTTTATTGCCCCTGATCCAATACCACAACCCTCTCATACAACCCATCAACTCATCAACAACGCAACATGCAACCATTAAACCTTCCACAACTTCAGGGGAGGTAGGCTATTAGTTACTAAATGGAACTAGTACAAAGTCGTAGCAGCTTGTAATAGCTGCCGTATCACGACAGTTCTTTCTTTGATAAAATTTTGGAGAGTATACTTACGCTACCATTTGTTTTCAAAGTCACTTGGGCTGATATGAAATAAAGGTTATTCAACCACGTTTAAAAGAAAAAGAGACTGTCTGTTGACAATCTCTTTTCTTTGGTCGGGACGACTGGATTCGAACCAGCGACCCCTTGCACCCCATGCAAGTGCGCTACCGGGCTGCGCTACGTCCCGAACATTTTCGGGCTGCAAAAATAGCGGTATCAGGTAATGCTGCCAAACTTTAATTGAAGAACAATTCGTCTTATTTGTGATGAAAAAACAATTGATTTCAGTCTGCTTTTTACTGTCATTTTTGTTGCCTTATGTGTCAATTGCTCAACGTATTGATGTAGATCTTTTTGCTGGTATATCTAACTATCAGGGCGACTTAAAACCCGCTTTTGTTTCTACTGTTGGTGCGGGTACAGGTGCGGCAGCAATTGTAAAAGTTGGCATCAATGATAACCTTTTTGTAAGAGCCGGTTTTTCTTTTGGTTCAGTTTCTGGAAGTGATGCACAAAACAAAGCCAGCTTACAGTTCAGAAACCTCAGTTTCACCAGTAGAATACAAGAGTTTAGTGCAGGATTTGAATATCGTTTTTTTAATAGCGATAAGTTAGCATTTCGACCTTATGCATTTGTGGCTGCTGGTATTTTTCATTTTGATCCTTTTACTTACTACGGTAGTAATAGCACCAAAGTGTATTTGCAACCATTAGGTACAGAGGGGCAGGGATTGGCTGCTTATCCTGACAAGCAACCATATAAGTTGACTCAATTTTGTATTCCCTATGGCGTTGGTGTAAAATGGCAGCTCAATTGCAATTTGAATATTGGGGTAGAATTTCGACATACAAAATTGTTTACAGATTATTTGGATGACGTCAGCACCCGCTATGCAGATGCTAATACATTATTAGCCGGCAGGGGCCCATTGTCAGTAGATTTAGCTTGGCGTGGCGACGAACTTAATGGTAGTCCGTATCCTGTTGCGAACACAGTGCGAGGCAACCCTGGCGAAAAAGACTGGTATTATTTTGCCGGGCTCACTTTTGGCTTAAAACTGAATGACTGTAATTCGGGGAGATTTAGTTTGGGCGGTCTCTTTAACCGTAATAAATCTGGGGCTAAAGGGATGGATTGCCCGAAAGTATGGTAGGGGTAAAAAAGAAAAGGAGGCTAGACAGCCCCCATTTTCAAAACCCTAAACCCTTAAACAGTGGTGAAAGTACAAAGTCCGTGCCAAAAATGCTATACCATCTACTTAATAAATTTATTTTTTAAAACCAGAGGCTTAATTTCAGTTAACCTGTTGACAATATGATAGTTACCATGAAAAAAGTATGGTCTTCTTTAATTTTTATAGGTGTTTGTTTAGGAATTTCTGCTTGCCATGCACAAAAGCCAATTCCTACAGCAGCAACCAATGAAACCCTGCTTTGGCGTATTTCAGGCAATGGGTTGCAAAAGCCGTCCTATTTGTTTGGTACCATGCATATCATGTGTGCCAATGATGCAATTGTGTCGCCACAATTGAAGGGCATCTTAGATAGTGTTCAGCAAGTTTATTTCGAAGTTGACCTCGACAATATGGTGGAGATGATTACATCTATGAAAGCCATGGCCATGAAAGATGGCAAAAGTATCCGCGATTATTTGACACAGGAGGAATACGATCGGGTAGCGGCCTATTTCAAAGGAAAAAGCCCGTTACCTTTTAAAGTATTGGAAATGTACAAGCCGCTATTGTTGAGTGCCATGATTGCAGAACAGTCGATGAAATGCGAGGCCACCAACGGCATGGAAATGATGATACTGGCAGAAGTGGCGAAAAGAAAGAAGGAAGTAAAGGGATTGGAAACTATGGCTTATCAAGCTGGATTATTCGACAGCATTCCTTATGAAGTACAGGCCAAAGAACTGCTGAAAGCGATAGACAGCGCCGGAAGTAATAAAGATGATGTAAGTGAATTACTCAATGCCTACACACAACAAAACTTATCACAAATACTGGCGCTGACCCTAAAGGAAGAGGGTAGTATGGAAGGCAATCTTGATCTGTTGCTCTTTGGCCGCAACCGAAACTGGGTGCAACAAATGCCCGCCATCATGAAACAATCAGGCAATTTATTTGCCGTAGGCGCCGGGCATTTACCTGGCGATAATGGTGTTATCCAACTACTAAAAAATGCTGGGTACACACTAACACCACTACTCAATGAAATGAAACCAGTTGCTACTGCCAAATAAGAAAAGCCCGGAGGAGTAAATCCTGCCGGGCTTTTTATTGATTATCGTTTTTCTAGATTAAAAACGTTCGAAAGCAGAGAAGAAGAAGTTGCCTTCGATGGCAGCATTCTCATCGCTATCGCTACCGTGTACAGCGTTTTCGCCTACGCTGCGGGCAAAACGCTTACGGATGGTACCTTCTTCAGCGTTAGCAGGGTTGGTAGCACCAATGAGTGTACGAAAATCAGCTACTGCATTTTCTTTTTCCAGAATAGCGGCTACAATGGGGCCGCTGCTCATGAACTCAGTCAGTTCGCCAAAGAAAGGACGCTCTTTATGTACGGCATAAAACTCACCAGCCTTTTCGATGCTGAGGCGGGTTTGCTTCATGGCCACGATTTTAAAACCAGCTTTGATAATTTGGTCCAGGATGGCACCTGCATGACCATCGGCCATTGCATCGGGCTTAATCATGGTGAAAGTACGATTACTCATAGTGTTGCATTTTGAGGCGCAAAGGTAAGCGCCACCAGCACTGCTGCGAAAGGAATCTGGTATTTTCTGCGTTAAAAAAAGCTAGAGCAGAATGCCCTGCAAAAAGAGGTAGGCCACGGAAAAATAAATGACCAATCCTGTTACATCTACCAGTGTGGCTACAAATGGGGCAGAACTCACCGCAGGGTCGGCGCCCAGTTTTTTCAAAGCCAATGGCAGCATGGAGCCGCTGAGTGTGCCCCACAATACAATGCCCAGTAAGGTAAACCCAACTGTAAGCCCCACCAGGTGGTAGTGATCGCCGTACACATTGGGGAAAATAGAATGCCACACCAATATGCGGAAATAACCAACCACGCCCAGCACCGTACCCAACATGAGGCCACTTAAAATTTCACGTTTGAATACCCGCCACCAGTCGGTGATGGCCACATCACCAGTGGCCAATGCCTGAATGATGAGGGTACTGGCCTGACTGCCGGTATTGCCACCACTACTGATGATAAGAGGAATGAATAATGCTAATACAACAGCCTTCGCTATTTCTTCTTCAAAGTATTGCATCACCGATGCCGTGAGCATTTCGCCCAAAAACAAAATCACCAGCCAACCTACCCGCTTTTGAAACAGCTTCCACACTGAGGTATCGAGGTAGGGTTCATCCAAGGCCTCGGTACCACCAATTTTTTGCATGTCTTCGCTGTATTCTTCGGTGGCTACCCAAAGAATATCATCGATGGTAACAATGCCGAGCAGCTTTTCCGTTTTGCTCACCACCGGCAGGGCTACGCGGTTGTTCATTTTAAACACATCCGAAGCCACTTCCTGGTCATCATCGGCATGCAATACAATCACACGGCCATCAATGAGTTCATTGATTTTTTTATCGGGAGAAGATAAAATGATGTCCCTGATTTTGATGTCGTCAACAAGATTACCGTCTTCATCAATTACATAAATCACATCAATGGTTTCAGAGTCTTTGCCGAAACGACGGATGAGTTCAATGGATTCAGCAACGGTATTGTGTTCGTAAACCCACACATAGTCGGGCGTCATCAAACGGCCCACACTATTTTCCGGATAGCCAAGTAAACTGAGGGTGGTTTTGCGTTCCTCAGGATTTAGCAATTTGATGAGTTCCCGCACCACACTGCTGGGCAGTTCTTCCAAAAAGTCGGTACGGTCATCAGCACTCAGTTCGTTCAGCAGCTCGGCTGTTTTAAAGGGCGGAAGCTCGGTAATGATGCGTTTTTGCTCGGCGAGGTCAAGAATTTTGAACACACTGGCCGCCCGGTGAATGGAAAGGCTGGCAATAATTTGTGCTTCATATTCTTCATACGCATACACCAGGTTAGCCACGTCGCTGATGTTCTGATCATTCAGAAAATCGGCGATGGCCAGCTTGTCCGCTTCCGCTATCAATGCTTCAAATTGTTCATTGATGGTGAGGGCTTGTTCCAGTTCCTGCTGCAGCTCTTCCGACATGCGATAAAGTTAACTGTTGGGTGGGCAAACTAAGTCAAAAAATGGCAGTGCCAACCGAATCACGACAATTTAATCTTGCGTATCCAGCAATGGGAAAAAGGCGAAAAATCAGGCAAAGTTTGATGCCCTTCAAACAACGCAAAACAAGTGCTGCCGCTGCCACTCATGGCGGCATACACCGCTTGGTTCGTGTAGGCGTAATGCACAATTTCGGCAACGGTAGGATGCGCCATTCCTACTGCTTTTTCAAAATCATTTTTCACTACAGGCTTCCATTCTTTTACAGGAAGCGTAGCTATTTCTTGTAAAGAAAATGCCGGTTGTTGTGGAGTAATTTGCTTGAAAGCCCAACCGGTATTGACATGTATACCCGGATTGATGAGCACCAACTGATACCCACTCAACGGCAACGACAAGGGTTCCATCATTTCGCCACGGCTCCAGGCAAAACAGGGTTGGTTCACAATAAAAAACGGACAATCGCTGCCGAGTTGTAACGCCATCTCAATGAGCTGCGATTGACTGAACCCGAGCCCGAATTTTTTATTGAGCAACAGGAGTGTATGAGCCCCATCGCTTGCTGCCGCCGCCGAGCCCGGCACCCATGGGAATGGTTTTGTGCAAATGCATTTTTACCAGAGGCAAATCCGGATGAATGGACCGCACCAATTGCAATGCTTTCACACAAAGATTATTGCTGCTGTCGCCATCAATGGAAAGGCCGGTTTGCACAAATGCATCCTCGTGGTGTTGTACTACTTCGAGTACATCATGCACCGGTACGGGGTAAAATACCGTTTCTAAATCATGATATCCATCTTCCCGCTTTCGCACAATATTGAGGCCAATATTGATTTTGCAATTGGGAAAAATAACCATGCGGTATTGCTATAAAATGAGGTAAAAATTAGCGACCGGTTTTCCGGTTGTTGATTTCGTTGCGAATGGCAGCAGCTTTGATGTAATCTTCAATGGCTACCATCTCGTCGAGCAGTTCTTGCAACTGCTGTACCGACATGCGGCTGTAATCATCGCCTTCTACCGGCACAGGTTCTTCTTCTTCCTTGGCGGCTTTTTTTTTTTGCTGCCACTGGTAGTGGTAGAAGTGCCTTCTACATGCAAGCTGGCTTCTTCAATAATGTGGTTGTAGGTATAAATGGGGCAACCAAAGCGTACCGCCAATGCCAATGCATCGCTGGTACGGCTGTCTATTTCAATGGTATCGTTGGCGGTATTGCACACCAGCTTAGGAATAGAAAATGCCTTCCTGCAAATCAGAGATGATAATTTCCTGCAGCTCAATATTGAAAGCCAGCATGAAATTTTTCATGAGGTCATGCGTCAACGGACGGCTGGGTTGAATGTGTTCCAATACTACCGCAATGGCTTGTGCTTCAAAACCACCAATCACAATAGGAATGCGACGGGTACCATTCACTTCGCCCAACACCACGGCATACGAATGCGTGTTGGTGATGCTGTGCGAAAGCGCTACTATTTCCAGTTCTATCTTGTGCATGATCGGGGCAAAAATACATGAAATGCCCTTTAGATAATGCCATGGCCGACTGTGCTACTCCACTTTTACCCAACAAAAAAAGCCACACCCGCAGGTGTGACTTTTCTAACCAAAATCCGAAAGGCATTAGGCAATGCCCTTCAGCTTCTTCACGGCTTCTGTGAGTTTGGGTACTACCTCAAAGGCATCGCCCACAATTCCGTAATCCGCTGCTTTGAAGAAAGGTGCTTCCGGATCTTTATTGATAACTACAATGGTTTTGCTACGGTTGACACCTGCGAGGTGCTGAATGGCACCACTGATACCGATGGCCACATACAGGTTGGGGGCAATGGCGCCACCGGTTTGGCCCACATGCTCGTGGTGCGGACGCCAGTGTGCATCGGCTACCGGGCGGCTACAAGCGGTTGAAGCACCCATGGCTTTGGCCAGGTCTTCTACCAGTCCCCAGTTTTCGGGGCCCTTCAAGCCACGACCACCACTAACTACCAGTTCCGCTTCGCCCAAGGGCACAGTGCCGGTTACTTTCTCTACAGCGGTTACTTTAATTTTTCCGCCATCGGCAGGCAGGCTTACAGCAGCTACTGCTGCAGTACCTCCTGTGGCATGAATGCCAAACGCGTTGGGGCTGAGGGCAATGATTTTTACATCCGTCAGCAGTTGCACATTGGCGTACGCCTTGGCGCTAAAAACGTTTTTCTTTACCACAAAACCATTGCTGGTATCGGGCAGGGCAATGGCGCCGCTCACCAAACCTGCTTTGAGGTTGGCACTGAGGCGGGGTGCTACGGCTTTACCGCTGGTGTTGCTGCTGAATACAATCACTTTGGCGCCGGCCTGCGTAGCAAATGCCGCAATGGCCTTAGTATACACCTGTGCATCAAACTGGTTGAATGCGGCGTTAGCATCGTGGTGTACTTTGCTGACACCATAGTTGCCCAGTGCTTCGAGGGAAGCATTGTCTACAGCGCCGAGTACAACTGCTTCGGCAGTGGTACCAAGTTGGGCAGCCAGTTTGCTGCCATAGCTCAGCGCTTCGAAAGTGGATTTTTTTATTTGACCATCGGCCTGATCGGCGAATATGAGTACCATAGGATAATTTGAAAATTTGAGAATTTGGAAATTTGAAAATGCAGTGTGATGAAATTGAATATTGTGTTGAGTACGGTTGAAATAGTTGAAGGGAGTGACACAACTTGGTTCAATAGAGCTTCAGTAGCTGGCTAACCCTTGTATTTATATTTCATTTTTGTGTGATGAAAAGAGTTTCTCAAAAGCCCCTTTAGGTCCCGATAGCAATCGGGATGGGGTTTTTATATCACTTTCGCTTCTTCGTGCAGCAAGCGGATGAGCTCTTCGGGGGTATCGGCAGATACAAGCTTCACACCACTTTTTGCCGGCGGCATTTCGAAAGACACCACACTGGTGAGGGCTTCTACCGCCACAGGTTCTTTTACTGCCAATGGCTTGGTGCGGGCACCCATAATGCCTTTCATATTGGGAATGCGCTGTTCGGCCATTCCTTTCTGGCAGCTTACTACCAGCGGCAATGAGGTTTCCAATTTTTCTTCGCCACCTTCAATTTCACGGGTGAGGCTGGCGGTACCAGCGGCGATGTCGAGTTTGGTGGCCAGGCTCACAAAGGGCAGGTTGAGTAGTTCAGCTACCATGCCGCCAATGCTGCTGCCGTTGTAGTCTATGGTTTCTTTACCGGCGAGTACGAGGTCGTAACCACCATCGGTGGCAACCGCAGCTATCTGGCTGGCAATGTAAAAGCTGTCGCTGCTTTCGGCGTTTACCCGAATGGCATCGTCGCCGCCAATGGCCAGTGCCTTGCGCATGATGGGCTCGGCATCGGCCGCACCAACTGTGAGCAGGGTAACATGGCTGGCTACACCAGCTTCTTTCAACTCGAGGGCACGCACCAAGGCATACCATTCGTCGTAAGGATTCACAATAAACTGCACCCCGGCATCAGCAAACTTCGTGTTGTTGTCGGTGAAGGCTATTTTTGCCGTGGTGTCAGGTGTTTTACTGATACAAACCAGAATTTTCATATGGCTAAATGATTGATTAGAAAAAATGGTTGTTTATGCAACTATTTACAAATATAGCGGAGCAAGGTTGACATGTTCTGCAATTTTGGAGAAATTTTTACCAGCAACATGCAAAGAATTGACAAATTAAAAGAATACCTGCAGGCGCAACCCAACGATAGTTTTTTGCAGCATGCGCTGGCACTGGAATACATCAAACTGGGCGATGACGCCGCCGCACAACCGCTGTTTGAAAATGTGCTGGCTCATGACCCTACTTATATTGGCAGCTATTATCATTTGGCCAAACTGCTGGAGCGAACAGGTAACAAAGACAAGGCTATTGCTACCTATGAAAAAGGCATGCAACATGCCAAAGCCGCCCGGGATATGCATGCGTACAACGAGCTGCAAGCCGCTTGGGAAGACCTGACTGATTATTAAAACTTACCGATTGGTACATCCATTGTTTGCTACATTTCAACAAGAGCTGCAGGCCTTGCTGCCAGCTGGCCACAGCGTATTGCTGGCCATTAGCGGCGGGGTAGATAGCGTGGTGCTGGCCCACTTGCTCAAAACAGCAAAAGTGCCTGTTACGCTGGCGCATGTCAACTTTCAGTTGCGGGGGAAGAAAGCATTCGGGATGAAGAATTTGTTCGACAACTGGCGCAGGATTGGGGCATGCCTGTAGAAGTGATTCGGGTAGATACCCATGCGTATGCGGTGGAACATAAATGCTCGGTGCAAGTAGCAGCAAGGCAAATCCGTTACAACTGGTTTGATGAACTGCTGGCTGCCAAACAACAAGCCGGTGAACGTTGCTTTTTGGCTACTGCACATCATGCCGATGATTCGGTAGAAACCTTTCTCATCAATCTGTTGCGGGGCACAGGTTTGGACGGATTGCAAGGCATTGCTGCGAAAAGAAAGCACATCATCCGGCCGCTGCTTTTTGCAACCCGCCAAATGATAGAAGCCTATGCCACAGCACAACAACTCAGTTGGGTAGAAGACAGCAGCAACAGCCGCAATGATTATGCCCGCAATTTTATCCGCAACGAATGGTTGCCTGCCGCCAATGCATATTTTCCGCAGGCAGCACAAAACATTGTCCATACCATCGGTCATTTACAAGAAGCCAAACAATTGTACCAGCAAGCATTGCAACAACACAAAAAGAAATTGCTGCAGCAGCAGGGCAGCGAATGGCATATACCTGTACTGGCTTTACTAAAAGCCACGCCACTGCGTAGCATCGTACACGAACTCATTCAGCCTTTTGGTTTTGGCGAAGCACAAATAGATGAAGTGCTGAAACTCTGCAACACCAACAGTGGCAGCTATTTGCAAGGGGAACAGTGGCGCATTATCCGGCATCGTAAATGGTTGATTATTGCACCGCTGCAAGCTGCCGATCCCATTCATTATTTATTGGATGAGCCAGCCGGAACTTTGGAGACGCCGCAAGGGAAACTAACCTGGCAAACCAAAGCCTGGCAGCAAGAAAATGTACCTCAACTGCCAGCGAATGAAGTGCTGCTGGATGCAAGCATAGCAACGTTTCCAATGATATTCCGCCCATGGGCAACGGGTGATTATTGCTACCCCTTGGGCATGGCCAAAAAGAAAAAAGTAGCCCGCATATTGATTGATCAAAAGCTGTCGAAAACGGCGAAAGAAAAAGTGTTTGTGCTGGAATCGAAACAACGCATTGCATGGGTGGCGGGCGTTCGTATGGACGACCGATTTAAAATAACGGCTAAAACGAAGCAGGTGATTTGGTTACGGTTGGATTGATAGGACGCGGATATATGGGACGCGGATGTTGCGGATAGAAACGGATTTTCGCGGATTAGTTTTTTGCCGTTGATTCACTGGTTTTTCAGATAAATATAATGGGAGTCAAATTTTCGTTGACTCCCATTTTGTATGTGCTAAAATGATTCGCTTCGCTAAAAATCGAACCGGGGGTGTTGAATGGCTTCGAGAAAGCGGGGGATGGTATCACGATCGATAACGAGTAATGCTACAATGCCAAACATGGCACCCCAGAAATGCGCATCATGATTGATGTTGTCGCCGCCTTTTTTGCTCATGTACTGTGAGTACACCAGGTACAACACACCAAACACAATGGCGGGAACTGGTATTACAAACACCCTGATAGTTGCCCATGGTACCAATAGAATAAAGGCAAACAACACCGCCGATACACCACCCGATGCACCAAGGCTGGCATAACTGCTGTTGTTGCGGTGTTTGAAGTAGGTAGGCAAATCGCTTACTACAATGGCCAACAAATAAAAGATGGGAAAAACGTATTGCTTTTTATCTCCAAGATGGGCAAATTGAACAGCAAAATATTGCTCTTCCAGTAGTCTTCCGAAAAACCATAACGTAAGCATATTGAAGCCAAGATGCATAACATCGGCATGAATGAAACCAGAAGTGAGCAAACGATACCATTGGCCCCGATTAATAGCTGGCGGATACATGATTAAATCGTTGTACACTTTGCTGCTGTTGAAAGCAGAAAAAGACACTAAGGCTGTAACGATTATAATAATAAGTGTATGTGTCATTTCTTGGTTTTAGTGATTTCTACCCGCTCCATCATTTTTTCTACCCACAAAAAAGTAGCGGGGCAATACTTGATGTTTTGCTTGTGGATGTAGGCATAGCTTTCCATCGGCAGTTTTACCAAGTGCGGAAAGCCGCGACAATCATCGGGGCGTACTTCGTAAATATTGCATTTGTTGGTATTGAGGTCGAGAAAAACACAGGGCTGCTGCTGCATGCGCCAGTCTTTTTCTTCCTCATCATACATCAGGTATTTAGCTTTAAAATCTTTTACCGACATGCCCAGGTGTTCGGCAATGCGCTGCTTGTCTTTCTTCTCCAGTGTAGGCGTCATTTTTTTGCAGCAGTTGGCACACTGCAGGCAATCTACTTCCTGCCATACTTCTTTTTCGGTAGTATGTGCAATGTCAATAATGTCGCTCACATCGCTTTCTTCCAAATGCTTGATGAATTTGCGCATCGGCTTCTTGTGCTTGTCAAACTTTTTTTCCAGCGACGATAGTTTCATAACGGCTCAGGTTTGTGACGCTTCCTAATTTTTTATTTTGAAGCAAGAGCAGCAAATTGCAGCATCGGTCATGCAATTCCAAATAATCAGTCAAAATATTAGCAGCAACCATGTGGCAGCCTTACAAAAAAGGGTTTAAAGCCTACCTGCAACTGGAGCGGTCGCTGAGTGAAAACTCAGTGGATGCTTACCTGCACGATGTGGAGCTGCTAACGCAATGGATGTTGCTGCAAGGCCTGCAAAAAAATCCGGCTGCCGTAGTGCAAGAAGACCTGCAGCAATTTTTGAAAGCCATTGCTGAAATGGGGATGGGCGCCAATAGCCAGGCCCGCATCATCAGCGGGTTGCGGGCATTTTTTAAGTATGCCATGCTGGAGCAAATAGTGCAGCAAAACCCCACCGAATTGCTGGAAGCACCCAAGCTCAAAAGAGCCTTGCCCGAAGTATTGTCGTTTGGAGAAATTGAAGCCATCATTGGTGCCATTGACCAAAGCACCCCTGAAGGTGTGCGTAACAAGGCCATGCTGGAAACGCTGTACAGCTGCGGTCTTCGGGTGAGTGAGCTGGTAAATTTGCAACTGAGCCAGTTGTACATGGATGTAGGTTTTGTAAGGGTGTTTGGCAAGGGTAGCAAAGAACGCCTGGTGCCGATTGGTCGTGATGCCGTCAAGTATATTCAGCTATACCGCGACAATGTGCGGGTACACGTGCCGGTGCAAAAAGGGGAAGAAGACATGGTGTTTCTCAACAACCGTGGCCGAAGGCTGAGCAGGGTGATGGTATTCCTCATCATCAAAGCCATGGCCGCCAAAGCAGGCATTACCAAAAACATTTCGCCACACACATTTCGCCACAGTTTTGCCACGCATTTGGTGGAAGGTGGTGCCGACCTACGGGCCGTGCAGGAAATGCTGGGGCACGAAAGCATTACCACTACAGAAATCTATACACACCTCGACCGTGAATATCTCCGCGAAACCCTGCACCGTTTTCATCCGGCTTTTAAGTAGCAACCGTCGCCACAATACTGCGACCAGTTCCTTTACTTTGCTGCCACAATCAGTAGCATGAAAATTGCCATTACCTACGAACGGGCCAAAGTATTGCAAGCATTACGGTATCATTTTATCTCCCGCAGCGAAGTAAAAATTTTGCTGATACTGGTGAATGTGTTTGCCCTCATTTCTGCGGGTTTGTTTGCATTCAAACTTATTCGGCCTTTTCCGTTTCTCATCAGCTCCTTGCTGTGGTTTGTACTGATGCTTACGTTTTGGTTTTGGCTGCCCCGCATTATATACAGTCGTACCCGTACGTTTAAAGAAGACATTGACCTCAGTTTGCGCAGCGAAGACATTTTGATAGAAACTGAAAAGGGCTATACTACCTGGGGCTATCAGCGGTTTAGTTATTTCATGGAGAGCCCGTATTTCTTTCACTTGTACATCAACGATAAATCGTTTTTTCTGATACCCAAAGATGCCTGCACCGGCGATGCCGATACCGTGTTGGTTCGTCAGAAACTGAAAGAGAAAATGGCGTTTAAGTAAGCCGTTTACCGCAATTGTTTTTCCATTTTGTGGTGCGGCACGGTTACTTCTTCAAAAGGTTCGCCCACTATTTTGTAGCCCAGTTTTTGGTAAAAGCCCAAGGCCGTATCCCGTGCATGCATGGTGAGTTTGCGGTAGCCTCTGTCTCGGGCCAGATTTTCGGCAAATTGCATAATAGAAAAGCCGATGCCCTTGTGTTGTAAGCGGCTATTCACCGCCATTTGGCGCAGCTTTACGGTGTCGTGGTCGAGTTGGGTCAAAATACAGCAGCCCAATATGCGGCCATCATCGAAGGCGCAAATCAGGATGTCGTCTTTTTCTTCCGCCAATTGTTCTGGTGTAAAACTGAGTCCCAACGGCCGCCGCAGCACTTCCTCCCGCAGTTTCACCATTTGCTCATATTGTGCTGAGCCATGTTCTATTTGCATGAGTGCCATGTGCTCAAAATAAGGTTGTATTGTACAACTACCAAATTTTCATGCCCTTTTGCTGCGGTATCCAGGGGTTCTTTGCACACGATGGCGTATATTCTTGCACAATCTTTTCACCCCACAGGCTTTCGGCACAGGGCTCCCAAGTGATGCGCCTATATTTGCGGCAAAATCACATCAATCATGTCCGCCGATCCAATATTTCAACTCCTCCAAAAAGAATTACATCGTCAGCGCACCGGCATTGAGCTCATTGCCAGCGAAAACTTTACCAGCCTGCCTGTAATGCAGGCCATGGGTAGTGTAGCTACCAATAAGTACGCCGAAGGTTATCCCGGCAAGCGTTACTACGGTGGTTGCGAAGTGGTGGACGAAATTGAAACACTGGCCATCGAACGCATCAAGCAGGTGTTTAAAGCCAGCTGGGCCAACGTGCAGCCGCACAGTGGTGCCCAGGCCAATGCGGCCGTTTTTCTGGCCTGCCTCAAGCCCGGCGATAAAATTCTGGGCCTCGACCTGAGCATGGGCGGCCACCTCACCCATGGCAGCCCCGCCAACTTTAGTGGCAAAACCTACGAAGCTCATTTTTACGGTGTAAAAAAAGATACCGGCCTCATCGATTACGAAATGCTGGAAGAAAAAGCGCTGAGCGAAAAGCCCAAAATGATTATTGTGGGTGCCAGT
This sequence comes from Phnomibacter ginsenosidimutans, assembly GCF_009740285.1. Taxonomy (GTDB): domain Bacteria; phylum Bacteroidota; class Bacteroidia; order Chitinophagales; family Chitinophagaceae; genus Phnomibacter; species Phnomibacter ginsenosidimutans. Next base: position 938,960 of record NZ_CP046566.1, read on the forward strand.
GCGTACAGCCGCGACTGGGACTATGCCCGTGTACGTAAAGTAGCTGATGAAATTGGCGCTATCATTTTGGCGGATATCAGCCACCCTGCTGGTTTGGTAGCCAAAGGCTTTTTGAACGATCCGTTTGAGCATTGCCATATTGTAACCAGCACTACGCACAAAACCTTACGTGGACCTCGTGGTGGTGTCATCATGCTGCGCCACGATTTTGATAACCCGCTGGGTGTAAAAGATCCGAAAGGAAACATCCGCTCCATGAGTGCCATGCTCGATTTGGCGGTGTTCCCCGGTACACAGGGCGGCCCGCTGGAGCATGTCATTGCGGCCAAAGCTGTAGCCTTCGGCGAAATACTGACCGACGAGTTTACTGCCTATCAAAAACAAGTACAGCTCAATGCGCAGGCATTGGCCAAATGCTTTGTAGAAAAAGATTATCAACTCATCAGCAATGGTACCGACAACCACCTGATGCTGATAGACCTGCGCAACAAAAACATTACTGGTAAAAAAGCACAGGAAACATTAGACCTGGCACATATCACCCTCAACAAAAACAGTGTGCCGTTTGATGATAAGAGCCCGTTTGTAACCAGCGGTATCCGCATTGGTGTGCCAGCGGTTACTACCCGTGGCATGAAGGAAGCCGACATGCAGTTTATTGCCAACGTGATTGACAATGTGCTGATGAATGCCGACGATGCCAACGTAATTGCAGCGGTGAAGAGTGAAGTGGCAGCCTTCATGCAGCAGTTTCCGCTGTATCCGGAGTTGGGGTAGTGGTTAGTTGAATGGTTAATTAGGTGATTAGTTAATTAGTGAATAAGGAGCTGGGTTAAGCAGGTAATGAATAAGGCGGGTATCCAAAATCCTAATTCCTAATAACCAATTCCTAATTTCACTGTAGCCTTCAGCCTTTAGCTTTTTGCTTTAAGCTTAATATGTAATTGAATCTTTTGACGAACAAACTCAACACATGATACAACGTATTCAATCACTCTGGTTATTGCTGGCGGCAGCTGCCACGGCACTGCTTTTTAAACTCCCGGTATACGGTGGTGTATTGGCAGGCGGCGAAGCCAAAGATTTATTGGTGGGTCAAAACTATCTCCTGTTTATAGTAGCAGCAGTATTGGTGCTGTTTCCGGCCATTGCCATTGCACTGTTCAAAAACAGAAGCAACCAGAAAAAACTCATCTGGTTAAGCCTGTTGCTCAATCTTGTTTTCATCGGGCTTATCTGGATGGAAGTGGGAGACTTTACACAGGCCAATCCCAATTTTACATCCAGTGTGTACAAAGTAGGAGCCATATTACCCATCGTTAGCATTGTTTTGCTGGTGCTGGCGTACGCAGGTATTCGCAAAGATGAAAAGCTGATTGCCAGCGCCGACAGGTTGCGTTAATACAATCACGCTATACAACTGATATCAAAAGAGGTCGCTGGTTTTGCCAGCGACCTCTTTTGATTATTGATACAACGCACAGTTAGTAAACGCCTTTCAATACCCCATCTTGTTTACGGATGAAGTAGAGTTTTTTGTTTTCGAAATAATGGATTTTCGATCAGCATTGCCCGGCTCGGTAACAGGCACAAAATCAAAGTCGCAGAATATCTTGTAAGTCCTGTCGTTGGCATGATCTGCAAAATCTTCGTATGCAGGATAGGCCAATATTGTTTTGGTAAATCGATACGTCAATTCAAAACCTTTTACCGCCATATCGCTGGGCTTGCTGTTTTGTTTTCGTGCGTAGGCTTTGCTCAGGCTAGTGTACACATCGAGGTTGCCAGATGAAGAAATGAATGGCGTACTGAAGGTAATTTCTACACCCTTAAACTCAGGCTTACGGAAATCAATATCATCCCAGTTGGGCATGCCTACCACCAGGCTTTTGTATTTCGGCTGCAGGCTGCTTAGTTGTTTCACCAATCGCTGACCGAAAGCTGCTTCCATGCTGCCCGCAATCAGCGTGTTGTTGCGGTTGCTATCGAGCAGGCTACGCAGCTGTGCCACCTGAAAAGAGTCGGACAGCGTAATCATTTTCCAGCGCAGTTTATGGCTGCCCGGAGCTGAAGCCGCTTCTTCAATCCAGTTTTTCAAATAAGATTCTACAGTACCCTTGCGGGTAATGAAAACCAGATTGTCGCTACTATGATTTCGCTGCAGGTATTTGTAAATGCCTTCGCAATGCGTTTTCATGGTGCTGTTTACCACATACATTTCGGGTGTTTGTTTCACTCCGCCATCGTTGGGGAAAGTGGCTGACACCATCGGAATGTGCAGGCTTTTGGCAAAGGCTGCCATCTGCTTCAGGTCGTTGCTGTTTTGTGCCACAGCTATCAGCAGTTTCGATTGCTTTACAGTGGGGCTGTGCAGCGTAGTTCCTAGGCTGGCAAAGCGCCTTGTATCTACCACTTCAAAATGCACAGCAACATTCTCTTTATTGAGGCTATCCGCAGCCAGCAGCACACCATTGTAAAACTCGAGGTAGGGCAGGGCCGACTTGGGAATGCTGTTGCCAAACTTGTATTTATCGAGGCTGTAGAGTGAGTCGAGCTGCAGCGGTAGCAATACCGAAATCACAGGTTTGTCGGGCGAAGATTGCGCCTGAATGCCCTTGCTCACAAGCAGCAAGCTGGCCAACAAACAGGTAATGCTCAGTCGATGTAATGATATCAAGATGTTAGGTTTTTCCATGTGGCGACAAATTCCGGGCCGGAAAATAGGCGTTTGTTGCGGTGCAGTTCGTTGCCAAACCGCTAAAACCTGCCCAACGCCGGTTTACATTCGTCCAAAAAAGAAGGCTTTCAGGTTGGTAAATGAGTGGGCCAATGCTCCTTTGGGCGGACGACAAAGTTGATGAATACGCCTGACAATCAGTGTATTCATTTGCCGGAGGCGCTATAAATACCAGCAATTTGCCGCAAAGCCAATGGATACAAGCAGGGCGCCTGATTTTTTTGCTGGTGTAGCGGGCTTTTTCCCCTACTTTTGCGCCTCAATTTTTTTAAACATGAAAACAATTACAATCGAAGGACAACTGAGGACCGACATTGGCAAAAAAGCCACCCGCCAATACCGCTCTCAGGACCTGGTGCCTGGTGTAATTTACGGGGGTGCGCAAGAAGTTAACTTCGTTGCTCCGGCTTCAGCTTTTAAAGCTCTCGTGTACACATCAGAATTCCAGTTGGCAAAAGTAAATTTGGACGGTAAGTCTTACACCTGCATCATGAAAGATTTGCAGTTCGACAAAGTGTACGACAAGCTGACACACATTGACCTGTTGGAACTGGTAGACGACAAAGCCGTAGTAGCCAACCTGCCTGTAAAGTATGTAGGTAGTGCTGCTGGTGTAAAAGCCGGTGGCCGACTGATTACAAAAATGAAAACGCTGAAGGTGAAAACCCTGCCTAAGTTTTTGAAATCAGCTATCGAAGTAGATGTGACCAACCTCGAACTGAACAGCAACATTCGTGTAGAAGACGTGAAACTGGAAAACATGGAAGTGATGAACTCTCCTCGTATTCCTATGGCTTCTATCGTAATGACCCGTCAGTTGAAGCAGGAAGAAGCAGCAGCTGCAAAAGATGAAAAGAAGAAGAAGTAATCCTTCACCGGATGATTTTCTTATGGCTCCCCGCTGCGCTGGCAGTGGGGAGTTTTTTTATGTAAAAAGAATATCCCTTTTTGCCGCCACAGCGGGCCATTGCCCTGCAAGCCAAGGCACAACCGTAATTTCGCAGTCGTATGAACAGTTATCTCATTGTTGGCCTGGGCAATATTGGCGCCGAGTATGCGCAAACCCGCCACAACATTGGTTTTGACGTAGCAGACGCTTTTGTAAAACAACACGATGGCGGCTGGCATATAGACCGGCTTGCCGAAGTAAGCCAGTTTAAAATAAAAGGCCGGGCCATAACCGTGATAAAGCCCACTACCTATATGAACCTGAGTGGCAAGGCCATGAAATATTGGCTCGACAAAGAGAAGATAGCCCTCGAACATTCGCTGACGATTGTGGATGAACTGGCCCTGCCCTTGGAAAAAATACGCCTCCGCCCCTCGGGCAGCGATGCCGGCCACAACGGACTCAAAAGCATTCAGGATTACACCGGTACCAATGAGTTTCCGAAGCTGCGGTTTGGTATCGGCAACAATTTTCCCAAAGGCCGGCAGGTAGATTTTGTATTGGGAAAATGGAAGCCTGATGAGCAGCCGCTTGGTAGAGCAAAAAATTGATACCTGTGTATCGGTGATTACCAGCTTCATTCTCGAAGGCATACAACCCGCTATGAACAAGTATAATAACCTGACTTTTAAATGATTGTGGGTAAACTCAACTATGCGGTGCCAATGGCTGTAGTATATTTACAGAGGCTGTAAACCTATCCTGGCAACAGGCGATTTTTTAAAACGAACCCCTTACTAACCGGTTTTTTAAAATCCCTCCGCGTATGAAAATCATTTGCATAGGCCGCAACTACGTAGCACATGCCCAAGAATTGGGCAATGCTGTACCCGATGAGCCGGTCATTTTTATGAAACCCAAAAACGCATTGCTCACACCGGGCAATCCGTTTTATTATCCGGCTTTTACCAACGAGCTCCACTACGAATGCGAAATAGTGGTGCGGATTTGTAAAAACGGCAAGTTTATTCACCCCTCACAGGCGCATCATTACTTTGAAGAAGTAACGCTGGGCATTGATTTTACTGCCCGTGATGTGCAGGACAAACTCAAGAAAAAAGGCCTGCCCTGGGAAAAAGCAAAAGCTTTTGATCAGTCGGCTGCCATTGGCGAATTTGTGCCGTGGGAAAGCCTGCACGATCCCAACAACATCCATTTTACTTTCTTTCGCAATGGCGAGCAGGTGCAGGAAGGATTCAGTAATTTGATGCTGTATCCCATCCACCAAATCATAGCCCATGTAAGCGAATATTTTACCCTCAACATTGGCGACCTCATTTTTACCGGCACCCCGGCTGGTGTGGGCGAATGCGTGGTGGCCGATCGCTTCGAAGGATTTTTGGAAGACCGCAAGTTGCTGGAAGTAGAAATTAAATAAGCGTTTGGGTACGTAGCATTTGTTGGTAAAAGGTATGTGTGGCAGGCAAAAGGATTTCCCTAAAGATTGTAAACGCCAATTATTGATGATACATTAGGACATCAATCATTTGCTCATGAAAACAATCAATGTGTTTTTTCTCTGTTGCATTTCCTCTTTTGGTGTGGCACAAAATGTAGGCATTGGTACCAATGCTCCACTAGCCAGATTGGCTGTAGACAGTAGTGTCATGATAGACCAGTCGAATAGCAATCAGGGATTTTTGGATAATGGCTCACTGTTTTTCGGGAGCGACAAAAGGGTGGGTATTGTTCGTAGCTTTTTGGCTGGCTCTTCGGGTAGAAACGGAATCGGATTTTTTTACCAACAACGCCCGCCGCATGACCATTGACAGTACGGGACAGGTAGGTATTGGTACTATCAATCCGCTGCAAACACTACATGTAAATGGCTCCGCTTACATTGCTGGTTATTTGGGTATTGGCACATCTGCTCCCGATTATGCTTTTCAAAACCTGTATGGTTATAATCACATGGCCTACGGTTTGGGCCTGGGTACTGTGCCCAACAGCAATTACCTGCTCGATGTGGGGAGTGGACCAGCCCGCTTTCAAAGTGACGTTCGCATCAACGGTATTTTAAATCCCAATAATGCACTGGCCATTGGCAATAATACCAGCATTGAAGGCTCATTAACTGTGAACGCAGGAAAGGGTGTTGCATTCAATGCTAACAGTGGCACCAATCTCCGCATCTATCAGTTTACCACCGCTACCTTCAACGCTGTACTGGCAGGTCACGCCATCTCGGCAGAAGGAAGCATCGCTTTTAATGGAGGCTTCTCCGGAGTGCCAAGGGTATTTGTAGGCGATATTGATGTAACTGGTGGCACAGTTGGCCAATTGTACATGGTGCAACTACAGCTATATGGTTGTAGTACCACCAGCGGTGTTACCTCTTGCAAAGCAAGGCTAATCAACAACAGCGAAAATCCAGTGAATTACAGCATCACCTGGAATTGTATAGCCATTGGTTATTGATTTACTACGAACATTTTTTTACTGTTGTTGCTAGCCAGTTGGTACAAGTTTTTTATGTCTTCGACAATTGTGGTCATCCCTACTTTTGCCCTGCTTTTAAAAGCAGCTTGCCTATTTTATGATTGAACAGCAATTGTTGCACAAGGCCTACCGGCTAATGTATGCCAGCGTATGCATGGCAAACAAGTACGAGGAAAACCGCAGTGTTTGTAAATATGTGCACAGCACCAGCCTGGGCCACCAAGCCATTCAACTGGCCGTGGCTTTTCAGCTTCGCCCCGAAGATTGGGTAAGCCCCTATTACCGCGATGAAAGCATACTGTTGGGCATTGGCATGGAGCCCGCCGACCTGATGCGGCAATTGCTAGCCAAAGCCAACGATCCGTTTAGCGGTGGCCGCAGTTACTACAGCCATCCCAGCCTGAATGATGCCGATAAGCCCCGCATTATGCACCAGAGTAGTGCCACAGGCATGCAGGTAATTCCTGCCACAGGTGCAGCACATGGTTTGCAAATGCTGAACAAGCCTGGCTTGGTGGTTTGCTCTCTCGGCGATGCCAGCATGACAGAAGGGGAAGTAGCCGAAGCATTGCAGGTGGCCGTGCTGCACAAGCTGCCCATTTTGTATTTGGTGCAGGATAACGGTTGGGGTATTAGTGCAACGGCTACCGAAAGCCGGGTGATGAGTGCCGTACAATATGCCCAAGGCTTTCCGGGGCTTACGGCTATTGAAATTGATGGCACCGATTTTGCGAAATGTTATTCGACAGTAGCAGATGTGTTGCAACATTTGCGCAGTGGAGCAGGGCCTGTTTTGCTGCAAGCCAACGTGCCTTTGCTTGGCCATCATACCAGCGGGGTACGCAAAGAATTTTATCGTAACGAGAATGAATTGCAGCAGGAAGCAGAAAGAGATCCTGTACAAAAATTAAAGACATCTTTGCTGGCCCAAGGTTTGACGCCAGCACAATTACAAGATATAGAGAAAGCGGCGCAGCAATGGGTAGATGAAGCATTTGAGGCCGCTCAAGCTTCGCCCGACCCCGATGCCGCTACTGTAACGCAACATGTATTTGCGCCTACGCCTGTGCTGGAAGAAAAAGGCAACCGACAACCCGCCAACGCTGCTGCTATACCCATGGTAGATGCGGCGTTGTTTGCCATTCGGGAAATCATGCAGCAACATCCTGAAGCGGTGTTGTACGGGCAAGATGTGGGCCGCCGCCTGGGTGGTGTTTTCCGCGAAGCCGCTACACTCGCCGATCAGTTTGGCGACAACCGGGTGTTCAATACCGCTATTCAGGAAGCGTACATTATTGGCAGTACAGCAGGCATGAGTGCTGTAGGCGTAAAGCCAATTGTAGAGATTCAGTTTGCCGATTATATCTATCCCGGTTTTAATCAGCTGGTGACGGAGCTCAGCAAAAGCTGCTACCTCAGCATGGGTAAGTTTCCAGTGTCGGCAGTAATACGGGTGCCTACAGGGGCGTATGGTGGTGGTGGCCCGTACCACAGTGGCAGTATCGAAAGCACCTTGCTCAGCATCAAGGGCATCAAAGTAGTGTATCCTTCCAATGCCGCAGATATGAAGGGCTTGATGAAAGCCGCTTTCTTCGACCCGAATCCGGTGGTAATGCTGGAGCACAAAGGATTGTACTGGAGCAAAGTGCCCGGTACAGATGCCGCGAAAACGCCGGAACCAGATGCAGATTATATCATTCCGCTGGGCAAGGGTCGCATAGTGCAGGCCGCCAGTGAAGCCGCTATTGCAGCAGGTGAATCCTGCTGTGTGATTACGTATGGCATGGGTGTGCATTGGGCAATCGGCGCCGCAAAAGCGTTTGCGCAGCAAGTGGAAATCATTGACCTGCGGAGTTTGTATCCTTTGGATGAAGCTATGATGTATGCAGCAGTGCAAAAACATGGCAAATGCCTGGTGCTGACGGAAGAGCAACAAGCACACAGTTATGCAGAAAGTTTGGCCGGACGTATTCAGCAGCATTGTTTTCAATACTTAGATGCGCCGGTGCAGGTAATGGGTGCATTGGATCGCCAGCTGTACCCATTCATGTACAGCTTGAATCGGCTATGCTGCCAACAGTAGCCAAAGTACAGGAGCGGTTGCATCACTTGTTGAAATCTTAAATAGCTTGTCAGGGCTTGCTTATATTCGTTACCTCTAAAGCAACCACATGACTAAAGCATTTTATTTTTTGGCAGCCGTATTGCTGGGCAATGCAGTAGCTGCACAACAACCCTTCACACTCACTGGCAACGTGAGTAAGGTAAAAGATCCGGTAAGCAAAGTGTACTTGTCGTACTATGCCGATGGCGAAAGCCACCGCGATAGTACCGAAGTAAAAAACGGAACATTTACGTTTAAGGGTACACTCAATGAAGCCATATTGGGCAACCTGATGGTACGCATCAAAGACAGTGCCGGCACCGGTTTGCGACCATACAACATGCGGAGAGATGGGTATGGCATTTTCTTGCAACCCGGCAAACTCAGCATCAGCAGTGTCGATTCTTTTTCGAACGCAACTGTAAAAGGTTCTGCTGCGCATACTGCTTATCTGAAGCTGAAAGCCATGAACAAAGAGCTGGATGACAAAGCTGCGGAGCTCAACAAAAAATATGGTGAATACAGCCGTGCAAAAGATGAAGCTGGCATGAAGCAAATAGAAAAAGAATTTGATGCCTTAGAAGCACAAATGAATGCCAATTACAAAAAGTACATTACGGAGAATACACAGTCGCCTATTGCGTTGTATGCACTCAACCGCTACGCCGGATACGACATCAATGCTGCCGATGTAGAGCCCATTTTTTTATTGTTGCCCGAAGCAACCCGCAATAGCTCGGGTGGTAAAGACATGGCAGAAAAAATAGACAAGGCGAAGAAAACCGGCATCGGTGTTATTGCCATGGATTTTACGCAGAATGATACACTCGGCAATCCGGTAACATTGTCTTCTTTCCGTGGTAAATATTTACTCATCGATTTTTGGGCCAGCTGGTGTGGTCCTTGCCGTCGTGAAAACCCGAATGTTGTGGCGGCCTATCAAAAGTATCATGCCAAAGGTTTTGATATTTTGGGCGTATCACTCGACCAGCCCAATGCCAAAGAAAAATGGATGAAAGCCATTCATGATGACAACCTTACGTGGACACAGGTTTCTGATTTGAAATACTGGAAAAATGAAGTAGCCGTACAGTACGGCATACAGGCTATTCCGCAAAACTTCCTGCTCGATCCGGAAGGCAAGATCATTGGCAAAAACCTGCGGGGCGAAGAACTGCAGCAAAAGCTGGCCGAAATTTTCAAATAGACTCATGCAGTTTTTTTATAGAACGCTGTGCGGTGAATGGCTTTCACTGCACAGCGTTTTTTATTGATGAATACCTCGCAAACATTGCCAACCGTTCGACAATGCTAAAATCTGCGGGTATTGTGGTAAAGGCAAAAAGCAAGCTGCTTTACAACTTACTTTTGTGCCCTCAAAAATTGCCTGATCATGAACCTGCGAGTAAGTAACCGTGGCGAAGCAATGCCCGCCAGTCCCATTCGTAAGCTGGTGCCCTATGCCGAAGCTGCCAAGAAAAGAGGAACAAAAGTGTATCACCTCAATATTGGTCAGCCCGATATTGAAACGCCTGCTGCCGTGCTGGATGCGGTACGCCACAGCGACTTCAAAGTATTAGAGTACAGCCACAGTGCTGGTAACGAAAGCTATCGCCGCAAATTGGTGAGCTACTACGAAAGTGTCGGGGTGCATGTCAATCATCAGCAAATCATCATTACCACCGGTGGTAGCGAAGCCATTCTCTTTGGCTTCATGGCCTGCCTCGATCCGGGCGACGAAGTAATTATACCAGAACCTTTTTATGCCAACTACAATGGCTTTGCCGTAGCTGCCGGAGTAAATGTGGTGCCTGTTACCTCACATATAGAAAACGGATTTGCGCTGCCGCCCATTGCTGATTTCGAAAAAGTGATTACGCCAAAAACCAAGGCGATTGTGATTTGCAACCCCAACAATCCTACGGGGTATTTGTACAGCAAAGCTGAACTGGAAAGCCTGAAAGAAATAGTGCTCAAGCACAACCTCTATTTGTTTAGCGATGAAGCCTACCGTGAGTTTAGCTATACCGGCGAACTCATGAGTGTGATGCATTTGCAAGGAGCCGACGATCATTTAGTGGTGATGGATACCATCAGCAAACGCTACAGTGCTTGTGGTGCCCGACTGGGTGCATTGGTGACTAAAAACCAGGCTGTACTGGATGCAGTGATGAAGTTTGCACAGGCCCGCCTGAGCCCGCCATCCTTTGCACAAATTGCCGGCGAAGCAGCCATCGATTTACCTGCCGATTATTTCACCGGTGCCAAAGAAGAATACCAGCGCCGCCGCGATTTGCTGGTGCGCCGCCTCAATGCCATGGAAGGCGTGTATTGCCCCAATCCGGGTGGTGCATTTTATGCCATGGCCAAATTGCCCATTGATGACAGCGACAAATTTTGTCAGTGGTTGTTGGAATCATTTGAGCATAACGGACAGACAGTGATGCTGGCGCCAGCTACGGGTTTTTATGGCACTCCAGGTTTGGGTAAGCAAGAAGTTCGGCTGGCGTATGTGCTCAATCTCGAAGCCATCGACAAAGCCATGGATTGCCTGGAAGCAGCGCTGAAAGTATATCCGGGTAAGCAATAAACCTTTCGATTCGATACCTACAAAAGAGAGCTCCCCGCAAGAAACGGGGAGCTCTCTTTTATTGCGTAAATCTGCAATGGTTACAGTGGGTAGCCTGCATTTTGCTGCATGCCGCTGGCTTCTCTTTCCTGCTGAGGAATAGGCAGGATGTTGCGGTAATCGCCAGGTGCCAGTGTAATGGGCGACCAATGTTCGGGAGATACACGGGTCAAGGTTTCTTTTCTTCTGATGATATCGAAGAATGCAAAACCTTCGCCCTGTAGTTCTTTCCGACGTTCAACGCTGATTTCATTTTTCAAAGCAGCGCCGGTATTGGTAGATTTTACTGCACCAGTGATGGCACGTTTTTGTACTTCAAACAGTGCCGCCTGTGCCGGATCATCGTGGTTCATTTCTGCTTCAGCTTCTGCTTCTATCAGGTACATTTCTGCACTACGCATCAGCGGCATGTCCAGATCCCATGCATCACGGAAGTAAAACTTGTTCATCAGGTATCCGTTTTTACGAATCAACGGAGTGTCACGCTGCAATGCATCACCAGGATTGTAGTTTACCGGATCGAGGTTTACATAAAACTGCTTTTTACGAATGTCATTGTCGGCAAACAATGCATAGTAAGAAGGAGTAGCTCTGAACGTGCTGTAACCGATATCATAAGGCTCCAGGAAAGAAGCCAGTTGCAGATAGCCGGTGTTGTCATCGGATCTGTAATCCAAGCCAAAAATCCATTCAGAAGTTGGATCTACAAAACCATCGAGCAAGGTGCTGGCTGCAGCAAGCGGGTTTCTGGCACGGGCCAGTTTGGCATGTTCTGCGGCTTTGCTCCAGTTGCCCATATCGAGGTATACTCTTGCCAGCATACCATCAATGGCTTCTTTGGTAAACTTGTATACATCGCCGGTGCGGGTGAGGTTTGCTTTTGCATACTGCAGGTCGCTCAGCATGAAAGCATAAATTTCTTTCACAGCTGCACGTTGTGGTACCACATCGTTGGGCGAAAGAGGAACTTCAATTTTGGGCAGGCCTACAGAGTTTGAATCAACCGTGTAAGGCTGTGCAAACAGGCGGATGAGTTGATGATAGGTCCATGCACGAATGGCTCTTGCTTCAGCAATGTTTTGTGTTTTCAACGCTGCAGAAATGGGGGCATCGGGCAGGTTTACAATAGCACGGTTGCTGTTGTTCAGCAAGGCAAAACCATCTCTCCAAAACTGAAAACCGTAGCCAACAGTAGGGCTTTGCAAAAAGCGGTATTCATTTACAAAACGACCGTAGTTGCCGGTGCTTACCACAAACATGTCGCGGCCTTTTACTTCGGTCGTCAACAGTACGTGGTTGGTAAAACCAGAGCGGGTCATGATGTCGTACAAACCGTTCATGGCAGCAGCTACTTTTTCTGGTGTAGAAAAGGCAGCAGCAGCATCGTCTGCATCATACGGCTTGGTTTCCAAAAAGTCTTTTTTACAGCCACCCAGACCTACTACAATGAGTGCAACTGCGTATAGGAGTTTCTTTTTCATAGTTACTTCTTTATTTATGTTAGAGGCCAAGGTTCAGACCAAATGAAATGGTTTTGATGTTGGGTACATCGTTGTTGGGAATACCGGTGATTTCCACTTCGGGGTCCATGCCTTTGTGCTTGGCGAGTGTGAGAATGTTTTCTGCTGCGAGGTAAATTCTGGCGTTCGAAATTTTCAAACGCTTAATCACATTCGATGGCAGAGAGTAGCCAATGTTGATGTTCTTTACACGGGCATAAGTACCGTCGAACAAGAAACGGGTAGAAGCACTGTTGCCCAAATCTGTGTTGCGTGGTACAAAGCGGGGAACGTTTGTAACGTCGCCGGGTTTTTGCCATGCAGCAAAACTTTGATTGGCCAACTGGCTGCCGGGTGCGTTGCCACCGTCCATTTCTGAAGCCAGTGTGGCATCATAAATTTTGCCTCCTACGCTAAAGAATACAAACACTGAGGCGTCGAAATTGTAGAACTGAAATTTGTTAGTGATACCGCCAAAGAATTTGGGCAATGCAGAACCATTTTCATAACGGGTAGCATTGTTCCAGTTGGTGGTGGTTGTTTTGCCATTGGCACCATCAATGTACCACAGCGGCTGACCAGTTTGTACATCTACGCCAGCATATTCTCTCAGGTAAAACTGATAGCGGTCTGAACCTACTTTCCAACGCTGGCTACCTTGCAAAATAGAATCGATAGACATTTTCTGAATCTGGTTTTTGTACGTTGTCATGTTCAGCGATACAGACCAGTCGAAGTTTTTCTTCTGCATCAAACCAATTTCAACCAAACCTTCAAAACCATAGTTTTTCATGTCGGCCAGGTTGGTGGTGATGTTTTCGAAACCGGTGAGCAACGACAATGGCTTGTTGAACAAGATGGCGTTTGAACCGCGGTTGAAATAGCTGAATTCACCCTTGATTCTTTTGAAAATGGTAAACTCCACGCCAATGTCTGTCACTTTGTTGCCTTCCCACTGCAACTGGCTGTTGCCCAGCTGATCGTTGATGGCACCGTTGCCACCACCATAGTTGTAACCAGTGCTGTACAGGTCCAAGCGGGCATAGCGACCAATGTTGTCGTTACCACTCACACCATAGCTACCACGTACTTTCAATTCGTTCAGCCAGTCGATGCCAGCCATGAAGTTTTCCTGAGAAATTCTCCATGCACCACCAACAGACCAGAAGTTACCCCAGCGGCTGTCGATACCAAATACAGAAGAGCCATCACGACGGAAACTGGCCGACACAAAATATTTGTTGTCGAAGCTATAGTTGATACGAGAGAGGTATGAAGCCAAACGCTTTTCTGTAATGATACTTGATGCGGTAGTGGGGGTTGCAGCAGCATCCAGTTCTACAAAACCAGGTCCGGGGAAACCAGTAGCACCTGCAATCAGGTTTTCGTACTTGGTTCTTACCGCTTCCTGACCCACCAATGCACTCAGCGTATGGTTGCCAAAAGTTTTGTCGTACGACAAAGTGTTGGTAATAGTCAACTGAATGTCTCTTGGTGCATACTTTGTGGTACGGCCACGTACACCACGACCATCACCATTGGTGTAGTTGTAGTGCTGTGTTTCGCCGAGGTCTACAAAATCAAACCCACCCAGGGATTTGAATTTCAAACCAGGCATAATGCTTAATTCGGCAAAGCCGGTAATCAAGGCACGGGCCGACTGAGCTCTGTAAATATTGTTTTCAGCCAAACCAACCGGGTTGTAATCAAATACTACCGGTGTGTTGTAGTTGTATATTTTTTTGCCAGTAGCATCAACCAGCGGATTGCCGTCAGCATCTATGCGGTACAATGGGTACACGTTAGAAACGATGTCGGCAAAACGAATGGGGTTAGCAGCACCGCCTGCACCCGGAGGTGTGTTTTGATCGGTAAAACCAAAGCTGGTATTTACACCCACTTTCAGGTAATCGGTGGCTTTGTTTTCGAGGTTCAATTTCAATGAATAACGTTTGAAATCTGAACCTACCACAATGCCTTCTTGATTGAAGTAGCTGCCAGACAGGTAGAACGTGGTACGTTCATTACCACCCGACAAGCTAAGGCTGTAATCTTGTGTGCGGCCAATGCTGGTAACAGCATCACGCCAGTCGTTGTCGTAGAGTTGTTTTACGCCCGAATTCAATACGCCGCCTGCACCATAAGGGTTGGTGTTGTTGTACGGATTTACAGCCAGGTTGCTGATGGTACTGGCATTGGCTGCAGTAGCTGCTACAGATGGTGCATCGCCAGCGCTGATGCGGCCGTTGTAGTAATAATCCCACCAATACTTGAAGTATTGTGAAGTAGACATTACATCATGCTTTTGCACAGCCAATGAAGAGAAACCATTGCTGGCAGAAACATTGATTTTGGTTTTGCCTGTTTTACCCTTCTTGGTATTGATAAGGATAACGCCATTACCGGCACGTGAACCGTACAGTGATGCAGCAGAGGCGTCTTTCAATACTGAAATAGATTCGATGTCACGAGGGTCGATGGTAGACAAAATGTTGGCCGTAGTAGAACCTTGTGTAAAGTCACCGGTAGTTACTGCAACCCCATCAATTACGTACAGCGGATTGCTGGAAGCCGTGAAGCTACCAATACCACGAATGCGTACGGTAGATGCTGCACCAGGCTGACCAGAAACGCTTTGTACAGTTACACCTGCAGCAGCACCTTGCAATGCTTTTTCTACAGAGGTTACAGGGCGTTCTTTCAACATGTCAGACTTTACTACTGATACAGAACCAGTAGAAGCTTGTTTCTTTTCTGAGCCGTAAGCTACCACTACTACTTCTTCCAAATCATTGGATGTGCTTTGGCTTAATGATACTGTTACAGTGTTGCCTGCAGCATCCACTTCTTTTTCGGTGTATCCTACAAATGAGAATACCAATTTTGCATTGGGCTTACTCACCGAAATGGTAAACGTACCATCGGTTTCTGTGGATGTGCCAATATTTGTTCCTTTCACTTTCACAGACACGCCGGCAAGTGGAGTCCCGTCTTTTGCATCCGTCACCTTGCCCGTCACTTGTCTCTGAGCATACAATGTTCCCAGCATGCAAAAACATGCCAGTAACAAGGCTGTCACCTTTCTCATAATGTTGTTTTAAATGGTTAAATAAAATACGAACGACTGTACCGTTTGATTGAACGATACAGTCATCCCGCATTACACATTTATGTGACGATGTTTAATTTTAAAACGAGTTGATATTTATGTATAAAATTTTACTTAATGCATTACTGCATCTAAATGAGTTGATAACTGCTGATAATATTTTTTCTTAAAAAATAAGTGGCTTACATCAATGCCAATCTGTTAACAAAACTTTTTGTTTCAGTTTTGGGGGATTGTGCATTTAGTTGGTGACGGTTTATTGCATAAATGCAAATAAGTGAGCATATGTCAAAAGATGTGTTGATATGAATTCTGTACAGAAAAATAATCTAAAGGGGGAGCGGCAGATTTTTTTCAGCAAATGCGCAGGAGCGGAAAAGAAACAATGACATGGCACTTCAGCTGACGATTACGAAGTAGACGTGAACTGTCAGTTCTGGGGTTAGCAATGAGATAGCTCGACCATTACGTTTGTTATTGAGAGCGGTGTCAGGTACCAAGTACAGGCACAAAAAAAGCGACAACCAGTGTCGCTTTTAGAAGAGTAGCGAGGAGCAGACTTGAACTGCCGACCTTCGGGTTATGAATCCGATGCTCTAACCAGCTGAGCTACCTCGCCATATTTTTACATTTGGCTTTCGGGTTATGAAACCGATGTGCTAACCA
Source organism: Phnomibacter ginsenosidimutans (assembly GCF_009740285.1). Taxonomy (GTDB): domain Bacteria; phylum Bacteroidota; class Bacteroidia; order Chitinophagales; family Chitinophagaceae; genus Phnomibacter; species Phnomibacter ginsenosidimutans. The sequence continues at coordinate 955,092 of NZ_CP046566.1, forward strand.
TCCCGATAGCTATCGGGAGAACTACCTCGCCAAATGGGTTGCAAATGTAGGGGGAAAAACAGTTTTCTGCCAAACACAAGTTTGATTTTCTGCCGGGCTTTTATTTTATCACTACCCCGCTGATGGTCAGCACCTTGGTTTCTGCCACGTTTACCAGCTTCACCGTAATTTTTTTGGTAAAAGCGCCGGGTTCTTTGGCATCGTACGTAACCGTGATGGTGCCCTTGCCACCCGCCATTACCGGCCGCTTCGGAAACTCAGGCTTGGTACAGCCGCATTCGGCCGTGGCGTCTTCAATTATCAGGGGCTTGGTGCCAGGGTTGGTAAAGCTGAACTCGTAGGTCACGGGCTTTTCCTTGGGTATTTTACCAAAATTGTGGCTGCTGGTTTCAAAGCGGATGAGGGCATCAACCTTGGCCTGAGCCCACAGCAAACCCGTGAGGCAAAGCAACAGGGCAATGGCCGAAAAGCGGAGTGTTTTGTTCATCTTCATGGTCGTGAGGGAATGAAAAAAGCGCTGTGGTAGCAGCGCTTTTCCATATGGTAAAACTCAATTATTGTTTGATTTTGCCAACAGCGCCATTGGCAGGAGCAGGCGTGGCGGGAGTAGCTTCTACAGTACCGGTAATCATAATTACTTTTTGCTGACCGCCATTGTAGGTAATGGTAATGGGCTTGTCGAAACGACCAGCGGCCGCAGCATTAAAGCCTACCTTGATTTTTACAGTTTCGCCGGGCGCATAAGCACCAGCCTTGAATTCGGGAGTGGTGCAACCGCAACCGGCTTGTACCATTTCCAGCTTCAGCGAGTCGCCCAAACCTTTCAGTTCAAAAAAAGTATACACGGGCTTGCCCTGGGCAATTTTGCCAAAGTCGTGTGAGGTTTCATTCAGCCACAGGCTTTCCTTTTTTCCTGAGCAAAAGTGGTGGTAGCTACCAGCATCAGGCAGGCTACAAAAGCGAGGAATTGTTTCTTCATAAAGTCCGGTTTTTAAGCGTGGTGCTAAATTATTGCAATTGAGTGGAATGGCCGCCGCCCGTTCCTGTTAAAATTCCTGTTGTCATGGTTTGGTAAACTATCCACAGCTGCGGCTGGCGGCTATGCCAATGCAGCCCGATGCGCTACATTTGCGGCATGGAAAATCAGATTGCTGCAGCCCAACATGCTGAAATCCTATCATTTGAAAGTTTTCGGCAGGAGGTTTTAAAAGATTTTCGGGTGGCTGTAACCAGCAGGCAGGTAAGCCTGATGGGCCGCCGCGAAGTGCTCACCGGAAAAGCCAAGTTTGGCATTTTTGGTGATGGCAAAGAATTGCCACAGGTGGCACTCGCCAAGTTTTTTAAACCCGGCGACTGGCGCAGCGGCTATTACCGCGACCAAACCTGGATGTTTGCCCTTGGGCAGGCAACTGTGCAGCAGTTTTTTGCGCAGCTCTATGCCGACCCTACCAACGAGCACGACCCCTGGAGTGCCGGCCGCCAAATGAATGCCCACTTTACCAGCAAAAATGTGAGTGCTGATGGAGAGTGGTACAACCTTACCGAACAATACAATACAGCTACCGATATGGCTCCTACGGCCGGGCAATTGCCCCGCTCTGTAGGCTTGGCTTTGGCTTCCAAAACTTTCCGTCATTTACCTGAATTACAAGAGCTGAAACACCTGAGCCAGCAAGGCAATGAAGTGTGCTTTTGCTCCATCGGCGATGCCAGCACCAGTGAAGGCCATTTTTGGGAAACGGTGAATGCGGCATGTGTACAGCAAATTCCGTTGGCCCTGTTTGTATGGGATGATGGCTATGGCATTTCCGTACCCAAATCCATTCAAACAACCAAGGGCAGTATTTCTGAAGCCTTAAAAGGTTTTGAAATAACCACCGGCACCAACGGCATGCACATTTACAAGGTAAAAGCATGGGATTATGCCGGCATGTGCGAAGCCTTTGAACATGGCATTACCATTTGCCGGGAGCAACACATTCCTGTGCTGTTTCATGTAGAAGAGGTAACACAACCACAAGGCCATAGCACCAGTGGCAGCCACGAACGTTACAAATCGGCCGAGCGGCTGGAGTGGGAGCGGGAATGGGATTGCAATAAGAAATTTAAGGAGTGGATTATCGCCAACGAGCTGGCTACAGAAGAGGAGCTCGACGATATAGAAATTGAAATCAAGCAACACATTGTAGAGAGTAAAAACAAAGCATGGGCCGATTATCTGGTGCCCATAAAAGAACAAGCCGCACAAGTGCTGAGCTTGTTGCAGCAAGCTATCGATACCGGTGCTGGCGATACCGAAAAAATAACTGCAGCACTCAACGAACTGCAGCAAAACAAAGAGCCGATGCGCCGCAATGTGCTGAAGGCGTTAGCTACCGGCATCGACTTTAGTAGCGGTTATGTATTGCAGCAAATGTTGCAATACCGTGAAGGATTGCAGCAGCTCAACGAAGGTCTTTACAATTCTCATTTGTATGCTACTGGTAGTGCCAGTGCTCTCCAGGTAAATGCAGTAGCGCCGAATTATCACGAAGAGTCGCCTACCATTAATGGTTATGAAGTACTCAACCGGTATTTCGATGAGCTGTTTACCAACAACAAACGGGTAGTTGCTTTTGGTGAAGACCTTGGCAATATTGGCGACGTAAATCAGGGCTTTGCGGGCTTGCAGCAAAAGCATGGCATCGGCCGCATATTTGATACCGGCATTCGTGAAGCTACCATTATGGGTCAGGGCATTGGCATGGCACTGCGTGGCTTGCGTCCCATTGCCGAAATACAATACCTCGATTATTTGCTGTATGGCTTGCAACAACTGAGTGACGATGTAGCCACCCTGCAATACCGTACCAATGGCCAGCAGAGTTGCCCCATCATTGTGCGTACCCGTGGCCATCGGCTGGAAGGTATTTGGCACAGCGGCAGCCCCATGGGTATGATTATAAACAGCCTGCGTGGCATGCACATATGTGTGCCCCGCAACATGGTACAAGCAGCCGGCATGTACAATACCTTGCTCGATAGCATTGATCCTGCATTGGTGATTGAATGTTTGAATGGCTACCGGCTGAAAGAACAACTGCCTGCCAACCTGATGGACATGCGTGTGCCGCTGGGTGTGCCCGAAGTATTGCGGGAAGGTGCTGATATCAGCATTGTTTCTTACGGCTCTACACTGCGCATTGTAGCAGATGCTGCTGAGCGGTTGGCTCAGTTGGGTGTAGATGTAGAAATCATAGATGTACAAACGTTACTGCCTTTTGATATTCACCACAACATTGTGGCTTCATTGAAAAAAACAAACCGCATTTTGTTTGTAGATGAAGATGTGCCCGGTGGCGCTGCTGCATTTATGTACAACCATGTAATGGAAGTACAGGGCGGCTACAGGTGGCTGGATGCAACCCCTCGTACACTCACTGCAAAAGCACATCGTCCTGCGTATGGCAGCGATGGCGACTACTTTAGCAAACCCAATGCTGAAGATGTAGTACGTGTGGTAAAAGAGATGATGGCAGAATAAATGTATTGGCAACAGTATTTTGTAACAGCTGTGTGGCCTTTGCTGCACAGCTGTTGTATTAACAAGCAAACACCACATGCCCGAAATCAATTTTCTCTTGCTCATTGATGTACTGGGCACAGCCAGTTTCGCCATCAGCGGTGCCCGTATGGCATTGCAAAAACAACTCGATGTATTTGGTGTCATTATCATTTCGTTTGTCACCTCTATTGGTGGTGGTACCATTCGGGATGTACTGATGGGCAACTTTCCTGTAAACTGGATGCGCAATGAACTCATTATTGCGGTGATACTGGTAGCTTGCATTGGTACCATGCTGGTGCGTGGCTTGCATCAAAAATTATCAACCACTTTATTTCTCTTTGATTCACTCGGGCTTGGCTTGTTTACCATTGCCGGTATGAGCATTGCATTGTCTGCGGGTTATTCGCCGGGCATGAGTATTGCCATGGGTACCATCAGTGCCTGTTTTGGCGGTGTCATCAGAGATGTGTTGCTCAATCAGGTACCGCTCATTTTTCACAAAGAAATTTATGCCTCTGCCTGCATTGCCGGAGGGCTTTTGTATTATGGCCTTACACAAATGAATGTATCGCAGCATCTTGCTGAAATAGTGAGTATTATTACCATCGTTTTGATTCGGGTAGTTGCCGTGAGGTTCAACCTCTCTTTACCCGCTATTCATCCATCCTCAACGCCTACAGAAAAATGAACCTAACCATTTACCAGGTCGATGCATTTACCGACGAATTGTTTAAGGGCAATCCTGCGGCCATTGTGCCACTCAAGCAATGGTTGCCCGACGATGTAATGCAACGCATTGCCATGGAAAACAACCTGGCCGAAACAGCTTTTTTTGTGCCACTCTATCCCGGTGCCCATGGCGGTGCCGATTATCATATCCGCTGGTTTACACCTACGCTTGAGATTGATTTGTGCGGCCATGCAACAGTGGCCACAGCTTTTGTGATTGATAAAATGTTGAAGACAGGTGAGCAACACATCACCTTTAGTACACAAACAGCCGGCCATCTCGAAGTAACCATTCAGGACGATTGGTATCTACTCGATTTTCCGGCCCGTATGCCAGAGCCGGTAGTGGCTCCATCTTTGTTGTACAAGGCTTTGGGCGTAAGCAATGTGGTGGAAATACTGAAGTCGAGAGATTATTTTGTAGTGTTGGAAAATGAAGATGCGGTGCGGGAAGTGAAGCCAGACATGACCTTGCTGAAACAATTGGATACCACAGGTGTAATAGTAACAGCAAAGGGCTACAAGGCCGATGCGGTAAGCCGCTGTTTTTACCCCAAAGCCGGTGTAGATGAAGATCCGGTAACGGGTAGTGCTCACTGTAATGTAGTACCATACTGGAGCCAGCAGCTACAAAAAACACAGTTGGTATGCCGGCAAATTTCGGCAAGGGGAGGTGAGTTGGTTTGCGAACATCGTGGCGATAGAGTGATACTCGGTGGCAAAGCGGTGTTGTACATGAAAGGTGAGATTTATTTACAGCAATAAAAGAGCGTTATGGCGTACAAGAAAACAGAACAGTATGATGAACAAGTGACCGCAGACCTTGCAGCGGCCTATCGCCAAACCTTGGCATTGCTGGGCGAAGATGTGCAGCGGGAAGGTTTGGAAAAAACACCGGAGCGGGTGGCTAAAGCCATGCAATACCTTACACAAGGGTATCAGCAAAATGCCATCGACATTCTCAACTCTGCCAAGTTTAATGAAGATGTGAGTGAAATGGTGATAGTGAAAGACATTGAACTGTACAGCCTTTGCGAACACCACATGCTGCCCTTTGTGGGCAAAGCGCATGTTGCATACATACCCAATGGTTACATTACCGGCCTTAGCAAAATTGCCCGTGTGGTAGATGTGTTTGCCCGCCGCCTGCAAGTGCAGGAAAGACTGACAACGCAAATCCTGGCATCGATAGATGAGGCACTCAACCCAATGGGTGTAGCGGTGGTGATTGAAGCCAGCCATTTTTGCATGATGATGCGGGGCGTCAGCAAGCAGAACTCCGTTACAACTACATCGGCTTTCAGCGGTGCTTTTACCAAAGAACCAACCCGCAGCGAATTTTTGCGGTTGATTGGTGCGAAGCTGAGTTAGTGTTTGACTTCAAAGCCCCACGGTGCTGGCGGCGGCGCCACAGGTTTTGATAAATCAAAACGAATGCTGTATTGTCTGTCGCTGCCTATGCGGCGCAGGTTGTAGCTGAAGTATTGGTTCATCTGCAATTCCATCCACCACACGTTAGCGGCAGCATTGGGCAATAGATTTACAGTAAACTGATCGGCTGGAAAATATTGTACAGTAGGCATACCGGTACTGGTAGCCAATCCGCCGTACTGTGTCACTTTATCAGGATGGCCATCTTCATGCCGGTGATCGTGGCGCAATTCAATCAAAGAATCTTTCAGTGTAAGCACCCATGTACGTGACCGGTTGTTACCTACATGAAAAGGAATGCGGATTTCATGGCTACTGCATTGTATCACATGCATCAGCAATGTCTTGTTGGCAAAGTTTGTATCATTGGCAGGTGCCTGAGTGACGGTGCCCGCAAATGCTTTACCACAAAGGCTTTGCAGGTTTTTCCAAAATTGTATTGAAGCTGCGCCTGAGGATGAACTGCTTTGTGCATGAACCGAAACCGAGAAACAAACACTCATGAAAAACAGATACATCAATTTCATACGCAACATTTTAATGCAAGAAGCTCTTGCTGTATCCGGGCAAGATAGCGGATGGAAATCAGTTGTGAAACTTGAATATTCAGCATCTTTGCGGCTCATCTTTTATTTATGAGTAAACACGCCTTTGTATTTCCCGGTCAGGGTGCCCAGTTCAGCGGAATGGGCAAGCAACTGTATGAAACCAGCGAAGCGGCCAAAGCATTGTTTGAGCAGGCCAACGACATTCTCGGCTTTCGCATTTCCGACATCATGTTTGCCGGTACCGATGAAGAACTGCGCCAAACCAAAGTAACACAGCCGGCTGTTTTTTTGCATGCATATGTAGCTTTTAAGATGCAGGCTACCGAGCAACCAGCCATGGTGGCTGGTCACTCGTTGGGCGAATTCACGGCATTGGTGGCCAATGGCTGCCTGAGTTTTGAAGATGGCCTGCGGTTGGTAAAAGCCCGTGCCTTTGCCATGCAGCATGCCTGCGAAGCAGAGCCCGGAACCATGGCCGCCATTCTTGGTTTGGAGGATAGCAAAGTAGAAGAAATATGCGCCGGTATTGATGAAGTAGTAGTAGCAGCGAATTACAACTGCCCCGGTCAGTTGGTGATTAGTGGTTCTACCAAAGGCATTGAAATTGCTTGTGAGCAAATGAAAGCTGCCGGTGCAAAACGGGCATTGCCTCTGCCTGTCGGTGGTGCTTTTCACAGCCCTTTGATGCGCCACGCCGAAGCTGAATTGATTGCAGCTATTGAAGCAGCACAATTCAACGAACCTTCTTGCCCCGTGTATCAAAATGTAGTAGCAAAAGCGGTAACCAATCCTGCAGAAATCAAAGCCAACCTGATTGCTCAACTCACCGGCCCTGTAAAGTGGACGCAGTGTGTGCAGGCCATGGTGGCTGATGGCGCCAGTCAGTTCACAGAGTGCGGCCCCGGCAAAGTGTTGCAAGGGTTGGTACAAAAAATCAACAAAGAAGTAGCGGTGAGTGGCTTGAGTTAAGCTTGCTGCATGGTCATAAAAAAGCGCATCGAAAATTTTCGATGCGCTTTTGTTTTGTTTCAATGGATGATTACAAATCAATACTGCAATTCACCCATTCGCCATCGAAGCTGGCATTGTATTTTTTGTAAAAGTTAATGGCGGGTTCGTTCCATTCCAGCACCTGCCATACAATGCGTTTGAACTGTTTTTCTTTGGCTTCGGCAATGAGTGCATCAAACAGCAACTTGCCTAAACCCTTGCCCCGCATGCTTTCCGTTACCAAAATATCTTCGAGGTACATGGCTTGTCCCTTCCAGGTACTGTAGCGGATGTAATACAAAGCAAAGCCTTGCACCACGCCGTCTATTTCGGCGCAAAAAGCCCACCACACCGGGTTGGGGCCAAAACCGCTTTCTTCAAAATGCTGCAGCGATACAGTCACTTCCTGTGGGGCTTTTTCGTACAGGGCCAATTCCCGCACCAACTCCATCAGGCGGGGGCAATCTTCTTTGGTAGCTCTTCTAACGGTGATAAACATAAATCTGTAATGGTTATTGACGATTGGCTTTGTAGTTGCCATGAGGTTGTAAAAAAGTAACAGCAGGTGCTTTGCCTGCTACAGGGGCTTCAAATTGCAGGGCAAAACCTGCCACCGCTTTAAACACAAACTTGTGCTCCCCGGTAAATGCCAGTTCGTATGGCGGCTGGCCGGGCACTTCTACATACAATGTGTTCTCGTTTTTGATGTACACTTTGGCCAGCATATTGCCCAGCTGATAGCTGCCGGTGTATTGTTCCAAATCGGCTTTGCTCAATGCTTTTGCTTTAGCAGCTTTGGTAAATACCAATTGGATATTCGGCGCTTCAAAACCAAATGCCTGCAGCGATTCTATATCGCCGCTGATGTTGGTGTTAAAGCGAAATGATTGTCCGCCCTGAGCCGATGTGTCAATTTTCTCGCCTGCAATTATTTCAACAGGATAAAAGAAATCGTAATGCCAGTTGTTGAGCCAATAAGTATTACGGCTGGTACGCAACCAAAGGCTGTCGTGTTGCACAAATACGTCATACGTGCCATAGGCGGGATGTGTGTACAAACCCTCGTAAGTTGCCAGCTTATGGCTCATGCGTTGTGCACTCCGCACCGTTACCGGCTTGGTATTGGCGCCAGCAGCTGCGTTTGTTGCTTTGGCTTTTGCCACTGCATCGAGATTGCGTTTGTTCCAGTCGATGGGAGATAAGCCCAAAGCACGGTCGGTCAATATTCGACGTACAATGGCAGGCACTGTGCGGCTGTCCTGATTCGACAAGACCACTATGCCAATGCTGTCATTGGGAAAGAAAGCGGTGGTAGCAATAAAGCCATCAATGGCGCCGCCATGCTCCACCTGATAGTGGCCGCGATAGCTGCTGAGCGTCCAGCCAAAGCCATAATCGCCACCGCTCATAAAGGCAACGTCTTGCTCTGGAATGCCAGCGCCGGTGGTCATTTGGCCACTGGTAGCTTCTTTGAAATGAACGGCGGGCACAACTGTCTGTCCGTTGTATTTGCCGCCATATATCCAGGCTTGTACCCACTTGCTCATGTCGAGTACAGAACTGTACACTGCGCCTGCAGGGCCCATGCCGCCAATATTGTAGTGAGGCACTTTTTTAATCGTACTATCCGTTGAATAACTATAAGGCGAAGCCAGATTGCTGTCGGCTTTTACGGCACTGTAAGGCATGTTACTGCGTGTCATGCCAAGTGGTTTGAAAATTTTATCGAGCATGTTTTTCTCCCAACTCTGGCGACTAAATTTTTCTACCACATAGCCCTGCGCAAAAAACATGAAGTTGTTGTATTGATACTTTTCTTTTGGCCGATGAGTGGGTTCCATGAATTGAATGCGCTGTAGCAAACTATCGCGGTTGTCGCTGGGGTTGAGGTACCACGACAAATCATGACGGGGCAAACCTGTGCGATGGCTCATCATGTCCCGCATGGTAATGCTGTTGTTCATGTCGTTGTTGAAAAACTTCAACTCTGGCAGGTAGTTGCGTACAGGTTCATCGTAGGTAAATTTTCCATCGGCTACCAATTGACCTACCAGCGTTGATGTGAAAGCCTTTGTGCATGAGCCAATGGCAAACAAGGTATTGGGTGTAACGGGTTGTTTCGTGTCGAGGTCACGTACACCAAAGCCTTTTGAAAAAACCACTTTGTTTTTTTCTACTACTGCTACGGCAAAACCTGCAGCATGCCAGTCCTTCAACACCTGTTGCAGTTCTGCTTCCACGCCGGCAAATTTATCAGCGTTGGCAGCTGGCTTTTTCTTTTGTGCCCAAGTAGTTGCCGTGAGGCAAAGCAGCACAAATACAAAGTAGTTTCTCATGAGATGACTATTTTCTGAATGATAAACGCAAAGCCTCAACCCCGCAAAGCCTGGTCGAGATCGGCAATAATATCCTGTACATTTTCGATGCCCACACTCATGCGAATGAGGCCGTCGGTAATGCCGAACAGCAAACGGTTTTCGCGGCTGAGGCCTGCGTGGCTCATGCTGGCCGGATGGCTAAGCAATGTGTCTACCGTTCCTAGTGAAACCGCTCTGGTACACATTTTCAAACGATTGATAAATTGCTTGCCCGCTTCCAGTCCGCCTTTCAACTCAAAGCTCATCATAGGGCCGGGGTGCCGCATTTGTTTGGCACTGATGTAGTAATCCGGATGCTGATGCAGGCCGGTATAATTCACATGTTCAATGTTGGGATGGCCATCCAAAAACTGTGCTACTTCCATAGCGTTGTGGCAATGGCGTTCCATGCGTAGTTCTAAAGTTTTGATGCCTTGCGTCAACAAATAGGCATCAAAAGGATTGGCATTGCCACCCAATAATGCATGCCATTTCCATGCCGTGGTTTTCATGAAATGAATGTCTTTGCCAATGAGCACACCACCAATGGCCGAGCCATGTCCGTTCAAAAATTTGGTGGTGGAATGAAACACAAAATCGACACCGTAAGCAAAAGGTTGTTGTAAATAGGGGGTAGCAAATGTGTTGTCTACAGACACCAGTTTTCCATAACGCTTGGCAATTTGTGTCAAGGCTTCTATATCTACACAACGGATGGTGGGGTTGGCTGGTGTTTCAATGTGAATGAGCTTGATGCTGTCATCTTTTTGTAACCATTCTTCTGCTTTCTCCAAATCGTGCAGGTCTTCAATAATGGGTTCAATTCCGCTATTGGCCAGCACTTTGTGCAGCAGCTCATATGTGCCGCCGTACAATGAATGATGACTCAGTACTTTGTCGCCAGCTTTCAGCGTACTAAAAAATAAGGTAGCCATGGCCGCTTGTCCGCTGGCATGCAGCAGTGCTTTCAGTTCGAGTGGTTGTCCATTTTCATCACTCAAACCAAAGGCCTCAAGCGCTGCTATTTTTTGTTCGCATTCTTTGAACGTGGGGTTGCCCCAGCGGCTGTACACTTTTTCTTTATCGAGGCTGGCAAAGCGTTCCATGCCTTCTTCCGCTGTATCAAACACAAAGGTTGATGTAGCGTAAATGGGGGTAATGTGAGAACTGTTGGGGTCTTGTTCGTGACCTGCATGAATGGCGGCACTGCTCCAGCCACTCAACGGAAAATTTTTATCTGCCATGATGATTTCTTAAATACATTTATTAGCACCAGTTGTGTTCAAAACTATCATTTAAAAAGCAATCCTTTCCCCCATTTCTATGAAAGAGCTTCTTTGTCAATATGCGGCGTACAATGTATGGGCCAATCACAAATTGTTGTTTCACATTCAGCAAATGGAAGAAGCCAAATGGTACCAGCAAGTGCCGTCGAGCTTCGATAGTTTGTACAAAACCATTTTGCACATGTGGGATGCCGAAAGTGGCTGGTGGCAACGGATGCGGCTGCATGAGCACCTGGTGATTCCCTCTGCCAATTTCGATCCTTCTTTGAAAGACGCCTGCAATGGCCTCATGCAGCAAAGCCTGCAGTGGGAGCCCTTCATTCAGCAGTCGCTCAATGAAGACGCCATCAACAGTTTGCTCATGTATAAAAATTCGAGGGGCGAAGAATTTGCACAGCCGGTGCGGGAAGTGTTGCTGCATGTATTTAATCACTCCACTTTTCACCGGGGCCAGTTGGTAACCATGATGCGGCAGTTGGGCGAAACCAATATTCCGGCTACCGATTTCATCGCCTTTGCCCGCAAGCCTTTGGCGGGTTAATGACGGCCGTCATAGGCCACGCTGTTGCTTCCACCGAAATTGCTGTTACTAAAAAAGATTGCATGCCTGCCTTCCCCAACGATTTGCAGATAGCTCAAGCTGCACCCATTCGACATATCAAAGAAATTGCTGCCAAGCTCGGCATCAGCAACGATGATTTGGAATACTACGGTAAATACAAAGCCAAGTTGCCGCACAAGCTCATCAACGATGCCGTGTGGCCAGAGCATCATTTGATCTTGGTAACAGCCATGACACCTACGCCCTATGGCGAAGGCAAAACCACCATGAGCGTGGGCCTTACGGATGGCTTGAATGCCATTGGAAAAAAGCGATGGCCGTGTTGCGGGAACCATCACTCGGTCCGGTGTTTGGCATTAAAGGTGGTGCTGCCGGTGGTGGCTATGCACAGGTCATTCCGATGGAAGACATCAACCTGCATTTCACCGGCGATTTTAGTGCTATTGAAAAAGCGAACAACCTGTTGTCGGCACTTATCGACAATAATTTGCAAAACAAAAAACACAGCCTCCAAATAGATCCCCGCACCATTGTGTGGAAGCGGGTGATGGACATGAATGACCGTTCACTGCGCCATATTATGGTTGGCCTGGGCGGTACCAACAATGGCATTCCACGGGAAGATGGTTTCAACATTACGCCGGCTTCCGAAATCATGGCCATTTTGTGCATGAGCCAAAGCATTGCTGATTTAAAAGAAAGACTGGGTAATATTTTCATCGGCTTCACTTTTGACGGGCAGCCCGTGTATGCCCGTGACCTGCATGCCGTAGGCGCCATGGCGGCATTGTTGAAAGATGCCATCAAACCTAATTTGGTACAAACGCTGGAAGGCAATCCTGCCATTTTGCACGGTGGGCCTTTTGCAAGTATTGCGCAAGGCACCAACAGCATTGTGGCTACAAAAATGGGATTGAGCCTGGCGGATTATGTAGTAACGGAAGCTGGATTTGCGGCAGACCTCGGTGCCGAAAAATTCTTCGATATTAAATGTGTAGCAGGAGGTTTGCAACCCGAAGCGGTGGTACTGGTGGCTACCATCAAAGCATTGCGGCATCATGGCGGGGCTAAAAAAGCCGAGCTGCAAACGGCCGATGTGCCGAAGGTGGTAGCGGGTTTGCCTAACTTGGGAAAACATATCGAAAACGTATTGAAGTTTGGCATCCGGCCCATTGTGTGCATCAATTATTTTCCTGCGGATGATGCGGCGGAAATTGCGGCCGTGCAAGACTATTGCGCTGCGCTGGGTGTGCAGGCCATTGTGAGTAAGGCATTTGCCGAAGGCGGCAAAGGTGCAGCCGATTTAGCTAACGCCGTGGTGCAAATGATTGAGAGTAAACAAAACAAATTCAAACCTTTGTATAGTTGGGACGAACCCATTGAAACAAAGATTGAACGCATCGCCAAAGAAGTGTATGGTGCCAGCAGTGTAGACTATTCGGTAAAGGCCAAAGCCAATCTGAAAACCATACAAACACTGGGCTTGCAGGCATTGCCGGTATGCATGGCCAAAACCCCCAAAAGCCTGAGCGATGATGAACGCAAACTCGGCCGCCCCGAAAATTTTGCTATAACGGTACGTGAATTTGAGCTGGCCAGTGGTGCCGGTTTTGTAATACCCATTTTAGGCGACATGATGCGGATGCCCGGCCTACCGGCAGAACCCGCTGCCGAGCAAATGGATCTCAGCGATGATGGGGTGATTTCGGGGTTGTTTTAACCCTTATTCCGCCAGCGTCCATTGCGAAGTGCGGCCTAAAAAACTCATACTGCACAAAAAGCCCCGCAGGTCTATCACATTGCCTTTGAGGGTGAGTTTGCCGCAATAGGTTTTGCCATTGTTGGGGTCGTACACTTTACCGCCTTCCAGTACATTGTTGTCGTTGGTGAGGGCAAAGCCGGTAAGAATCAGCAGGTCCATCAATGGCTTCTGTTGTTTGTTTTCATCCGGATTTTCTTTGTCGGTGCGGGGCTTACCGTTGGGATCGTTGGGCACTTTCAGCCACACTATTTTGCCGTAATATTTACCATCTACCGCTTTGTAAATTTTAATCTTCGAGGTTTTTTCGGCATTGTACCAGGTACGTTCAATGGGGTGCTTTTGTGCAACGGCAAAAAAGCTGCTCAGGCAAAAAAAGAAGGCAAGCATCGTTTTCATCACGGAAAAAATTTTACTGCAATAAATATAAAATGCGAACATGATGTTCGCATTTATAACGGTCAGTTATCAAACAAGGTTATTGTCCGTCGTAGGCCCACTTAATCCAGGTGGCGCCCCAGGTAAAGCCGCCGCCAAAGGCTGCCAGTACAATGTTGTCGCCTTTCTTTAGCTGGCTTTCCCAATCGCTCAATGGAGTTTCAAAAAAAGAAAATAATTAAGTATCTTTTTGGTTTTCAATAGTTTATGCAAAAACTTGATGAACATGCACATTTTCATCAAATGCAATCATTTTGGCTTGTTTGCCAATAGCAATGCTGCCAATAGCGTGTTGCACATTCGCAATTCTTGCCGGAGTGGTGCTGGCCATGCGAATACAATCTGCCAAAGGAATACCCGCCAGTTTCCACATGGTGTATACCAGCCTGTTCATGGTGGCAATGCTTCCTGCAAAAGCACTTCTGTCGGGTAATTTGGCCACACCGTCTTCAATCAACACCGGCTGTCCATTTAATGTATCTCCAAGTATAGATGTAGTGTGATTGGTTCCTGCAGCCCTCATGGCATCGGTAATGAGGGCAATACGAGAGGTGTCAACGTTTTTCACAATCAATTGTAGCAATGCCGGAGGTATATGAATGCCATCAGCTATGATTTCTGCATCAATATAAGGTAGTAGGAAAGCGGATTCTACTGCTCCAGCCATTCGGTAAGTGTTTCTTCTTACTACGCCATTCATGGCGGAGTATAAATGGGTTAGCAAACTGTATCCATTTTCTACGGCTAATATTACATCGTCAAACACTGCATCGGTATGAGCTATTGACGCTATTACACCTTGTTGGCATAAATATTTTCCCATGGCTAAAGCACCGGGCAGCTCAGGTGCAACACTCCATCTTGCAATTACCGGATATTGTTGAAACAATCTTGTATACTCTTCTTCATTGGGGTTGCGTATAAAACGGGCATCTTGTGCACCTTTATGTGCAAGAGCAAAATACGGACCTTCAATATGCATGCCCAACCAACGTATAATCGAAGATTTTTGAGCTTTAATTTCCTGATAGGTTTGCAATACAGACTCCAGTAATTCCGGCGTACTCGTAAGCGTAGTAGGCATAAGCGCTATAGTACCATGAGCTTTATGTGATTGAGCTATTTTTTCAAAAGCTTCAATGGTTGCATCCATAAAGTCGAAACCACCACCACCATGTACGTGTATATCAATGAAGCCCGGAGAAAGATACTTTCCCTCTACATCTATCATTATAGCATCTTGTACGTAGGGTAAGTTTCTTTCTATTCCGATGATGATATCATTTTCAACTACAACCGAGCCATTGGCAAGGATGTGGTTGGGCGTTATCACCTGAGCGTTATGGTATATCGTTTTCAAGAAGTCAGCTTATAAGTTGGATGGTAATAGAGAGGCAGATTCCGTATCGAGGTATACGTATGTATTGGGGTGATTGCGGAGAATACTTGCCGGGTATAATGGTGAAACCGGTTGAGTAATTGTATTGTATACAGCTTGAGCTTTTCTGGCATCGGGAACGGAACAAATAATGCTTGCAGATTTTAATATTTGCTTGATAGACATGCTTATGGCATGTGTAGGTACTTCGTCAATATGGGCAAACCATCCTTCCTTCATTTGTTGTTGCCTGCAGGCAATATCTAAAGCAACAACAATAAAAGGTTCTTCAGTTTCAAAATCTGCTGGAGGATCATTGAACGCAAGATGTCCGTTTTCTCCGATTCCAACCAGTGCTACATCAATAGGGTGATTTTTTATTAACGCTTGCAGTCTTTCACATTCGGCTGTTGCATCAGTATCGCCGTTGATGAGGTATACATTCTGCAACTGCGGCACATTGCTCAGAAACCTTTCAGTGAGATATTTTCTAAAACTTGCACTGTGATTACTACTGATGCCTATGTATTCATCCAGATGAAACATAGTGACTTTACTCCAATCAATCGTTGTGTCTTGAATAAGAAAATTCAGCGTTTCAAATTGACTGCTCCCTGTGGCTAAAATAATATTTGCATTACCTTTTTGATGAATAGCATCTTTTATAATTGCTACAGTTTTGGCGCCAGCATCTTTGCCCAATGACTGTTTGCTTTCAAATGTTTGAATGTTCATATTTGGTTATAGTTATTAAGATATATGAAAAGAAACGCTGCCCGAAGTATGGTAGGCTTCTTGGTATTTTTTGAATAATGATTGCCACGATTGTATTTGTTCTGGCTTGATTTTTTCGCCTTGAATATTCCGTGGGTTATATATTGTTATTTCCGCATTGCTAAGCGCTGCAATCTTTACCATATCTCCCCAAGTAAATATTTTTGGTATATGCACTGCCATGGAGAAATAGTTAGTGTATTTGGTATTTGCATGATGAGCATAAGTTATAGGTGCATTATATAGATACAAGTGCATTCTCTTTTTTGTAATTGCAGCAAATGCAAGTGCAGCAATTGCTGCCTCCTTATGTGCATGTATTACCAATTCATGTTCTGCTTTAGTGTGCTCAATATCATTGATGAACTGGTTTATTTGCTGCACCCATACGCCTTGTACCGTTTTGCCAAGCCATAATAAAGACCGTGACAGTGTATGAAAAGGCACCATTTGATCATCAAAATAAAATGCAGTTGGCGCTTTGTGTATATCTGTACCCCAAAGTGGAATAGTATGGTGCGGAATGTCTGGCGTTATGTCAGCACTACTCGTACTAGTATTTATAAGCACTAATACGTGTTTATTGTTTTCCTGTACTCTCTTCAATTGATTGGTTGAGAAAATAATTTTAGGATCTACACCTATTAATTTACTTAGCAGTGTTCTTTCTTCAGTTGCATTTTCTGTGTGTGTAGGATTGTATTCTGTACTTAAAGAAAGAAGATATTCAGGTTGAGTTATTACAGATGGGCTTCTTACAATATCTGAAAATGTTAGCAGTTGTTCTACTGGCAATGAGGTTGGGTATCCATGGGTTTGAGGGAAATTGACGCTTTCTTTTAATTGTGAGATAAACCACTGTACCATTGCTACTTGCATGGATTGAGAAAATTCATGCTCATTATTAAATATTTGTACATGAAACTTCTCTGATGCCTTATATAGCTTAAATATTTTGCCAGTATTTTTTACAGTACGAAGCATTTCAGTAGGGCTAAATGCACTATGTTTTTCTTGCAGGGCACTGCATACACTTAATGCTCTTGGTGCAATCAAACCTAACACTTGTGATTCTTCAGCAATCATTAATCCTTCTGGCAGTAATTCACACACACAATTATGCGCCATAATGTATGCTTCAAATGTGCCAACGCTAACAACGGGCATACAAGCTTTTATTCGTTCGTCTATCGCTGCAAGCCACATGGCCTGATTGCCTCCTCCACTTTCTCCGGTAGCTCCTATCAGGTGGGGGTTTACCATAGGCAAGCTACACAACAAGTCTACACATCTTATATTTTCAGTAACCTGAACGCCAAGAAGGGACTTGCCAAAATTTAAAAGAGCAGCCCCCATATTACCTCCATGATAATCTGAATGGTTGTGTATTTCAGAACGTTCACCGGATCCAAACGCATCCATACAAATACACACAAATCCATTTTGTGCCAGTAGGTGAGCTCTTTCTTGCACCGACTTTGCTCTTCTGGCATGTTCTATGTGGCCATGTGTGTTTACTATAGCAGGATAGGGGCCTTCACCTTTGGGTATATAAATGGAGGCTGTACTATATACCCCAGGCATAGTTTGAAAGTAAATACTTTGAACATTATACTGTGGAAACGATATTGAATTTGTTACATGTATACTAAGCGGAAGATTGGGATAAAACTCAATCCCCGCTTTTTCTATAATGGATACAGTAATCTTTTTTCTCTTTACTTCCCATTCAGATAATGTAGCTGGCTCCTTATGGCTGTTGAATAACCTTCTTGCTTCTTTACGTAACTCAATAGCTATAGCATCTTCATCTTTACTTTCTGACTGGCATTCTGGTGCTGCCTTCAAAACACTAATATCTTTATACTTCATAAAACTGCTATGAAAGTGTGAGTGCTTTTTGTTGACCTGCTTTGTGCCCTTTGATGGAATAAAAGAGGATATATAAATAAGCAGGCATTACACATAAAAAAAATGCCAATTTGTATCCGATGCCAGGAATGCTTTTCAGTTCTCCAAATACTAATGGAATGATTGCACCGCCTGCTATACCCATTATCAGCAATGCTGCTCCTGTTTTTGTATGTCTTCCTAGTTTGGCAATGGCAAGCGGGAAAATTGCAGGCCACATAAGTGCATTTGCAAGCCCTAACAGGGCTATCATTATAATAGCAGGGTAGCCATGACTAAAATAGATGCCGATACTTAATGTTATACCTAATAATGCAGAAATCTTAAGTGCTATTTGTTGTGTTATGTACTTTGGTATACATATTATTCCAGCCACATACCCAAGTAGCATAGAAGAAAGTGTAAGTGAGGTAAAATACTTGCTGCTCTGTAAAGGAATTCCCATAGCGTTTCCATAAATTCCTATGGCATCACCAGCCATTACCTCAGCCCCTACGTATAGAAAGATGCATAGTACACCAAGCCATAAATGGGGAAATGAAAATATTGTTTTTTTTTTCTTCAATATCTGTTGATTCTATAATCTCTTCTTTTATTTCAGGCAATGCTGATTTGTATAAAAAAAATGCCAATAGCAATAAGACCAAAGCCATTATAATATACGGAGTGATAATCCTGTTTGCCAATTCTGAGAGTAACAACTCTTTGGACTCTGGAGATAAGTTGGCGGCTATCTTCTCTTGCGTTGCATTTATATTGCCTAATAAAATAGAGCTCAATATAAGAGGGCTTAAAGCACCTGCTACTTTATTACTAATACCCATCATACTTATTCTTTTTGCCGCACTTTCAATGGGGCCAAGAATACTGATGTATGGATTCGAGGCTGTTTGTAGTAATGCCAAACCACCACCTTGCAAAAACAAACCGGTAAGAAATAAAGCGAAGCTTCTTTCTTTTGCTGCGGGTATAAAAATTAAAGTGCCTGCTACCATTACCAGCAATCCCAATGACAAGCCATTTTTATAGCCTATTCTTTTTAATATGGCAGCTGATGGTAGCGCCAAAAAGAAATATGCCATATAAGATGCCGTTACAACCAAAAAGGCTTGGGTATCACTTTCTAATTCACAAATAATTTTAAGGAATGGTATCAGGGTTCCGTTAATCCATGTTACAAAACCAAAAATAAAAAAGAGTATACCAATAGCAACAAGTGCATATGTATTGGATGAATTTTTGGAGGTGGTTTGGCGGGGCATATTACTTCTGATTGTAATTTATTTTTCGGAAGGCATCATTTAGCCATTTAATATTTTGCAGCAAATCAGGTACGTTATTTTCCCAATTCTGTTCATGTTCAATGGTAAGGATGCCTTCGTACTTCTGGTTTTGAAGCTCTTCAATTATCGCTTGTAAATCGATAACACCTTTTCCTAGCAGCATATTATCGGCTTCAATTACATTGAACGCTGCTACATCTTTAAAATGAACGTCGGCTATTCGGCCCTTCAATGTTTGTAAGCACTTTACAGGATCCAGGCCCGATCTGGCCCAATGTCCGATATCGGCACAGGCATAAATATGTGAATGATTTTTCATAGCAGCCAGCACAGAGTCGGGATGATAATATTGAGCCGGCGCAGGATGATTATGTATTGCTATTTTTATATTGAAGACACCAGCTAAACTATCTGCATAATCCCAATGTGCAGTGATTGGTTCTGTAACCAGTAGAGGTATTTTCATTTCTTTTGCGAAAGCAAAATGCTGCAACCATTCTTCTCTGCTTTGTGGATTGAGCACTCCGTAGGCTTTTATTTGTATCTCTTTTTTTGCGAGAAGTTCCTGCACATATTTTTTAGCTCTTACCGGCATGTATGAGCTAAAACTGTCATTTGCGGTGTTTCCTATTGGTTGTCCGGATATGGCTTGAATATATCGAATATCGCAGCTGTCAACTTTCTCCAACGCTGTAGTAAAAGAAGCAAGATGAAAAGTCCAGAGTTGAATGCCAATGCTCAATGGGGTAGTTTGGGGAACAGATTCTTTTGCAGCATTGTTGTTGCAAGAAAATGCAAGTACAGCAAACATGACAATGCTGAAAGTATTTCTATACATATTGTTTTTCATTACACATCTATAGATTGTACGGTATTTGTTTTTCTGCTTTCTTCTGCTTTAAAACCCATTACATGACTTTCTATTGAAGCCTCTATGGTAGAAGAAAGCAGGGATGGTTTTTGCTGACTTACTGCTTGAATCCAGTCGTTTACCAAACGGTAATCTCCACCCCCGTGTCCTTCATTTTTATAATTGGCAACATTTGCTGTTGCTGCGTCTATTGTTTTACTTTCTTTCGTCCTGAAATCATAAATGGTGAACTTATTCATGTCGCCTTCTATATATCCCATGCTACCCATGATGCGGGTTCTTCTATCTCCCCATGGAGTAAATGCTTCCATGCTAAAACTGGCAGTAACTCCATCTTCAAATTGCATATTGGTTACGTAATGATCGCATTGATCATTGTCTACCCGATATACACATTTTCCATAAGGTCCGGTTCGCAAATAATTCATGATGTATTCGCCATGCTTCGATTTGTCTTCGGGCAAGTCAAAAGCATATTGTCTTTGCCGTTCTTCATAGTATATACGAATGGCTGAATAGGGGCATGTTTTTTCTACAGCACATCCATCGGTACAACGGCTTGTGCTTCCTGCAGGCGCATTTTCTTCTTTAAACCACATCAAATTTCCGAAGGCTTGTATATGGGTTGATTTCTTTCCAATCATCCATTTGATGATGTCAAGATCATGGCATGATTTTGCCAGAATGATCGGTGTACTTTCTTTACTGTTTTTCCAATTGCCCCGTACATAAGAGTGAGCCATGTGTGTATGTTCAATTGGCTCAAAGTGTTGTATACTCGCCAATTGGCCAATTGCTCCGGATTGTATCAGGTTTCTTAACTGTATAAAATAAGGAGAGTATCTCAGTACATGGCAAACAGCAACAATGCGGCCTGTTTTTTGGGTAAGGTGCAGTATATCTCTGCATTCTTTTTCGCTGGGTGAAATGGGCTTTTCAAGCAAAACATCGTAACCCGCTTTTAATGCAGCCATGCATGGTTCATAATGCAAATTGTCCGGAGTGGATATAATAACAGCGTCTGCAAACTTTGGAATTTTGAACACATCTTCCCACGTAGAAAATCGCTTGGCAGCAGGTATGTTGTGTTTTTGGGCGTAATAATCGTTTCTGAAGGGAATTGGTTCTGCTACGCTTACTATATCCAGATGTTTGGGATAATCAATTGCATAGTCACCATAAATATTTCCTCTTGCACCCGCTCCAATTGTAATTACAGTAACAGGTTTTTTTGGGGTATTATTTATTGGTTGAGAACTAAGCTCAAGCTTTTCATATGGGCTCTGTGATTGAGCTTCACTAATAAATGGAAGGGCAGATGCTCCAGCCATTATACTTAGATGCTTTAAGAGTTTTCTTCTGTTTATTGAATCCGACATAGTAGAGGGAGTTATAGATTTCCTTTTTTTAATTCAGCTATGGCATGATGTGCAGCCCTCGCTGTAAATGCCATATAGGTGAGCGAAGGATTTTGGCATGCTGATGAAGTCATAAATGAGCCATCGGTTACAAATACATTCATGGCATCCCATACCTGATTCCATTTATTCAGCACAGAAGTTTTTGGGTCATTGCCCATTCGGGCTGTTCCCATTTCATGTATTGCTCTGCCTGGTGCTCCTGCTTCATTGTTAGATTTGATATTTTGAATTTTTAAGGACTGAAGTATATCAATGGCATCTTGTTGCATGTCTTTGCGCATTGCCAGTTCATTTTCTTTTATTTCACAATCAACGGCCAATACAGGCAAACCCCATTTGTCTTTTTTTGTATGGTCTAATCGTATATGGTTTTCATGATACGGTAGCATTTCGCCAAAAGCGCCAATACCAAACTGCCATTGTCCTGGTTCGCACAGGATTTCTTTTAAAGATTTACCGATGCTGTATTCTGCAATATCACGGTTCCAGCCTTGCCTGCTGGCACTCCCCTGATAGCCAAAGCCTCTTATATAGTTTCGTTTATCTCCGAATAAGTTCCTGAATCGAGGAATGTATATTCCATTTGGCCGTCGGCCGAAGTAATATTTGTCTTCGTAGCCTTCTACAATTCCCGAAGCGTCAACTCCAACATGATGATCCATTAGGTTGTGTCCTAACTCGCCGCTACTACTGCCTAAACCATCAGGCCAAACGTCCGTAGCAGAATTCATTAGAATCCATGTGCTGTTTAAAGTAGAGGCATTTAGAAAAATTACTCTTGCTTTAAAATGAATGGTCTTGTTTGTTTGTGCATCAATCACTTCTACTCCTGTCGCTTTCATGGTATCTTTATCATAAAGCACCCGGGTGACAATACTCCATGTACGTATAGTTAAATTACCTGTAGCTTTTGCAGCAGGAAGTGTAGAAGACTGTGTACTGAAATATCCGCTAAAAGGACAGCCTAATGCACATTTGTCCCGGTATTGACATTTGTTTCTTCCCGGTAGTTCTTTTGTAAGATTTGCTGATCGCCCAATGATGATTTTACGCTGGCCACTAAAGTATTTTTTGATATCAGAAGCAAACTGTTTTTCTACAACATTCATTTGCATAGCCGGCTGAAATACTCCATCGGGCAATTGAGGTAATTTTTCAATAGAACCGTTGATGCCAGCAAATTTTTCTACATAATCATACCATGGCTGAATGTCTTTGTATCTCACAGGCCAATCTATGGCTATGCCATCTTTTACATTCGCTTCAAAATCAATGTCACTTAGTCGATAGCTTTGTCTACCCCACATAATAGATCTGCCACCCATCTGATAACTTCTGTACCAATCAAACCGTTTTATTTCTGTATAGGGGCAGTCCTGTTCATCTGGCCAGTAATCCATTATATTTTCATCCATCAAATAATCACGGCTCAATACAGGATATTCTGCAATAAGTTTTAGGGTAGGGCGTCCTCTGTGTGGCCAATCCCAGGGTTCTGTATTTGCATTTTTATAATCGGTGAGATGTTCAAAGCTGCGACCACGTTCTAATAATAAAACCCTCAACCCACTTTCTGCCAACTCCTTAGCAGCCCATCCGCCGCTTATGCCAGAGCCTACTACAATTGCATCAAATACATTTTCTGCCATAGCAAACTATCTTACATCATTGAATGAAATCGGCTGAAAAATCAATAAAACAGTAAATAGCAGCAAGCCGATTCATAATCAATGAAATGATTGATTAATTTTACCGTTTAAATTTAGGTAAGTATCACTCTCAATACTTGATATAACGTTTTAGTATTCTTGGAGGGGAAAGAAATAATGATTTATAAAAAGAAGCAGATTTGTAAGTTCATGAAGCTGAAACATATGTTGCTTCGTGTAAAATGGCTTTATGGTTTAAGTAGTTTTAAGTGAGAGTCGAGAATTATTTTGTAGTAAGGACTTGGCGATTCTGCTGCTATTTGTTTTGTATTCATAATGTCCAGCAAGATTTCCATTCCTTTTTGACCTTGTAAATAGGGATATTGTTCAACAGAGGCTGCTGGCCTGAAAATAGAATGAGCAGTCATGGGAAGGTTAGCGAAACTTACAACAGTAATTTGTTTGTCTTTTTTTGTGCTCATCAGATATTCAATAATCTCCATTGCGGCATTATCATGAAAGGCTACGATGGCAGTTGGTTTTCGCTTATGATTCAGCAATGCTTTTACTGCTTCCTGTATTTCATCTCTTGATAAATCGCAATTTATCACAAGTGAAGTGTCGTATTTTAGTCTGTGTTTCTCTAATGCTTTCCGATAACCATCAAGGCGTTCTTTGCTGGCAAAAAATTTTTCCGGGCCGTTTACCATGCCAATAACACGGTGTTTTTTTTGAAGTAAATAACTTACCGCCTGTATGGTGCCAGATACCATATTGCAAGCTACATAGTGTATTTCTTTCATGTCCGGAATTCTGTCTACAAAAACCATGGGTATGGTTTCTTTGTATTTTGCCAGGCGGTCATAATTTGTAGTGTCTTTGGATATTGATATCAGAATTCCATCAACACGATGCTTTTTCATGCTTTCTAACAACATCAATTCTCTTTCTGGATCTTCATTTGACTGGCCCAGTAGTACTACGTAATTATTTTTTATGGCTACATCTTCAATGCCACAAATAACCTGAGGAAAGAAGGTTTCGGAAAGATGGGGTAATATGACACCAATTGTATGTGTTTTGCCGCTTTGTAAAAATATGGCTGTTTGGTTTGGCTGATAGTTAAGCTCTTCTGCCATTTTCTTTACCTGCATCTTTGTACGAAGACCAATGCTTTTATCATCATGCAGGGCTTTTGAAACAGCAGAAACAGAAATATTCAATCGTTTGGCTATTTCTTTAATAGTGATTGGTTTCTTTTCCATCCGGTCTTTCTTTTTATTGGCTTTCATAAATTTCTGCACTTGTTTGAAATGTGAGTGTATTGAATGTTTCCAAACATGCTTAAAAGTAAAAAGTTATAGTATAGACATACCATAACTTTATTTGCTTGCTTATGAAACGATGCTGCTAAAAAGATCTGGAATTGAATGAGGCGAACGGAGCTCTTGTTTTCCATTTTCCTCTTGTAAAATCAGGAATTTCTACAAGCTGTCCACCCAATGCGATTGATGCTTCGCTAAGTGGAGTTATTGAATACCAGGTGGCTAAATCGTATATGTCCAATGGGAATGGTACTTTGTTTTTGAGGCTCTCAATAAATGCGTTTGCTACAAAAAAATCCATCCCACCGTGTCCGGCTCCCTCCGCTTGTTTGGCATATTTCTGCCAAAGTGGATGGTCATATTGCTCGATATATTTTTTAGGATTTTCCCAAGTATGTTTCGGGCTTTTATCTTCAAAGAAGATCATTCCCTGGTCGGGTTCTCCTTCATGAAAATCTTGCCACAAACCATTTGTTCCCTGAATTTTAAAGCCCAAATTGTAGGGACGTGGAGAGGACGTGTCATGTGTGAGTACAATCGTTTCTCCATTTACAGTTTGAATTTGAGTAGTTACAATATCTCCGAGGTTGAACTTCAGTTTTGCGTTAGGATGATTGGGGCCTCCTTTGGGGTTCATAGCTACATACCTGTTCATACCTCTGGCTTTTGACGCAATGCTCGAAAGTTTTGTGAGCCTGTTACCCCTGTTTATATTTATCATGGTGGCAATAGGGCCTAACTGATGTGTAGGGTAAATTTCTCCATTCCTTTTCACATACTGTTCAGTTCTCCATTTAGCAGATCCTAATGCTTTTTCTCCAAATTCTACACCATTACAACAAGGACTTTCGGTATTGAAAAGTTCTGCACGAAGGTCGTGCTGGTAACCTCCTTGCAAATGTAGAAGTTCACCAAATCTATCTTGCTGTACCATATTTAATATGGCCATAATATCTCTACGATAACACACATTTTCCATTATCATTATGGGTGTTTTCGTTTCTTCATAAGTGTCTATAAAATCCCAGCAGTCTTGTAGTCTGTCGGCGCCACTTACTTCAAGGCCTACGGCAATGCCTGCTTTCATTGCTGCCAAAGATTGCGGCAGGTGCCAACTCCATGGCGATGCTATGATTACAGCGTCTATATCATCCCTTTGGAGTAGCTTCAGAAAGTCTTCATCGCCTTTTGAGTAAACAGCAGGCTCTTTTTTATTTTGCTGCTTGGCTACAGCCAAGGCTTTTGCAATGCTTGATGCATCAGGATCTGCAATGGCATTTATTTCTGTATCCGATCTTTTCATCATTTCAGACATGTGAAGCCTGCCTCTTGCTCCTACACCAATAAATCCTAATCTTATTTTTTTAGATGATTCAAAAGGTTGGGCAATCGCAGATGTTTGTAAAAGGCCTGCTGCAGCTGCACTTAATGAAATTTGTTGTACGAAACGTCTTCTGCTAACCGATTTTTTCATATGGTTTATTGCTTGGAAAATGAATGTAGTTATTTCTTTTTACCATTATATACTACAACGTTTTATGAAATATTTCTGGCTCTTTTTGCAGGCTGTAATTCTTTTTAAAATTGTGTTTTCGATATTGAATATCACATGGTTGTATTAATGGCTATTCAAACTGGTTTTATAACAGCTTATAATTGTCTGAGCCTCTGGAATAGTTGCTTTTTCCTGATATTATTTTCTGCAATTATATACGGATGTAAATCTTCCTTTTATCTAACCAATTTGCTACGAGCCAAAATATCAGGGCAAAGAACAGTGCAAAAAGAAATGAACCTAAATATCCAGATGCCCACGAAAAAAAAGTATTGAATATCCAATGATATAGAGTCAAGTCTTCACGAATGTGAATTAAGTACAGCATAGAACCTGTGCATTCAAAAAGAAGGTATATGAAAAGTGGATTTTTTCCGAAGCTGATAAAAAAAATAAGTAGCCATTTCTTTTTAAGAATATCAATTAGCAGCATTATGCAAGAAATGATTACAACATCTAACCCTGATGTGTACAAGGCAAAGGAGCTTGGTCCAAATCTTTTTATTGAATGGAAGACTGTAAGACCATATATAAGCTACTGCTATCATCATTACACCGGCCACCATTAACTGTAAAACTGATAAGGCAGAAATACCTCTTGCCTTTATAAACCTTGCAGTAATAAAACCAGCCATTGCATTAACTAAAGATGGTATAGTACTTAGCAATCCTTCCGGATCAAAAGGGAATCCTTCTCCTTTATATAAATGAGCATCTCCAATAATCCTTTTGTCAATAAACAAAACTGCATTATCCTTAATAGACAACGGATCAATGCCATGCGGTAACTGGTACAATAGCAGCCAGTAAACTGGCAGAATTAATAACGCAATAATAGCTATGCCACGGGTAGAAATGTATATCGACATGATACTAACCAAGGCATAAACAATGGCAATGCGCTGTAATACTCCCAAAAACCTGATATCTGAAACTGGAAAAAAACGGAGCTCCTTTGCAAGGAAATCAATAAAAGGAAACCAGTATAAAAGAATGCCAAGTGTAAAAATGATGATAGCTCTTTTTATAACTTTCATTACCAGTAAATGATTAGGAAGGTTGTATTTGCCCACTGTTAGTGCAATAGCATTACCCGAAGCAAATAAAAAAGATGGGAATACCAAATCGGTTGGTGTAAATCCATGCCAGCTAGCATGCAGTAATGCTGGATGCGTAGTGTAATAGTTGCCGGGAAGACTAACCAATATCATGAAAAAAATAGTCATTCCTCTGAAGTAGTCAAGCGAAGTCAGTCGCATAAAATAGCATTTTACTGATAGCTGAGTGTTTATCCTCACCTGTGTTTAAGCAGTAAATTAATTGAAATGATAAGGGCTAAAGCGTAGAACGATTGTAAAAATTTACTACAACGTTTTACTGCCACTTAAGTCGTAATTCAAAAACTTATTCCTATACTTTAGTTGTAAGAAGGAATACAATTTTTAAATGTCTGATTGTTATTTCTTGCATCTTTCATTCAAAACTTAACTTGCTATGCGAAAAATCAAGCTTTTAGCTTTTGTCCAGCTTATATTGTTGTGGACGACCATTTCTTATGGGCAGGCACGTACTGTTTCTGGTACAGTTACCGGCTTATCTGGCGAAGCACTTTCTGGTGCATCTGTTACACTTAAAGGAAAAACATCTGGCACTTCTACAGATGGTAACGGCCGGTTCTCTATACAGGTACCCGCTGGAGATGTAGTGTTAGTGGTATCCTTTGTAGGATATCAGGAAAAAGAACTAACTGTATCTGCCGGTACAAATACTGCAAACATTTCATTGGATAAATCTGAAGGAGATTTAGGTGAAGTGGTAGTAACCGCCTTGGGCATACAGCGGCAGGCAAAGTCGCTTACATATGCTACACAAAAAGTAAGCGGGGATAAAATTAATGAGGTGAGAGATGCAAACTTCGCCAATACACTTTCTGGTAAAGTAGCAGGTTTGGTTGTTACGCAATCTGCATCGGGCCCTGGCGGTGCATCTCGTTTCATTCTTCGTGGCAACCGTTCGCTGCAAGGAAACAACAATGCACTTATTGTAGTAGATGGTGTAGCCGTAGACAACTCTACGCCAAGTGGTCAGGTGAATAACGACTTTGGCGGACAGAACGGTAGCGATGGTGCAGCCAATATTAACCCCGATGACATTGAGTCCATCAATGTGCTGAAAGGTGCTGCAGCCTCTGCCCTGTATGGCAGCCGTGCTGCCAATGGTGTAATTATGATTACTACTAAAAAGGGCAGAGCTGGAAAATTGGGCGTAGATGTCAACTCAGGCGTTGCATTTGATAGCCCCATGTTATTGCCTTCCTTACAAAATACTTACGGGCAAGGCAACGGTGGTGCGTTTTCTGCTAACGCCAGTCAAAGCTGGGGACCAAAAATGACAGGTCAGCAGGTAACAGACTGGACAGGAAAGCAAACAGCGCTTACTGCACAAGAAGACAACATAAAAGACTTTTTCAGAACGGGTAAAAGCGTCAATAACTCTATTGCAATCAATGGTGGTTTTGATAAAGTACAATCTTACTTTTCGTATGCCAACAATTATGTTGAAGGTATTATACCAGACAATAGCTTGAACAGGCACACTTTCAATTTTAGAATTGGTGCCAAAATCAGTTCGAAGCTATCTGCCGATGCCAAAATAACATATATGATACAGAACCTTTTCAACAAGCCTCGCCTTGGTGAAGAAAGTTCTGTGATGATGAATCTTTACAAGATTCCCCGCAACGTTAATCTTGACGATGTGAAGGATTATAGCTCAGTAAATTCATCAGGTATAGAAACACAGAAATACTGGACTACGTCTTCTATTTATATGAATCCATACTGGACGGTTAAGAATACACACAGAAATGAAGAACGGAATCGTATCATAGGTCTGGTTTCTATGAAATATGAACTTACCGACTGGCTTAGTATTCAAGGCAGAGCCAGCTATGACAGGTACGATGATTTAATTACGGATCGTTTTGCCAACAATACGCTTCTGTTTGCAAAGGCCGGAGGTTCTTACTCTGAAGGTAATGTTAAGGTGTCTGAGCAAAATATCGACCTGTTGTTATCAGGTAAAAACAATATCGGTAAAGACTTCAGTATCTCTTACAATTTAGGTACATCTGTGCTCGACCGTAAGCAGAATCTTAGTTTCACGAATGCTAACGGTCTGCTGGTGCCAAATCGTTATGATCTTTCTTTTGCAGCAAACCTGAGTACACAAACAAGCAATGTACAAACACAGTTGCAATCTGTTTATGGTACTGCACAACTGTCCTACAAAGACATCTTATACTTTGATGCAACAGCCCGCAATGATTGGTCTTCAACTTTGCCAAGTCCGCACAGTTATTTTTATCCCTCATTTGGTGTTACAGCCTTGTTGTCTGACATAATGAAGATGCCTTCTTGGGTGACTTACGGTAAAGTAAGAGCTTCATATACCCGTGTAGGTAATGATGCACCCGCTCATTTGCTTTCTCAAACATACAGCTTCAGCCAGGGCGGTACAGGTGGTTTCATTAGCCAGGATAGAACCAAAGCCATTGCAGATTTGAAACCAGAGCTCACAACGGCTCTCGAATTTGGTACGGAATGGCGTTTCTTCAAGAACCGTCTGGGTGTAGACTTCACTTATTACAAAACCAACTCTAAAAACCAACTCTTGCGACTTGGTTTGGCTCCTGCATCCGGCTTCGAGTTTCAATACATTAACGCAGGTGATATAGAAAACAAAGGTTTTGAAATTGCACTCACCGGAAGGCCTGTAAACCAGAAAAACTTTAGCTGGGATATGATGGTGAATATGGCTAGTAACAAAAACAAGGTTATTGCACTTAGCGATGATATTCAAAGTACATTCATTGGCGGTGCATTTGGCCGAACAGCCAATGTAGCAGTAAATGTTGGCGGCTCCTATGGTGACCTGTATGCTTATGGTTGGGAAACGCTGAATGGTAAATATGTAGTGGATGATAACGGCAGGCCAGTGCGTACTGCTTCAACCAAGTTTGTAGGCAATTTCAACCCTAAATTTACTTTGGGATGGGGCAATAATTTTTCTTTCGGTAATTGGGTAGCATCTGTTCTTATCGACGGTCGATTTGGAGGAGTAGCAACATCTGGCACAGATGCAAACTTCGCTTTTGATGGTACCGCTGATTACACAGAAACAAATCGTGAAGGCAATTGGACGCTCGATGCAGTTAGAGCAGATGGTACTAAAAATACGACGCCTATCAATGCTGAAACATTTTGGACTACAGTTTCAGGTGGTCGTTATTCTTGGGCTGAATTTTTTACCTACGATGCCACTAACGTACGGGTAAGAGAAATGGCCGTAGGATATCAGTTTAAAAAACTGCCAGTAAAGTTTATCAAGCAAGCAAAGCTTTCTCTGGTAGCTCGTAACCTCTTCTTCTTGTACCGTGGTAGTGCTATACTGGACATTCCAGGAGTTGGACAAAGAAAAATGAATTTCGATCCCGAGCTCAGCCTTGGTTCTTCAAACTTTCAGGGTGTAGAATATGGCAATATGCCATCTACACGTAGCATTGGTGTAAATCTTAAACTCTCTTTCTAATTTAAAGTAATTGTATTTATGAATAAGCAAATCATTGGCGCTGCAATGCTCTCAGCTGCCTTGTTGTTGGGAGGGTGTACAAAAAAGTTCGATGAACTAAATACAGATAAAACTAAGCTCACAACCTTGGGCGCATCTGAGTACCCGTTCCTTTTTTCTAAAGCTCAATCTGCTGCATCTTATAAATATGCAGACTATCAAGTAGCACAAAATTTATTTGCCGACCTGTATGCTCAGTATTTTGCCACTTCCGCAACATACTTCCCCAGCGACAGATATACGATTGTGTTTGACTGGCTACCTGGCCACTGGCTTCCCCAGTATACCGAAGTTGTTCCACAGTTGAAAACCCTAATGGCTAATACTGAAGCTAACTCTGCCGAAAACGCGTTGGCTCAAATTTGGTGGGTATGGTCATTTCATCGGATTACCGATTACTATGGCCCTATTCCATATTCTAAAGCTGGTGAGCCGCTTGCTTCTATTCCATACGATAGTCAGGAGCAAATTTATAATGACTTTTTTACCCGCTTGAATGCCGCTATAGCTGTATTGAACAGTAACAGCACCGCTACGCCTTACGGAAACTTTGATTTGATATATGGTGGTGATATTAGCAAATGGAAAAAGTTTGCAAATACCCTGAAATTGAGATTGGCTATGCGCATTTCTAAAGTAAACCCAACCAAAGCAAAGGCAGAAGCCGAGGCTGCAATTGCCGCCGGTGTAATGACCAGTGAGGCTGATGATGCTTACATGAAAACCACACCCGCAGGTAACGATGCAAATGGATTGGCAGGTATTGCTGGCTGGAATGAGTTTAGAATGAGTGCCACCATGGAATCAGTACTAAAAGGATATAGCGATCCAAGGATGGGCGTATATTTTCAACCAGCATCAGCTACCGGAGGTTATGACGGTATTAGAAACGGTCTTACAGCTACGCAATTGGGCCAATCTTTAAATAGTAACGACAATAACTCAAATGTAGGAACACGTTGGGTTACAGGTAGTGGCGCAAATTGGAACAACAATCTGAGTACACCACGAAATATTATGCATGCTGCAGAAGCATATTTCCTTCGTGCAGAAGCTGCTTTTTTGGGCTGGAACGCAGGATCCTCTGCTAAGCAACTATATGAAAAGGGCATTGAAACATCTATGCGCCAGTGGGGCATCACCGATGCTGCTGCAATTAATGCTTATATCAATAGCGCTGCTCAGCCAGTTGCACCCGCTGATGCACTTAACTCTCCAGCGGTAAATGATTATCCGATAGCTTGGGCAGCAGATCCAACAACTCAACTCAAGCAAATTGCACAGCAAAAATGGCTGGCATTGTATCCTGATGGATTTGAAGCTTGGGCGGATGTGAGACGTATGGGTGTATTACAGCAATACCCCGTGGTGAATAGTGATAATGCTGATTTACCTGTGGGTACTAGAATCCGGCGCATACCTTTTATTGATTTGGAAAAGAATACCAACGGCACCGCTGTGCAAGCAGCCGTACCACTACTAGGTGGCCCCGATAAAGCATCAACAAAGCTTTGGTGGGATAAGAACTAATGTGTGTGTTAGTGCAAAAAGCGCCGTATTTATATGCGGCGTTTTTTGTTTATTCATAGTCTTCGTTTAGAATATCATTATGACTATTTCGAAAAAAAATGGATTAGAACTTTCAATGTTCTTTGTGCTTCTATTTAGCACTGGGTGTAGAGAGGGTAGCGTAAAACGTTTTACACAACTACAAAGCAATGAGACAGGTATTACGTTCAATAATATCATTGAAGAAACAGCTGATTTAAACGTACTTAACTACACCTATTTTTATAACGGTGCCGGAGTAGCAATTGGCGATGTAAATAATGATAGTCTACCAGATATTGTTTTCACTGGCAATATGGTGAGCAACAAGCTCTATCTCAACAAAGGGAATATGAGTTTTGAGGATATTACTACCCAATCTGGCATTGGAAAAGCTCAGGGTTGGTGTACCGGCGTTACGCTTGGTAGACATTAATCAAGATGGTTGGCAAGACATTTACATTTGCCGTTCTGCTGATGGCAATGCAACTCGAAGAAAAAATCTATTGTATATCAATAATCAACAAAACGGATTTTCAGAGCAGGCTGAAAAATACGGTTTAGATGATGCAGGTTATTCCACACAGGCAGCTTTTTTTGATTATGACAGAGACGGAGACTTAGATTGTTTTGTAGCCAATCACTCTTTGCAGAGATACACTACAGGCCTGCAGGAAAATCAAGCTTTACGAAAGACTTCGAATCCAGATTTTTCTAGTAGACTATACAGAAACGATGATGGTTATTATTACAACGTAAGTGATAGTGCAGGTATCACATCCAATGTGTTTTCATTTGGCCTGGGTTTATCTGTTGCTGATTTAAACAATGATCAATGGCCAGATATTTACTTATGCAATGATTTTAATGAGCCAGACTACTATTTTGTCAATCAGCAAAACGGAACGTTTAAAGAGCTGGCGACTGAATCTTTTGATCAGGTGTCACTTTATTCCATGGGCTGCGACGCAGCTGATTACAACAACGACGGCCTTACAGATTTAGTGACTTTGGATATGCTTCCTGCATCTGCAGCATCCCAAAACACCCATAACGGCGCCGAAAATTTCAACAAATTCCAGCAGCTATTTAATTCAGGTATTCACCATCAATATAGCCGTAATATGCTCCAGAAAAATAATGGAGATGGTACATTTTCGGAAGTGGGCCAGCTGGCAGGTATTGCAGCCACCGAATGGAGTTGGTCATCGCTGCTTGCTGATTTTGATAATGATGGTTTCAAAGATTTATTTGTAACAAACGGATATGTAAAAGATTACACTGATATGGATTTTATTCAATACTCCATGTCAGACCTTATAGCACAATCACAATATGACAACAACAGTAAAACTGTAGAAAAAGCATTGGCATTAATGCCATCCAGCAGCCAACCGAATTTCATATTTCGCAATACAGGTAGTGATTATTTTGAAGACAAAACCATTGATTGGGGCATGGAAAAGCCAACGCTTAGTGCCGCCGCCGCATATGGCGATTTAGATTTAGATGGCGATTTGGATCTAGTGGTAAGTAACATTAATGACGTTGCAGGTATTTATAAAAATGAGACTACGTCATTACATCCGGAAGCATCACAGTCCATATCTGTCAGACTTTTGGGTAAGCCCGGTAATAGAGACGCTTTGGGCGCAACTGTATCAGTTTTTGCAAATGGGAAAAAATATGTGCAAACCCTCAACCCAACACGTGGTTTCCAAAGTGCTGTACACAATCTGTTGGTTTTTGGTATTGGGGCTGTAGCAAAAGCCGACTCAATAAAAGTAATTTGGCCAGATGGCAATATTATAAACCATGTACAGCCCACTGTGGCTGGCTCAACTGTTCTGATTAACTATAGTGAGGCTTCATTTAGTTCAGAAAAAATTAATGGTAAAATTCCTATTATAAGGCAAAGTAGCATACCTGCATTTAGCCACGTAGAAAATGAATATAATGATTTCTCGCAACAGCCGCTTTTGTATCAATACTTCAGCAGAATGGGACCATGTATGGCAGTTGCTGATATTGATAATGATGGAATTGAGGAAGTATTTGTAGGTGGTGCCAAAGGGAAGCCATCGATGCTATTGAAGCAGGATGGCAATGGAGGTTTTAAGAAATTATCACAACCTTTTATTTATGCTGACTCAATGCATGAAGACATAGATGCTATGTTTGCTGATTTTAACGGAGATTCATTTAATGATTTATATGTAGCGTCTGGAGGGTATGAGTTT
Organism: Phnomibacter ginsenosidimutans; assembly: GCF_009740285.1. Taxonomy (GTDB): domain Bacteria; phylum Bacteroidota; class Bacteroidia; order Chitinophagales; family Chitinophagaceae; genus Phnomibacter; species Phnomibacter ginsenosidimutans. The sequence goes on from NZ_CP046566.1 coordinate 989,323, forward strand.
TCAGCAGCCGATGCATTATTGCAAGACAGGCTTTATTTAAATGACGGTAAAGGCAATTTTTTAAAAGCCAATGGAGCACTACCCGTAATGCTCAGTAGCTCTAAAGTGATTGCACCTGCTGATTTTGACAATGACGGAGATTTGGATTTATTTATTGGCAGTAATGTTGTACCTGGCCAGTTTCCTTCATTACCTGTTTCTTATTTGTTGCAAAACAATGGAAAGGGTACGTTTTCAAATGTTACAGCGGGCAACGCAAAGGAACTGGCACAGTCAGGCATGATTAATGATGCTGTATGGCTGGATTTGAACAACGACCAATATCTCGATTTAATTGTAGCAGGTATTTGGATGCCAGTGCAGGTTTTTATCAATAGGCAAGGAAAATTGTCGCCTTCAGTTATACAATACTTTCCTACTGCAAAAAATGGATTATGGCAATCCATACATGTATGTGATGCAGACGATGATGGTGACTCCGATATTCTTTTTGGCAACTTTGGTGTAAATAGTCAATGGAAAGCCAATGATGCCGAGCCATTATTATTGAACAGAACAGATATTGACGGAAATGGCAATATAGACCCTGTAATTAGTACTTACCAAAAAGGCATCTGGCAGCCTTATTATTATCGGGATGATTTGGCTGAACAACTACCCTTTATCAAGAAAAAGTATTTGCGTTTTCAAGACTACTCATCAGTATCTACTGCTGAAATTTTTAGTGGGCTTAATTGGCAATTCAATGATCAATTGCAGGTTACACAAATGCATACAATGTTATTTTTAAATCAAGGAAACTCATCCTTCATGGCAGCAGCACTTCCAATAGAAGCTCAATATGGGCCTGTTACTGCTATCACCTCCGGAGATTTTAACAATGATGGGTATACAGATTTATTATTGGCAGGTGGACAAAAGTGGATGCGCATAAGATTCGGGCAAATGACAGCTAATCACGGCGTGGTTCTGTTGGGTACAGGAAAAGGACGCTTTGAAACGTTGCCTCCAGCACAGGCAGGCGTTAAATTAAAATCCATGACCAGCAAAATAGCTTGGATAAAACTTCCCGGTGGCGGAAAACAATTACTTCTTTCACAAAATAATGATACGCTAAGGAGATTGAGTTTCGCAAAAGATAAACATAGATAAGAGGATGGCGATACTATCAAAAGTATCGCCATCGCATTTTACTACACTACTTGGCAAAACAGCAACAAGTACTTTGCTGCATGGAGGTAAATTATTATTGGGGCATTCTCATTTTTGCAACCAATCAAAAATGTATCATTCACTATGGCCTTGACCATCTTGGATTATAACGTATTTATATTGTTGTTGACTGCAATCACCAATAAAAGGCACTAATGCTTTAAAAGAAACTTTTAATTGTGTCTTAATAAGCCTGATTGCACAAACTTTATTGTCCGTCGTAGGCCCACTTAATCCAGGTGGCTCCCCAGGTAAAGCCGCCGCCAAAGGCTGCCAATACAATGTTGTCGCCTTTCTTCAACTGGCTTTCCCAATCGCTCAGGCACAGCGGCAGCGTACCCGCCGTGGTGTTGCCATACTTCTGAATGTTGATCATCACTTTTTCTTTGGGCAGGTTCATACGGTTGGCTGTGGCATCAATAATGCGCAGGTTTGCCTGATGGGGTACCAGCCAGGCAATATCGTCGGCGGTCAGGTTGTTGCGTTCCAATAGTTCGGCACTTACATCGGCCATGCCTTTTACCGCAAACTTGAACACTGCCTGACCTTCCTGATACACAAAATGTTCTTTGGCCATCACGGTTTCAATGGTAGCCGGTTTGGCACTGCCACCGGCTTTCATGTGCAGGTGGGTACAGCCGCTGCCATCGCTGCGCAAAATACTGTCGAGTACGCCCAGGCCTTCGGTGTTGGGCTCCAGCAATACGGCGCCGCCGCCATCACCAAAAATGATGCAGGTTGCACGGTCGGTATAGTCGATGATGGCACTCATTTTATCGGCACCAACCACAATCACTTTCTTGTAGCGGCCACTTTCTATGAAGCTGGCGCCGGTGGTAAGGGCGTATAAAAAGCCGCTGCAGGCAGCGCCAATGTCGAAGCTCCAGGCGTTTTTGGCACCTACCCGGTCGGCTATCAGGTTGGCCGTGGCCGGAAACACCATGTCGGGGGTAACGGTGGCGCAAATGATACAATCAATCTCCAACGGATCGAGGCCTTTTTTCTCAATGATTTGTTGTACTGCCGGGGTGCCCAAATGGCTGGTACCCTTGCCTTCGCCCTTTAAAATGCGGCGTTCTTCAATGCCGGTGCGGGTACGAATCCACTCGTCATTGGTATCCACCATTTTTTCCAAATCGAAATTGGTGAGTTTATCTTCTGGTACAAAACCGCCGACGGCGGTAATAGCTGCGGTAATTTTTTGACTCATAATTGGCGGCGAAGATAAGGTTTGCGGAAAAATGACTAATCCTGCTGTATCAGCACTCAATTGTTTTGGCCGGATAAGCCAAGTATTATTTCCCGTTTGGCAAGGCAAGTTCATTTCTTACATGGCTTGCATGCTCCGGCGGGATGCACTATTTTCCCCATCAATAACCTTACCTATGAAAGTGAATCAATTCCTCAGGCCAGTTGGCTTGCTGTTGCTGCTGCATGGCTTTATGCTTGGGTTTGCCCAAAACATTGGCATTGGCAAACACAATCCCATTTTCCGGCTCGATGTATTGTCTGCCGCCAACAGCCCGGCCCGGTTTGATGCTGCAGCTCCCATGTACATTGCCTTGTTTGAGAATGGCGGTTACGTGGGCTACCTCGGTTCTTATTCGGGTGCAGCCCCCGATGTAGATTTTGGCACCGGAGCGGGCAATACCACCGGCAGGGTTCACCTTACCACACAGGCTACGCCCCGCCTTACTGTTCGTGAAAACGGTTATGTAGGCATCAACCTCACCAGCCCCAACCGCCATTTGGATGTAAATGGCGATATGAATGTGAACGGCACTTTTTATGTAAATGCCAATAGCGGCACCACCGGGCAGGTACTTACTTCGGGCGGTGCCGGGGCCTCTCCCAGCTGGCAAACTTTGAGTACGGCTTATGAAAATGATATCCGGTTTGGCGTACAAACCAACCAGACCACAACGGGCGGCTCTACCAGCAATTCGCGGACGGTATTGTACAACACCAATACGGTGTCAATTGGTACACCTACCAACGGAGCCATCACCATCACAGAAGAAGGGCTCTATCATTTTGAAGGCAATTTTACCGTGGCCGTAGAATACAGCGGGCAAACCGTGGGCGACAATACCAATGCAATCGGTCGTTTGGTAGTTGGGCTATCCCAAATTTTTGATACCCACTACATCACCAGCTTTAAAAAAATAGGCACGGGCAGCAACTGGCGGGGGCAAGAAGTATTTACCTGGGAAAAAGATTTGTATTTCACTGCCGCTCAGGTACCTGTCAATGTGAGCTATGGATATGTATTTAATGCTTCGCCTACCAATGGTGCTGTGTTATTAACCCGCAGTATGACGGGTATTATTTCAGGATATAAAATTGCTGATTGAGCATCGTCAACGAATCCTCATTCATGTCAAAAAACCGAACAGCCCTTTCAAATTTTGAAAGGGCTGTTCGGTTATAAAAAGTGCCAGCGTGTTACGCCAGGTTGTGAAACACTTTCTGCACGTCTTCGTCTTGTTCCAGTTTGTCTACCAGTTTCAGCACTTCTTCCGATTGCTCATCGTTGAGGCTTACGGTGGTGGTAGGTATCCATTCCAGTTCGGCACTGATGGGGCTGATGCCTTTTTCTTCGAGGGCTTTTTGCAGGCTGCCAAAGTCGGCAAAGGCGCAACGCAGCACCAGCACTTCGAAAGTGTTGCCGGCGTTGTCGGGGTCCGATGTGCCTTCACCCAGTTCTTCGAGGCCGGCATCAATCAGTTCCAGCTCCAGCTCGTCGGCATCCAGTCCTTCGGGCTTCAGTTTGAACACACCCATTTTTTTAAACTGAAATGCCACACTACCACTGTTGCCCATGGCGCCGCCACCTTTGTTGAAGATGGCTTTTACATTGGCTACAGTACGAACGTGGTTATCGGTAGCGGTTTCTACCAAAATGGCCACACCGTGTGGGGCATATCCTTCATACAAAATTTCGTCGTAGTTCACCAGGTCTTTACCCTGAGCCCTTTTGATGGCCGCTTCTACACGGTCTTTGGGCATGCCTACGCTGCGGGCATTCTGAAAGCAGCGGCGAAGGGCTGCGTTGCTGTTGGGGTCGGGGCCACCGGCTTTTACAGCAATCACAATTTCTTTACCAATACGGGTAAAGTTTTTGGCCATTTTATCCCAGCGGGCAAACATGGCGCTTTTACGTACTTCAAATATGCGACCCATAAAAAAATATTTCTGATTTCTGATGTAGGATGTCTGATGTGAGGGAGAATGGACGAGTTGAAACAGACTTATTAATCAATCTCAACCTTGACCTTCACTTCAACTCCACAATGCTTAATCAAGCCCTTAGCTTTCGGCTTTGGGCTGCAAATGTAATTGTTGATTGCATTGAAAATACCCTTTACACAAAGAACGCTACCCTTGATGGAGTAGCGTTCTTTGATAGTGAAAAGAGCAGAGCATTATGCGTTGGCTGCTTTTCTCAGTTTACTGTTTTGCTTACTGTATACAAAGTAAATAACTACACCCAGCACCAACCATGCACCAGACAGTTGGATGGCATGCAGGTTCAGTTTTGACATCAGGAAAATGTTGATGCCAATACCGAGTACTGCAATCAGTGGGAGTGCAGGCACCTTAAAGTTGCGCTGGAGGTTAGGTTCTTTTACCCGGAGCATCCACACTGCAATACAAACCATGGTAAAGGCGAACAAGGTACCAAAGCTGGTCATATCGGCCAGGGTAGAAATGGGGGTGAAACCTGCTACCAGTGCTACAATCAAACCAATGAGGATATTGCTCTTGTAAGGAGTTTTATTTTTTACATGCAGGTCGCTGAAAAACTTAGGAATCAAACCATCCTTACTCATGCCCATGAAAATGCGAGACTGACCCAGCAGCATCACCATCATTACAGAAATAAGACCAACAGTGGCAGCCACAGTAATGATGAATACAGCCCAAGGCATACCTGCCAAATCGAAGGCTGCGGCTACGGGAGCTTTAATAGCATCAGGATATTTTCCTGCTGGGTTAAAGTCTGAATAGTTCATCATACCGGTGAGCACCAGCGATACCAAAATGTACAACACGGTACATACCAGCAGCGACATGATGATGGCAAAAGGCACATCTTTTTTCGGGTTGATGGCTTCGCCGGCCTGAGTAGAAACGGCATCGAAACCTACATACGCAAAGAAGATGGCGGCAGCACCAGAAATAACACCGGCCCAGCCATATGCATCGTGTACTTCACCATTGTTTGATACCTGAGCTACTTCAGGCACAAAGGGCGTCCAGTTAGCAGCATTTACATAAAACGCACCTACTACAATTACAAACAGTACGGCAGACACTTTCAGGATAACAATCAGGTTGTTGGCCTTGGCTGCTTCCTTGGTGCCTTTTACCAGCAAGGCGGTAATGAGCAACACAATGACCGTGGCGGGCAGGTTCATGGAAAAACCGCTGCCCTGGTAGCTGCCCGGATCTTGAGTGAGGTAGTCGGGCAGGTGCAGGTTAAACAGGTGCAACAATTTGTTGAAATAACCTGACCAGCTAACGGCCACCGTCATAGAACCCATGGCGTATTCCAATATCAAACCCCAGCCAATTACCCAGGCAAACAGTTCGCCAATGGTGCCGTAGGCATACGCATAAGCAGAACCTTCTACAGGTATCATGCTGGCAAATTCGGAATAACACAAGGCGGCAAATACACAGGCAATACCGGCAATTACAAAAGACAAAGCCAGTGCAGGACCCGCATGGAAATAAGCACCTGTACCAGTGAGTACAAAAATACCACCCCCAATAATGGCACCAATACCGATGGCGGTCAGGCTCCATTTGCCCAGTACCCGCTTCATCTCGCTTTTCTTCATATCCTCTTCAAAGGCGGCAAGTGGCTTTTTAAGGAACAAACTCATAAGCTATCTGATTAGTTTTAGTAGAAAAATGCTTTAAGGCGGAAAAATAGAGAATAATGCAACATACGACGAGATAAATTGAAACGCCTTGCGGCATCGCATCTGCTTTTGTGCTGAACGGCTGCCACATTCCAGTACATGCGTTTCAACAGCAAGGGCTAACTTTCGGGCCTTGTAGAAAAAACGTTCTTCATTGAGCATCGTCCTTTTTATAATATACCTGCTACTCTTCGGTTGGCTCATTGGCCGTAGCCAATGGCTGCGCCAAACGGGTATGTCGCCAGTGTGGCTTGTGGGCTTGTACCTGCTGAAAGTAGCTGCGGGCATTGCCTACGGATACTTTTTTACCCGCCTGCCCAACTACACTCAAAACGCAGATACCTGGCGCATGTTTTTTGCCGGCGTGGCCGAAAAGCAATGGCTGCTGCAAGACCCTGCCGCCTGGCTGGCCGATGTGTACACGCCCCGCTACGCCGCCGATACGGGCCTACTGGGCACTGAAAACAGCCTGCTGAACGATGTGAAAGATGTGCTGTTGGTAAAGCTCATTTCCGTACTGAATGTGCTCAGCAACGACAGCTACAACAGCAATCTGTTGTTCTATAATTATGCAGTCTTTATGGGGCAGGCAGCGTTGGCTTTGTGCTGGAAAAATGTATTGCAGCAAAAAAATGCTGGTTGGTTGCTCATCCTAATTGTTTGTTGGCCGTCTACTTTGTTTTGGTGTAGTGGCTTCCACCGCGATGGCCTCATTTTGTTGGGCTTGGGTGTGTTTGCCTGGAGGGCCTGGCAGGAAACACAACAGCCCAAACTGACCAATAAAATATGGATGCTCATCGCCATTGCTCTGGTTTTTTTCTTGCGCAATTATGTAGCGGTTTTTGCGGTAGCAGCAGTTGTACTCTATTGGTTGTTTACGAAATGGCCGGCAAAGCGTTGGTCAATGTTGGTTGTATTTGTGGTTGGTTTTATGGCATTCGCTTTGGTGAGTGGCAATGCTATTCCGCAAACCATTGCACAACGGCAGCAGGCATTTGCGCAACTGCAAGGCGGTTCACAAATGGCTGCTTTGGCACTCGATGAAAGCTGGTGGAGCTTGCTGCAGCAATGGCCATCGGCAATACTGAGAGGCATCCTCACACCGCCACTCAATCTGCGCTGGGCGTGGAATGATTTGCCTTTTGCCGCAGAAAATATCTTTTTTGTGCTGGCAGTTATTGCTGCATTCTTTTTCATAGTCAAAAGAAAAGTGGGCGCATTTACCCAGCCACAACAATCGTGGTTCATAGCTGCTTTGGTCATAGTACTTCCCATCCTTTTGCTCATTGGTTATACTATTCCATTTGCTACGGCCATCGTCCGGTACAAAAGCATTTTGTGGCCTATACTTTTGCCGCCGGTGATGTATATCATTGTACAATATCTGAAGCAGCGCTGGCCCAACAACCGTTGGCTGGCATTCCTGTAACTTTATTTTTCCAACAGCTTACACATCCGCATGACAGCACAAGCACTTTTACTTTGGTTAGAACAACGTGGGGCACAAAAAATAAAATTCGCCTTTACAGATATCGATGGTATTCTGCGGGGCAAAATCATTTCTACCGAAAAATTGAAGGATGCCCTGCAACACGACACCGGCTTTTGCGATGTAGTGTTTGGCTGGGATAGTCAGGATGCTTTGTACAGCACCGATATAAAGGTAACGGGCTGGCATACGGGCTTTCCGGATGCACTGTGCCGGTTGGTTACATCTACACTCAGAGAAATTCCATGGCAAGACAACATGCCTTTGTTGCTGGCCGATTTTCCAACTGTGGCTGCATGCCCCCGCAACCTGCTGAAGCAAGTGGCGAAGCAAGCAACCGACATGGGTTTTACGGCCCGTTTTGCACAAGAATTTGAATGGTTCAATTTTGCAGAAACGCCTCAGTCATTAGCCGATAAAAATCATCAGCAACCCAAGCCCGTTACACCGGGTATGTTTGGCTACTCTGTGTTGCGGCCTTCGCAGTTGATAGACTACAACAATGCTTTGTTTGATGAACTCACCGCTTTCAACATTCCCATCGAAGGCTTGCATACAGAAACAGGGCCTGGTGTGTACGAAGCCGCCATTGCACATGATGAAGTGTTGGCTGCTGCAGATAAAGCCGTACTGTTTAAAGCAGGCGTAAAAGAAATAGCCAGCCGCTTTGGCATCATGGCATCTTTCATGGCCAAGTGGAATCAGCAGCTGCCTGGTTGCAGTGGTCATGTACATCAAAGCTTGTGGAATGAGCATGGTGAAAATTTGTTTGCCGATGCGGCAAAGGAGCGGGGTATCAGCAAATTGCTGGAGCATTATGTGGCCGGGCAGTTGTTGTGTCTGCCACACATCATGCCGATGTATGCACCCACCATCAACAGCTACAAGCGACTGGTAGAAGGAGCATGGGCACCCACTACCGTAAGCTGGGGTTATGACAACAGAACAGCTGCTATCCGGGTGTTGCATCCGTATGCAAAAGCGACAAGGGTAGAAACACGCATCCCCGGTTCGGACAGTAATCCGTACCTCGCAATGGCTGCAGCGTTGGCGTCAGGTTTGTATGGTATCAAACATCAAATACCGTTGCGGTTGGCTGCTACCACAGGTAATGCCTACGCACAAGAAAGCAACCTGCCTTTGCACAGCAATCTGGCCGATGCTACTTATGCCATGCAGCAATCTGCTTTGGCAAATGAGCTGCTGGGCGAAGCATTTGTGCAACATTTTACAGCTACTCGTATTCATGAATGGAAGCAGTTCAGCGATACAGTAACGGATTGGGAGTTACGCCGTTATTTTGAAATCATTTAAACTGACTTTCGAAACAAAGTACAGTTAGGTTTATCCGCCACTATGAACATCGATTACAATCAAATCATCCATAAAGCATGGGAAGGTTACGATGCCAGCCGAACCATTGCCCGCATTGAAGACCTGAGTGTGTACGTAAGTACCAACCGGGTTTGCAAAGTCATTTTTACTGATGGCGATTTCATCATTGCTAAAGCGTCCAGCTATGGCAAGTATGAGTTTTTCAAAGAAGACCATCGTATCATTCAAACGCTGAGCAATAATCTGTTGTACCCTTTCGAAAACCTGCTGGCCAAAAGCTTGCAGAAAAACAACAGGGTGTACATCTACCGCCATAAAAAAGCGAAGCATGATGTATGGGTGGTGTTTTATAATCCTACCAGAGTGATGGAGCGCCTGCCCCGCCGCTTAGATGATGCACACATTAAAAGTCTGGCAAGGCAAATGGCAAAATTTCATTTGGCTTGTACCCGTATCAAAAATGTGATACCTAAGTCGGGCAAAACATTGCGTACGGATATCAATGCGCTGCTGCAGACTGTCGAAAAAATCCACGCACATTTGGCAGCCGCATGCATGCCGATTTAATCAAGTACCACTGCGAACAGTTTTTGAAAAACCGGTTAAAATGCAACGTCAGTTCCTTTGAATTGATTCCTGTATTTATTGACTGGAACATTGGCAATTTTTCCGTCATCAATAAGCATGAATTGTTCAGCCGCTGGGATTATGACTGGTTTCGCATCAGCTACCGCATGCTCGATTTTTATTTTCTGAGCAGGGTAGTAAGTGATGTGGGCGACAGAACCGTTTTTAGCTATGTGATAGATACCATGATGGAGCCTCGCTTCTTAACGTTCCTTACCGAATACCACAAAGTATTTCCATTGAAAGCGGATGAAATTCGCTTTCTGCGGGAAGCGTATCGCTTTTTCATTTTGAACTATGTGGTAAAAGATGGCAACCACTTTTTCAGCCCCGAGTATGCGAAGAAGTTGCGCAACGAAGCTTTTGAAATTTACCTGCCCAGTGTGGATCGTGATTTTGATCCGGAGAAAATCATCAAGCACCTGAAGATTACAGGATAACGGACTTTGGATTTATTTATCCAATAAGTTCATGAAATGATGCTTGCCTTTGAGCATGTATTTTTTGCTTTGCTCAATGGCATCCATTACTTGTTCCAGTATGGCATCAGCCGGTGCGTCATAATCAATTTGCATGGGTGGTTTAATACTGATGCTAAGTGTTGAGCCCCGTTTTTTAAACTGCAATCCTTTTTTATCGAAAGCCCGCCAAAAGCCGTTGATAACAACCGGCACCACAATAGGGCGGTTGTTTTTGATGATGTGTGCTGTGCCTTTGCGGCCGGGTGCAAAAGGTTTGGTGGTACCCTGCGGAAAAGTAATCACCCAGTTGCGTTGCAATGCTTCATCAATTTTTTGCGTGTCTGTTTCGTCGCGTTGGCGTTGCACATCTTCACCCTTGGCCCGCCAGGTACGTTTAATGCTGATGGCACCAGCCAATGCAAACAAGCGGCTGAGCAGGCTGCTGCGCATGGTTTCTTCTGCTGCAATAAACTTTACACGGGTAAAAGGAATGAGCAGATAATAAGGCAATCCAAGGCGGTTCATTTTGCCCCAGCGGCGGGCACAAAAAATATGCAGGAAAGTAATGACGTCGGCAAAATAGGTTTGGTGATTGCTGACGAACAATACATTGTGGTGCGGCAAATCTTTGATGTGCTCCATGCCGCTGATCTGTGTTTTGTTTACCACATTCAGACCGGGCCAACTGGCCAGGCCCACCAATGTGTACACAGGTGCTTTTATCAGCGGGCTGTTCGCTATTTTCTCTCCGAAACCGGACATGCAATCACGTTGTAGTTAGGCGGCTAAAGTAGGAAAATTACTGTCGAACTGATTTTCTGTTCATGATTTGTATCAGCAGATGGCATGTATGCACATCTTCCTGCAACTTCGCGGCATGAATGCCAATACTACCGAAGCCGTAATTTTTGATATGGATGGATTGCTCATTGATAGCGAACCCTTGTGGGAGCAGGCTGGTGGTGCTTTGCTGCAAAAGTTTGGGGTTACACTTACGCATGCACAATATGCTACAAGTACAGGGCTGCGTACCAAAGAGTGGCTGCAGTATTGGTTCACTCATTTTAATCTGCAACAGGCCAATATTGAGCAGGCCGAAACAGATATTATTGATGCGGTAATTGAGCTGGTAAAAGCACAAGGTAAAATGATGCCCGGTGTGCCATACATCCTGCAATATTTTCAGCAAAAAGGCGTACGCATCGGGCTGGCTACTTCATCGCCCATGCGGTTGGCAGATGTAGTGCTCGATTTGCTACAGATTCGTTCTTATTTTGAAGTGGTGACCAGTGCAGAATTCCTGCCTTTTGGCAAACCTCATCCGCAGGTGTACATGGATTGTGCAGCATCATTGAACGTGAATCCGCTCCGTTGCATTTGCTTCGAAGATTCATTTAACGGTATGATTGCAGCCAAAGCTGCCAAAATAAAATGCGTGGTGGTGCCTGCTCCAGCACAGCTTCAACAGGCCCGCTGGGGTGCAGCCGATTTAAAAATTTCTTCGTTGCAAAACTTCAACGATTTGTTGCTGCGGCAGCTACAATAAAAGCACGTGATTATTTACCGCTGTACAATTTGGCTACAATTACACCCAGTAAGATGAATGTGATAACTGCAGATATTATTTGCAGGCTGCGATTCGATTCCTGATAGGATTTTACCTTGTAGTGCAGGCGGTTCAATTCTTTTTCAGGCTCAGTATTTCACGGGCCAGCTTGGCCGGGTCTTCCGTAAACTGTTTTACCTCTTCTTCAAACTTTTCATCGTTGTTACGATGGCGGCGGGAGTGTTTGTGATCTTGCTCAGTGTGTTGGTCTACAGACATATGCTTGAGTTTAAATTACAATCCGATGTAATAGATAACGCAAAGGTATCTACGACATTGTTTTAATAAAATAAAAACCGCCCCATTTTTCAACAGGGCGGTTTTATATGTTTGGAAGCTACACTTGCGTGGCAAGTGAGTGTTGCAAAAGCTTAGTTGCCTTCGCCGCTTTCCAGTTTTTTCTTCAGGTCGGCCAGCACACCAAGGTCGCCCAGGGTTGCTTTTTCTACCTTGCTCTGGATGTTCTTCACTGCTTTCTGAGTTTTCTCGGCTTCAGCCTTCTTCTCTTTCTTCTCAGTTTCAAACTCTTCCTGCTTCACACGTTCCCAGATACGGGCGTGGCTCAATACGATGCGCTTCTCATTGCGGTCGAATTCGATAACCACGAACTGGTTCGTTTCTTCAGCAGCAATGGTAGTGCCATCTTCTTTAGCCAGGTGACGGGCAGGAGCGAAGCCTTCGAGGCCGTAAGGCAGGCTTACTACAGCACCCTTGTCATCTTTCTTAATCACGGTGCCTTCGTGTACAGAACCTACAGGGAAGGTTTCACCCAGGCTGTTCCAGGGATCTTCTTCCAGTTGCTTGTGGCCCAGTTGCAATTTGCGACCGTCTTTGTCGATGTTGAGGATGATCACGTCGATGTTTTCGCCAACCTTGGTGTACTCACTGGGGTGGTTCAAACGCTTCAACCAGCTGAGGTCGCTGATGTGGATCATACCACCGATACCAGGAGCCATTTCAACAAACACACCGTAAGGAGTGATGTTCTTCACAATACCGGTATGACGGCTGTCAACAGGATACTTGTCTTCGATGGTGCTCCATGGGTCGTCGCTCAGTTGCTTGATGCTGAGGCTCATCTTGCGGCTGTCTTTGTCCAGCGTCACAATCTTCGCTTCATGCTCGTTGCCCAGTTGGAAGAATTCTTTAGCGTTTACAGGAGTGTTGGCCCAGGTAATTTCACTTACGTGTACCAGACCTTCTACGCCAGGCAGAATTTCGAGGAATGCACCGTAGTCTTCAATGTTCACCACTTTACCCTTCACGGTGTTGCCTTCCTGAATGCTTTCAGGCAGCACATCCCATGGGTGTGGGGTCAATTGCTTCAGACCCAGGCTGATACGCTTCTTGTCGTCGTCGAAGTCGAGTACTACCACGTTCAGCTTCTGGTCCAGCTTCAACACCTCTGAAGGGTGGTTGATGCGGCCCCAGCTGATGTCGGTGATGTACAACAAGCCATCCAAACCACCGAGGTCCATGAACGCACCGAAGTCGGTGATGTTCTTGATGGTACCTTCCAGTACCTGACCTTTTTCGAGCTTGGCAATGATTTCGGCACGTTGTGCTTCGATATCGCTTTCGATGAGGGCTTTGTGGCTTACTACTGCGTTCTTGATGGTTTCGTTCACCTTCACCACCTTGAATTCCATGGTCTTTCCTACAAACTGATCGTAGTCGGTTACCGGCTTCACATCGATTTGTGAGCCTGGCAGGAAGGTTTCCATGCCAAATACGTCTACAATCAAGCCGCCCTTGGTTTTGCTGGTAACAGTACCTGTAACCACTTCGCCTGTTTTGTGGCTTTCCACAATCTTTTCCCAGGCACGGCTGATGCGGGCCTGACGACGGCTGAGGTTGAGGTGACCGTTGCGGTCTTCTTTTTCTACGACCATAATTTCCACTTCGTCGCCAATTTGAATGGGGGCATCGCGGAATTCGTTCAGGCTGATCAAGCCATCACTCTTGAAGCCGATGTTGATAACGGCATCAGTTTTGGTCATGCCCACTACAATCCCGGTAACCAGTTCACCGTCATTGAAAGTGCGGAAAGTAGCATCGTACACTTTGTCGTACTTCTCTCTTTCGCTGGCATTGTAAGTAGCTACGTTGCGCTTGTCGATGCTCCAGTCGAAGTCATCGTGAGCAGTGGCTACAGTTTCGGCTACGGGAGCCTCCACAGGTACATTTGTTGTCGCAGTAGGCTCGGCTGCAGCTTCTTCAGCGGCGCCAGCGTTCTCCTGTGCATCTGCGTTTAGTTGTTTCAAAAAGAAATTCATGATAAAACCCCGATGGTTTAATATTCGGGGCTGCAAAAGTAGGGCAAAATGCTGATGTGGCAAGGCTTTCAGTCCTTTTTCTGCCATCTTTTTCGGGCCCGGAAAAAGAGGCACCAACGGCGCCTCCTTACCCATTTACATCAAGCTAAAACACTGGTTTTCAGTGCCCATTTATATTTTCTAGCCAATTTTTACGGAGGTCATGGTCAGCGAGCCGCCCAAGGCCTGGTCGTTGAAGAGGGAAATGGCTTCGCCTTTTTGCTGCAGCCCGAGGGTGTACAACAGGGGTAAATAGTGCTCCGGAGAAGGAATGGCCAAGTCAAAAGCACGGCCCTGTTGTTGAAAGTTGACCAGCGTCTGATGGTCGCCCCTGAGGATGGCGGCGTTCATTTTTTCACGGGCTTCCAATGCCCAGTCGTAGCCAAAGCCGGGGGTATCCAGCTTGTTCCAGGCCACCATGCGCAGGTTGTGCACCATGTTGCCACTGCCCACAATCAACACGCCCTTGTTGCGCAACGCTGCCAACTGCCTGCCCAGCTCGTAGTGGTAGGCAGGGCCTTGGGTATAGTCGATGCTCATTTGTATCACCGGCACATCGGCATCGGGGTAGAGGTGTTTGATGACACTCCACGCTCCGTGGTCGAGGCCCCATTGCTCATCCAACCCAACGGGTGTTTGGGTAATGATTTCTTGCGTGATGCGGGCCAGCTCCGGGCTACCGGGAGCCGGGTATTGCACGGCAAACAACGCTTGGGGAAAGCCGCCGAAATCGTGAATGGTGCGGGGCTGCTCCATGGCTGTTACAAAAGTGCCGCGGGTTTCCCAGTGTGCCGAAATGCACAAAATGGCTTGCGGCCTGGGCAATGATTGTCCTGTTTTTCTGAATCCCGCCACAAATTCATTTTCCTCTATGGCATTCATGGGGCTGCCATGGCCCAAAAAAAGCACGGGCATCGTTGCCGTGTTGGTAAACGATTGTGCAATGCGGCGGAGCGACTGTACTTGCATAGCAATGGCGGATAGCGGCAACATGGCTGCCAGTGATTGAATAAAATGTTTGCGGTGCATGGGCTTGCTGCCGATAGTTCAACGACAAAGGTCTGACAGCTACGGTACCCGCTGGTATCAGTTTTCGGAAAAATGATGATACTATCAGGACAAATGCTGCTGCATGTCCTCCCGAAACTCGCCGGGTGTTTGGCCTGTTTTCTTTTTGAAGACGGCGCTGAAATACGCTTTTTCCTTGTAGCCCAAATCAAAACCAATTTCGGCAATGGTTTTACTGCTGTGTATCAGTTGGTTTTTAGCCTCTGTGAGTTTGCGGGTTTCAATCATTTCCGACACACTCATGCTCAGTACCTGCTGGCAAATGATGTTGAGGTTACGGGGCGACATGAATAATTTTTCCGCATAAAAATCTACGCCTTCGGGTTTGTGATAGTGCTGCTCCAGCAAGTCGAGCAGGTTGCGGAAGCTTTGGTTCACCGATTTGTTGGCAATAGCTGCCGCTTCTGGTTGCAACTTTTTTCTTTCCGATTCCACCATGCTAAACAAAGCACTCAGTAAATGACGAATGATGGAGAACTCTGGTTCCGGGACGTGTCATTTCATCGGCCATCATTTGGCATAACTGTAACATGCGTGGAAAGCAAGCGCTGTGCTGCAACGATAGCGTTGCGTGGTGATGATACCAGGCGTACAATTGAAAAGTGGTTTCCGGAATCAGGTCGCTTTGAAAGCGGATGACCCACATGCGGCATAGGCCATTTTGAAGGCCGGGCACCACACGGTGCAGCTTACCCTTGGTTACAAAGCTGGCCAGCGGTGCACTGCATTGAACGGTTTCAAAATCGATGAAGTGTTCCAGTGTGCCATATTCGCCAATGATGAGTTCTTCGTACAAATGTTTGTGCGGCAAATTGTCCGATTGTTGAATGCGCAGTGCCTCCTCAGCATCCAGCTGATAAATCTGAAACAATGGAGGAGTGGCATTGGGCATAGTATACACAAATGTATTGTGATTGGATGGCTGTAGCTGAATTTCCGTTTGGTTTCAATTCCTGCAACGAAGAGAGGGCTCCTCCATTTCAAAACTGATATTGCTTACTTTTCAGCTATCTTCTCTCTAATACCTTTGCAAAAATTTTAGCTATGCGTATCGTCGTTTTGTTAGCGGCCATTTTATCGATGGGCTGCCAAACCAGCACTCAGCAACAAGTGGCACCAACGCCCTTCAACCAGCCGCCCGATTGGGCGCAGGATGCCATTTGGTACCAGGTGTTTGTAGAGCGGTTTAGCAATGGCGATAGCAGCAATGATCCCACTGCCGCCAGCATAGCTATTCCGCCGCTGAATGTGCAGGCGCCTGCCGGTTGGCATGTTACGCCTTGGGGGCAAGATTGGTATCAGAAAGATGATTATGCTACCGATACGACAAGAGATTTCAACAACTGGCTGCAGTTTCGCCGCTACGGTGGCGACCTGCAAGGGCTCATCAACAAACTGGATTACTTGCAAGACCTTGGCATCAATGCTTTGTACATCAACCCGATTAATGATGCGCCTTCTTTGCATAAATACGATGCCAGTTACTACCATCATGTAGATGTACATTTCGGCCCAGACCCTGAAGGTGACCGGGCCATCATGGCTAAAGAAAATCCGAACGACCCTGCCACCTGGCAGTGGACGGCAGCAGATAAAATGTTTTTGCAACTCATTGACGAAGCGCATCAGCGCAACATTCGGGTGGTGCTCGATTATAGCTGGAACCACACGGGTACGCTTTTTTGGGCCTGGCAAGATGTGCTGAAAAATGGCGCCAACAGTGCTTACAAAGACTGGTATAACATTTCGCAATTTGATGACCCTGCCACGCCGGCCAATGAAATGCAGTACGCAGGTTGGCTCAACATTCCCAGCTTGCCTGAGTTAAAAAAAGTAGACATTACTACCGAAAGAAAAATTGGTCATCCCTACGAAGGCAACATCAACAAAGGGGCGAAGGAGCACATTTTTGCCGTAACCAAAAGATGGCTGGCACCCAATGGAGATACCAGCAAAGGCGTAGATGGTTATAGGTTGGATGTGGCCGATCATGTAGGGCTTGGCTTTTGGCGGGAGTGGCGCAAAGTAGTAAGGCAAACAAAAGGTGATGCGTATTTGGTTGGTGAAGTGTGGTGGGAGCAATGGCCCGATCCATTTATGAATCCTGTGCCTTACACCAGCGGCGATGTGTTTGATGCGGTGATGTTTTACCACGCCTACCGGCCGGCAAAATATTTCTTCAGCAAAAGCGATTTTTCGATAGATGCCAAACAGTTGGCGGATAGCTTGCAGTTTGAGTGGAACCGCTTGCGAAAAACCAACCGCTATGCCATGATGAATGTGAGCAGTACGCATGATGCACCACGATTGCTTACTTGCTTTTATAATCCAGGCAAATACAAATTCCGTGCATTACCGAAGGATGATGCGCAATACAAAACCGGCAAGCCCGATGCAGAAACCTATCAGCGGGTGCGGTTGTATTTACTTGCATTTGTTTACATCTGTTGGAGGGCCGCAAATTTGGAATGGCGAAGAAATGGGCATGTGGGGTGGCGATGACCCGGACCCCCGCAAACCCCTGTGGTGGAAGGAGATGAGCTTTGCACCGGAAACCCGCACCAACTATCAACCCGGGCCAAAGAGCTACGATTCTGTAGGTTTCAATCAGCAACATTTTGATTGGTACAAACAACTCATTGCCTTGCGCAACAAGCACAGTGTGCTGCGCCGGGGTGATATTGCTTTTACAGAAACCAACAACAAGCTTGTGGTGTACAAACGCTTCGATGGTAAACAAACCATTTGGGTATTGCTGAATGCCGGCAATACGGAAGTGACTGCACAAATACCTGCTGGTGATTATACCAACTTGTTGACTGGTATAAAGCAGAAAGGAGGCGCAGTTGCGGTACCGCCGTTGCAGGGTGTGGTGTTGCAATAAAAAAAAGCTTGATGTTTTTTGTCGTTGCTACATGCACTAAGCCGATGGGCTACCCGCTGCTTTTCTACAATTGCCGACAGCCCCTGTGTAAAAGCGTTATATGCTGTAAAAAACATGCACCACAAAACTGCGGTGCATGTACATAGTGACTGGGTATAGAACAGTGTTACTAGAACTGATAGGTATAACCGAGCATAAATAAATCGGTGGTCATTTTGTAACTCACACTGCTGCCGGGTATGGCACCGTATGGGTTGCCACTGCTTATCATCATGGGGTTGAGGATGGGGCCGCTTACACTGCCGCCACTGCTGCCGTGGTGATACGTGGCATTGATGCTGCCATGCTTGCCCAACTGCAAGCCCGTGCCAATTTGAAAACCATGTTTGATAATGGCTGGTGCCGGTGCACTAAAGAATGCCAAGTCGCTGTTGATAGGATTGCTGCTGTAGGTATAGCCCAAACGTACAGGTACTTTATCGGTGAGTTTGTATTGCATGCCGGCGCTGATGATGGAAATATTTTTCCAGCCAAAACCTTTTACCGATGCGGTGCTGGTCCAGCCTTTGGCTTCGAAGCCATCTGTTTTTTCATAGTTTACAAAACGATAATCGAGTGCAAAATCGATGGCCTTGTTGCTGTATCCGAAACCAGCAGATAAGATGGCGGGATAATTCATTTTGAAATTGACGGCTTGGTGCAGGAGTGCCATTGAGATACGTGTTGTCAAATTTGAAATCGCCGAAGTATTGTTGTGATTTGTACGATGCACCCAGTTTAATGCCCTTGCCACTGTTGTAGTAAATGCCTACTTGTGCACCGGCACCAAACGCACTGGCTTTATCGCTTTTGGGATAACCCAGTGTTTGGCTGGGCGATGCCAGCGGATTGGGTTCCAGTTGCAATGCGCCCCAGTTAAATGTGGGTTGAAATCCGATGCTCACTTTATCGCTGATTTCATAAGCATACGTCACGCCTACCTGCATCATCATGTAATCACTTTTTATTTGCCCAAAGCCACCCTGGCTTTGTGGCATGTTGATAGGGTTGCTGCTGTTTTGTGGAAACGTAACACCAAAGCCACTTACGCCAAAAGCACTCACGCCCCAATGGTGTTTACTGTCTTTTTTGCCCCACACCATGCTCAGCGCTGGCATGATACTTACGCCGCGGTCATCTTTAGTAGTACCGCTAAATGTGCCTTGCTGTGTAGGCACCGCAGCTGTTACCTGTGGTGCCGAAAAAAACGTACCGGCGTTAATAGAAAACTGTTTGTTTTTAAAAGCTGCAATGCTGGCGCTGTTCCAGTGTATTGCACCGTTGATGTCGATGGGTTGTGCCGTACTGGCGCCGCCCATGCTCATGTTTACTGCACCCATGCCTTGCATAATGTGGCCCGCCTGGGCAAATGCTCCTCCTGCCAGCACTATCAGTGCCAGACTCAATGATGATTTTTTCATATGAATGGGATTGTTGGGTAGGTGCCCGACGGTATCAGTACCGTTTGTATGACAAGCATTGGTTTGGGCTTTTACCCATAATGATGACTAAAAGGTTTTGGTTACGGGTGTAAAGGTGTACGCAACCTTTGTAGCCCGAAATGATAGCCGACATACGCCACGGTGATGAGAGTCACGCAGCATAGCAGGAATGATAAGTAGCATCAGCAACAATGCAAGCCCGGGCTTCGGTCACCCGCTGTCCGCTGCTGAAGTGCAGGCTGGTGGCCTGCTTACGAAATATCTAACTGATATTTATGCAGCAGGCCCGGCAAACCGTTTATTGAAAACTTCGCTTTCTTCATGCGGTTGGCTGCAGGGTCAATGGCGTAATGAATGGCCGTGCGAAAATCGGCCTGCTCCAGGTTGGTATTGTCGAATATGGCGCCGGCCAAATCGCAATCGGTAAAGCTGGCCTTGCTCAGGTCGGCATTGCTGAAATCTACTTCGTGCATGTGGCATTGCACAAACCTTGCCTGCTTCAGTTTCATGTTGGCAAAAGCTGCCAGTTGCAACTGGCAGCCTTCTGGTTGTATCTCAAATAAAAACGGATTGCAGCCATCAAATTGTAAGCCTACCAGCTTGCAGCGAATGAACCGTACTTCGCGGAATGCTGTGCCTTCGATGTTGGCCATGCTCAAATCGCAATCGGTAAAGCTGCAATCGCTGAATTGCTTGCCCTGCAATTGATAGCCCGAAAAAGCAAAACCTGAAAAGCTGCATTGCTCATACTCCCGCAGCATTTGGCTGGCATCGAGATTGTCAGGGGTAAAGTGTTCGTCGTAGGCGTAATCGGCGGACATGTGCTATTTATTAAAAATGATGGCGATTGGCTTTCCGGTAAATGTAAAAGGTAGTTCAAACCAGCCCGTTGTAGCAGCATTTGTGGGAAAGTATATTGTTTCTCCTTTTACAGTGCATTTCGCCTGCAACAATGCAAAAGGCAGGTTAGTGTTTGTCGGAAAACGCAGCCGGAGTTTTCTGCTGTGATCTACAGGCCAGTTTGTGGCTTTCAGTTCTACACGAATACTGTTGTTGCTGTAATGGTAAGTCCATTGTATAAGCTTGGTGGGCTTGCTTATTATGCAATGCTGAGGGGTCCTTACCGTCATCATCATAAATGTAACCACTGTTGTTTGTAGTGCCGGGATATACCGTCAAATCAAGTTGTGTTTTGGGGTTGTAATCCATTAAGCTTTGAGCAGCGTCACTTCCTTTCCACATCGGTATTACACTGCTGGCTTTTACAAACAAAGGCATTTGCTGCAGTGCTTGCTGCAGCTTCAATCCATTGCTTGCCTGCCTTTATTTCGTTTGTATAAAAATTATACCAATTGCCTTCAGGTAAATACACCGGCTGTGTGGTTTTGTTTTTTTCTGTAACCGGTGCTACCAAAAAAGATGAACCAAACATATACTGCTGTGTGGCTTGCATCAATACAGTGTCGTTGTGGTTGCTGAAAAACATGGGCCGGATAAAAGGCTTGCCTTTGGTGCTGGCTTCCCATGCCAGTGTGTACAGGTAAGGATGGAGCTGATACCGCAACCGGATATAATTTCTGGCAATGGATTTATAAGGTTCATCTTTAAAAGTTGGCTCACTCGGCAAATCGTTTACGCCAGCTTCCAAATCGCCGAAGGCAGTGCCGTGTGGCCGAAAGATGGGAGAGAAGGCGGCCATCTGCACCCAACGCACATACAATTCCCGATCATTTTCGGGTGTGTTGCTAAACCCTCCTGCATCGCTGTGGATGTACGGAATGCCGCTCAGGCTCATGCTTTGCAGATTGGGCAGTTGTGCCTGAAACCCGCCCCAGCTGCGGCTTACATCGCCCGTCCAAGGGAAAATGCTGTAGCGCTGGCTGCCCGCATATCCTGCTCTGTTCAGGAAAAACAAGCGTTGTTCTGGATACTGTTTGCGCCAGTTTTCGTACAGCATTTTGCTCCACATGTGGCCATAGATATTATGCACTTCATTGGCACTCACTTTTCTGTTGATGCCGAAAGATTGCAGGTTGTGGTACAAATCTTCCGGATGATTTTCGGGTTCACCCAAATCGCCCCACCAACCGGCTACGCCTTTGTCGGTTTGTTGTTTGTAAAACTGCCAAAACCACTGCCTTGCCGTCGGTGTAAACAAGTCGAGCAGGCCGCCATAACCAAAGTAAAATTTGGTGAGCATGTATGGTTCACCGCTTTTGGTAGTGGCTAAGTGGGGTTGACTATTGGCAAATTGCTTCGTGCCTTTCAGAAAGAAAGGTTCTGTAACCAATATCGGATTGATGTTTTGTCGGCGTAATGATTGCAGCAAACTATCGGGTGTAGGCCATTTGCTACGGTTCATCCAGTCCAGATTGCCGAGTGTGCCTTTGATGCTGTCGCCAAACCAAAAAATATCAATCACCAATGCATCCATGGGGAAGTTGTCGGCTTTCATTTTGGCCACTACATCTTGTACCTGCTGCTGGCTGCGGTAGCCAAAGCGGCTTACAAAATTGCCCAGTGCCCAACGTGGCGGCAGCGGCTGTTTGCCAGTCAATTGTGCGTATCGTTCCAGCAACTGCTCTGCTGTGTTGCCGGGAATGATGAGCATGTTGAGGTTGCCGCTTTCAAACGCTACTTCCAAAACGCCAGGCGTTGTTTTGCCAAAATCCATGTACCCTTTGGCGGGGTTATTAAAAAGTAACGCATAGCCATTTAAGCTGAGAATAAAGGGCACGGAATAATTCAGCTCATCGGCGTTGAGTTCATAGCCATAATGGGCGTTGTTGTATAATGGAATGCGCTGCCCACGTCGGTTCATGGGTAGCGTTCTTTCGCCGCCGCCGTACCACTGCATGCTATCGGGCATGGCTATGCGAAAGCCACGGATATGGCCACTATCGAAGGCAGCAAGAATATCAATTTTCAGGTTGCCCATTTGCAGCTGCAGGCTTCCTGCATGATTGCTGATTAGGGCACTTTTATTATTACTCAAGGCCAGCGATTGTTGTTGCTGCTGCAGTGCTTTCGGCTTTGCAATGGGCAATGCTACAATGGCGTCGCCCATTTTTTCTTGTTGTAGCATGGCGGCATGATTCCATTCTAACAGCACTGCCTGCTGTGGGTATGCCGTTGCTTTCCATTGGCCAATGGGTAATTGTGCTGATGCTTGTAAGCATACGCAAATGCTGAGTAGGTACAACGCCTGTTTCATAAGCTACAAATCGGTATGAAATGAGCAGCAACTTACGTCAGCCGAATGGATTCACCAATGCTGTAAGTCAGTTGGGGCGGAAATAAAATTCTTGAATGCGGCTGGTAACAATGGGCTGGTTGATGAACATGGCCGGCAGCCAGGCAGGCGATTCTTCGAGTAGTTTTTTTACCGCATTGCTAAATGCTTCGCCAGGGGTAGCCAGCACATCAAAATTGCTCAATCTGCCTTTTGTGTCTATGTCGAATTTCATTTTCACCATGCCACTTAATCCATTGCCAGCCTCAGGATATTTAAGCTGTTGCAAAATGTATTGTACCCAAGCGGTATTGCCACCTGGAAACATGGGGTCTGCTTTGAAATAGCAATTTTCTTTAAAGGTCGCTCCATTTTCGTTGTAGCAGGTAGCGGAAATGGGATCGCCTTCAAAAAATGACACATCCATCAGTGGCTGTCCATTGCTGCGCTGGTAGTTCCATTTTTGGTGCTGTTGTCCGTTGCGGATTTTACCCTTTCCAAAGGGCTGGCCATTGTCATAAAATTCTTCTCCGTTTCCATTGCCATTTTCATCACAAATCCGTAAGCGTTTGATGCTGCCGTTTGGGTGCCATTCAACACTACTGTCGGCGGGCATGTCTTGCCGGTAGTAGGTTTTCGATTGCAGCTGGCCATTGGCATACCATTGCAAGTACCAGCCATTTTTTCTGTTGTTGTTAAAGTAGCCGCTGTCAGATATTTGACCGTTGGGGTGATAGCCAATGTAGGTGCCTTCTTTTATTTTGCGTTGCACATCGCTATAGGCAAAACTGCAAATCAGTTGTTTGTTGGGATAACTGTACAATTTCACTTGCCCGCCATTGCCGATGGGTGTTACTTCTTCTATATATTTTGCCACACTGCCGGGGCTTAGATTTTCGCGGCTGTAATCGAGCATGCTTACGATGGCAGCAGATTGCCCGTTGCTGTATGTAGCCAATAGCAACAACCATCCAACAATCAGGGTGCCCTGCAGCATGTTTTTCATGTGTCTGAAAATACTATTCTATACTGAAAATTGGATACCGCATGTGGGCGGGCTCGTAGTAAGGCGAGTTTTTATACACCCAATTGAGAATGGCACTGCTGTTTTTAGCAAAGTCGGGTTCTGCTTTTTTCTTCGCTTCCAGTTGCTGCCGCAGCTCCGAATGATCTTTCAAATATTGTGCGGCCACTTGCTCCCAGCGGTAATCGCTGTAGCCTTCTTTTGTTGCAATATGGCATCGAAATAATTCCAGGAGAAGAAGCTGTCGTCGCCGGTGGGCTCCAGCATTTCTACCAAATACCGGCGGGCAGGTTGTTGGGTAGAAACTATGTAATCGCCTTTTCGGAAGCTGATGGTTTGTTGCACTGCCTGCACTTTTACTTCCGATTGGCGGTAATGTTTTTCGTAAGCACGGGGGCTGGTTTTGTACGATTCTATTTTGTAAGCCTTTACTGTGATTACACTGTCCTTTTCCAAGCGGCGCATTTGCACATTGTTTTCTTTCAGTCTGTCGGTTACGTTGTGCCAGCCTTGTGGTATCACATAATATTTCGGAATAGTTACAGTCTTACTGCTATCGAAATAGCTGAAAAACTTCACCGGTCCGCTAAAGGGGCGCTGGCGATTGTATTGCATAATCGGCAGGCCGGTTACTTCACTGATTACTGTGTCTCGTTGGTAACCCAAAAAAGTCAGGTTGTCGTTTTTGTTGCGGTTGGGTGTCCATGCCAGTGGCCATTGTTGCGTTTGCATCAATGCGTTTTGCGTGGCTTTTTTGCTGGCCTTCAACTCCTTCGCCATCACCGCTGCTTGCTGCATCACGGTCACCATAAAATCGTAAGTGCTTTGTACTCTTTCGGGGTAGGGCTTCAGCATATGCGTTTCGGGCACAAAGCCAATGGTTTGAAACAAAGCCGCATAGCCACTGCTGTAGCGTGGCGGGTCGTAAAACTGTGTCATGCCGCGGCTCAGGTCGTAGCTGTCAAAGTTGACATACGGGAAAAGCTTCCAGCCTTTCTTGTCCATTTGCTGGTACAGCGCCGGCTCAAACGATTGGCGCAGCCAGCTGCCCAGCGGTTCGCCAAGTTTGTTGTACTGGCTCGTAAGCAGTGTAAACACATGCTGAAAATCGGCGCCATCACTCACGTGATTGTCTATCAGAATATCGGGCTGTGTCCAATGAAAAGCTTTGGCAAATGACTGCGCATTGTAGCTGTCGGCCTTGGTAAAATCCCGGTTCAGATCGAGGTTTTGCGCATTGCCTCTGAAGCCGTACTCCAGTGGCCCGTTTTGATTGGCCCGGCTGAAACTACCGCGGTTGATGCTGCCGCCAATATTGTACACGGGTACAATGGCCAGCACCACATTGTCGGGCAATGCTATTTTACGGGTAATGATGTCTCGCACCAGCAGGAGGCTGGCATCTATACCGTCTGGTTCGCCAGGATGGATGCCGTTGTTTACCATCACCACCACTTTTTGTTGCTTGCGCCAGTGGGCAGGGTCGGCACTGCCATCTTTGCTCACCAGTACCAGGTGCAAGGGATAACCTGCGTCGGTGGTTCCCATGGTTTTCATCGTTACCATCGGGCTTTGCTTGTCGAACTGCTGATACAGTGCTATGGTTTCGAAGTAGGTGGCGCTTTCGGTGCCTTTGCTTTTTTCAAAAGGCGTGGTTTGGCAAAAAGCTGCAATGGAAACGAGCATGAAGCTCAACGAGAAAATGAGTCGCATAGTAATGATTGGTGCGTATTTGACGGTGAAGATGCAACAGCCCGTTGACATGGGGTAGGTACAAAGCAAAAAATCCCGACCGGAGTGCCGATCGGGACAAATATGTGCAGTAAAAACCTAGCCGAAATTAAGCAGCAGGCTTCTTGGTAGCATTGATGTGCTTGGCCAGCTTGCTCTTCAGGTTAGAGGCTTTGTTTTTGTGGATTACACCACGCTTAGCCAGTTTGTCGATCATGCTTGCTACAGTAGGAAGATTTTCTTCCTTAGCAGCTGCGTCGGTCAATGACCGGAGGTCACGGATAGCGTTACGGGTTGTTTTGCCATAGTAACGGTTGCGATCACGGCGCTTTGAAGCCTGACGTACATCCTTTTTGGTTGCCTTATGATTAGCCATGTGTTCTAAAATTGGGACGCAAAAGTAGGGATAGCTGCCACACCAGCCAAACAAAATTCCCGTTTTTTCTGCAAAAAGCCGGATTCAAGTCCTTTTCTGCCTGAAAATTTTGACTGCTCCGAACTTTTTGCCCCTTTTTTAGGTTGCTTTTCACAGGGGCTTGCGTTTGCTTTTGACCTACTTTTGCCATCCTTTATCAGAAGCAATACCGGCAACCTTTGCCGTCACAAACTATTCATCAGCAGTATCCAATGAAAGACTTTTCGTACATCACGAGCCAGCATCCGCAGTTTATTGAGAATCTGTACAACGATTTTGTAGCCAACCCCGCCAGTGTAGATCCGGAATTAAAAAAGTTTTTTGAAGGTTTTGATTTTGCCGTGAGCACCGGCAACGCTGGCAAAGGCGCTTCCGCCGCTGGCGACGCAGCTACTGCCGACTGGAAGCGGGAAGTGATGGCCTACCGCATGATTTTGGGCTATCGCAACAAAGGCCACCTGTTGGCCAAAACCAACCCCATTCGCCCCCGCATCAACCGCGGTGCCAATATCGAACTGTCTTTTTATGGTTTTACCGAAGCCGATTTGGACAAAACCTTTCAGGCTGGCCAACTCATAGGTTTGGGTACAACCACGCTGCGCAATATTTATACGCATCTTGAAAAATGTTATGCCAACCACGTCGGCTGGGAGTTTAAATACATCAGCGATCAGAAGAAGGTGGACTGGCTGACTAATGAAATTGAAATCGCTTTCCACCGGGAATTGCCCACGCCTCAAAAGCGCCGCATTCTCGAAAAGCTCAATCAGGCTGTGCTCTTCGAAAAGTTTTTGCATACCAAATACATCGGCCAAAAGCGCTTTAGCCTCGAAGGTGGCGAAACCACCATTGCTGCCCTCGATCAAATCATTACTACTGCTGCCGACAACGGTGTAGAAGAAGTGGTGATTGGCATGGCACACCGCGGCCGCCTCAATGTGCTGGCCAATGTGATGGGCAAAACCTACGAGCAAATTTTCAGCGAGTTTGAAGGCACAGCTATCCCCGATACTACCATGGGTAGCGGCGATGTAAAATATCACCTCGGTTTTGGTAGCCAGCCTACTACTGCCAATGGTAAAACCATCAACCTGAAACTGGCACCCAACCCCAGCCACCTCGAAGCGGTAAACCCTGTGGTAGAAGGCTTTTGCCGGGCCAAGGCCGATGTGGTGTACAACAGCCAGTACGATCATGTGCTACCCATTTTGATTCATGGTGATGCCAGCATTGCCGGTCAGGGTATTGTGTACGAAGTGTTGCAAATGAGCAAGCTTGATGGGTATGAAACTGGTGGTACCATTCATCTTGTAATCAATAACCAGATTGGATTTACGACGGACTTTACCGATGCCCGAAGCAGTGATTACTGTACTTCATTGGCATCAGCTGTGCAGGCGCCGGTATTTCATGTAAATGGCGATGATGCAGAAGCGGTGGTAAAAGCTGTTGACATTGCTACACGCTACCGTCAGGAGTTTAACTGCGATGTGTTTGTCGATATGGTGTGTTATCGCCGCCATGGCCACAACGAAGGTGATGATCCGAAGTTTACACAGCCCGGTTTGTATGCGTTGATTGACAAGCATCCCAATCCTCGTGAAGTATACACGCAATTCCTGCTGCAAAATGGTGATACCGAAGCACAGGAACTGGCCAAGGAAATGGAGAAGAAATTCTGGGGCGATTTGCAGGAGCGTTTGGATAACATCAAACAAAATCCGCTGCCGTACACCTACCAAAAGCCGGAAGAATGGTGGAGAGAACTGCATAAAGCTACGACTGCCGATTTTGAACAAAGTCCCGAAACAGCTATCAGTAAAGACTTACTGAACGAATTGTTTGGCAAAATCATGAACCTGCCCGACGGTTTTAAAGCCATTAAGAAGGTAGAAAAACTGTTGGCCGATAAAAAGAAATTGTTTGAGACTGAGCAGAAGCTTGACTGGGCTACTGGCGAACTGTTGGCCTATGCCAGCATTTGCCATCAGGGCTATGAAGTACGCATGAGCGGACAAGACGTTCGTCGTGGTACATTCAGCCACCGCCACGCTGTATTGCGGGATGAAAAAACAGATGCTTACTACAACCGCCTCGAACACATCAGCGACAACCAGGGCAAGTTTCGTATTTACAACTCATTGTTGAGTGAGTACGCTGTGTTGGGTTTTGAATACGGTTATGCCATGGCTAACCCGCATGCATTGGTGCTGTGGGAAGCGCAGTTTGGCGACTTTGTAAACGGTGCCCAAACCATGATTGATCAGTTCATTAGTGGTGCCGAGCAAAAATGGCATCGCATGAATGGCGTAACCCTGTTGCTGCCGCATGGTTACGAAGGTCAGGGCCCAGAGCATAGCAGTGCCCGTATGGAGCGTTTCCTGCAATGCTGCGCCGAGCTCAACATGGTGGTAACCAACATAACCACCGCCGCCAACTTCTTCCATGCATTGCGTCGCCAGATTACCTGGTCTTTCCGCAAACCGCTGGTGAATTTTAGTCCCAAGGCGAACCTGCGTTATCCCGGCACGTACAGTCACGCTGATGAATTTACGCAGGGTGGTTTCCGTGAAGTCATTGACGACAATGCCGTACAAGCTGCCGATGTAAAAAAGGTGCTGATTTGTAGCGGTAAAATTTACTTTGAACTGTTAGAAAAGCAGCAAGCCGACCAGCGCAAGGATGTGGCTGTTGTTCGCCTTGAACAAATTTATCCGCTGCCCCAAAAGCAACTGGATGAGCTCTACAAAAAGTATGGCAATGCCACCTGGTATTGGGTGCAGGAAGAGCCGCTGAACATGGGTGCTGCCAGTTTCCTGAAAATGAACCTGCATAGCATGAGCTTTGGTTTGATTGGCCGTAAGCCAAGTGCCGCAACTGCTACCGGTTATGGTAAAGTGCATGCCAAAGAGCAGACAGACATCATCGAAAAAGCATTTAGCATTTAAATGAATGCTACACTGAAATAAAAAAAGCTGGCGAATCATCGTCAGCTTTTTTGTTGTACATGTATTGATTTTTTACACGCCAAACTGCCGCAGGTGATGATCGAGGTGTTTGTAAAACATATTGTTCCATTCTTGTGCGGTAAGTACGCCAAAAGAATGCGATGACCGTCCTTCAAAAGCATGACGGCCCATTTGCTGCACCAGTTTGATGTAGTTGATGATTTTACTTTTTTCTGCCTGGAAATCTTGCTCAGCAGCCACTTTAAAATCAGGTGCTGTACCGCTGTTTTGCTTGAATGGCTTTTCACCCACCACTGTGTTTTTGAGCAACAACCGCAGTATGAATTTGATGAACGCCGGCGTGGGTTTGTACTTACTGGGCTCAAAAACATACTCGTAAGAAACATTGCAATGCGCCAACATTTGCGCCGCATTCATACTACCCCAAATGGGTTTCATGTCGGGTTGTAGTTGCTCAATACGCTGTATAACGGCATTGCTCACCGTGGCATCGAAAATATCGGGGAGTGGCATGGTGCAATTATTGATTCAACGGAAAGGTATTTCAAATTGCGCTACCAAAAACTGATGAATACCAGCTCTACTTAAAAGGGTGCCACCCGGGACATGCTTAACCATTGTGTTAATAGCACAACCAATGCAAGACCAGCACCAATGGCAATTGTAAGCCAGCCTGTCTTTCTGTTTTGATTGAAATAAATGAGAAGGTCTTGTTTAAGTAA
The DNA here is from genome assembly GCF_009740285.1 of Phnomibacter ginsenosidimutans. Classification (GTDB taxonomy): domain Bacteria; phylum Bacteroidota; class Bacteroidia; order Chitinophagales; family Chitinophagaceae; genus Phnomibacter; species Phnomibacter ginsenosidimutans. The sequence continues at coordinate 1,018,825 of NZ_CP046566.1, forward strand.
AAGGCCGATAAGAGAGGAAGCAACAACTATATTAAATCCAACTTTAAGCAAGGCACTTGGGGGTAGATTAAAAATAGTGTCCTGCCTTGTTATCAAGGAGTTTAATGACATAATAAGTGAGAACGAAGAGGAGAAAAGGATAAGCAGCCACCCCCACTTGTTTTGTTTTATAACCAGCACAAAAAGCAAGACATTGATGAGCACTGGAATAACCATAATAATTGAGAACAGTTGCAGCCAGTTTTCATTTTGGAAAACAAACCAGCACTCCCGTAGCAAACGAATAATGCTAAATGCCAATACAATACCCACATACCATTTTAGTGCCTGTATAAGTTTAGTGTTTCCTATTTCTTTTTGGGGTTCTAACATTTCAGCAATAGGGTCAACTGTACTGGAAATAACCTGTTCCTTTTTGTCTGCTGCATTTTTCTTGTTTTGAAGCAGTGTGTTTACGGATGCTGTAATAGCGGATGCTGTAAACCCTCTTGACAAGAGTACCTCTCTGGCCATGTGTATAGCTGCAGGTGCGTAGTCGTCAGCTTCTGCAATCATTTGTATTAAAAAAATGTCGCTGGCGCTTTCAAATGTTTCACGTGAGGGAGTCATACATGCGCATTTGCATGAAAGTTACTTAAATATCGGATATGCATTTATGTTGATTGAGTCAGTGTCAGCAACATATCTGTATTCATACCGGCATATTCGAATTGTCCAATAGCTTCAAAGCCATGCTTCTCATAAAACCGAACTGCAGCAATATTGCTTTGTTGTACACCGCCCCATAACAGCAATCGTTCGGCGCCTTGTTGGCGAATGTCTTCCAATACAAATTGCAGCATTGGTCCGGCTAATCCTTTGCCCTGCCAGTCATCGGCTACAGAAGGCGCTATAGTAAAATCAGTGATGGGATGAAGACGGAGCCCGTAGGATTGCAGTCGTGGCGCATCATGTTGCAGAAAACTACGCTTCACAACAAAATAGCCTATAATTTTTCCGGAAGATGCTTCAATGGCGATGTAACCGTTGTGCTGCTGCTCGGGTTGATAAAACTGCCAGATAGCTTCGGCTTCGAAAGCATGCGGTGCAAACCGCTGTTGGGTGCGTGGGCTTAGTGCCGACAGATACGATAGTAGCTGCGGCAGGTGCCTGCTGTGAAGTATCTCAAAATGAATGCCGTTTGGCTGCATGTGCTAAAAATAAAGCGGCATTCTGAACGAATGCCGCTTTGCTGCTGGATAAAATTAATCGACAGATTCATTGTTGGTCAGCGACCAACAAGGGCGATTTATTCCCATTCAATGGTAGCCGGCGGCTTACTACTGATGTCGTATACCACCCGGTTAATGCCTTTTACATTGTTGATGATTTCATTGCTGATATGCGCCAGAAACTCATAGGGCAAGTGTGCCCAGTCTGCCGTCATACCGTCTACACTGGTTACAGCCCTGAGGGCCACGGTAAATTCATAGGTACGTTCATCGCCCATTACACCTACGCTTTTTACAGGTAGTAAAATGGTGCCCGCCTGCCATACTTTATCATACAGCCCGTGTTGCTTCAATCCGTTGATATAAATGGCATCGGCGTTTTGCAGCAGCGTAACTTTCTCTTCGGTTACTTCGCCCAAAATGCGAATGGCCAAACCCGGACCGGGGAAGGGATGACGGAACAGCAAATCATGCGGAATGCCCAGTTCTACACCTACACGGCGTACTTCATCTTTAAACAAAAAGCGGAGTGGTTCTACCAAATCCAGCTTCATGGTATCGGGCAGGCCGCCTACGTTGTGATGGCTCTTGATGGTTTGACTGGGGCCGTGTACGCTTACACTTTCAATCACATCGGGGTAAATGGTACCCTGACCTAAAAAGCTGATGTCGGTGAGTTTGTGTGCCTCCTGATCAAACACTTCAATAAAAGTGTTGCCAATGATTTTGCGTTTTTCTTCGGGGTCGGTTTTGCCAGCCAGTTTGGTGTAAAAATGCTCCCGTGCATCTACACCCTTCACATTCAGGTCGAGCACTTTGTAGGTTTCTATCACCTGTGCAAATTCATCTTTGCGCAGCACTCCGTTGTCTACAAAAATGCCGAAGAGATTTTTGCCCACGGCTTTGCTGATAAGCACTGCAGCTACGGTAGAATCTACACCACCGCTCAGCGCCATAATCACTTTTTTATCGCCGATCTGTTGTTTCAGGTTGGATACTGTTTCGCTGATGAAGTGAGCCGGTGTCCAATCGCCGCTGCATCCGCAGGTGTTGTACAAAAAGTTTTTGATGAGTGTTTTACCCTCGGTGCTGTGGTAAACTTCGGGGTGAAACTGGAAACCGTAAAGAGGGAAGTCCGAAAGTCCTGAATTTTCTTTCTGACTTTCCGACTTTCCGACTTGCTGACTTTTCCTGAAAGCCGCCACCGGAATGCTATCTGTTGTGGCCAAAATTTCAAAACCTTCGGGCAGTTCTTTAATGCTGTCGCTGTGGCTCATCCATACCTGGCTGCGGTCGCTGATGCCGGCCAGCAGGCTATCGTCTTGTTGCTTCACCATGTAAGCACGACCGTATTCCCGCTTGTCGCTTTTTTCTACCCGGCCACCGTACAGTTTGGCGGTCAGCTGTGCACCGTAGCACACACCCAATACGGGCAGTTGGGCATTCATGGCAGCTACATCTACCACCGGCGCTTTTTCGTCGTTTACACTAAAAGGACTGCCACTCAAAATGATGCCTTTAAGGCCCGCTTCGTAGTTTACCGGCTTGTGGTAAGGTTGAATTTCGCAATACACGTTGGCTTCCCGCACAGCACGGGCAATGAGTTGTGTGTATTGGCTGCCAAAATCGAGGATGAGAATTTTTTCGGTCATGATGGGCGCAAAGATAACGGCCATAGGGCAGGAACGAACCGCGAAGCGGTATGCATGGGAAAATTTGCGCAGGGCAGGGGAAAACCACTGCTGTCGTCTTATGCTGGCTACGCTGACCATGCTTTGGCTACCACTCAACAAAAGATGCCAACCGTCTGCCCAAAGCCTTTTGGCATTTTGCCCACGAATCTGAAATTTTGTTAATGAAATCTAAAGAGATGAAAAAGCAATACTTCCTATATATCCTGCTGGCATTGCTGCCGGTATTAAGCAGTTGTCATTTTTGGATGGATACTGTAACCGGCAATGGCCATGTAACCACCGAAAAAGATCGGTAGCTGGTTTCTCCAAATTGTCGTTTGGAGGCCCGTTTGAGGTGGAAGTGATTCCCGGAGAAGACTTTGCTGTAACCATTGAAGCGGAAGAAAACCTGATGCAATACATCAATATTGATAAGGATGGCGATAAGCTGAAAGTAAAAGTGATGGAGGGGATTAACCTTCGTACCCGTAAAGACATTCACATACGGGTGAGCCTGCCCAAAGTGGAAAGCATTGGTTTTGCCGGCAGTGGCCATGTAAATGTAAAAGGCACCATCAAAGACGTTGAAAAACTGGAACTCTCTGTGGCTGGTAGCGGCGATATTGTAGCGGCACTCGATTGCCCGGAAGTGGAAGGCGATATTGCCGGTGCCGGCAGCATTACCCTCAGTGGTACCACCCGCAAACTCAAGCTGGATGTAGCCGGAGCCGGCGATTGCAAATGCGAAAAACTGTTGGCAGAGGAAGTGAATATCAGCATTGCGGGTAGTGGCAATGCATGGGTATACGCCAGCATAAAACTGGATGTAAGCGTAGCCGGCAGCGGCGATATTTACTACCGTGGCAATCCTTCCATCAAGCAAAGCATTGCGGGTAGTGGCGATATCAAAAAGATGGAAGAATAAACGACATCAATCTACAACCGTTACCAGTATACTAATATCGCGGTTGCGGCCTTTGTCATCGGTACAAGAAATTTTTACCTGCCCCGCTTCGGGGGCAAAAACACAGCTTCGCCGGGCAAGGCGGCTTTGTAAAAACGATTGTTGATGTACCAGTAAACCCTTGCTACATCGGCCTCTGCCTGGCAGCGCAGCATAATGGGTTCGGGCTGCGATTTTTCAATGAAATACTCTGCTCTGTTGTCGGGCGATACAATGGTGGGCCCGTTGCCGCTAAATACCCGCTGGCACTGCGGATTGTGCGGCGGTATTCTTTCATATGCTATTTGCCTTTGGTCGAAATAGGCTTGCAATTCTGGTGCAGCTTCCTTGTACCATTTTCTTTTAAAACCATTAGCAGGAACGCAATTCACACAGTAGCTTATTCTCTCATCGGCTGATATCATCACTTCTTTTTCTGCATTGCACACTGCTGCTGGTGAAATGAGCGGCAGAAAAAAATCGGTGGTTACATGTTGGCAATGTTCTGCCGGAGGCAATCCACTGTCGGCGCAAACCATGCGGCTATCCATGGTTGCAGGCATGCGAAACCAGTTTTTATCATTGTCGTAGTCAATGCTGTTGAAAATGCGAAACAACAACGGGGTGGCAATGCTGGCACCGCTGAGTTCGGGTATGCCTTGTCCGCTAAAATTGCCCACCCATACACCCACAGTATATTTTGTGTTGTAGCCAATGCTCCATGCATCGCGGCGGCCATAGCTGGTGCCGGTTTTCCAGGCAATGCGGGGCAGGGCACCGGTGGCTTGCCAGTGTACCGGAAAATCTGGGCGTTCAATATTGCTGAGTATTTCGTGAAGCATATAGCTGGCACCACTGCTGAGGATGCGGCTGGGCCGTTGGCTGCTGTCCTGTACTTGATAACGTGGTGCATGGTACAAACCCTCCGTAGCAAAGGCGCTAAACAAACCCGTGAGTTCTTCCAGCGTGGTGCCACAGCCGCCCAATATCATGCTCAGTCCGAGTTTTTTTTCGTCTTTGGCTATTTGGTTGAAACGGGCTTTTACCAAGGCAGCAACCATTTTTTCTTTACCCAACCGATGCAGCATTTTTACGGCAGGTATGTTTAGCGAATGCGACAACGCATACTCCATGCTTACCGCACCATTGAATTGCTGATCATAGTTTTCGGGGACGTAGCCACCAAAGTTGCTGGCCACATCGTTGATGCGCATTTTGGGTGTCAGCATGCCTGCATCAATACAAAGTCCGTAGAGTAGTGGTTTGAGGGTGCTGCCCGGCTGGCGAACGGCTGCAGCACCATTTACCTGACCACCATCAATGGTATCAGTAAAATCAGCCGAACCAATGTAGGCCTCTACCGCATGCGTTTGATTGTTGATGATAACCACCGCCGCATGATGAATGTTGTAGATGCGCAATGGCCGTACATAATCCGCCACCAGCTTTTCTGTTTTTAGTTGCAGCTCACTGTTGAGGGTAGACTGCACCATGGCCTGTCCGCTATTGCGTAGCCGTTGCGATAAGTGGGGGGCCATTCGGGGTACGGGCAATCGGGTGGCTGTGAGTGGTTCTGCTATGGCATCGGCAATATCGGTGTGGGGGTACAAGCCATCTTTTTCAAACTGTTGCAGCCAGCGGTTGCGTTCGCTTACAATCAATGCATTGTTGCGCCCCATCCGTAAGCTGGTGGGCCGGTTAGGGATGATGCTCAGCGCCGTTATTTCTGCCAAACTCAGGTGGTCGGGGTTTTTATTGAAGTACAACCACGATGCCGATTTGATGCCTTCAATATTGCCACCCATGGGCACCAGATTGAGGTAGAGCTGCAATATTTCTGATTTGCTGTACCGCCATTCCAGTTGCAAAGCCCGGATGGTTTCAATGGCTTTGCTCCACAGGTTGCGGGGCCTGGGTTCGAGCAGGCGTACCACTTGCATGGTAATGGTGGATGCACCAGAGGTAACACGACCTCGCATTATATTTTTTACCAAAGCACGACCAACAGCTACGGGATTGATGCCCGGGTGATAATAAAACCAGCGATCTTCTTTGTGTACAATGGTTTGTTGCAGCAGGGGCGAAATTTCGTGCAACTCTGTTTTCATGCGCCACTTTTCGTCGGGGGTGAGGTAGGCATGAATCACCTGGCCTTTGTTGTCGGTAATGATGGTGCTGTAGGCAGGCAAATCGGGTGGTGGAAACAGCACATTGATGCTCATGAACAATAAAAACAAAGCTGCTATCCAGCGAAGCATTTTCCAACCACGCCGCTGCCAGGCTGGTAGTGAGGCAGCATGGTTGTTAGCAGTATTCGCAGCAGAAAAAAACGACGGAGCATAAGAAAACAAGTTGCCGGAAGGCTGCTTAAAAGTAGGGCTTGATTGATTGTGATGGATGTGCCGTTGGCAATTAATGAATGATTAACGATTGCAGACTTGTGTGTGCATCTTTTTCCGTTGTACTTTCAAAATGGCAATGCACCGCTACATTCTGCGGCAAGCTTGCCTTCACATGACCAACCTCGTTGGCAGTTTTGCTGCCCTTGCTACACATTTATCAACTGCCTTGCTGCAGTGCCGTTTTTACCCACGGCTTTGTGCTATATTTCCCTACGCTACACAACCAATTATTGTATGAACAGGTTTTCTGCTGCCAGCCTGCGCTGGATGATGGCGCTGCTTTTTGTATCTGCTGCTATTTGGAGTTGCAACCGAAATGCAGTGAGTTTGAGCTACACCAATGCCCGTGATGAAGTACCACAGTTGGGCAACCTCACTTTTCGGTTTTCGGCGCCATTGGCTACCGATAGTATGCTCAACCAATGGGACAGTACCGAGTATGTCAGTTTTTCTCCCAAAATCAGGGGCCGCTTCCGTTGGGAAAGCCGCGACCAGCTGGTGTTTTCACCCGCAGAACCCTTGCCGCCGGCCAGCAGTTTTACGGCCAGCCTCAATAAGGTATTGCTGAAGCGAACCGATTTTACCAGCATCGAAGAAGACGATGAACTGACCTTTAAAACGGCAGATTTAAAACTGGAAAACACCCATGCATTTTGGACCTTGCCCGATGGTGCTGCCGCTGCTATTCCGCAAATTGATTTGTACTTCAACTACAATGTTGATCCCAAAGCATTGATGGATAAACTGACCGCGGAGTTGGATGGCAATAATGTAGAAGTAGAACTCATAACCGTTAGCAACGAATCGAAAGTGAGTGTGCGGCTACGCAATGTAAAACCGGAAGACAAAGATTTGGCATTGCAACTCAGCATTGCTAAAGGCCTGGTGCCCGATAAAGGCAAAAACGGTACGGCGAAAGAAGAAAAGATAGAAGCGGTGTTGCCATCACCATTTGTGTTGAGTATAAACGATGTAACGGCTGAGCATGATGGTGTGCAGGGAAGCATCTTGATTAAAACCAGTCAGCAGTTGGTGGCGGGCCAGTTTGCTTCGTTCATAGAGCTATCGCCAACTGCTGCTTATAGCTCCCAACTTACCGAAGACGGATTGCTCATTACCAGTGAGCAGTTCAGTGTGGACAATAGCTACACGCTGACTTTTAAGAAAGGCCTGCGAGGAAAAGTAGGTGGGGTGCTGAAAGAAAACTACAGCACCAGCGTGGCGTTTGGTAGCCTCGAACCTTCGCTGAGTTTTGCTAGTAGCAAAGCTGTTTATTTAGGAAAGAATGGCGCAAAGAATATTGAAGTACGCATTGCCAATGTACCTAAGATAAAAGTGATTGTTTCGAAAGTGTACGAAAGCAATTTGCTGATGGCGCATCGCTATGGCTATTATCCCAAAGAGCAAAAAGGAAATGAAGACGAAGAAGATTATTATTACTACGAAGAAGATGGCGATGCAGTACTCGGCGATGTGGTGTATGAGTCTGTCATAGATACAAGGTCGTTGCCGAAGTACGGCAGTGGTCGCTTGTTTCAATTCAACCTCACCGATAAACTGTCTGACGTAAAAGGCATTTACCATGTAAAAATCCGTTCTACCGAAGATTACTGGATAAGTGACAGCCGTTTTGTAGCCCTGAGTGATGTGGGCCTCATAGCCAAGCAGGGCGTTGATAAAATGCTGGTATTTGCCAATAGCATACAAACGGCCAAAGCCATGAGTGGCGTGGCGGTAAGTGTGTACGGCGCCAACAATCAACTGTTGGGTACTGCTACAACCAATAGTGATGGTGTAGCAGAAGTACCCTTCGCCCGGCAAGAATTCAGCGGCTTTAAACCGGCGATGGTCATTGCCAAAACCGGCGACGATTTCAACTACCTGCCCTTTCATAACACGGCCGTGAATACTTCCCGTTTTGAAGTAGGGGGCAAACGCATCAACAGCACCGGCCTCGATGCATTTGTGTATCCTGAAAGAGATATTTATCGCCCCGGCGAAAAAATGAATGCTGCGGTAGTACTGCGAGACCGCAACTGGAAAAGTCCGGGCAGCATTCCCATCAAAATGAAAGTGCTGATGCCGAATGGCAAAGAGCTGACCAGCCTGCGCAAAAACCTGAATGCACAAGGCGCTGCTGAAGTAAATGTGCCACTCAGTGCATCTGCTATTACGGGTACTTATGTATTGGAAGTATACAACGGCAACGATGTGTTGCTGGCCAGCAAAAACCTGAAAGTAGAAACCTTTATGCCTGATAGAATAAAGGTGAACGCCAATCTGGATAAGGAATCAGCGATGCCCGGACAATCTATTCAATTGAACCTGCAGGCCAGCAACTATTTTGGCCCGCCGGCAGCTGGGCGAAAATATGAATGCGAAATACAGGTGAAACAAAAACACATTGCACCTGCCAAATACAACAAGTTCGACTTCGACCTCAGCAATGAACGCACCATTTTTGATAAGGTATTGCGGGAAGGATTAACCAACGAGCAAGGCATTGCCAATACCGCTTTTGATGTGCCCGCTATGTATGCCAACCTTGGTGTGTTGGAAGCCAGTTTTTTCAGTACAGTTTTCGATGAAACCGGGCGGCCGGTAAACCGTGTGTCGAGGGCCACCATTTACACTCAATCGGTGCTGTTTGGTTTGGGCAATACCGGCTGGAATTATTTCCCATTGCGGCAAAACATCAACTTTCCGGTGATAGCCATCAACAGCAAAGAGCAGGTGATGAATGCCACTGCACAAATACAAGTGATTAAGCATGAGTACCGCACCGTGTTGTCGAAGAGCGGCTCCTACTTCCGCTACGAATCGCAAAAGGAAAGCAAAGTGATAGCATCACGCACCATGCAGGTGAGTGGTGAGCAATCGGTATTTCCATTTACACCCACTACCCCCGGCGAATATGAAATACGCATTGCTGCACCGGGCGTAAGCAACTACGTGAGCCAGCGGTTTTACAGCTATGGCGCTTGGGGCAATGCCGATGCTGCGTTTGAAGTAAACCGCGAAGGCAACGTAGATATTTCATTGGATAAAAACAGCTACAACAATGGCGAAACCGTGAAGGCTTTGTTTAAAACACCATTTAACGGCCGCATGTTGGTGACGGTTGAAACAGATAAAGTCGTGAGCTATCAGTATGTTGATGTCAACAATAGAAATGCCAGCCTCAACCTCAAAATTGATGACCAGTATTTGCCGAATGCCTACATCAGTGCGACGTTGTTTAAGCCACATACGGTAACTGATATGCCGTTGACAGTGGCGCATGGTTATGCTAACATCAAAGTGGAAGACAAGAGCAAACGCATGACGGTGAGCATTGATGCAAAAAAGGAAACTCGAAGTAGAACGCATCAAAAAGTAACCGTGAAAGCGGCGCCCAACAGCATGGTCACACTGGCTGCTGTTGACAATGGAGTGCTGGCCGTTTCCAATTTCAAAACACCCGATCCGTTTGCGCATTTTTTTGCCACCCGTGCATTGAGTGTAAATGGTTATGATTTGTATCCGTTGCTGTTTCCTGAGCTGCGCCGCACCATCAGCAGCAGTGGTGGCGATGCTGACTTGCAATTGAGCCAGCGTCAAAACCCCATGCCCGACAAACGGGTGAAGTTGGTGAGCTTTTGGAGTGGCATTCGCCAAACCGGCAGCAATGGTGAAGCCACTTTCGAATTTGATATTCCGCAGTTTAGTGGCGAGGTGCGATTGATGGCAGTGGCTTGCAAAGACAACCAGTTTGGTGCTGCAGAAAGCAATATGAAAGTAGCCGATCCGCTTGGTGGTGAGTACGGCATTGCCTCGCTTCATGAGCCCTGGTGATACCGTGTTAGTTCCTGTGACCATAACAAACACCACCAACAAAACGGCCAGCATCAATGCAAAGTTGTTAACTACAGCCGGAGTACAAGTCGCAGGCAGCAATACTGCCACTACGAGCATCGAAGGCAAACGGGAAGGTCGTGTGTTGTTTAAGTTGTTTGCACCAGCTTCCATTGGTACCGCCAACATTAAAGTTGAAATAAACGGACTGGGTGAACAATTCCTGGATGAAACAGATATCAGTATTCGTCCGGCCTCTACTTTGCAAAAGCTGAATGGTGCACAAGTCATTCCTGCCAACACTGCACAAGTGTTGCGTATGAATACATTGGATTTTATTCCACAGAGTTTGAACTATACGCTGACTGTGAGTCGCAATCCTTTGCTGGAGTTGGGTGGACAGTTGCAATACCTTGTTCAGTATCCTTTTGGTTGTACGGAGCAAACAGTGTCGGTGGCATTTCCGCAATTGTATTTTTCCGACTTATCGGATATGGTGCATACACAAAAAGGGTTGCAGAAAAGTGCGAACGAAAATGTGGCCGAAGCCATTCGCAAAATAAAAATGCGCCAGCTGTACAACGGCGGCGTTACACTATGGGATAATGAAAGCCAGGAAAGCTGGTGGACAACTGCATACGCCGCTCATTTTTTGGTAGAAGCCAAAAAAGCCGGCTACGAAGTAGACAGAAGTTTGCTGGAAACCATGCTCAATTATCTCAACAATAAACTGCGCAACAAAGAGCTGGTGGCTTATTTCTACAACCGCAATTTGCAAAAGAAAATTGCGCCCAAAGAAGTAGCATATAGCTTATATGTTTTGTCATTGGCAGGAAGACCTGCCGTGGCTGCTATGAACTATTACAAAACCAATCAAAAGGATTTGGCGTTGGATAGTCGCTACTTATTGTCGGCGGCATACACGCTGGCTGGCGATAAGGCTTCCGCTAAAGCATTGCTACCCGGAAGCTTTGCCGGAGAAGAAGCCGTAGCCAGCACCGGCGGTAGTTTTTACAGTGATATACGTGATGAAGCCGTGGCGCTGAATGCATTGATAGATGCAGAGCCAACCAACACGCAAGTGGGTGTAATGGCCAGGCATGTAGCAGCCAAACTCAAAGGCCGCAGCTGGTACACTACGCAGGAATGTGCGTTTGGTTTTGTGGCTTTGGGTAAAATAGCCCGTAAATCTGGCGCTACTAACGCAACTGCAGTGGTGACCGTAGGCGGTAAGCAAGTAGGTATGATGAGTGGTGCTCCATTGCAACTCACCAAGGCACAATTGAACAGCACCAACATTCAAATTACCAGCAAAGGCAATGGTAATATTTATGCATGGTGGCAAACGCAAGGCATCAGTGCCAGTGGCGCTTACAAAGAGGAAGACAGTTACTTGAAAGTGCGTCGTAGTTTTTACGACCGTTTTGGAAGACCTGTGAGTAGTAACAGCTTTAAACAAAATGATTTGATTGTGGTGAAGCTTACGTTGGAAAAAACATACAGCGGCACTATTGACAACGTTGTGTTGACAGATATTTTGCCAGCCGGTTTTGAAATTGAAAACAGTCGCATTAAAGAATTGCCCGGCAACGAGTGGATAAAAGATGCCAGCAATCCGCTGCATACCGATATCCGAGACGACCGCATTCATTTCTTTACCAACCTCAACGGACGCCAAACATTTTACTACACGGTAAGGGCTGTGTCACCCGGTACATTTACCATTGGCCCTGCCAGCGCCGATGCCATGTACAATGGCGAGTACCATTCTTATCACGGGGCTGGAACCATCAAAATTGTGCAGTAAGCTGCGGTTTGCCCGTTATTGATATTGATTAATAGAATATTTTAGCCACGGCGAAGAAAGCCGACCTGATTATGGAAGAAATGTTTGAAAGCAGAACGGATTTAAGCAGACTGAGCGAAGCCGTATCACAGATGCGGGGTGCTATCGGCAGGGTAGTTGTAGGCCAGGCAGAAATGGTTGACCTTATGATTGCCGGTTTGCTGTGCGACGGTCACTTGCTGATTGAAGGTGTACCCGGTGTGGCCAAAACCTTGTCTGCCAAGTTGCTGTCCCGTAGCATTGCGGTGCCATTTAGTCGCCTGCAGTTTACGCCCGACCTCATGCCGAGTGATGTGTTGGGTACTTCGGTATTCAATCCGCAAAACATGCAGTTTCAGTTTAAGCCCGGCCCTGTGTTTTCAAATATTGTACTGATTGATGAAATCAACCGTGCCCCGGCCAAAACACAATCGGCTTTGTTTGAAGTAATGGAGGAACGTCAGGTGACAGTGGATGGCCAAACCTATCCTATGCAAGAGCCATTTATTGTAGTGGCTACGCAAAACCCGGTAGAGCAGGAAGGTACTTACCGCTTGCCCGAAGCACAACTTGACCGTTTCTTGTTTAAAATAAATGTGGGCTACCCAACGGTACAGGAAGAAGTGCAGATTTTGCAACAGCAACAACACCAGAGTGCCGCTGAATTGTTGCAGGAAGTACAACCCGTGTTGAACGCCGGCGATATCGCTTGCTTCCGTTCGCTGGTACGACAAATGGTGGTGCAGCCTAAGTTGCTGGAGTTTATTGCAAGCATTATTGCCAGCACCCGCAATAATCCTTCATTGTATCTCGGTGCATCTCCCCGTGCATCGTTGGCCATTTTGAAAGCTGCCAAAGCCATGGCAGCAATACGTGCCCGTGATTTTGTATTGCCCGAAGATATTTTGGGCATTGTGCCGCATGTGTTACGGCATCGTATCATTCTTTCACCAGAAAAAGAAATGGAAGGCTTTACCGCAGATGATATGGTACAGCAGTTGTTGGAGAAAGTGGAAGTGCCGAGGTAACATCAGTTAACGAGTTGATTGGTTGATAAGTTAACTGGTTAATTTGAGATTAGGGAAAGAGATTCATTCTTGATAAAAACGCTTCTGATGTAGAGGCGTTTTTTTATGTAGTGATTCTTTTACGCAGTGCCAGTAAACCCAGTATGGGTCCGATGGCCAGTAGCATGTATACGAATGTCAGTGGTAATTTATCCGAAAAAAAGTGAAGGGTTTGAATACTCACAATGGTAATAGCAAAGCCAATGCTGTTGACAATGGTGAGTGCCGATCCTTTTGATTGTGCGGGTGCATGTTGCGCTACCAACGATGAAAACAACGGTGAATCAGCTATCACAAACAATCCCCACAACCATAGAAAAATCAGCAATGCAATTGTTGAAGGTTGTTGCAATAGTAGTGGAGAAACTAAGCAGCAGCAACAGGAAAGTAACAACGCCTTGCTGGCAATGTTGGCAGTGCCAAATGATTGAGATAAATATCCTGCCACTACACAAGCCAATCCGCCAGAAGCAATAATCACAAATGCAAACAGCGGTACATCTATCTTGCTTTGCGGGTGAGTGCTGTTGTAATACTGCAACATCACTGGTACAAAAGCCCAAAATGCATACAGCTCCCACATGTGGCCAAAATAGCCGAGTGCTGCCTGCCGGAAATGCGGCTGTCGAAAGCCAGCAGCAAAAGCACCGAACGAAAATTGTTGTGGCTTACTGCGGTGCGGGCCATCGGGTACCAACAACCACATGCCTACTCCGCCAATGATGGCAAGGGTAGTGGTACAATACAATACATATCGCCATGGAACGCCTTGCAACATGTTGCTAAGTAAATGCGGAAAAGCAGTGCCCACAACTAATGCACCAACCAAAAAGCCCAACGATTTTCCCAAGCCCTGCTGAAAATAATCGGCAGCTATTTTCATGCCTACAGGATAAATGCCTGCGAGAAAAAAGCCGGTGAAAAATCTAAACAACAATACTTGCATGGGTTGCAAATCTGTAATGCTCATGCCTAAGTTGAAGATGCCAGCACAAATAGCACTCAGCATAAAAACAGTAGCCGGTGAAAAGCGATCAGCAATGGCCAGTATGGCAAACAGCAATGTACCCGTAATGAAACCCAATTGTACACTGCTGGTAAGGTGTGCTACAAAATCTGCATCGAGGTGTAGCTCTTGGCTAAGGGGGCGCATCACTGCATTGCCTGCAAACCATAAGGATGTACAGAGAAATTGTGCCAGCACAATCACGGGCAAAATGTATTTCGGCGGCTGTTGTACAGTCATGGCAATGTAGTCATCTGAACGATAAATATATTCTTCCTGCACATTCAAATACTCGATTGCTGCAGCGGGGTAAATTCATTCCAAATGTGCGGCGCAAATGTTTCAAACTGGCTTAGGCATGCAAACTGCTGTTTGTAGCGGGTTTACTTTCATGCACAACAATGCCAATGCTTGCTTGCATTCATTTGCTGACGCAAAAAGTTTTTTCTTATATCGCTCAGTTGTTGAGTAAGAGAGCAGCAATGGCTAAGAAAAATCATTCCTATGAAGAGCGGTTTAGTTTGGATAGCCAGCATCGCATTGCTGATGGCGGCATGTAAAAAAGAAAAAGTAAGCACAGGTGGCGGTACAGTTACCCCACCACCACCCGGCGGTGGCGCTGCTGTTTATTCGGGTAGCAAACTGGCCATTTCTACCGGTCTTTCACTGCAGAATCCGTTGATTGAATTGGGCGCAGATACAGTGTTCAGCAGTTATACTTTGGGGTCTTCCTTGGTGAAGCGAATACCTACTGGCTTCGAAGACAAAATCATTTCCATTTACTTGCCCAAAGGTTACATGGCGGTGTTGGCGGCCAATAGTGATGGCACTGGTGAAGCCATTACACTCATTGCCAAAGACAGCGCCATCAAGGCAAATTTGCCCACCCGTTTGCGCAACAATATTTCATACATCCGTTACATCCGCTTTACCGATCAGGATAAAAAGGTGTGTGCCTGACCGACTCTAACAGGGTCAAACTTTTTCAAACAGGTTGGTATTATGGCTGGAGTTTCAACAGGCCTTCATTTGGTCCGTTGCAATACGTGCCTATGACCTGGGGTAAAGGCGCTGCCATTGATGACAATGCCAGGTATTTGATTGAACGAAACGATATCGATCATCTCTTGTCATTCAACGAACCCGACAACAGCAGTCAGTCGAATGTGCCGGTGGATACGGCTGTGGCACGATATAAAACAATGCTCAAAACTGGGTTGCGTTTGTTCTCGCCGGCATGTACACAAGATCAGGGCATTTGGTGCTGGCAAATGGCAAACAGAATTCATGAGCAAAATACAAAGTCAACGTGTTCGTATTGATGGTATTGCTGTGCACTGGTACGATTGGGGCAATCAAACCAACAATGCAGCTACTGATTCATTAACTGCTGAAAGAGTATTCAATCGCTTCAAAACCTACATTCAAAATGTTCGCACAGCTTATCCAAATTTACCCATCTGGATCACTGAATTCAATGCCAATATGAACCGCAAATCGCAAGTCGTGCAGATGTATTTCATGAAGCTTTCTACTGAATGGTTGAATACACTCGATTACGTTGAACGGTATTCATTTTTCTTTGAGCCAGATTATCCTTCAGCAAACCCGGATGGCACCATGTCAGCCATTGGTGCGTATTGGAAAAGCCTGCCAACCACCAAAGCGTATACAGGTGGCAATCATATAGCCGATGCTACGTTGATAAAATAGTAAGAGGCTTACAGCTGAAGACTCAAAGCATAAAGCCATATTCGTTAAATAATGATTTACAAACATGCAATAGGTTGATGATAAAGGCGATGTTTCTTTTTTTGAAACGTCGCTTTTTTATTACAGCACAAAAAGAATTGCAACTGGTGTTATCCACCCGATACCCATTGCATGAGCAGGCCGCAAACGTAAGCGCCGCCTGTGCCAATGGCATATCCCAGCACCGCCAGCAATACACCCACCGGCGCCAGTACTGGTGAGAATGCTGCTGCTACAATAGGTGCACTGGCCGGACCACCAATATTGGCCTGACTACCGACCGCTACAAAAAAGAATGGCGCCTTAATCAGTTTGGCTATGCCCAGCATAATGAGGATGTGAAATGCCAACCACGTAAACGCCAGCAGCAACAATTTTGGATGATCGAAAATGGCGAAGATGTTCATTTTCATGCCGAGGGTTGCAACCAGCACGTACAAGAGCAAAGTACCTGTTTTAGAAGCACCAGCATGATCGAGGTCTCTGGCTTTGGTAAACGACAGCAGCAATCCAATAAGCGTTGCCATCAGTATCAGCCAGAAAAATTTGCTCGTCAAACTAAACTGTGCCAGTTGTGGTGCATGCAATTCAATGGCTGGTGCAATATTGTCGGCAATGAGATGCGCCAAACCTGTAACGCCAAATCCAACACCTGCAATCAATGTAATATCGGCCAGCGAAGGAATACGGTCGCCCTGCTGATGGTACTGTTCCATTTTTTTGCGTAGCGTTTCAATGGCAGATGCATCGGCTTTGAGTTTGGCATCCAGCTTGGGGGCAATGCCGGCACCGTACAATAAAAACGCCATCCACACATAGGCCGTAATCACATCAATGGCAATCATAGCACTAAAGAGTTGATCGCTGATGCCAAAAATTTCTTTCATGGCGGCCTGGTTGGCACCGCCGCCAATCCAGCTGCCGGCAATGGCCGTCAGGCCACGCCATACGGCATCGGGGCCTTCGCCACCTACGGCTTGCGGATCAATAATGGTAAACAACCACACCGCCAGCGGGCCACCAATCATAACGCCTAACGAGCCTACCAAAAACATAATGAGTGCTTTGCCACCGAGTTTTCTGATGGAAGGAATATCTACCGTGATGGTGAGCAGAACCAAACTGGTGGGTAAGAGATAATCTCTGATGACAGGATAGAGCCCCGATTTTTCGCCATCAATAATGCCAAACGAATTGAACAGTGAAGGCAGAAAATAACACAGCAATAAAGAGGGCACAAACTGATAAAACCGCTTCCAGCCTTTGTGGTTGCTAGATGATGTAACGAAGACAAACGCAAGAATGGAAACCAGCAGTCCGAAAACTACTGCGTCGTTGCTGATGATGGCCAAATACTGCATGCAGCATAATTACTGGTTTTGTAGTGAACAACCAATTTTAGCAACAGCATACACAATGCAAAGCCTGTGTTTTAGAATTTAAAATTCCAGGTTACACTGGGGATGATGGGAAATAACGACACCTGATAGGCTTTTACTTGTTGTGTGCCTTGTTGCGGGTCGCCTTCCTGATCGAAGTAAATAAAGTAGGGGTTGAGCCTGCTGTACAAATTGTAAATGCTGAAGACCCAGCTACTCTTAAACTTCTTTTGGCTGTTAGGTTTGGGCGTATACGTAGCACTCACATCGGCCCGATGATAAGAAGGTAACCTGTACGCATTGATGCGACTGAATTCTTGTGTGAGAATGCCACCCACTACATAAAACCTTTCGGGAAAAGTAGCCGCATTGCCGGTGCCATACACAAACACGCCCCCCAGTTTCCATTTGGGGTTCAGGTTGTAGTTGAGCACCACACTCATATCGTGGCGGCGGTCATATTTTGCCGGATATTTTATGCCTGCGTTCAGGCTATCAAATTGCCGCCATGTCCAGCTGAGGGTGTAGCCTACCCAGCCGGTAAGCCTGCCACGGGTTTTGTTCACAAACAATTCTATGCCATAGCTCCAACCTTTGCCAAACGTAAAATCTTCTTCCGGGTCGTTGAGTGATGGGGTGAATCCTTCCTTGTATTCAATTTGATTCAACATGTTTTTATAATATACTTCTATCGAAGTTTCAAACATGTTGTTCTTGAAATTCTGGAAATAGCCCGCAGCATATTGCCAGCCATCCTGTGGCCGTACACGGTAGGTGCTCGGCACCCACAAATCGGTGGGCAGGGTAGTGCCGCTGTTGGTAGCCAGGTGTATGTATTGCAGGTTGCGGGTTACCGCAGCTTTAATACTGCTGTTGGCACCGGTGCTGTAGCGCAGCGTAAAACGAGGCTCCAAACCGCCATAGTTTTTCACTGTTTTTCCCTTGCCAAAAAAGCTGCTGTCGAGGGAGTTGCCTTGTGCATCTTTATCATACAAAAAATAAGGCCCCACTTGGTTAAAGCCGCTCAAACGCAGGCCAGCACCGAGTTTCAGCTTGCTGGTTACCTCCCAGTCGTCTTGTATGTAAAAGGCATATTCACGGGCATATTTTTTACCAGTGTTCGAAGGATTGAACACGGTAGCGCCTTGGCTGCCACTTACCTGATTGGGCAAAAAAGTATGGTAGGTGTATTGTGCACCAAACTTGATTTTGTGTTCGGGCAATGGATAATAATCGAAATCAATTTTGGCATTCAGGTCTTGAATGCCGCTGCTCAACGTAATGCGGAAATCATTTTGCAGTGCATCAAATTTGAATTTGTAATCGTTGTACACCAGTGTGGTGTTGGCGAAAATCTTTTTACTGAAAATATGGTTCCAGCGAACGGTGGCCGTACTGTTTCCCCAGGGAATATCTGTATTAAAAGCTCTCTCTTTGTTGCGGAATGTAAATACATCTCTACCGAAATAGCCACTCAAATACAAGCGGTCTTTTGCCCCCAACCGAAAGTTCATTTTGGTATTGAGGTCGTAGAAAAAATAACCACTGCCATACAGGTTGGCATCCTTGCTGATGAATGGTTTTACCAATGCATCAATATAAGTACGCCTGCCTGCTACAATAAATGATGATTTGCCTTTTTCAATGGGGCCTTGTGCAGCAAAACGGGATGCAATCGTACCCACACCACCTTCAAATTCATAGTCCTGATTGTTGCCGTCCTTCATGGTTACATCTACCACACTGCTTAGCCTACCTCCGTATTGCGCCGGCATACCACCTTTAATGAGGCTCACATTTTTGATAGCATCACCATTAAACACGGAGAAGAAACCAAACAGGTGACCGGTATTGTACACCACAGCATCGTCAAGCACAATCAGGTTTTGATCGGCGCCACCACCACGTACATAAAATCCGGCATTGCCTTCGCCGGCATTGCGTACACCGGGCAGTAGTTGCAAGGCTTTCAGCACATCTACTTCACCCAAAAAAGCAGGTATTTGTTTGATGCGTTCAATGCTCAAATCAACCTTGCCCATTTGTGCTGTTTGTACGTTGTTTTCTTTTTTCCGACCCACTACAGTTACCTGCGTATTGGCATACGAGGCTGGCAGCAGTAAAATATCCAGCTGCACATCTTTACTGCTGTTGAGCGGAAATGTTTTGGTTTCGTAGCCCACAAAGGATGCTTGCAATTCGGTTTCCCCGGCTGTTATCGTCAGCGAATAAAAACCGTAGGCATTGCTCGATACCCCGCGGCTGGCGCCTTTCAGGTAAATATTGGCACCCTGCAGGCTTTCGCCCGTCAGCGAGTCTTTCACAAATCCACTGATAGTAATGCGTTGTGCCTGCGCAAAAACGCTAAGGCTTACAAAAAAAGAAATCAGTAAAAACCGGTATGTGCAAAGCTGCCGATAGGACAGCTGGTAAAATTTATTTTCCATGGTGTGCGTACATAACAGCAAAAAGCCCGCTGCTGTTTACTGTACAAAATTTACCGAGTCGCGGTTTTCACCACAGTCCAGCATGTCGTCGCCAAAATAGGGGTTGCGTATAGCGGATTGCTGGCTCAGCCAGTTGGCGCCGGCATTGTCGAAAGCCATGGGGCAATGCTGCTGATACACTTTGCCGCCTTTGTATTGTACGGTGCGGAGCATGTCAAAAAACTGATCGCTGATGGTTTGCAACGAACGGTATTTTTTTGTCCAGTCGCTGCTGGCGGCAATGGCTGTCGCCTCTGTGGCAATTCCCTGCTGAATGCCCGCTGCCAATGCAATCAGTTGGCTGTCGGCTTTCAGCTCCTGCATGGCTATGGCTTGCATACTGGCTGCAAAAGAGCCGGCCCGCAGGTTAATAGCCGTGCTGTCTTTTTGTACAAATGCTTCAGTAAGCTGATAATATTCGCCCAATGCCCGCTGTACCGATACCGAAAATGAATCGGACACGGCACTTACCTGCAACGGCGCAGGTGCTGTTGTAGCTTCATCATCGCTGTGGCGAAAACCAAAATAATAGGTGAGTCCGCCACCAATAATAACAACCGCCAACAACATCAAAATCTTACGAGGCATGTTCAAATGTTTGTGCAAATGTAATTGTAAGCCGCCTTGGGCAAGCGTTGGTTTTTGCCCACGGCCCACTATTGCCCAACCCTTACTTTTGCGCCATGCTCGCAGGTTTTAACAATGTCACTTTTGAATTTGGCGCCAGGGTTATCGTTTCGGATGCTACCTGGCATATACAGCCCAACGAACGTATTGGATTGATAGGCTACAACGGCACGGGTAAATCTACCTTGCTGCGGTTGCTGGTGGGCGAATACACCTGCTCGGCAGGTACGGTAGAAAGAGGAAAGAATGTGCAGATTGGTTTTTTGCATCAGGATTTGCTGAGTACGGAAATAGAAAAGCCCGTGCTTGAAGTGGCCATGGATGCATTTACCGAAGCCCGCCGACTGGAAGCCGAACTGCGCAAATTGGAAAAACAGCTGGAAACCGACCACAGCAACGAAGTGTTGCTGCACCAGTATGCCGATATGCTGCACGACTTTGAACTGGCCGGTGGCTATACCATGCAGCACCAAAGCGAAGAGGTACTGCACGGCCTGGGTTTTGAAACCGACCAGTTTGAAAAACCATTCAATCAGTTTAGCGGTGGCTGGCGGATGCGGGTATTGCTGGCCAAACTCATTTTGCAAAAGCCTGAAATTCTGTTGCTCGACGAACCGACCAACCACCTTGACCTACCCAGTATTGAATGGTTGGAAAAATACCTGCAGCATTACCCCGGCAGCGTGGTCATTGTAAGCCACGACAAATACTTTATGAACCGCATGGTAAATAAAGTAGTGGAGCTATACCAGCAGCAACTGCACATGTACACAGGCAATTTCGATTTTTATGAAAAAGAAAAAGCCGAACGCATTGCCCTGCAAAAACGAGCTTTCGAAAATCAGCAGGATTACATACGCCAGCAGGAACGTTTTATAGAACGCTTTAAAGCCAAGGCCAGCAAGGCCGCACAGGCACAAAGTGTGGCCAAGCGCCTCGATAAACTTGACCGAATAGAAGATGTAGAAATAGAACGCCCCAACATTCGCATCAACTTTATGGTAGGCCAGCAGCCCGGCCGCACCATTTGTACCCTCAAGCATGTGAGCAAGGCTTATGGCGATGTAGAAATTTTACGCAACACCAGTGCTGAAATTTTCAGGGGCGATAAAGTAGCGCTGATTGGCGCCAACGGCAAGGGTAAATCTACCTTGCTGCGCATCATAGCCGGCACCGAAAAAATTGAAGGGGAACGCATTTGGGGCCACAATGTGCAGGAGGCTTTTTATGCCCAGCACCAATTGGAATCGCTGAATGTAAACCACACCGTACTGGAAGAAATGACGACCAGCCGTGCCGGCAAAACTGAACTGGAATACCGGGCACTCTTGGGTTGTTTCCTTTTTAGCGGCGATGACACCGATAAAAAAATCAAGGTATTGAGCGGGGGCGAAAAAGCCCGGGTTGCCTTAGCGAAAACCATTGTGAGCAAGGCCAACTTTCTGATGCTCGATGAGCCGACCAACCACCTGGACATGCACAGCGTGGAGCTGCTCATTGAAGCCCTCAATAAATACGAAGGCAGCCTTATCATCGTTAGCCACGACCGTTATTTTATTTCCCGCACGGCCAATGTGTTTTGGGAAATCATCAACCACGAAATCCGTGAGTTCAGGGGCACCTACGAGGAATATTTAGAATGGAAAGAAAAGCTGCTGCAACAGGAAGCTGCAGCCAAACAAGTGCAGCTGGCACCAGAACCTGTGGTTGTAAAAGCCGTGCAGCCCAAGCCACAACCAGTAAACCGGGAGTTGCAAAAGGAATATCAGAAGCAGCAAAAAGCATTTGAAAAACAAGAGCAACAGCTGCAACAGTTGCAGGTAAAAATGCAGGAGGTGGAAGGTCGCATGGCTGATCCGGCAGTGTACGCCGACAAGCAACAATTTTTGCAGGCTGAAAAAGATTACAGCACGGTAAAGCAACAGCTCGATACCGCCCAACAGCAATACGAAAAAGCTTTTGAAGCCCTGATGGAACTGGAAGAGCAGTTGAAAGGTTGATGATTACTGTAGCTTCTTAAATGTGCTAAATGAAACATCCATCAACGGATACCGTTTGGGCTCGGGCAGGTAAAAATGCCACCATTCGGTGGGCAGGGCCACAAACCCGAAATGCTCCATCACTTGCTTCAGTGTAGCCCGGTTGGCCAATACCTCGGCTGGCAGTTGCTGGTAATTGTGGTGGGCTTTCTCGGTAAAATCATCAAAACCAGTAGGCATGGGCAGGGTGTCGCCTGTTGTTAAATTGTACAAACCCAGGTCCACAGCAATACCGCGGTTGTGGCCGCTGCCATTGGCCGGGTTGGCGGCATAGCGGTCATCGGGCACTATTTCCCACATTTTTAGCGTAGCGGCATAGGGGCGGTAGCCATCGTACACCAGCAGGCCCAGCCCGAGTTTGGCCAGTGAGTCGGCTACCATTTTAAGTGGTTCGGCAGCGGCTTTGCGCAAAAAAACGCCCGGCTCTTTGTACAATATCTGGCTGGTAAAGTTGTTGGTTGTGGTGTAGCGCTGGTCTGTTTTCAGGTGCTGAATAAACCCTTCCAATGAGACCATTTGCAATTGTGGATTGCTGTCGTATTGCAGTTTCAGTTGGTTTGCCCGCCATGTAAGGGGCAATTGATATGGGTTTCTGCGGGAAGAGCAGCCCGCAATACCCGCCAGCAGGCTAAAAAAAACGGCTCCGGCGACAAGCCAATTGGTCATTTTTCGTGTCATACTGACGGAAATTCTGTTAAAAATCCCCACATTCCAAGTCCAAACTTTCCCCAAGGGTTGTCTTTAAGGGGGTAATTGGTTTCCTTTGCAGCAACCTTTGGTATAGCTCATCACACCGAACCGGGTTACCAAGCGGCTCCGAGGGTATTAACCTCACACCCGCTTTTCAATCACCCAAACCCCATCCAACCAATGAAACAAACTTATTTATACCTGAAACTTTTTCTTCAAAGGGCATCGTTGCTGCTGGTAGCCTTACTGGTTAGCTCTGTACTGATGGCCACCAAGAATGAAAAGAAGGCCGCAGCTACCGAAAGGGAAGAGGCGAAAACCATCACAGGTACAGCCAGCTGGTACGGTCCTAAGTTTCACGGCCGTAAAACCGCTACCGGCGATCAGTACGACATGCATGGCATGACCTGCGCCAGCAACCGGTTTCCTTTGGGTACCTGGTTGCGGGTGACCAACATAAAAACTGGTAAAACCATCATCGTTCGGGTAAATGACCGGATGCATCCAAAAATGAAGCGCATCATCGACCTGAGCAAAGGCGCCGCCAAAGAACTCGGAATTCTGAGTGTCGGTGTGGCGCAGGTAAAAGTGGAAGACATGGGTAAAACCCTGCCTGCTTCTTTGCCTTAATCTATCGGTCAAAAATGTATTCAGAATGCCACCCTAACAGGTGGCATTTTTTTGTTGGCCTCCAACAACTTGCGGTCAACATTGTTATGGATAAAAATTTTATGGCTGATACTTCTCCAAGCCTACATTTGTTCCACATAAAATTCCCCTTATGAGAAAACTAAGCCTTTCATTGCTTGCATTGATGTTTGTATGCATGGCCAATGCGCAGCAAAAGGATAATGAGAAAAAACCGGCTACACTGGCCATCCACTTCGGATCTCAGGATTTTATTACGCCTCAGCGTATCAGAACCTCTTCATTACAAAATGTAATGGGCAACGAACGTTGGGCAAAGCTCAGAGAGCAAGCCCCTGCATTAGGCGTTTCTTATATGAAAGGCCTGAGCAACCACTTCGATGTGTCTGCCAACTATTTCCTTTCTTCTGTTGACTATCCGTTTCGTGATGTAACGCCTCGTTTTGGTACAGATTATTTGCTGCATCAATTGGATGCCAGTCTTCACCTGAAACTGCTTACTGACCGCCATACACTAGTACCTTACCTGAGTGCAGGTTTGGGTGCTTCAGCTTACAAGGGTGGCCGTTTCGATGCGTTCATTCCGGTAGGTGCAGGCCTTCAGCTCAAGTTGTCGAAGAGCAGCTTCCTGTTCAGCAATTTCCAGTATCGTATGCCGGTAACTGAACGTGGCAACTACCTTTTCTTGTCTAGCATTGGCGCTGCATTTGCATTCGATAAATAAGGAAAGTTGTTGTTGTCTGGTATGGCTGCAATGGCAAGATGCGTTTGCGCATAGCCAGCATTGCCAAAACAGAATAAGACTTTTCTTTTAGCAATAACTAATTCAATTCATTAAAGGTCCTTCTGCACAGAAGGGCCTTTTTTGTGCTTGGTCGTATTTGCAAGCAAATGCTTTGCACCCGGTACGGTAAGGGCAGCACAGTTTGCTACTTGGCTTTATAAGCCTGTAAAAGAAAAGCCCCGACGTGGACACGCCGGGACTTATGGAATGGTTTGATTAAGTAGTGGTCAAAGTATCAAAAAAATCTACATGCGAACATTCGGTATTAAAAATATTTTTCATGCAGATGGTTACTGAAAACGAAAGTCTTATGTCGTGTGAAAAACAAAGCGGGTTGTAGCCGAAGCCACAACCCGCTTTTATATTTAGCACAGCGAGAGCTTATTGCTTTTGCTTGATTTCAATCTTCAGGTTTTGTTCCCCTTCCTTCAGCAAACCTTTGTATTTGCTGAAAGTAGCAGAATCCTGTGCTACACCGTTGATGAGCAACTGACCGTTGGCTACTTCAATGGTGAAATTGCTGCTGTCGACCAAACCGTCAGCTTTAAGCGCTGATACGATGGGTGCTTCGGTTGCTTCGCCAGCAGTTTTTTCTACGGTTACTTCAATGGTTTCATGTTTGGCCGCACCATGTGCTTTGGCCGTACCATGTACCTGAGCCAGGGTTGGTGCAATCACCAGTGATACAATCGACATCAGCTTAATGAGGATGTTCATAGAAGGACCAGAAGTATCTTTAAAAGGATCACCTACAGTGTCACCAGTTACTGATGCCTTGTGCGGATCGCTTTTCTTGTAATAGATTTCTCCGTTGATTTCTACACCTTTTTCAAAGCTCTTCTTGGCATTGTCCCAAGCGCCACCGGCGTTGTTTTGGAACATACCCATGAGTACACCGCTAACGGTAGCACCAGCCAGGAAACCACCCAAAGCCTCGGGGCCCATGAGGAAACCGAGAATGATGGGAGACAGGATAGCTATAGCGCCTGGCATCATCATTTTCTTAATAGATGCTTCAGTAGAAATGGCAACGCACTTGTCGTACTCAGGCTTGCCCTTGCCTTCCATAATACCGGTGATAGTACGGAACTGGCGACGAACTTCTTCTACCATGGCCATGGCGGCTTCACCTACAGCACGAATGGCGAGTGAAGAGAAGATGAACGGAATCATACCACCAACAAACAAGCAAGCCAGTACATCGGCTTTGTAAATGTCGATGCCTTCGATGCCCGCCACACCTACGAAGGCGGCAAACAATGCGAGGGCAGTCAAAGCTGCAGAAGCAATGGCAAAACCTTTACCAGTTGCAGCGGTAGTATTACCTACTGCATCGAGGATGTCTGTCTTTTCACGTACTTCTTTGGGCCGTTCACTCATTTCTGCAATACCACCAGCGTTGTCGGCAATAGGACCGAAGGCGTCAATCGCCAACTGCATCGCTGTAGTGGCCATCATACCGGCAGCGGCAATAGCCACACCATACAAACCGGCACAGGCGTAAGAACCCCAGATACCGGCAGCCAGCACCAGAATAGGCAGCATGGTACTTTCCATACCTACAGCCAAACCGCCAATTACGTTGGTAGCGTGGCCGGTGGCACTTTGGCGAATGATGCTCATAACAGGGCGCTTACCCATAGCCGTAAAGTATTCGGTAATGATACTCATGAGTGTACCCACAGCCAAACCAACCATGATAGCACCCATTACACCATTGCGGGTAAATTCCAATCCGCGGAGTACCATGGTTTCTGGAAGCAACCAGTACACCAGCCCGGCAGAAGCAGCAGCGGTGAGGATGATAGAACCCCAGTTACCCATGTTGAGGGCTTTCTGCACAGTGTCTGTATTGAGGCCTGCATTGTCGCTGATGCGAACAAAGAAGGTGCCAATGATAGAGAAGATAATACCGATACCAGCAATAAGCATGGGCAGCAAAATGGGCGACAAACCACCGAAAGCATCAACCGAAGTGGTTTCCTGACCAAGTACCATGGTAGCCAACACGGTGGCTACGTAAGAACCGAACAGGTCAGCACCCATACCGGCTACGTCACCTACGTTATCACCTACGTTGTCGGCAATGGTGGCGGGGTTGCGGGGGTCATCTTCAGGAATACCGGCTTCTACCTTACCTACGAGGTCAGCACCTACGTCGGCAGCCTTGGTATAAATACCGCCGCCCACACGGGCAAACAACGCAATCGATTCCGCTCCGAGAGAAAAACCAGTGAGCACCTCGATGGTTCTCAGCATCTCCGGACCGGTAACCGCAGCATCGGCGGGTACAAAAATCATTTTCAAAACAATAAACAGGGCACCCAGACCGAGCACTGCCAAACCGGCAACACCCAAGCCCATAACAGCACCACCTGTAAATGATACATTGAGAGCTTTGCTCAAACTTGTTTGTGCAGCTTGTGCTGTACGAACGTTGGCTTTGGTGGCAATACGCATACCAATGTAACCGGCTGTAGCACTAAACACGGCACCAATCACAAACGCAATGGCGATAGACCAGTGGCTGTTTTCGTTGCTCATGCTCATTACGCCGAGCAAAATGGCTACCAGCACCACGAAATAGCCCAGTATTTTCCATTCAGCCTTCAAAAACGCCATGGCGCCTTCGGCAATGTATTTACTGATTTCCTGCATCCGTGGGTTGCCAGCGTCTTGCTTGCTTACCCATTTAAACTTGAGGAACGTGTACAGCAGGCCGACAATACCCATGGCCGGTACAGCGTGGATCAAATTCTCCATAATAGTAGTTGGTTAATGATTCAATTTTTGAAAAGGTGGGCAAAGATAGGGGTTGCCCCCCAAGGTTACGCCGAAGCCCCGGGTTGGAGCAAGAGTATATTTGGCCAATGTCCGGTCTGGGCAGGCCTTTTATCTGAAAAAGTAACAAATACAACCAGCTTTTGATGAAAACTGGTGGGTAAATGAACGAAGCGGCATAGCGATTAGCAGTAGCGTTCGCTATAAATACGCTGATGATGCCGTACATGCCCCACCATAATGAAGGCCAGGGCATTCACCGTAATAGGTTGACCAGATGCTACGCCCTTGTTGGACATTTGGGCTGGCGAAATGGATTGAAAAAGGGTGATGGTCAGCTGCCGCAATTGCAACAATTCTTCTGCTAAACCAGCAATGCTGCGGTGGGTAGCCGGTGCTTCATTGGCCCAGGCATTTTCATCGAAGCCGGGCAGGGGTTGCTGCTCACCACGGGCAATGGCCAGGGCACGGTAGGCAAATACCCTTTCTGTATCGGCCATGTGCTGCAACAGTTGGGCTACCGTCCATTTGCCAGGGGCATAAGCATAGTCTTTTTGTGTTTCCGGAATCTGGCGCAGCCATTGTTCCATTTCTGCCAATGAACCGCACAAAGTATCGAGAGCATCCGTTTCGTGGGCGGCACAGTAGCTTACATAGGTTTGGTAAAAAGGGGCGTAGTCGCCGGTTAGTGGTTGTGGCATGGCTATTGGTTTGAAGGGGTAACGGATTTGGGGTTGTGCTTGCTGTCGGTGAGTTGTGCTGCTAACTGCACAGCATTGTAAGCATTGACCACACCGCCTGTTTTGCAGGCTTCCCGCAGGGTAAGTGTTTCTTTCTTTTCGCCGCCGGGTTTGGGAAATACTTTGTCGCTATGGCGGGTATCCACCGATTGCTCAATCACCTGTTTTACTTCTACAGCCGTCAGCTGCGGAAAATAACTCCGCAAAATGGCGGCTATGCCACTCACCACCGGCGCAGCCATGCTGGTGCCCTGCAAAAATGCGTACTTGTTGCCTGTGGGTACTGTAGCATAAATTTTTACACCCGGTGCCATTACATCCACGGTTTGCCGGCCATAGTTGGTAAAGTCGGCAATGAGTCCGCCCTTGATGCTCATGTCGCTGCTGGCACCAACAGTAATAAAGTTGGGAGCGATGGTTCCATTGTTTAAAAACGGTGTAGGGTACTGAGGTACTGTATCGAGAAAAGCTGCATCATTTCCGGCTGCATGCACCAGCAATACATTTTTACTCGCCGCATAGGCAATGGCATCATCCACCCAATGTTTTTGCGGGCTCAGGCCTTTGCCAAAACTCATGTTGATGATGCTGGCACCCTGGTCTACCGCATAGCGAATGGCAAGGGCTACATCCTTATCGTGTTCATCGCCGTTGGGCACCACCCGTAGCGGCAATATGCGTACATTATCTGCAATGCCATCAATGCCAAGTCCGTTATTTCTTACGGCAGCAATAATACCTGCTACGTGAGTGCCATGCATAGCACTGCCGGCCATCACATCTGCATTGCCATAGTTGCGGCTTTGCCAGCTGTTTTCATCATCGCCGGTTATTTGCAACCGATAATTGGTAGCAGGTTGTTCTCTTAAATAAATGATGTCTTCTTTTTGCTGAATGAACTCCCGCATGCCTTCCATAAACTCCACATTGGTTTGGTCGGGCTCTACTTGTAAGAGTGTGTAAATGCGGAGTAAATTCAGTTTTGCTTTTCTGGCTTCTGCACTTTGCGGCACAAAACTTTCCAGTTCAATGGGGGTAAACTCATGTTTGTTCCACTGTGCTGCAATAATGGAATCGTACTGCAACATGGTGCGGCTGGTGGCATTCAATATTTTGAGTATGAAGCGATCTTCTTCGGTTACTGTTACTGCTTTTTGCACTTGCAACCACAATCGAAAATCTGCCCGGGCTTCGGGTGACAACAAGTTGCTGTCTATTTGCCGGTTGTCGAATTGTGGTGCCAATGCATGAAACAGACGTGCAGCTTCGGCCGATTCTTTTTCTACATTTTCGCCGTTGCGGTTACCCAAAAAATTCCAGCCCAGTGCATCGTCGGGGTAGCCGTTGTTATCATCATCAATACCATTTGCGTTATTGTCTTTGGTATTGCGCCAGAGTACAGGTTTCAGGTCTTCATGTGTCGTGTCGATGCCGCTGTCTATCACTGCCACCACAATGGGCTGACTCTTGCGGCCCTTGAGAAAATCGTAGGCTTTTTGCAGCGAAATGCCATAATACCCGTCTTGTTCTTCATCAAGCAGATGCCAGCCTTTTTGAATAGGCTGTTGGGCCATGGCCACCTGTGCCGTACTTAACACTGCTACCAAAAAGCAAACTATCCACCGTTGAAGCATACTACAAATTTGACAAGCAATGCCGCTTGCATCCTGTTAAAAATAGTGGGCAGCAATATAGGCGATATCTGCGGCCACATGAGAGAGGGGCGTTCCCATTTATACAAAAAGTGCTGCCCGGAGACAGCACTTTGATGAGGGGGTATAGAAAAAATAGCTTATCCCAAATTGAATTGGATGCCTTGCGCCAGTGGCAACTTGTTGGTGTAGTTGATGGTGTTGGTTTGGCGTCGCATGTAATTTTTCCAGGCGTCGCTGCCACTTTCGCGGCCGCCACCGGTTTCTTTTTCGCCACCAAAAGCCCCGCCAATTTCAGCACCGCTGGTACCAATGTTGACGTTAGCAATGCCGCAGTCGCTGCCGGCAGCACTCAAAAACTGCTCGGCTTCCCGCAGGTTCAGCGTCATGATGGCGCTGCTCAAACCCTGTGGCACATTGTTTTGCATGGCAATGGCTTCGTCAAGGGTGTCATATTTCATGATGTACAAAATCGGCGCAAAAGTTTCGGTTTGTACAATGGGCATATCGGGCGTTACCTCAGCAATGCAGGGCTTTACATAACAACCGCTTTCGTAGCCGGTGCCTTGCAGCACACCGCCTTCTACCAAAAACTTGCCACCCTGCTGTTTACAGGCTTCAATAGCATTCAGGTAGTTCTTTACGGCATCGGTATCAATCAACGGACCTACGTGGTTGTTGCTATCCAGCGGATCGCCAATGCTGAGTTGCGCATAAGCATTAGCCAGTTTTTTGCTGAATGTATCGTACACAGATTGATGAATGATAAGGCGACGGGTAGATGTACAACGCTGGCCGGCCGTACCTACGGCGCCAAACACACAACCAATCAGGCTCATATCCAGGTCGGCATCTTTGCTGATGATGATGGCATTGTTGCCACCCAGCTCCAACAGGCTACGGCCCATACGGCCAGCTACTGCTTTGCCTACTTCTTTACCCATGCGGGTGCTGCCGGTAGCACTAATCAGCGGCAGGCGATGGTCGTTGCTCATCCATTCGCCCACTTCGCGGCCACCGTTTACAATACAACTTACGCCTTCGGGTACGCCGTTCTTTGCAAATACATCTTGCACAATCAGCTGACAAGCTACTGAGCAAAGCGGTGCTTTTTCAGAAGCCTTCCAAATGCAGGTATCGCCGCAAACCCAAGCCAGCATGCTGTTCCAGCTCCATACGGCCACCGGAAAGTTGAAGGCACTGATGATGCCTACTACACCCAGCGGATGCCATTGCTCGTACATGCGGTGGCCGGGGCGTTCGCTATGCATGCTCAGGCCATACAGCTGGCGGCTGAGGCCAACGGCAAAATCGCAGATGTCAATCATTTCCTGCACTTCACCCAAGCCTTCCTGCAGGCTTTTGCCCATTTCATAACTCACCAGTTTGCCCAGTGCGTCTTTGTGCTGGCGGAGTGCTTCACCAATTTGGCGTACCACTTCGCCACGGCGGGGTGCGGGCCACTGGCGCCATTCTACAAAGGCTTCTTGTGCCTTTGCTACAACGGCTTCGTAGCCTTCTTTATCTGTGGCCGTTACCTGGCCAATGAGGCTGGCATCAACGGGAGAGTATGAATTAAGTTGGCTGCCAGTACTGCTGAGCCATTGGGCACCGGTAGAAGTGCCGGCATTGGTGGCCTCCAAACGGAGGGCCTGCAAAAAATCTTTCATGTTGTAAGCTGTCTTGTTAAGCAATCGATAGTCCCGCCCGATTGTGGCGGGAGCGGCGCAAAGGTCGGATTTTATCCGCAGGAAAAAGTCCGGAAGTCGGGAGACCGAAAGTCCGGAGTCCGGAGACCGGAACCGGGAGTTTTCTCCCCTCTTTGGAGGGGTGCCCTTTAGGGCGGGGTGGGTTTCTTCGCTCAAGTTGGTCGCGGACATACAAGGAACATCTTCGCCCATGTTGGTCGCTGACCAACATGGAAAATTCATGCCCACTGTTGTTGGTCAGGCGACCAACAAAAGCGAACATGGAACAACTGTCTTCATTGAAAAGTAACGATGAACTCATAGGCCGGGAGGCCTGAAGAGCACAGTTGTATTACCGGTTCCATTTCACCCCACCCATTAGCCAGCGGCGGGGCATCACAGAGCCCAGCAGGTCGCTGTAGCTCACATCGCCTACATTATCTGCCTGCACAAATACACTCAGGTGACTGCTGATGCGGCCATCTATTCGAACATTGGTAAGCCAGTAGTTGGGGGTAATGCTGGCATTGATGGCATTGGCTTTTTGTTCGCGGCGTTGCTTGTACAAACCATTCACCGCAATGGTGATGCGGTGGTATTGATACACGATGCCATAGTTGAACAAGAAACGTGCATGAGAGCTGATATAGAAACCAGGGGTAGCGCCATTGCTATTGCTGTTGAGCCACACCAGTCCGGCATTGCCCTGCAGCCAATGCTGCGGTTTCCATTGTTTGCGGTAGGTAATGTCTGTTTCAAAACCATTCGTTTGCACACTGGCAATGTTTTTAGCCAAGGCATAGGTACCCGTTGGTACAAGGTTTACCTGACGTGGCATTTGCGCATATGGTGTAGTTACAAAATCTATCAGGTTGCGTTGTTCGCGGCTAAACCATCCCGCTGCAATTTTGATGGATTCGGCCAGCCATACATCGGCGCCGACTTCGTAGCTCCAAGATGTTTCTGGTTTTAAATCGGGGTTGCCAATGCTGCCGCTGGCTACGAGGGTACGGTTGTAATTGTTGAAGCGTTCGGTAAAGTCAGCATCACGTATGGTTCGTCCAACACTGCCCCGCAATTGATAAAAACTCCGTTTGTAGGAGAGATTCAATTGGGGCAATAATTCTATGCCACTGCGTTGGTGAATGTCCAGTCGCAGTGCTGGTTCTGCCTGAATGTATTGACCTATTTGCTGATGCAAAACAGCGAATACACCTGTTTGCGAAACGCTGTGATTGCCGCGGTCGTTGCTCTTGATTTGCTTTTGCACAAATTGAAGTCCGGTAGTAATGCTGCTTTTTGCTGATAACTCAATATCTGCCACACTCAACGCTTGCCAAACCGATGAATTGTTTTGATTGGGCGTACTGCGTTTGTTGAAGCTGTAGCGATCGTCAGTGGTTTTGTAACCAGCATCCAGCCGCCATTTCAGGTGCTTTCCTGTATAGCCTGTTTGCAAATGATTCCATTGTGTTATCACCCGTTCACGGGCGGTGTCGCTGGCAAACGTGGTATAAAAATTTTGCGCTGCAAAGTCGCGGTAGTCGTACGCTACTCTTGCCGCTGTGTACCATTTTTCATTCCACTGGTGTCGGTACGATGCAGAGATGGTGCTGGCATCTAAAAAGCCTTTGGTGCCCCGCTGTTGCTGACCTGTTGCATGGTTGCTTTGTATACCTGCACTTACAATACCTTTTTTGTAGTGAATGTGCCGCCTGCACTAGCATTGAATAATCCATATTCACCTACGGCTATTTGTGCAGTAGTTCGTTGCTTACGTTGGTTGGCAAAACTTTTGGTGATGATGTGAATGACACCACCCACAGCTTCGGTGCCATAGATGGCAGAAGAGGCGCCTTTCAATACTTCGATGCGGTCTATTTCCGAAGGGGCAATAGGAATGTAGCTGCTGAAATGACCAGTCAGCGGGTCGTTCAACCGGATGCCATCGAGAATCACCAGCACTTGCTGAAAAGTGCCGCCCCGAATCACCAAATCGCTTTGGCTGCCCATGGGTCCACGGGCCTGCATTTCTACACCAGGAATGTAGCGCAGCAATTCATCGATAGAGTGCACGGGTAGTTGGTAAAATTGTTCGCCGCGGAGTACCACAATATTGCGACCAGTTTTGGAGGCCTGCAAAGGCGTGATGCTTGCGGTAACCGTCACCGGGTCGAGGCCTGTATCGGCGCTGTCCTGCGCCAACAATGATTGAGTCAACAGGATGCAAACGGTAAGCAGTGCGGAAATACGCATGTATCTTTCTTTGGTTGGGCGGCAAATATAGGTGGCCCGTAAAATGTGGGTTTGTCGAAGAAGGGAACAATACCGCTACACACTATGTTATATTGCACATAAACTTTTTTGACAGGCACCAACCATTAGTTTTGCCGCCGTCTAATTCATCTATCATGAAGAAACTTGTTGCTACAGGCATCCTGGTCATTTTGTGTACTGCAGCTTTTTTGCAAACCGGCAAACCTGCCAATTATGAAGCGGGCAAAAAAGTATATACGCAAGCCTGTATGCCCTGCCACATGGCCGATGGCAAAGGCATTAGCGGCATGAACCCGCCACTGATAAAAACCGAATGGGTACTGGGCGATAAAAAACGCCTCATCAATATTGTGCTCAAAGGCATTGAAGAGCCACTGACCATTGATGGTGAAGAATACGTGATACCCATGCCTGCTCAACCACAATTGACCAATCAGCAAATTGCAGATGTGCTCACCTACATACGCAACAGCTTTGGCAATAAAGCATCAGTGGTAACTGTGGCGGAGGTGAAGAAGGTGAGGGGCTAAACCCCTAACCCCCTAAAGGGGGCTTTGCAGTTCCAGAGGTAAAAACTGTAACCAACAATGATGCGTTTTGTTGCTGTGAAATCAATTACGATTCTTCAGCGTTCCCTCGTTCCTCAGCATGACGAAACGAAATCAGAAATCGTACATCAGACATCAGACATCAGTATGATTCTGCTTCACTCGGAAAATCTTTTGCTTTCACATCGGTCACATATTGCTGCACGGCACCGGTGATTTGTTCGTGCAGGTTGAGGTACTGCCGTAAAAAGCGGGGCTTAAATTCCGTATTGATGCCGAGCATATCATGCATTACCAGCACTTGACCATCGCAGTATACACCTGCCCCAATGCCAATGGTAGGAATGTGCAAACTTTCCGAAACTTCTTTAGCAAGGCTGGCAGGAATTTTTTCGAGCACAATGGCAAAGCACCCGGCTTCTTGCAGCAGCAATGCATCTTCCCGTAGTTTTTGTGCTTCAGCTTCTTCTTTGGCCCGTACCGTATAAGTGCCAAATTTGTAAATGCTTTGTGGTGTCAAACCCAAGTGGCCCATCACCGGTATGCCGGCATCCACCACTTTTTTGATGCTGTCAAGTATTTCTCTTCCTCCTTCCAGTTTCAAACTGTGGCCACCTGTTTCTTTCATGATGCGAATGGCAGATGCCACGGCTATATCGCTTGTTACTTTGATAAGTGCCAAAAGGCATATCAATCACCACCAAACTACGTTGCACACCACGCACTACACTTTGGGCATGGTATATCATTTGCTCAAGTGTAAGTGGCAATGTGGTTTCATGTCCGGCCATTACATTGCTGGCACTGTCGCCCACCAAAATCACATCAATACCTGCCTGATCAAACAACCGGGCAAACGAAAAATCGTAGGCCGTTATCATGGCAATTTTGCTGCCATCGGTTTTCATTTTCAGCAGGGTATTGGTCGTTATTTTTTTTACAGCAGAATAGGTGCTCATGCCAATGTGTTTTTTCGCCTTGGGCGATATGTGAAATCGGGAAGTGCCTGACAGCAAAGAAAACAAGATTGCTACAGCAGGCAAGGAAATTCGTAGGTAAAACTAACCGGCGGATTTATTTTTCGGTATTCGACAACTGCTCGTACAAGTGATGAATCAAACCATCGGCTAAACCAATTTTGGGTACATAAATCAGTTCGGCATCGGCCCAGCGCATCACGTTGATGTAAATCTGCAAAGCTGGAACAATTACATCGGCGCGGTCTTCCCGCAAGTTGTATTGCAGCATTCTTTCTTGCAAAGAAAAATTGCTGAACTCTTTGTAATAATCCCGCAAGATTTCCAGCGATAGCGGCTTACCATCTTTCTTTTTCGACA
Organism: Phnomibacter ginsenosidimutans; assembly: GCF_009740285.1. Lineage (GTDB taxonomy): Bacteria > Bacteroidota > Bacteroidia > Chitinophagales > Chitinophagaceae > Phnomibacter > Phnomibacter ginsenosidimutans. The sequence goes on from NZ_CP046566.1 coordinate 1,054,214, forward strand.
TGGAGAAAACCTTGTTGATATTGCCGCCACTGCCAATGGCAACCATATTGCTCAGCCCTTTTACATTTCGCTTGATGGTATCTTTCATCACATCCCACTGGTATTCTGCTATCATGCCTTTGAGTAAGCGGATGGTGCCAATATTGAAGGATTGTTTGAAGACCAGTTTGCCTTTGGAAAAGCAAGTGGTTTCGGTACTGCCACCGCCTACATCAATGTAAAGGTAGTTATGGTCGGTGTCCATGTTTTCGGCAATGTGATTTTCGTAAATCATAGCCGCTTCATCAGAGCCGCCGATCACTTCAATATCAATGCCGGTTTCCATTTTTATTTTGCGCAGAATGTCGGGGGCATTGCTGGCATCACGCATGGCGCTGGTGGCGCAGGCTTTCATGTGTTTTACATCGTAGGCATTCATGAGGTGTTTGTAAGCCTTCATGGTTTGCAAAATCATGCCCGTTCTGTGCGGTGAAATTTTCCCTTCTGCAAATACATCCATACCCAGCCGGAGGGGTACCCGCACCAGATTTATTTTACTGAAAACAGGTTTGCCTTTTTCATCGTGCAGCACATCTGAAATGAGCAGACGGGCTGCGTTGCTACCAATATCTATTGCTGCCAAACGCATGCCCAAATAAAGGCTATTTTATCCATTTGCAGGGGAGCTCACGGAGCTGAGTTTTTCGCACAGATTGCACAGCGTTTTTTATTTTCTGCGAAAATCCGTTTTCATCCTGCAAATCCGCGTCCTATGAATTATTACAATTTGCCCACTTTCTCGCTTTCATCAAAACGGGGATGAGCAGGGGATGCCAGTTTTTTGGCAGCGAGGTATTTGTACACTTCAATTTGCGATTTGATTTTGCGTTGACCTTTGGTGGGCACGTATTCGTTTTTCAGTTTGCCTTCCAGTTTGCGGGCCTTCACGTTATCGCTGAGCTGAATGTCCAATATGTCGAGCAGTTCTTGCTTGATGTCGGGGTCGGTGATGGGCACGGCAGCTTCCACCCGATGGTCGAGGTTGCGGACCATAAAATCGGCAGAAGAAATGTACAGCTGCGGTTTGCCATTGTTGTGAAAAGCCAGTACCCGTGCATGTTCCAGGTATTCATCTACAATGCTGATGCACACCGGTTTGATGGCCGGCTTGGGCTTCAGGTCATCAAATACAGCACAGAAAATACCCCGCACAATTAAGCGGACAGCTACACCTGCTTGCGCTGCTTTGTACAAATGTTCAATGAGCAATTGATCACTCAGCGAATTGATTTTGATGGTAATGGCCGCAGGCTTGCCGGCTTTGGCATTGGCGATCTCTTTGTTGATGCAGGCTTGTATGTTTTTGCGCATGCCCGTGGGGCAAACCCACAGCGTTTTGCAAGCCCGCAATGGCGCCATGCCAGCTTGTTGGTTTTTCTAAATAATTGAACAACCGGTTGGTATCAGCCATGATGAGGCGATTGCTGGTGAGCAGGCAATGATCACCATAAATGCGGGCTGTTTTTTCGTTGAGATTGCCCGTGCTGATGAAGCCATAATGCATGAGGCGGTTGCCCGACTTGCGGGTGATCACACAAGCTTTAGCATGCACTTTCATGTTGGGTACACCCGTCAGTACTTTCACCCCTTCTTGCTCCAATACTTCTTTCCAGTAGAGGTTGGCCTCTTCATCAAAACGGGCTTTCAATTCCAGTACCACCGTTACTTTTTTGCCATTGCGTACCGCATTGATGAGGGCATTGATGATTTTGCTATTGCTGGCCAAACGGTATGCTGTGAGCTTTATGCTTTGCACGTCGGCATCCATGGCAGCTTCCCGCAGCAGGTGTATGAGTGAGGTAAATGAATGATATGGAAAGGAGAGCAACACGTCCTGCTGCTTCAATACATCAAACATTTTTTTGCCATCATCTAATGCCGGGTGAATGAAAGATGGCTTACGTGGATTGCGGGTGTTGAACACATCCGGAAAATCCATGAAGTGACGAAAGTTGTGGATGCGGCCACCGGGAATCAGGTTGTCTTTGCGGCTCAGATTGAGGCGGCGCATGAGGTATTCGAGCAAGCCGGCATCCATGTCTTTGTCGTACACAAAACGTACGGGCTTGCCTTCGCGGCGCCGCTTGATGCCCTTCTCAATTTTTTGCGCAATATCGGTGCTGATATCGTTGTCGATGTCGAGCTCAGCATCTTTGGTTACTTTAAAAAGATGGGCATTAAAACTGTCGAAATCGAAGTAGGTGAAAATGTGTTTGAGGTTGTAGCGTATCACATCTTCGAGCAGCATGATGTGTTGCTCTCCCGCTTTTGAGGGCAACAATACAAAGCGGCCCAATGCCTTGGCCGGTATTTCTATCAGCGCATATTTCTGTTGGTACGACTTGCTTTTTTTGCGCATTACCACCCCGAGGTAAATAGACTTGTCCCGCAGGTAAGGCATCTTCGGAATGTCTTCTATCATCAGCGGAATGAGGTTGGGGCTCACTTCATCATCGTAGTATTTTTCTACAAAAAGCTCTTGCTCTTTGCTCAGTTGTTTTTCGTTGATGAAATGAATTTTTTGCTTGCGGAGTTCCCCCAAAATATTCTCCCAAATACGGGCAAATTCATGCTGTTGTTGCAGCACCACTTTGTGTATTTCTTCCAGTATGTGATCTGGCGATTTTTCGAGGTGCATGGCGGCTTTTACGCCTTTCTTCATCACCAGTTGCATACGCTTTAGCGTAGCTACCCGTACCCGGAAAAATTCATCCTGATTATTGGAGTGAATGCCTAAAAAACGAATGCGTTCTTTGAGGGGTACAGTAGGATCGTTGGCCTCCTGCAATACCCGGGCGTTAAAACTCAGCCAGCTAATATCTCTTGGAATAATGGAACGTTTCTTCTCAGCCATACAAGTGCATCTTCTACAGTCGTTTCAAATGTAGCAAAGGCCGCAAATGGGCAATGTTAAGTTTCTGAAAGTAAATGACTATGCAGGTTGCTGCATGCGTTGGATTAGCCCCGTGGTGGATATGCCATCGATGAGCGGATTGATGACCACCCGGCCACCATTGGCCAGCACTTCTTTGGCACCGGCAATTTGCTCCACAGTATAGTCGCCGCCTTTTACCAGCACATCGGGCAGCAGGGTTGTAATCACCTGCAATGGGGTGTCTTCTTCAAAAATGACTACGGCATCTACCATTACCAAACTCGCCAATACCAATGCACGGGCCTGCTCATTGTTGAGCGGTCGGGTAGGGCCTTTCAGCCTTTTTACAGAAGCATCGCTGTTCACAGCTACAATTAATCTTTTGCCTTCGGCTGCAGCCTGGCTCAGCGAAAAAATATGGCCTTCGTGCAGCAGGTCGAACACACCGTTGGTGAAGCTGATGGTATCGCCTTTTACCCGCCAGGCAGCTACCATTTTGGCCAGCGTGGACAGGTCGAAAATTTTGGCGGGTATAGCGTCGGCTTTGCGCATTATGCTTTGTTGCGGTTTACAATCGGCATTACAATAAGGGCAAACAAACCACTCACCAACGTGATGGCCGTTTGGGCAGCCCAGTTGAGGCGGCCAAAAGCCAAACCTACCACATTGGGTATGTCAAAACGTACCAGCGTTTTTTCTACCATGAACTCGTAGGCACCAATACCGCCGGGTGTGGCTATCAAACCAATGCTGCCAAAAATGAGCACACTCAAAGCGGCAGGAAAGCCTAAATGTTCTACCGGCGGAAAGGCCATGAAACCTATCCAGATGCCAAACAAATACAGGCTCCAAATGAATACCGAATGAAAAATAAACAAGGGCAGATTTTCCACCTTGCGAATGGATTTGAAGCCTTCCCACACCCCACGGGCAATGCGTTTGATGTTTTGCACCAGCTTGCTGTCGGCTTTTTTTACAAACAAATAACGCAGGCCAATAATCAGCACCAGCAAAATGCCAAGTATTACAAACAGTTTTGTGTAGGAAGTAGCCCCTTCTTTATTGCGGAGCATATCGGCAAAGGCATCGAATGCAAAACCACCAATGCGATCGAACTGAATGGCCACCATAATGATAGCCACAATGCCCATGCTAATCATGTCGACGGCTCTCTCTACGAGTATAGTGCCTACCAGTTTATCTGGTGCAACTTTTTCATATTTCGCCAGCACGGTACACTTCATTACTTCGCCCAGGCGGGGCATCAGCATATTGAAAAAATAACCGAGCAATACGGCAAAGTAGGTATTGATTTTAGATGGTGTGTAGCCCAATGGTTTCATGAGCATCATCCAGCGCAGGGCACGGCTGTAGTGCGATAAAAGCAGGGCACCCAATACCGGAATAAGATACTCGTAGCGGGCCAGCGACCAGGCAGACTTGAGGTACTCCAGCTGTTGCGGTGGCAGGCGGGTGCTATTGTACCAAATGAGGCCAATACCCAACCCCAACACAATCACGTATTGAATGACTGCCTTGATGTTGATTTTACGCATGGGTGCTAATTTAGGTGAGCCGTATCAGTTGGCAGGGGCAGGTTTATTCATTGCTTGTGTGTAACCTCAGGCACTCAGGCGGTTGCCTTCGAGCGGAAAAACTACACTGGGCTGAAAACTTTTGGCCTTTTCAAAATCCATTTGCGCATAGCTCATGATGATGATGATATCGCCGGGCTGCACCAGCCTGGCAGCAGCGCCATTCATGCTGATGATACCCGAACCCCGCTTGCCTTTGATGACATAGGTGTCGAGGCGGTTACCATTGTTGACATCTACGATGGTGATTTTTTCGTGAGCTATCAGGTTGGCAGCATCCATCAGGTCTTCGTCGATGGTGCAGCTGCCTACATAATGCAGGTTGGCTTCTGTAACCACCGCCCGGTGGATTTTTGATTTCAGCACTTCTATCAACATAGCTTTCTAAGGATAAGGCGGCAAAATAAGGGAGAAATGTGCAGCCAAGCTGTTAACGTAGTATCATGCCTCTACGGGCAGATTGTCAATCAACCGAACGGCGCCGATAAATGCAGCGGCAATGGCTACCATGGGCTCAGTCTGTGGATTGCTTACCGGTGCCAGGGTTTGCGCATTGGCCAGTGTGATGTAATCAATTTTGTGAAAACCTGCATCCAGTAAGGATTGTGCGGCGGCAGCTTCCAAGGCTTCAATGGGTTGGGTGCGGGCATGGGCTGCCATGTGTAGCAAGGCTTGGTACAATGCCACAGAAGCTTCCAGTTCAGGTGGGGTGAGGCGGCGGTTGCGGCTGCTCATGGCCAGTCCGCTGGGCTCCCGCATGGTGGGCACCAGCTGCATGTGCACGGGTAGCTGCGTATCATCAATCATATGCTGCACCACAATGCATTGCTGGTAGTCTTTTTGACCCATAAACAAAAGGCCCGGCTGCACATGCTCCAGCAAGCGGCGTACCACCTGGCACACCCCTTGAAAATGCCCCGGCCTGTAAAAACCTTCTAACAAGTTTTCCAGCGTACCCAAGGGGTATTGCTCCAGATTGGCAGTGCCATCGGGATACATATCTGTTAAGCCGGGCAAGTACAGCACATTGGCACCTGCGGCAGTCAGCATGTCTATGTCTTGTTCAAGGCTTACAGGATAGTGTTGAAAATCGGCGGCATCATTGAACTGTGTGGGGTTTACAAATATGCTCACCACTACAGTTTCCGCTTTTTCACGGGCCGCTTTTACCAAACTGATGTGCCCCTCATGCAATGCCCCCATGGTAGGTACAAATGCCGTTTGCTGGCTGTAGGCTGGCCGTACAGCCAGTACCTGCTTGCAGGGCCTTCCGGGTTTTTACAATCATCATGTGTGCAGAACGATTTGATGGACAGAAACGGTTGCAAACCGGTAGAAACACTATTTTCAATACCTTTGCCCACCTTTTGCAAGGAAAAACTGTGGTTGAATGAGCACAAAGAAAAGAATTTTATTCATCGCCAATGAGATGTCTCCATATCTGGAGCTGACCGAATTTGCGGAGACCATGAATCGCCTGGCGATACTTTCTAACAACAACAACCTGGAAGTACGTTGTATTATGCCACGATTCGGCACTATCAACGAACGTAGGCACCGGCTACACGAAGTGGTGCGGTTGAGCGGTATCAATGTAAGTGTGGATGACGATGACTTCCCCTTGCAGATTAAGGTAGCCAGCTTGCCCAATGCCCGCTTGCAGGTGTATTTCCTCGACAACGAAGATTTGTTCAAACGCAAGTTTGTATTTCACGATGAAGAAGAAAAGTGGTTTGAAGACAACCACTTACGTACTGTTTTCTTTTGCAAAGGCGCCTTGGAAACTGTGAAGAAATTTGGCTGGCCGCCAGATGTAATTCATTGCAGTGGCTGGATGACAGGTCTCATTCCGATGTACCTGAAAACCGTATACAAAAAAGAGCCCGTTTTTGCCCATAGCAAATGCATCTACACCGTAGGCCCCGAAACGTTTACTGATAACCTCGGCCCCGACTTTTTGCGGGCAGCCAAAATCAGCGATGTGCTGAAGGATAAAGAGTTAGCTGCGTATGCCGATGGTAGCAACCTGGGCATGATTCGCGGTGGTGCAACCTGGGCCGATGCCATCACTTTTGGCGAACCCGACGAACAAATTCACCCATCTGTAGTCAAAGATTTTGCGAAGGTGAAAGGCAAGAAAGTCTTGCGCCACATGGGCCACGATTCTGATTTAACAGAGTATTTGAACCTCTATAACGACCTTGCCGACAACTGATTTGTGGCATTACCAACTTTAAAAGACTCACCTGGTGAATAGATTTCTGAAGCCCGGGGCGCTGGCCTTGCTGATTACCATTGTGGCCGCTGCCTGTACCAAAATAGAAAACACCACGCTGGGCGGCGACCTGATACCGTCGGTGGATAACATCAACACCTTCGACACGGTACTTGAAGTAATAGCAACCAACGAAATACCCGACGACAGCACCCGCATTTTTGCCAGCGATGCACATATTGCCGGCGCTATCGATAATGATCCTCAGTTTGGTAGTTCAAGGTCATCTCTTTTCTTCGAAATGAAGCCCGCTTCGTTTCCTTATGTGATGTCTACCGATAGCATTACACAGTTCGATTCAGCCGTATTGGTGTTGGATTATCTCGGCTATTATGGCGATAGCAGCAGCCCGGTAACCTTGCGCCTGTATGAAGCCAATAAAAAAGTAAATGCCGATACTTCGGTAAAACCTTACTACACGTTTAATCCGGATTTGGCCCCCAATACTGCCCGTTTTCTGGGACAAAAAACCATGCGTCCTCTCGATTTCAGAGACACCATCAACATCAAGCGGGGCGATTCCTTGTACAAAAAAGTAACCCGTCAGTTGCGCATTCCACTGGACCGCAATTTTGCGCAGGCCTTGTTTAGACAAGATACTTCCGCTACCGGTGCTTTCAGAAGCGACAGCCTGTTCAAAGAATACCTGAACGGTTTTGCATTGCAATGCGAAGGTCCTGCCAATGCCTTACTGTATTTTCAAATGAATGGTGCCAACTCAGGCATTGAGTTTTACTACCGGGCTAAAATATTATTGTCAGGTAAAATTGATACCACATCTGCCCGCATGCCATTTACCAGCTTTAGCGGCCACGCCATGAAGTTTGAACGCAATCGTGGCGGTGCAGAAATTTTGAACCATCTGGTAGCCGACCCCACCAAAGGCGCTTCGCAGCTGTACATTCAAAATGCACCAGGCACTGTCGTAAAAATCAAGATTCCGGGTTTGAAAACCCTCACTAACAGGATCATTCACCGGGCAGAACTGCGGGTTACCGAAATGACGCAGAATACTACCGATCCGTATTTCTCCCAATTGCTGCCCCCCACCTTGCTTTACCTGGACGTGGCCGATACCGGTAATGTGTACAAAGGCATTCCTTACGACATGGCGCCATTGACCAACTATTTCTGTTTTCCGAGTGGTACTATTGAGTTCTTCTACTTTGGCGGACCTACCAAAAGAGAAGTGGTGAACGGCGAATTGCTGGCCCGCTACTACATGAACATGACCCGCTACATTCAGGGTGTTGTTACCCGCAAAGAGCCGGTGTATGATTTCCGGTTGTCATCGCCATACTACCTGTGGTATCAAAACTGTAACAGCAATACATTTTCATATCCGACCAACGTTTTCAGGCTGCTGACCACCTCTAACCAAATAGCCAACCTGCCCGGTAATGGCCGCATCAGACTGGCTGGTAGCAACCATCCAGACCCCAATAAGAAATTACAACTCCGCATCATCTATTCGAAACTCTAATCCATAAAGTGCCTGCGCCTATATTTGCGGGCGAAAAAACATTTTTATGCCATACCTCTTCACTTCTGAAAGCGTAAGCGAAGGCCATCCCGACAAAGTAGCTGACCAAATTTCAGATGCACTCATCGACAATTTTTTGGCCATCGACCCCAATAGTAAAGTGGCCTGCGAAACACTCGTAACCACAGGTCAGGTAGTATTGGCCGGCGAAGTAAAAAGCAAGGCTTACCTCGACGTGCAAGACATTGCCCGTGATGTAATTCGCAAAATTGGTTATACCAAAAGCGAGTACATGTTCGAAGCCAACAGCTGCGGTATTCTTTCAGCTATTCACGAACAATCTTCTGATATCAACCAAGGTGTTGACCGCAAAAAGAAAGAAGAACAAGGTGCCGGTGATCAGGGTATGATGTTTGGCTACGCCAGCAACGAAACTGATGATTACATGCCTTTGGCTCTCGATTTGGCACACAAGCTGCTGATTGAGCTGGCTGCACTCCGTCGCGAAAACAAGCAAATCAAATACCTGCGTCCGGATGCTAAAAGCCAGGTGACTTTGGAATACGACGACAACAATAAGCCTGTGCGTATTGATGCTATCGTAGTGTCTACTCAGCACGACGACTTCGATACCGATGCCAAAATGCAGGAGAAAATCAAGAAGGATATCATCAACATCCTCATTCCTCGTGTAAAGGCCAAGTACAAAAAATATTCAAGCCTGTTCAACGATAAAATCAAGTATCACATCAACCCCACCGGCAAGTTTGTGATTGGTGGTCCGCATGGCGATACTGGTTTGACCGGTCGTAAAATTATCGTAGACACTTATGGTGGTAAAGGTGCTCACGGTGGTGGTGCCTTCAGCGGCAAAGACCCCAGCAAGGTAGACCGTAGTGCTGCTTATGCTACCCGCCACATCGCTAAAAACTTGGTAGCTGCCGGTGTGTGCGACGAAGTACTGGTGCAGGTTTCTTACGCTATTGGTGTAGCTCAGCCTACTTCCATCAACGTAAATACTTACGGTACTGCCAAAGTAAAAATGAGCGACGGCGAAATTGCCAAGCTGGTAGAAGGCATCTTCGACATGCGTCCTTACTTCATTGAGCAGCGCCTCAAATTGCGCAATCCTATCTATAGCGAAACTGCTGCATACGGACACATGGGCCGCAAAAACGAAGTGGTAGAAAAAACCTTCAAAGGACCAGACGGCAAAGCTTTCAAAAAGAAAGTAGAACTCTTTACCTGGGAAAAACTCGACTACGTACCCAAGGTGAAAAAAGCATTCAAACTGAAATAACATTTTCTGTAATAGCACAAAGCCCTGGCCAAAAGCCGGGGCTTTGTTGTCGGCACAAATATCCTTCGTACATTTCTGTACGCAAACAAACTGCAATACCACACATGAAACGCATGGGGAGTCCCACATTTCGCATCGCTTGGTTTTCCGGCACTCATCATGCTTGTCGTGATGGCCATACAAGGTGCTGCGCTGAAAACAGCTACCACACCCATGGGTATACTTGATCTGGAATTTGCGGGCACGGTAGCCAGGGTGGATGAAATATTGCAGGCATGGCAATACCTGAACAATACGGCACTTTGGAATAACCTGATTGACTACGGTTTTCTTACAGCGTACAGTTTCTTTTTTGCCAAAGGCATTCAATTTGTACTGAACCAATGGCCAAGCCAACACTGGCAAAAGCTGAGTGGTATTTTACTCTTACTTCCTTGGGTACCTGGTATTCTCGATGCTATCGAAAACGCCTTTATGCTGGGCTGGTTGCTCAACTTTGTACCTGCTTATTCACCGGCATTGCTGTATTGGATGGTCTGTGTGAAATTTGCAATGGCTGCTTTGTTATTCATCATTTGTTTTCCGGCATGGCTGTACAATTTTTACCTGCTGATGCGGCCTAAATCATAACTATGTTCATTAAGAAAAAAAACATCATTGCGGGTAGAAATCCGGTGATAGAAGCCTTACAGCAAGGTAGTGGCGTCGATAAGATTTTGTTGTTTAAAAACGCTTCGGGCGATAATGTGGCGCAGATAAAAGAACTGGCCAAACAGTACAACGTACCAGTGCAATATGTGCCCATCGAAAAGCTCAATCAACTCACCAATGTGCAGCACCAGGGCGTGATTGCATTCCGGGCTTCGGTGCAATACCTCGACTTGCAACAGGTGATTGATTTTGTAACCGAACAAGGCGAAGCGCCTTTGTTTTTCATCCTCGATGGCGTGACCGATGTACGCAATATTGGCGCCATTGCACGGTCGGCCGTTTGCTGTGGGGTGCATGCCCTCATCATTCCCGATAAAGGCGTAGCTGCTTTGGGTGAAGATGCCATGAAATCGAGTGCCGGTGCGTTGGAGCAATTGCATATTTGCCGGGTCAATAGTTTGATGAAAGCCGTGGATACCTTGCACCTCAACGGCATCAAAGTTTTTTCCAGCGAAATGACAGCGGGCACTATGCTGCACCAACTCAACCTCACCGAGCCCTGCGCTGTTGTAATGGGTAGTGAAGACAAAGGCGTATTCGGTGGCTTGCAAAAGCAAAGCGATGCGGTATTCAAAATTCCGATGGCTGGCACATTCGAATCACTCAATGTGTCTGTCGCTGCCGGAATGATTATGTATGAAGCAATGAAACAACGATTGTTTGCATGACCGATAAAGTGTACATCACCGAATGCCCGAGAGATGCCATGCAAGGATGGCCGCATTTTATAGCTACTGAAAGCAAAGTGCGTTACATTCAGCAACTGCTGCAGGTTGGTTTTGATACACTCGATTGTGTGAGTTTCGTGTCACCCAAAGCCATACCACAAATGGCAGACAGCCACGAAGTGATGCGGCAGCTCGATAAAGGCAACAGCCATACAAAGCTTCTCGCCATTGTGCTCAACGAACGAGGCGCCAGTGATGCCTTGCAATATGATGCCATTGATGTTTTGGGATTCCCCTTTAGTATTTCTGCCAGCTTTCAGCAGCGCAATGGCAACAGCAGCATTGACGAAAACTGGGAGCGACTGCAACGCATACAAGAGTTGACAATAGCAAAGCGTCAATCGTTATTGGTATACATCAGCATGGGCTTTGGCAATCCCTATGGAGATACTTACAACCCGGAAATAGTAGAGGAATGGATTGGCCGCATGAAATCAATCGGCATTCAACAGATTGCACTGGCCGATACTGTTGGTGTGGCGGATGCCGCATTGGTACAAACTGTAACCGCTGCTGCTATTGAAGCTTTTTCTGACATGCAAATAGGAGTACACTTGCACAGCAGTACGCACAACCTGCAACCCAAATTGGAAGCAGCGTGGCAGGCTGGCTGTCGTCGCTTTGATGGTGCATTAAAAGGATATGGCGGCTGCCCCATGGCCAACGATGATTTGGTTGGTAATATGCCTACAGAAGCAATCGTTGCATTTGCACAACAGCAATCTCGTTATCCTATTGACGAGGCGGCCTTGCAGGAAGCGTTGGCGATGTCAGCATCCATTTTTCTATAAAGTTCAAACGTCACGTACATGGATTTCAGATTGGAATTATCTGTAAAGCCGTTGCCGCAACGCATCAACATCCGGCACAAAGTGGCGCTGGTGGGCAGTTGCTTTACCGACCACATGGGCAGCCGTTTGCGCAGCATGAAAATACCGGTGCTTGAAAATCCGAATGGTATTTTGTTCAATCCGGTAAGCATACAGCAAGCCATACAATCATGGATTGAAAAGCGAACCTACACCGCCGTTGATTTATTTTTTGCCAATGATTGCTGGACGTCGTGGGATTTTCATGGGCAGTTTTCACACCCCAATCAAGAGCAATGCCTGCAAGGCATCAATGCATCTATTGCACAGGCCCACCAGTTTTTACAAGAAGCTGATTGGCTGATTCTGACACTGGGCTCTGCATTTTTATACGAATTGAATAGTGATGCTTTGGCAGGTACTGCTGGGCAGGTGGCCGCCAACTGCCACAAAGTGCCGGCCAACCATTTTGTGCACCGGTTGGCTTCGCTACAAGAAATAAACACTGCATTAGAAAAACTGATTACACAGGTTCGGATTGTCAATCCGGATGTCCGGATAATATTTACTGTTAGCCCTGTGCGGCACTATCGGGAAGGGTTGATAGAAAACAATCGTAGCAAGGGTACATTGCATTTGGCCGTTGCACAAATGCAACAACAGTTTGACAATGTTTTTTATTTTCCTGCGTATGAATTGATTATCGATGACTTGCGTGATTATCGCTTTTATGCAGAAGACATGGTGCATCCTAATTACGCCGCCACCCGCTACGTATGGGAAAAATTTTCTGCCGCTACTTTTGATGAAGAGACCCTATCGCTGATGCAACCGCTGGAGCAATTGCGTACTGCCATGCAGCACCGGCCAATACATCCGGATACAGCAGCACACCAACAATTTTTGAAAAGCATGTTGGCCAAAACGCAACAACTCTCCGCCCGTTATCCTTTTCTGGATCTGAGCGAAGAGTTGCAATACTTTGCTGGGAAAAATGCTTAGCGGATGATGGCCGCAGCACTGTCCAACGAAATGAAAATATTGTCCCGCATTACCTTGGCTTTTTCATACTGATCTTTAAAGTAAGCGCCACGTTCTTCGGAAGTAGGTTGTTGAGGATCAGGCTCAAATTGTGCCATCCAATCGTCCATGCCTTTTTCGGCTGCCGCCAGTTGCAGCTTTACTTTTTCCAACCGAATCATCAGCATTTCGTTGGCTTTGTTCTTGGTGGCTTTCAGCGAATCAATTTGTTGCTGCGCCGTTTTTTGTAAGCCTTTCAACTGGTTCATTTTGGGCATGGCTTCATCATGCATGGCAATCACCAACTTGTACATGCTGTCTTCCAACGTAGCGGGAATGGCAGCGGCAGTGCTGGTTTCGGTGTTGCTGGTTTCTTTTGGATTGCTTTTGCAGGCAGCCAGCGACAGCAGTGCCAGCAAAGCCCAAACGGTTGTCTTCATACGATAGATTTGAGCCGCAAAGTTGCTGAATATTTTGGACTGCTTCGTGACTAAACTCATACACTCACTATTGTGCACAGGTTAAGCCAACATTATCTTTTTGCATGTTTTTTATGAACATTGGTAACTGGCTATACATTGGGGCCGCATTTTTGTGTTAGTTCTTCTTGTGTCCGTTTTTTGTAAACAGTACGCCATGAAAAAATATGCCATAGTAGTAGCCGGCGGTGCCGGAAAACGCATGAACAGCGATTTGCCCAAGCAGTTTTTACCCCTGTTGGGCAAGCCGGTGTTGTACTACACATTGAAAGCGTTTTTGGATGCTTACGAAGACCTGGTTGTGGTGCTGGTACTGCCGGAAGAACACATTGAAAAAGGTCGTGAAATTGTAGATGCCTATTTCAATCCCGCCCGTTTCTTGTTTACTGCCGGTGGCGAAACCCGCTTCCACTCCGTTCGCAATGGCGCTGCCATGACCGAACAGGAGAGCATCATTTTTGTGCACGATGGCGTACGCTGTCTGGTAACACCGCAACTCATTCGCTATTGTTTCGATTCGGCCATGCTCAATGGTTCTGCAATACCAACTGTTAGTACAAAAGATAGCATTCGCCAACTCACCGCTTCGGGGAGTATGGCGGTGGATAGAACGCAGTTTAGAGTGGTGCAAACACCGCAAACCTTTCACAGCAAAATTTTGCTCCCTGCATTGAATCAAATTGAATACAAAGAAAAATTTACCGACGAAGCAACCGTGGTAGAAGCCTTTGGCATTGATGTGCACCTGATGGAAGGAGAGGAGACAAATATCAAAATCACCACACCCGTAGATATGACGATTGCGGAGCAAATTTTGCTGCGTCGCATCAGCGCTTCAGCCAGCGAAGTATAGCGGGTAAACGGTTGTCTTTCCAGAAAACATAAGGCTGTGGCTGGCTGCCAAATTTTTGGTAGAAGCGGGCAATACCGGGCTGGTCAGAGCCTTCAAAGTCAAGGGTTAGTCCACTGCCGGCAAACTCCTGAATGAGTTGATCAAATAACACATGATTGGCCTCCAGCATTCGCCCGTTGGGTAAAGTGGTACTGGCTAAATTGTACAAACGATGCGCATCTTTTGCAAAAACACCTACGGCCAATAATTCGCCATTGGGCAAATTTACACTCCGGATGAGAGCCCGTTTTTGTTGTAGCATGTATTGCAGGCAAGCAAAAAAATGCTGATAATCTTCAGGCTTTGCACCCATGCGGTCTGCGTAAGTATTTTCATACAGTTGCATGGCTGTGGCAGCATCGGTATACGATTGGTACTGCAGGTTAAATTTCTCCGTCCGCTTCAGGTTTTTCAATAAATCATTTTTGTAACTGGCACGTATTTGTGTATAGGTTTCTTTCAATGGCAGCACATAATTCATTGCCGTTGAAGTGCCTTCAAATGCATGCTGGTGATTCAAAAAGATTTCAATGAATGCAAATCTGGATTGCAACAATTGCAGGCAGGCAGTTTCATGTTGCCATAAGTCTTGATGCAGAACAAACAATCCCAGTTGTTGTGCAAAGGCTGGCTGACACACATATTTGATGCCCCATTTTTTGCGCCAGGTTACAGGCATCACGGCCTCGTAATCGTTTATCACTATGCCATCCCAGCCCGGGTGCATGTGGTTCAGATACCAGCTGTTGGCGTATATCAAACCATTGCCAGCATTGGCTATGCAGGCATCCCAACGCTGCTGATTGATTTGTGCATGGGGCAGGTATTGTATCTGAGCTGCTGCCACTGTTACAACAATTTGATGCCCGAAACTTTGGGTGATAATGCTTGTATGTCGATGCTGAACGTGAGGCGTTTTTGCCACCAGTTGGGCCCACCTGCTTTAAACGGATCGTTTACACTATTGGGCTCTTTAAATGCGGCGCTTTGCAACACCGGATAATACAAATGAATGGCTTTGAATAGCGGTAAATGAATACCGATGCTGTACAAAAACTTTTGTTGATTGCTGCCTGCTGTCCAAGGCGATGCGGATGTTCCTACATCAGCAAAAATTTTGAGTGAAGTAGGAATGGGTAACACACTCAGCGGATTGAATTTGTTCGGAATGTCGATGTCGGCATTCAACGCTATGAGCCAGTTGTCAAAATAATCTACGCCATTGGTTTTAAGGCCGGGTACCACAGCACTAAAATCGCTGCGGTATTTAAAGCCACCATCCCGCATGCTGATTTGACGCCCCGCTGCCCCCACCGATTGGTTGCGATCCATAAACGGTGAACTATAGGTGTAGTCTTGTGCACCATTGGGGGCATGCATGGTAAAATGATATCGGCTGTTGTTGTTGCGAGCAGTTGTTGTTTTTTCTGTGAGGTAGAAAATTTTGCCGGCAAACAAACGGAGGTCAATGCCCTTGCCAGTTTTATCGTAGTTAAGAAAATACTTAGCAGTAATGCTGCTGCGAACAATGTCTTTCACCTGTTGTACTTGCAAGGCTACACTCCAAGGGTACAGTTTGCGTTCTTGTACCCAAGTAAATGTAAGCTGCGGAATAATGGTGGTAACGGAGCCGCCTTTACGACTGTAAAAAATAGTATCTCCCGGTGCTGGTGGGCTGCCAATACTCAGCTGTTGTTCGCTGATGATGAAGGTTCTGAAATCTATAGTACGTTGCAATGTGCTCAGGCTGTTTCGCGGCTTTAATTGCAGTTGTATACCCGGTGCAATTTTGCTGAAGCCGCTGTAAATTGAACCTCCTACACTATCAATACCGCTGTTGGTGTTGAACCTGGCAAAACCACTGTACAATTCAAAACGCTTGATAGCCCCTTTGCCAAACCAATGATAGCCAATGCGGCCATAGCCCGTAAGGGTTTTGCTACCTGTGGCAAACATGGGCGTTAGCACAAACTGAAACTTGTTGTTGGGAATATTGTAATTGTTGATGGTCAGCCCGATTTGAAATTTATCATACATGTTGTAACCAAGCGCCGGCGCCAAATTGATGTATCGAACACTATCGTTATACGCCAAGCTAAAGAAGCCGGTGACTTTGGTGGTCTTTTTTACAGGCTGTAGCAACGGCCCGGTTGCGTACAGCAGCGAAAATACATCTTGCAGCGAGGTGTTGGCTACCGTTTCTGCCATTTGCTGAAAAGCCTGTGGCGACGGATGTTTGAATTGCCATTGCTGAAAATATTGCTGCATCAATACCTGCATGTTGTTTTTACCAATGCGCTTTTCCAACAGCTCCATCCAGTCGGCAGCCTTGTTGTACACAGCCGGGTAATGTACCAAAGGAAACACTGTATCCGGCGTGTTGATGATGGGCACATCTTGATGACGGGAAACATGCAATTGTTGCAATACTTGCATAAAATCAGCAGGCACTTTTGAGCCCCTGCTATCTGCTTCGTAAAAGGACTGCATGTATTTTCTTTCTATAAAGCTGTTCATGCCTTCATCCATCCATGCATGATTTCTTTCGTTGCTGGCCAGTATGCCCTGCAGCCAGTTATGGCCTACTTCGTGGGCAATAATCTGGTCGAGCATGGCATCGTTTTTTGTTTGCACATTCAGTAGGGTAATCATGGGATATTCCATACCATCAGCTTCGCTGCCAGGCGATGCCACCACCGACACTTGCGGGTAAGGATATGTGCCTAACTGCTGGCTGTAAAAACGCAAAGATCTCTTGGTAAAGGAGATGCTTTGCTGCCAGCGTTCTGTGTCTTCCGGTAATACATAGTTCCACACATCAATGCTGCGGTTGGCCATGTTGCAGGTGTCGTGTTTCACAATAAAACGCTTGTCGGCACTCCACGCAAAGTCCACCACATTGTTAGCAACAAAATGCAACGTCTTCATTTTTCTGCTGGAAGCAGGTACAGGAAATGGCTCAGGCTGTTTGCCTGTTTTAAACAATTCTTTCTTGGCAGGTGCATTTACTATTGGTGCCGATTTTCTTTTCAGCAGCCATGCTTTTTCAGCAGCATTTTGCAAGTCGCCGGTAGCCGCTACTACATAATTATCTGGCAGAGTAATGTGCACATCATAATTGCCAAAGTTGCTGTAGTATTCGCCCACAGATAAGTAGGGCATGGGGTGCCAGCCATCGGCATCGTACATCGCAATTTTTGGGAACCATTGTGATACGGCATAAAACTGTTTGTGTTGTCCGGAGCGGCTAAACAAAGAAGGCAGTTGCACATGAAAAGGGGTTTGCAATTGCAACTGCTGCCCGGGCAATAAAGGTTTCGGTAGTTGCAGTTGTGCAATGTCGATATTTGTAGGATGATCTTTCAATGTGGCGGGTAATCCATTGGCTGTAAACTGCATCCGGTTGATGTACCCTTTTTCGTTGGCCTTGGAAAAATAAAAGTCAAGGTTGCCTTCGAGCAATGTTTGTTCGCCAAAGGCCGTGCTTTCATTTTTGTAGGCATTGGGCCACAAATGAATCCACAAAAACTGAAGGGTGTCCGGTGAGTTGTTGATGTATTGAATCGATACCGTCCCATCCAAACTATGGGTGGTATCATTCAGCCGCACTTGTATCTGATAATTGGCTTGCTGCTGCCAGTATGTTGCTGTAGGCTGGGCTAAACCAACACCCATGCAGGCAACCACAAACAAGGCTATAAGGAGGAGACTTTTTTTCACGCTGAAAAAATACAATAAATAGCGGTACGCCCTTCCGTAGAAGCAGCTTGTTTTTGCCTGCAGCTATATCAGCTATTTACTTACGAACAAGCGTTTTTTCTGGAGCTATTTCAAGTATTTTGCTGCATCAATTTATCCGCATGCAAAAGATCGTTTTTTACAGTGCTCAGCCCTACGATATCCGTTTTTTCGAAAAAGAGAACAGCAGCTTTGGTTATGAGCTGGAGTTTTTTGATGTGCAGCTGCGCAGCCATACTGTACAGCTGGCAGAAGGGGCAGATGTGGTGTGCATTTTCGTAAATGATCATTGCCATGCCGGTATTATTGAAAAGCTGGCAGCACAAGGTGTAAAGCTGATAGCCTTGCGCTGTGCGGGTTTCAACAATGTGGATGTGGCGGCTGCTGCAGCGCATGGCATTGGTGTGGTACGGGTGCCGGCCTATTCACCACAGGCTGTGGCAGAGCATGCCGTGGCGCTGATGATGACGCTTAACCGCAAAACGCACAAAGCTTACAACCGGGTACGGGAGCAAAATTTTGCACTAAATGGTTTGTTGGGGTTTGATGTTTTTGGCAAAACGGTTGGCGTTGTGGGCACCGGCAACATTGGTCAGGCTTTTGCTAAAATTATGCTGGGCTTTGGTTGCAAAGTGTTGGCTTTTGATGTGGTGGCCAACAAAGATTTGGAAGCACTCGGCGTTACTTACACCAACCTGCCCGACATGTTTGCGACGGCAGACATTATCTCCTTGCATTGCCCACTGATGGACAGCACCCGCCACATGATTAATGAAACGACTTTGGCTACTATGAAGAAGGGCGTGATGCTCATCAACACCAGCCGTGGTGGTTTGGTGGATACCAAGGCTGCTATTCATGCACTTAAAAATGGACAGCTGGGCAGCCTGGGTATTGATGTGTATGAACAGGAAGAAAAACTGTTTTTCCGCGACCTCAGCGGCGATATTATTCAAGACGATACCATTCAGCGACTCATGAGTTTTCCCAATGTCATCATCACAGCGCATCAGGCATTTTTTACACAAGAAGCATTGACACAAATCTCCAATGTGACACTAGAAAACGTGCAGGCGTTCTTCAACGGCGAGTTGCGCAATCAGGTGAAAATCTAAATGGCTATTGCCTGCTACATAAAGCTGTAGTACATTAGAAAAACAAACGGACACTGTTATGAAAGGATTCTTGCTGCTGATGGCTGTATGTTGCTTTTGTGAGCTTGCTCTAGCACAAACTGCTGCTGTGCCAGAAGTGAATCTCGACCGTTACAATAAATTACGCAAGCAACAACAGCTTGCACCATTGCTGCAAAAAAGAAATCAACAGCAGCTGCCACAAGGACTTCAGGCTAAAATCAAACAACCCAATGCTGTGCAGTTGCCACTTTCGCATACCAATACATTAGGCGAAGTATACGTATTGCCACAGGATAAAATGCCCATGCTCAAGCCATTTACAAATGGTGCCAATCCTATGCCCGGAACATTAGTACAACAGGAGGAGAGCAATGCTACGAAAGTGGGTAAAATACCCAATGCCATACTGGTTCAACCTTATGCATTTCAAAAGGGAAATCAGCGGAAATAATCCTCAGGGGATTTTGATGACAAACCTTATATCCGATAGTTCAATGAGTTTGCCGTCGGCAGTTTGCGCCTGTCCAAAACAATAGCCTTTGGCAATGCCGGTGCTGTAGCTGTATTCTTCAATCACAATGGTCATTACCTGTCCGGTTTTTCGCTCCAGCATAAAAGTGTTGCCCACTTTATCGTAGTAATAAAAGGCGGTGCGTTGCGTACTTACGTTTTTCAAATCGCGGTCAAAAACCAGCGGTGACCAAAACGAGTTGAGGATTATACCTGAATCTGCAGAGCAGGACGACGGGCCAAAGAATGTAAATGCATCCCGGGTAAGGGTAATAACGGTGCGGGTAAAATTGCCGCAGGCTTTCGATTGCAGCAGTTGAATGCGCCAGGTATCTACTGCTTTACCAAAACTATCGGCCACACAAAGGGTGCAGGGCACAAATTGAAAACTATCTTTTTTTGTAGAGTCTGGTTTAAGGCCGGTGTTGTTACTGTCGGGGAGCGGACCTCCTTCGTAACTGTATTCTTTGCTGCAGCCTGAAATGCTCCACCAGCTAATGGTGAAAACAAACAGGATGAATAAAAATGCGGAAATACGCATGGCAGCAGGCTTCTGTTTTAAAAGTAAACCATACCCGATAGTACACACAAAAAAATCTCCGAAGCCATAGGCTCCGGAGACGATTGTTACCCATCAAAAACTCAATTATGCGCAGCGGCCACTGCTTTGCAGTAAGCCGTGAATGTCGGTATTGAACGTGCTGGCGGATTGCAGCTCACTGAGCGTAAGGTGCATTCGGTAGCGCCAGTAATGCTTGGGGTTGGCCGGTACATTGATCCGTTCTGCATGGGGGTCGGTGCGGCGCAGTTCGGCACTGCTGCCCAGCAAATCCTGCAGTTGAAAAATGCTCCACATGGCAGGGCTGTACACATGTTGTGTAATGATGGCCCGGTTGATCCATGGTTCACAATAGAATGGTGCTTCTCCCCACTGGCCCAGTTGCTCGTTGTAAAAACGCTGAGTGGTTTCCCGGCTTTCTTCCCACCAGCCACGTACGGTACTCATGTCGTGGGTACTAGGCGTTACTACGCTCAAATATGGGGCATCGCCGGGGTGGAAAAACTGTTTCGTTGGATCCTTCGGCATGCGTTGAATTTCCAGACTTAAAAAGCCAAGGTCTTTCATTACACCGGGTACACAATCGGGCACCATGCCCAGGTCTTCGCCACAAATCAGCATGTTGGTGCTGGCTTTGAGGGCCGGCAATTTTTGCATGGCTTGCTGGCGCCAGAAATCATTTTGCCTGCGGAAGAAATAATTCACGTACAACTCACTCAGTTGGCGGCGTACATGCTCATTCAACCACTGGTAGCTGCTGGTGCCTTCCATGCCAATACGGAAATGGAATTGAGTGCCGTTGCTGCCGGGTTCTTCTATCAATATCACATTGCTGATGCAATCGTACAGCTTCAGCTTTATCCATTCTTCTACTTCAAAATGCTCGGTAAACCAGGCTTCCACTTTGCGTTGTGTAGCAAAGGCATCCTTCATGCGGAAGCTTCCCCAGCCAATGTCTTCGAGGAAAGTTTCTTTGACCCATTCGGCTTTGTCACCAAACCATTCGTTCACCAACTGTTCGTTGATGAAGGGCTGGCAGTAGCGGTTGTAGTCAAACCAGATGCCTTTTTGTGCAAACTCGTCGATGTGCACGGGCAAGCAGGGCACAAAGCGACCCAGTATACCTTCTACAGCATCCATTGGTATGCTCCAGATGCGGAAGAAACCAAGAATATGGTCAATGCGGAAAGCATCGAAATACAGGCTCATTTGTTCAAAGCGCTGCTTCCACCAGGCAAAACCATCGGCTTGCATACGCTGCCAGTTGTAAGTGGGAAAGCCCCAGTTCTGACCCTTCACCGCAAAGTCGTCGGGTGGGGCACCGGCTTGGGCATCCATGTTGTACAGTTCGGGTTGCGTCCACGCATCGCAGCTGTGGCGGTAAATGCCAATAGGAATATCGCCTTTTACTATCAGGCCTTGAGCATGAGCATAATCCACGGCAGCTTTCAGTTGCAGGTGCAAATGCCATTGTACAAACAGGTGAATGGCTACGGCATCGTACGACTTGGCTTTGGGGCTCAACAGCTTGGCTACATTTTTTGCATCGTAGCTGCTATGCGTTTTCCAGGTATGAAATTCGGTGGTATTGTATTTATCCCGCAGGTAGCAAAAAGCTGCGTAGGGTTCCAGCCAATGCTTGTTTTGTGCAAAGTATTCCTGATAGGCAGCGTCGTTTTGCCAGCTGTCTTTTTGTGCTTCGTATAAGTCTTTCAGGTATTGCCACTTCAGCTGCATCACTGCTTCGTAGTCTATATCTTGCTGAGCATTCAGGCGGGCTTTGGCTTCGTCCAATCCTTTCAGCAAAGCAGAGTGTTTTTTACCCGCAACTTTTTCCAGATTGATGTACTGCGGATGCAAGGCAAAGGCTGAAATAGCTGCGTATGGGTAGCTGTCTGTCCAGGTGCCCGTGGCCGATGTATCGTTGAGGGGCAGCAGCTGAACAAGCTTCATACCCACCTGCTTACACCAGTCGGCCAACTGTGGTATGTCGGTAAATTCGCCCACACCCAAGCCGTTTTCACTTCGCAGGCTAAATACCGGAATGGCTACACCAGCACCTTTAAATGTATTGTTGGGCAAAGCGGCAAAGCCATCGTGTAACATCACCAATTGCTTTTTCACCATGCCATACAGCATGCGGTTGCTGCCGTCTTCGTAGCGTACAAACTGCTTGCTGGCGGTGTTGTACACACCGTATTTGTATGCAATGGGAAACTGTGCTTTGCTCAGGTTGAGGCCAGCAGTGTACCAGTTGCCTTCCTTGCGCATCACCACGCAATCGGCTTCGTTCCAGCTGCCCAGAGCGGCATCACTGCCCAGCAGGCAAATGGTTTCATCTTTACCGAGCAGGGGTGCCTTTACTTTAAAAATGTGGTTGACGCCCTTGCTGCTACCTGCCTTTACTTTTTCACCTGCATACTCAAACAAGGTTTGGGTAAATGGCTGTGTGTAAAAAGCATTTTCAAATTCACCGGCATAGTTCCATTGGTCTATCACCTGTATTTCGGGCGATTTGAGTTTGGCCACATCAATGCTGCGGTCGGTAGGCCACTCTATGCTTTCGTAGCCATCGCTGTTGCGCAATATGTATTTGTAGGTAAATGCCGGGGTATCGTCGGCCACATCAATGCTATGGTGCCACAAATCATCGTTGAGGTAATGAATGGGCATGGGCTGCTGCGGGTCGCCATTACCAAGTTCAGGAATGTTTCCTGATACAAAAAAGGTTTGGCCATAAGTGCTACGGAACCGCAGGTAAAAATGAATGGTAGTCATGTTGGCAAGGTTGAAAGAATCGTGTAGCAAATGTAAGCACTGGGCTGGCAATGTGTAGTATTTACGCAAAGTATTCTTGTAAATGCTGCGTAAAGGGTGGATAAGGCTAAACAAATCGCCAATACCAGCAGGGGCAGGGGGCTTAATCCGTTGGTTTGCCTTAGCTTCGCAGCGTTTTCAAATAATCCATCATTCTAATCAAAATATCTTCCGATCATGTCGTACGACGTAATTGTATTGGGCAGTGGCCCCGGCGGTTATCCTGCTTGCTATCCGTGCTTCGCAGCTGGGTAAAAAAGTAGCCATTATCGAAAAGGAAAGCCTGGGCGGCATTTGCCTCAACTGGGGTTGTATTCCTACTAAGGCGCTGCTGAAGAGTGCACAGGTGTATGAGTACCTGAAGCATGCCCAAACCTATGGCATCAATGCCAGCGGTACCCACGACTTTGGTGCTGTGGTAAAACGCAGCCGCGGCGTGGCCGATAAAATGAGCAAGGGCGTTACCTTTTTGATGAAGAAGAACAAGATCGATGTGATCATGGGCTTTGGCAAACTGGTAGCCGCCAATAAAATTGAAGTAACTGCAGCCGATGGCAGCAAGCAGGTGGTAGAAGCCAAGAACATTGTGATTGCTACCGGCGGTCGTGCCCGCCAGCTGCCCAGCATGCCTGTAGACGGCAAAAAGATTATTGGTTACCGCGAAGCCATGGTGCTGCCTGAGCAACCCAAGAGCATGATTGTAGTAGGTAGCGGCGCCATTGGCGTTGAGTTTGCTTACTTCTACAACAGCATGGGTACCAAAGTAACCATCGTAGAATTTTTGCCCCGCATTGTACCGGTGGAAGACGAAGACATTTCGAAAGAACTGGAAAAGCAATACAAGAAGAGCGGCATCGACATTATGACCAATGCCGAAGTAACTAAGGTAGATACCACTGGTGCCGGTGTAAAAGCCACGGTAAAAACCAAGGATGGCGAAATCACCCTCGAAGCCGATATCATGCTGAGTGCTGTTGGTGTGGTAGCCAATATCGAAGGCATTGGCCTCGAAACCATTGGTGTAAAAACCGATAAGGGTAAAATCATTGTGGACCAGTATCAGCAAACTTCTGTGCCCGGTGTATACGCCATTGGCGACTGTACCCCCGGACAAGCCCTGGCACACGTGGCCAGCAAAGAAGGCATTAACGCGGCCGAGCACCTGGCCGGTCACAAGCCTGAAGCCATCGATTACAACAACATTCCTGGTTGTACCTATTGCACTCCCGAAATTGCTTCGGTAGGCTACACCGAAGCCAAGGCTAAAGAAGCAGGCTACGAAGTAAAAGTGGGTAAGTTTCCTTTTATGGCGAGTGGTAAAGCCAGCGCCGCCGGTGCTACAGAAGGTTTTGTAAAAGTGATTTACGACGCCAAGTATGGTGAGTTTTTGGGTTGCCACATGATTGGTGCCAACGTTACAGAAATGATTGCAGAAGCGGTAACTGCCCGTAAGTTGGAAACAACTGCGCATGAAATTCTGAATGCTGTGCATCCGCACCCCACCATGAGCGAAGCACTGAAAGAAGCGACGGCTGTGGCTTATGGCGAAGCCATCGATATTTAAAAGAATACATTCATTATACGATAGTGGCACAACCGTAAGGCTGTGCCACTTTTTTTATGCACATCAATACAAGCAAGTGATGTTGCGTAAAGAAGTTGCCGTTATTTTATGTTACAACCAACTAATATGAAACATCTATTTGTAAGCGTTTTCCTGATGCTGGTATCTGTTGCTGGCATTGCTGAAAAAGGGAAAAAGGAAAAACAGGCAGCAGATACCAAAGCTGACTCATTAGCAACTGCAGTGGTGGCATATATGCAAATGCTCGATTCACTAGAAAAAACCTTAAAGTACGAAGATGGCAAAGTGACGTTGCAGGATGGCGACATTGTTTTGAATGTTCCCAAGTCTTTCAAGTTTTTGGGCGCTGCTCAGGCCAAATACGTAATTAGTGAAATTTGGGGAAATCCTCCTCAAGATGATGTGTTGGGCATGCTCTTGCCTGCACAGTATTCGCCGTTGGATGACAGTGCCTTTGCATTTATCATCAGCTTTGATGCTATGGGTTATGTAAAGGATGATGATGCAGCAGATATCGATTACGATGATTTGATGAAAGACTGGCAAACCGCTGAAGTTGATGAAAATAAAGAAAGGGTAGCTGCA
Organism: Phnomibacter ginsenosidimutans; assembly: GCF_009740285.1. Classification (GTDB taxonomy): domain Bacteria; phylum Bacteroidota; class Bacteroidia; order Chitinophagales; family Chitinophagaceae; genus Phnomibacter; species Phnomibacter ginsenosidimutans. The sequence continues at coordinate 1,079,350 of NZ_CP046566.1, forward strand.
GGATACGAAAAACTGCATTTGGTTGGATGGGCTGCCAAGCCATTTTATGATGCAGACAAAAAAGTAATGCATTGGGCAAAAGAAATTGCATTTGGCGATAACGGGGAGCACACACTCAATTATGATGTACGAGTGCTTGGCCGCAAAGGTGTTCTTTCGATGAATGCAGTAGCAGGTATGTATCATTTGAAAGATGTGCAGCAAAATATTACTGCTATTTTGGCCATGCCGGAGTTTGCATCTGGCAATAAGTACAGCGATTTTAATCCTGATATAGATGAGGTTGCAGCGGTAACTGTAGGTGGCTTGGTGGCAGGTAAAGTGCTGGCAAAAGCAGGTATTCTGGCACTGTTGGCAAAAGGCTGGAAGTTGATTGTAATTGGCGCTGTTGCTTTGTGGGCAGGCTTAAAAAAGTTTGTGTTTGGGCGTAAGAAAGAAGAAGACGAGTTTACCCCGCAAACGGAAGAGAGTTCCAATGAAGTAGCGGATGCACAAGCAGAAACGGCATCAAACGATACGGTAGCCGGCGATGCAACAGAGGGTGAGGAAAATACAGAGAAGAAAGATGAAACTCAATCTTAGAAACACGATTCCTCATAAAAAAGGCTGGATATTCCGGCCTTTTTTATGAGGTTATATTTTACTGATAGCTATACTCAATCCTTCCTTCCGGTTCTTTGTATTTGTTGAATACGCCTTCTTTCAACTTAAGACCACGGGCATCGTACACATAGCGCCAAATGCGGTACATGTTGCTGCCGGATTGTACACTGGTTTGCTGGCTGATTCGACCTGCAGCATCGTATTCAAATATGAGATCAGGCAATATTCTGCCGGCTTTTTTATTGGGTCGTGCAATGTCGGTAAGCTGTTGTTGCTCGTTGTAATAGTAAAACCAGGTTTCAATTTTTCGATTGCCTTTCCACCATTGCTCCTCGCCGGGTTTGCCGGTTGTTTCGTCGGCTATAAAAATCACTTTGGTCGTGTCGCTATTGTTTTTAATCCGGAGCATGGTCGTTGGCATTCCTTTACTATCGTAGCTGTACAGATGTGTTTCGGTTACGCTGAACTGTTGCAAAGAATCGTTGGTGAGAATGCTCATGAGCAGCAGTTGCCCTTGCTCGTTGTACTGATATTGAGTTTCGCTACGCAGCGTACCCGATTCATCCACCGTTTTTATCAGCCTGTTGGAGGCGTCATAATAACTGGTAAGTACGGAGCTGTTGGTGTAATCCGATTTGGAAGTGGTGGTAAGTGTTTGCTGAGCGGCATTTACTTGCTGAAACAAGACAAAGTTGGCGGAGGGACTGCCATCGGCATCAAAACTGCTGGCCGTAATCTGGCGAACGTTGTGCTGCTTCAGCTGTGCAAACTGTGCCGATGTTTTGGCCACCTGCAATACATCCTGATAATAAAACTGCGCCCCTGCTTGTGTAGTCAGTATAGTACCCAAGAGCAGCAGGCTTTTCCGAATCCACATGTGTTTCATTGTTTCGCCAAAATTAGCGGGCTTCAGCCGCAGTAGCAGTGTTAATTAATCCACCATGGCTGTGCAGCCTTTTGTAGTATTTTACGGCGTTCAAAACAACCACCGTGTCCCACGCCAAACTTCGCAAAGAAACCGACTGCCTCAATTGTGGTGCAGAGTTGCAAGGCCGCTTTTGTCATATTTGCGGCCAGCAAAATCTCGAAACCAACGAAACCTTTCTTGGTCTTGTTACACATTTTGTATACGACATCACTCACTTCGATGGTAAGTTTTTCAGCACCCTAAAATTCCTGCTGCTGAAACCGGGCTTTTTATCGCTGGAGTTTCAGCGGGGCAGAAGGGCCAGCTACCTCGACCCCATTAAAATGTATGTCTTTACCTCAGCGGTTTTTTTCTTCATTTTCTTTAGCCTCGACAGAGAAAATGAACTGATAAAGTGGGATGACAAAACAGTGCCTGCTTACCGGCAGTCTTTAATAGCCAGAATGGCAAGTGCTACCGACAGCATGCAGCGCAGGATATTGGCAGATTCTGTAAGAACAACAGATACGGCCATTGTTTTTTTGGAAGACATGCAGGTGATTGAAAAAGATCCAACATTGCCAGATAGTGTTCGGCAGGGCATTTTGAAGAGCATGCAACAAAATGAGTTTAAATCACAACTGTTTGGGTGGAATGGATTGCCTAACAACGTGGCTGCTTATGATTCCATTCAGGCATCATTGCCAAAGCAACAGCAAGATGGATGGTTCAGGCAGTTTGCTGCACATAAACTAATACAGCTGAATGCCAAATTTATGTACAACAAAAAGGCAGTCATCAAATCGGTGAGTGATAAGTTTCTTCACTCGCTACCGAAGATGATGTTTGTGTCTTTGCCCTTCATCGCTTTGTTTATTTCGTTGCTGTACATCCGCCAGCGGCGCACCCATTATGTGCACCATGGTATTTTGGTGATACATCTGTATGTAGCCATGTACATCCTTATTTTGCTTTACCTGCTTGCTGCCGTACCTGGCCAGTCTCGTGCATGCAATGGCAGTTGGTGCATTCCTTATGTTTTTGGTGTTTGTGTATATGTTGTATTACAACTACAAAAGTTTACGGGTTTTCTTCGGTCAGTCACGAGGCAAAACATTGTTTAAGTTTTTTATACTACTCATCCTCACTTTTCTGCTATTCGGAATATTGAGTACCATATTTGTGATCAATTCTCTTCTTCAAGCATAACTGATTTTAGCATGACAACCGGCGAACGATTTGAACGACTCTTGCGCATAATGGACGAACTGCGGGAACAATGCCCGTGGGATAAAAAAGCAAACCATTGAAACCCTGCGGCCACTTACCATTGAAGAAATGTACGAACTGGCCGATGCCGTGGTAGAGCAAGACTGGAAAGGGATTCGGGAAGAAATTGGCGACCTGTTGCTGCACATGGCTTTCTATGCCCGCATTGGCAAAGAGCAGCAGCAGTTTACGATGGATGAAGTGATTGATCAGATTTGTGAAAAGCTCATCAGTCGTCATCCGCATATTTACGGCGATGTACAGGTAGCTGATGAAGAAGAGGTAAAAGCCAATTGGGAAAAACTGAAATTGAAAGAGGGTAAAACTTCGGTGCTGGCGGGTGTGCCCAATGGATTGCCTGCCATGGTAAAAGCCTGGCGTATGCAGGAGAAAGCCCGCAAGATTGGGTTTGAGTGGGAGCACAAGGCCGATGTGTGGAAAAAAGTAGAAGAAGAAACCGCTGAGCTGAAAGAGGCAGAAACACTGGGAGTGCAGGAAAAAGTGGAAGAAGAATTTGGCGACCTGCTGTTTAGCCTGGTAAATTATGCAAGGTTTTTGCAGGTAGATCCGGAGCTGGCATTAGAGCGTACCAACCGCAAATTCAAATCCCGTTTTATGCAAATGGAAGTAATGGCCAAGGAGCGAAACCTTTCATTAGAAAACATGAGTTTGCAGGAAATGGATGCCCTTTGGAATGACATCAAAAAGCAGTAACCCTTCGCCTTGAAAAACAAACTTCAAACCGTATTTCCGTATTTGCTGGTATTGCTGGCTGCTTGCTGGCTATACTCGTTGTCTGTCATCATCGACCGGTATTGGTTGAAGTATGCCAGCTACGAATCGTTGACGGCCAACTATCAGGAAGGCCTGAAAGAAAAGGAAGAAACGTTTTTTGAATTTGTGAGTGAAGAGCAGCAGTTGCTGCAGCAAATCAGTAACGGCCGCTACTCGCTGCAGCAAACGCAAACCATCGAAGAGCAGCCATTCTATTTGTTTTTATACAAAAGCAATCAGCTGAATGCCCGACCATTTTATTGGAGTACCAATCAGGTAGAGCCACCGCAATGGGTACCACAAGTGGCAGAAACGGGCAAGCTGCTGCGGTATGGCAATGGGTATTATGAAGTGCTGCGCAAACGTATTCAGCTCGACAATACAGACATAGAAGTAGTTGGGCTCATTTTATTGTACCGCGAATACTTTATCGACAATGCCCGTTTGCACAAAGGCTTTCCTGGTTTCAAACCCATGGATGGCCGTTTGCTCTTTAGCGTTACGCCCACAGCGTATGAAGTTGTGAATGTGAAAAACGAGCCTTTGTTTTATTTGCAGCCAGCACTTAACGAACCGCTGAAATATTTTTCTGTGGCAACCTTGTTGGTGCAGCTCATTACCATGGGCATGCTCATTATGCTGGTGAGCCGCATTGCATCGGCCATCATTCAGCAAGACAAAGCGCTGCTGGGCTTCTCTTTTTTGCAGCTTGTTTTGTCGGGCTTTGGTACAGCATCCGCTACACGGGCATTCCAATTAATCTCGATCAATTTTCGTGGCTCGAAAAAAGTGAGACACTGTCTTTGCCTCCTGCAGGCTTGTTGGAGTTATTGCAAAACTCACTCTTCGTTTTTTGGCTGGGCATTTTTCTAACACTACAGTCGCAAAAAGTAGGGCAACTACTTACAGGATTGAATTACAAGCTGAAGGCACTCATCGCAGTCATTCTTGTAGCGGCAACGATTGCCATTCATTTTGCTGTTGTCGAAAAGCTGTGCTCGTTATACCTGAGTAGTGCAGTGGCGTTCGACTTCAACAATTTCTTTAGCCTCGATTATACCACGGTGCTGGCGTTTCTGGTATTGTTTCTCATGCTGCTGGCTCATCTTATGCTGGCCCGTTTTTTTGCCCGCAGTTTGTTGTTCATTACCGCGGGTAATATTCGCTTTGTGTTGCTGGCCATTCTTGCTGGTGGATTGCTCACGTTGTCTGTTGGCTGGTTTTTACAATTCAAAATTCAGTTGCTGTTTTCCATGCTATGGCTCATGGTGTTTGCATGGTTTATATGCCGTTATCCAAAGCCGGCCTTTCCGCTGTCTACGGTTCGCATTGTTACATGGTTGTTTGTGTATTCGTTGTCGGTGGGTGTATTGCTCAGCAATTTGTCGGCAGAGCGTTTGCGCAACCGGCTCAATGAAATTGGCAAATCATTGCTGATGCAAAATGATGAAACCAGCGATTATTTGGTACGTTTTGCATCCGGCGGTATACGTCGGTTAGACTGGAGCAGCATCATTGAGCAGTGCAAGGATTCGGCCAGCAGTAGTAGCATCCGCGATTCACTCGCCAAAAAATATTTTAGTGGCTACCTTGAAAAATTTGATACCCGCTTTTATTTTTTCGATGGCAGCCGGCAGCCGGTCAATAACCCAGGACCAGAGTCATTTGAATCGTTGCTCACGTTGTTTCAAAACAACAAAAAGGAAGAGGGCTATCCTTGGGTGGCATCTTTTGAAGAAGCCTTCGATCGCTTCGGTTACATCATGACATTTGATGTGACTTCTGCCAACAGTACGGAAAATACCGGACACGTATTTGTGGTCACCCGTTCGGAGGTGATACGTAATGCCATGCTGGCGCCAGAGCTGTTTAGGCAGATACAAGATTTTGCAGTGGATTTGCCGCCGGGCTTTAGTTATGCGTGGTACAAAAACAATCAGCTGATTGATCAGTATCGCAATTATCCATTCCCGTCGGTATTGCCTGCCAAAGGGCCGCAGCAGCAATCTGTTTGGTTGCAGGAAAAAACAGACGCCTATGAAACATGGATGAATGCCGGCACCAATTCTATATTGGCAGTTGCGGGTCAGCGCAATGTGTGGATTGGCCTGGTGTCGCTGGTGGCATATATGTTTGGCGCTTTTCTGGTGCTCTTTATAGTGCTGAGAGCTGTTGGTGCCTTTCTTCAAAACAAAGTATTTTTTGTACAGGTTTTCCGGCCGGTGGTGCTCACCATACAGGCGCAAATCCGGTTGACAATTATTGCCATCCTTGGTTTGTCATTCATTATTGTTGCTTACATCACCATTAGTTTCTTCATCAATCAGTATACCAAAACGAATGAAGAACGATTGGCAAAAAGTGCTGCTTCTGTTTCTGCAGAATTGTCGCAGCAATTGCCAGGAGATATTTTAAGTTATGATCCTGCCGGACAGCAAAATATAGTAGCGGGACCGCTCATGCAAATCAGCGAAAACCTTGATGTGGATGTGAGTTTGTATGATGCGGCCGGCGTACTTATTTCGAGCACTCAAAATATTTTGTTTGTAAAAGAAGTCATCAGCGAACGCATGAATCCGGATGTGTATTATCAGCTGACCCGTGGACAGGTGCATCGCCATTTACACAACGAAACCATTGGCAATCTGGAGTACAGCAGTATTTATCAACCTATACGCAACTCGTATGGCAACTTGATGGGGTATTTACAGATTCCTTACTTCGCTACGCAAAATGAATTGAAGCAAGAGATATCCAACTTCGTGGTTATCCTCATCAACATCATTGCTTTTGTATTTCTCATTTCCGGTGGTTTAGCGTTGTTGATTAGTGGCAGCATCACCCGTTCGTTTGCTATCATTTCCGACAGAATGAATCAAATTAGACTCTCAGAAAAGAATGAACGCATTGAATGGAGTGGTAAAAATGAAATTGGTACACTGGTAGAGCAGTATAATAAAATGGTGGATCAGCTGGAGTCGAGTGCTGCCAGGCTTGCGCAAAATGAAAGGGAACTGGCCTGGCGGGAAATGGCCCGGCAGGTGGCGCATGAAATCAAGAATCCACTAACACCCATGAAGCTGAGCCTGCAGTTTTTGCAAAAAGCCATCAAAGAAAAAAGTGCCGATGTACCACAGATTTCTGAACGGGTGGCTACCAACCTGGTGAGTCAGATTGATCACCTGGCAAAGATTGCATTCGAGTTTTCGCAGTTTGCCAATATTGGTCAGGTAAAAGCTACCGAGTTCGATTTGCATGCCGTGCTGAAAGATTTGGTGTTGTTATACGAAATTCAAGACAATCTTTCCGTATCGTGGGAGCCTATCGAAATTCCTGTTGTTATCAATGCCGATAAAACGCAGATGAACCGCTTGTTTACCAATTTGCTGCAAAATGCTTCGGAGTCGGCAGGAGGTAATTATGCGGTGCATGTAAGCATCACCGAATCATTGCGGGGCGATAAAATTTTGCTGGAAGTAGCAGATAACGGTCCGGGTATTGCTGCAGATGTACAGGCCCGTATTTTCATGCCGAACTTTACCACCAAAAGTAGTGGCACTGGCTTGGGGCTGGCTATTTGCAAAGCCATAGTAGAAAAAGCCGGAGGTAATATTTGGTTCAAAACCAAATACCAGCCCGATGGTACAGGTACTGCATTTTATGTGGAACTGCCTTTAGCCGGCTAATGTTTTCGCTGCTCTGTTTTGCTGCAAAAATTCTTCGAATGCCTGTAGCGTAAAGCTGCTCAGGTTTTGCTGTTTGCGCAGCATGCCTTTTTGCGCAGCGAGTACGCCATACCGTGTATCTGCAAAGCCTTCTACGGCATGTGCGTCGGGGTTGATGGATATGAGTACGCCCTTATCAACTGCCGCCGGAATCCAACGCCAGTCAATGTCCAGCCGTCGTGGGTGGGCATTGAGTTCTATGCACACATGGTGTTTGGCACAAGCTTCAATAATGGCATCGTAGTTCACAGGATAGCCTGCACGGCTGAGCAACAATCGGCCCGTCATGTGGCCGAGAATGGTAGTTGCGGGATGCGCAATGGCAGTCAGCAATCGCTGCATGGCTTTCTCTTCGGTCATTTTCAAATTGCTATGTACAGAAGCAATCACAAGGTCAAAACTGTTGAGCACAGCGTCGCTGTAATCCAGTGAACCGTCGTTCAGTATATCGCATTCAATGCTCTTGAAAATTTTGAAAGGTGCCAGTTGTTTGTTCAGCAGGTCAATCTCAGCATGTTGTTGCATGATGCGTTCCTCATTCAGCCCATTGGCATAGCCGGCCGATTTGCTGTGGTCACTAATAACCAGGTATTCGAGGCCTTGGGCTTTGGCGGCTTCTGCCATCTCCCGGATGCTGTTGCTGCCATCGCTCCATACACTGTGTGAGTGAATGATGCCTTTGATGTCATTCGGTTGTATGAGATCTTCACTACCGATTATTGCTGTAGTATTTAATACATCCTGTGGTAAATCACGAAAGGCTGGTAATACAAATGCTTGTTGAGCGGCGGTAAATAAAGCTTCTTCTGTGGCAAAGTTGGTGGAGGTGAGTGATGCAAGAATGCTATTGCAAAATGCATCTGGACCTGTGGTAGTGAGCAAAGCATGGCCCCATGTGTCGGTGCTGGTTGTATGAATAACCAGTTGTGGTCCGTTGCTGATTTGATAGCGCAATCCACTGGGCTGTTCTTCTGTCAAGGTTAATGCATCGAGTGGTTGTAACAACTGCATTACATCTTCCGCATCAGCAGTGGTAAGCAGGTCGATGCTATCTACTGTTTCCATTTGCCGGCGAAGACTACCGGTGATGACGGTGCTATAATTAGGTAACTGTGTTTGTAGTAGTTGCAAAAACTGCTGTGCTATTTCGGCTGCTTGCTGAAATAAAAACCAGCCTTGTTGGTTGAGGTAAAAGCGAATGGCCTCGGCTACATTGTGTTGTGTTTTTTCGCCAAAGCCTTTGTACAGCGTCAATCTGTTTTCGTTGCAGGCATATTCCAATTCGCCAATTGTTTCGATGCCCATCTCTTTCCAAACAGTATGAATTTTCTTTGGCCCCAGTCCTTTGATGCTGAGCATTTCTATTACGCCTGATGGCGTTTTTGCAATGTATTCATTGAGGATACTCAAGGAACCAGTTTGCAATAACTCTGCTATTTTTTGGGCAGTAGCAGCACCAATGCCTTTTTGTGCAGCAATGCTAACAGCATCCATATCGGCCAGTTGCATGGGTAGCTTTTCTATCTGAAAAGCCGCATTGGCGTAGGTTTTTGTCTTAAAACTATTCTCGCCATGTATGTCCATTATTTTGGCAAGAAGCGCAAATGTGTCGGCTATCTGATAATTATCCATGCAGCAAAGATGATAGAAGTTGAGCAGCACAAAATAAAAAAGTCCTGCTGTTGAGCAGGACTTTAGATCGTAATAAAAGTGCTGAAGAATTACTTCTTAGCAGCTTTCTTAGGAGCGGCTTTTTTTGCAGCGGCTTTCTTAGGAGCAGCTTTCTTAGCGGCGGCTTTTTTAGGAGCAGCTTTCTTTGCAGCAGCCTTCTTAGGAGCAGCTTTCTTAGCGGCAGCTTTTTTAGGAGCAGCTTTTTTTGCAGCAGCCTTCTTAGGGGCGGCAGCTTTTTTAGGAGCAGCTTTTTTTGCAGCAGCCTTCTTAGGGGCGGCAGCTTTTTTAGGAGCAGCTTTTTTTACAGCTTTCTTAGCTGCAGCTTTTTTAGCAGTTGCCATGTTTTTCAATTTAATGGTTAGTAAATAATGCTTAGTAAAAATAACGAGAATTTTTTTTATCCAAATGATTTTATTAACTCAATATCCACCAAATAAAAAGGATGGTGCATAACACCATCCTTTTATAAAAACCTATTGTGTAAAATCTTATGCAGTAACGATTGAAACAAAGGTTCTGTTTTCTTTTCCTTTCTTAAATTCTACAACGCCATCTGCAGTTGCAAAAATGGTAAAGTCTTTACCAAGACTTACGTTTTTACCAGGATGATAAACAGTACCACGCTGACGAACAATGATGTTGCCTGAGATAGCAGGCTGGCCACCATAAATTTTTACACCGAGGCGTTTGCTTTGTGAGTCGCGACCGTTTTTTACCGAGCCTTCACCTTTCTTATGTGCCATAACAGGAAGTGTTTTTTAGTTGATTCGAAAAAAAGACAGCATGCAATTATGCAATGCTTTCAATTTTAATTTGAGTGTAATGCGTACGATGACCATGCTTCTTGCGGAAGCCTTTGCGTCTTTTCATTTTGAAGGCGATTACTTTATCACCTTGTACCAATGCGTTTACAATTTCGGCCTTCACAGTTGATTTAACTGAGGCACCGGCTTCGATTGTACCATCGCGGTCTACCAGCAATACTTCGTTCAATTCTACCTTGTCTCCGGCGTTACCTTCCAGATGAGGCACGTACAGATTTTGTCCTTCCTGCACTTTAAATTGCTGACCGGCTATTTTTACAACTGCGAACATAATCACTCAAAATTTAGGGACGCAAAAGTAGGGACTTTGCCCACAACTACAACAAAAATTTTATAAAAAAGGCAGAATTTCTACCCACTATGTGCCGTAATTTGCCCGTGTTATTCATTTCAACGGGGAAAACAAGTACTTATCAGCACAAAAATAAGGCCTCAAAGCCCCGCAAATCCAGCTTTACATGAATCTGAAGTCGCTGCTTGCCCGGCCCTTTGCGGGTTACATCAATAAACAAATAGAGCGGTCGAGGGAGAATGCTGTGGCCGATCAGGGAGCGCATCTGGAAAGAATTGCTGGCTGTTTTACGCAATACAGAATTTGGTAAAGACCATCATATTCAATCGGTTAGCAACCTGCAAGAGTTTAGACAGGCCATTCCCATCCGCGATTATGAAGCCCTCAAACCTTACATTCAAAAGGTAAAAGAGGGTCGCCACAACGTGCTGTGGAAAGGGCGCCCCATTTATTTTGCCAAAACCAGTGGCACCACCAGCGGCACCAAATACATCCCCATCACCAAAGATTCTATTCCCAATCACATTAATACGGCCCGCAATGCCCTGCTGAGCTATATGGCCGACACGGGGAATTATGCTTTTGCCGGTGGCAAAATGATTTTTTTGAGCGGCAGCCCTGAGCTGGAGCGGGTGGGCGATGTTCCCACCGGCAGGTTGAGCGGCATCGTCAATCACCATGTACCCAAGTACCTGCGCACCAATCAACTACCCAGCTACGAAACCAACTGCATTGAAGATTGGGAAACCAAGCTCGACAAAATAGTTGCTGAAACCATTCAGCAAAACATGACGCTGATAAGCGGTATACCACCGTGGATGCAAATGTATTTTGACCGCCTGATTGAAAAGAGTGGTAAACCGGTGGGTGAGTTGTTTCCCAACCTGAGCGTATTGGTGCAGGGTGGTGTCAACTTTGAACCTTATAAAGCAAAATTGTTTGCGAGTGTTGGCCGGCCCGTGGATACCATCGAGTTGTTTCCTGCCAGTGAAGGTTTCTTTGCTTTTCAGGACAGCATGAAACACGAAGGCTTGCTGCTAAACACCAACAGCGGTATCTATTTTGAATTTGTGCCGGCTGCAGAAATTTTCAATGAGCATCCAACCCGTTTGTCGTTGGCTGAAGTGAAGCTTGGCGAACAATATGCAATCATCATCAATAGCAATGCCGGATTGTGGGGATACAATATTGGTGACACCATTCGTTTTGTATCGCTCAATCCTTATCGAATAGTGGTTACTGGTCGTACCAAACATTTCATCAGCGCCTTTGGCGAACATGTGATTGGTGAGGAGGTAGAAGCTGCCATGCTGGATGCCTGTAAGCAACACAACGCCAGTGTAGTAGAGTTTACCGTGGCGCCTTACATTGCCAGCGGCGATGGGCAGAGCTATCATGAGTGGTTGGTGGAGTTTGAAAAAACGCCAGATAACATGGAAGCATTTGTAACAGATTTGGACAATGCCCTGCGGCAACGCAATGTATATTACGATGATTTGATTGCCGGCAACATTTTGAAGCGCCTGCAACTCAGCATTCTTCAACCACAGGGATTTGTGCAATACATGAAATCAATAGGTAAGCTGGGTGGGCAAAATAAAGTGCCCCGCCTGAGCAACGACCGCAAACTGGCGGAAGGGTTAACAGCGTTTGTAGACAAACGGTTGTCATCGCCGGCCATTTAACAACAGCACTTAACTAAAAGAAAGCGCAACGCACTGATGCAAAAACGTATCGCCATATTCGGATCGAACGGGTTCTATTGGTACACAGGCCCTGGATGTGATTAAAGCCAACCCTGAAAAATTTTCAGCAGAAATATTAACGGCACAAACCAATGCCGATTTACTGATTGAGCAAGCCAAAGCATTTGACCCCAATGTGGTGGTGATTGGCGATGAAAGCAAGTATGCCTATGTAAAAGAAGCCTTGGCAGGCACACATGTAAAAGTGTTTGCCGGTGAGCAGGCATTGGTAGAAGCAGCCGCCATGGATTGCTACGACATGATGCTGGCCAGCATTGTAGGCTATGCGGGTTTGAAGCCTACTTTGCAAGCGGTAGAAATGGGTAAAGCTATTGGCTTGGCCAATAAGGAAACACTGGTAGTGGCAGGTGATATTGTGATGCAAAAAGCGGCTGAACACAAGGCGCCCATATTACCAGTGGATAGTGAACACTCTGCAATTTTTCAATGCCTGGTGGGCGAAATGCGCAATCCCATTGAACGCATCATTCTCACCGCCAGCGGTGGTCCGTTCAGGGGTAAAAAGCCCAACTTTTTGGTGAATGTAAAAAGGGACCATGCTTTGCAGCATCCCAACTGGAGCATGGGCGCCAAAATCACCATCGACAGTGCTACACTGATGAACAAAGGGCTGGAGATGATTGAAGCCAAATGGTTGTTTGGATTAAAAGCTTCGCAGATAGAAGTGGTGATTCATCCGCAGAGCATCATTCACAGCATGGTGCAGTTTGAAGATGGTAGCATCAAGGCGCAAATGGGTTTGCCCGATATGAAATTACCCATTCAGTATGCCATGGCTTTCCCGGAAAGAATAAAGAACGATTTTCCAAGGCTGGACTTCCGCCGCTGTGAGCAGCTGAGTTTTGAAGAGCCCGACCTGCGCACCTTCCGCAATTTGGCACTGGCCATTGAAGCGTTGCAAAAAGGTGGCAACCTACCTTGCATCATGAACGCAGCCAATGAAATAGCGGTGTGGGCATTTTTGCGCAACCGCATTGGCTTTCTCGATATGATGGCGGTGGTAGAACAGGCCATGCAAAAGATCACCTTTATTGAAAAACCAACCCTAGATGATTATTATGAATCGGATGCAGCGGCCCGGGAGTTTGCCGCTTCGCTCATCCATTTGTAAACCTTCGTTTACCAAAATATGTTTTGCTACTGGCGAATAATGTATTTGTTTGCATAGCTATATATCGATTCGGATTTTGTTTCCATCATTTTATTTAAGTATTCATCCATGATTTTTTTGGCAATAGAGTGGGGGGTGGTAGGTGTAAAAGTGGCGCAGCTGTTGCTGTCGTTGTCTATCCTCGTTATCCTGCACGAATTTGGGCATTACATTACGGCACGTTGGTTTGGCTGCCGGGTTGAGCGTTTCTTTTTGTTTTTTGACCCCTGGTTTTCCTTGTTTAAAAAACAAGTAGGCGATACCGTGTACGGTATTGGCTGGCTGCCATTAGGGGGCTATGTGAAAATATCCGGCATGATTGACGAAAGCATGGACAAAGAACAACTGGCATTGCCCGCCCAGCCTTGGGAGTTTCGCAGCAAACCTGCCTGGCAACGTTTAATTATTATGATTGGCGGGGTAACGGTCAACATATTGCTGGCCTTTATTATTTACGCCGGCATACTGATGGTATGGGGCGAAAAGAAAATCGTCAATTCATCTTTGAAATATGGCATTGAAGTACAAGACAGCCTGATGCTGGATCTTGGTTTTAAAGATGGTGATAAGATTGTAGCATTGGATGGTAAAAATATTTACAACTACTACGATGTTATTCCAACACTCATTTTAAGCAGCACGGCTACGGTTGAAAGAAATGGTCAGCAGCAAACGCTGACGCTTCCTAAAAACCTGATTGGTAAGCTGGTTGAAAAGAAGCGCCGCGACATACCGTTGATTGCCATTCGCATGCCGCTGATGATTGGTGCAGACACAGGCGTATCTGCCAAATACGGGTGGAAACGTTTCGATAAAGTGGTGGCTGTAAATGGGAAAGCAACACCGTTTCAAAGTGATGTAGCCGAAGTGCTGGAACAAAACAAACGCAAGGAAGTGGAACTGACACTGGTGCGCAATGCCGATACCATCCGTAGTAAAGTAAAGCTCGATAGTACAGGTTACATTGCAGGTTTGCGCATCATTGGCAAGCCTGAGTCGATGCAGGAAGCAGGTATCATTCAATACCAGGTTAAACATTACGGATTTTTTGAGGCCCTGCCTGCAGGTGTTCGCATGGCGGGTGATAAACTGAGCTGGTATATCGATCAGGTTCAAACTTATTTTAAGCCCCGAAACAGAGGCGTATAAAGGGGTTGGTGGTTTCAGAGCCATGGGCAACGTTTTTCCTGGCAGTTGGGATTGGGAATCGTTCTGGACCATCACCGCATTCTTTAGTATCGTGCTGGCATTTATGAACCTGCTACCTATTCCAGCTCTCGATGGCGGCCATGTACTCTTTACCCTGATTGAAATGATTACCGGCCGCAAACCCAACCAGAAGTTTTTGGAGTACGCCCAAATAGTAGGCATGGTACTGTTGCTTGGGTTGATGCTCTATGCCAATGGCAACGACTGGATTGGCTGGGGAAGAAGTAAATAATTGCTGCTGGTTTCCAGATGGTAGCAAACTTATTGGGCAATCTTCACTTTACATCACGGTTTCGCAATTGGCGAAAAATATCCTCAGTAATAAAAAAAGGCAATCCTTAGTGGATTGCCTTTTTTATGGGGTGGAGCTGCCTGCCATCACTTCGAACATTTTATGCAGAGATATCGCATTGGTAATGCAAGCAAAAGAGATTTATCTGAATCAACTTAAAGGCGTTCTGTAATCTCATTGCTCCCCATACCTCTAAATGACATAAATCTTTAAAACGAATTACAATGCAGTTCAGAAACATCACGCTACAGGAGCAATTCTTTCCTCGTTCAATGCAAGAAAAAATACTAAAGGCAAATAGAGCTCAGCCCATCCTCAATAACATCGTCGATGCTGGGACTACATCTAGATTGGAGCAAGAGCTTACGCCTAGCGCAGAAAAGAGACTTCTCCTGCACATAAAACAATATTGGCCAGCTTATTTGGTTGCTTTATTTGCCGGGTATGCAATCTGGAGAGAGTTAAATAAAGTTGACGAGGAAGAGAGATAATAAGATTTTTTACATGGTACACCCAAAATCCAGTGCAAAACGATTGGCTACGTCCTTAACTTAAACTCTTCATCCCTTCGCTGAGGGAACACCCATTATTTATTTAGAAGCGTTTGACGGATCTTATAACACATGAAAAGGCTATGTCGGTTAAGCCGCAAGCTTTTGATTTATATAAGCTTCTGTTTTTAGAATTGCAGCAATGCATAATTATTAGCTTTCGCCTGATTTCTTGACGGGTAAAACTTGGCAGTTTAACAATCGCAGTCTAGAGAAATCATACTATCCGCTCATGCTACGGCGTGGGCTTTAGTGATTTCTGGACTGCGGGCTCTGCCAAGTGCCTACCCTTCGGGATGAAACTAATTGTCCCACGCTATTTTTTTCAATTCTGCCTTACAGGGAGATACGGCAATCCAAATTTTATTGTTTATGAAGCTGACTAAGACAGCAGTAGTATTACTTTTTGCTGCATCTTTTTCATCACAATCCTGCGCAGTTATGTTTCAGGGATCGAAAAAAGAAGTATCTGTAAAAAGTATGACGCAAGGTGCTACCATCTGGATTGATGGTGAAAAAGCTGGAGAGGATGCGGTAACACAAAAGCTAACCAGGAAAGACGATCACACTATTCTGGTGAAAAAGACGGATGTCTAACCAAAACACTTGAAGTGAAAAAAACACAAGTAGGTTGGATCATCTTTGATGCACTGTTTAACTGGCTGGCATTTGCAACAGATGCACCGACCGAGGCATGGAATACATTTGAGAAGTCTAAATTTACGGTTGAGCTTGAATGCCCAAGCTCCAATAACACCAATTAATTTTAATAATCAAGGAGTAGGCCAGCCTACTCCTTGATTAACTCAATGAGGCGGTGATAGTTTTTTTGCCATTCCCCTTATGTCTAAATTAGTTAATCTTTGGTTGGACTATCTACGAAAATTACTACAGAAAAGGCTTTTACGGAAGGTGTGCTGGAAATAATATTTTATTCGTCCTAATTAAAATTTATTACATCATTCATATTGTTTAAGCAATTCTGCTATCAAATTTTATTACCTGCTCAATATGTGAATCAGCTTAGCTATAGCTCGATACTTGAGTACCTGTCTTTAAGTAATTTGATATAGATTGATTTGGATTGATGTTGATTTAATTATATCGATTTGGAATTTGCTTTGAGCACATTTTGTCTAATAAGTTGTGTCAAGTCATCGTGCCTGATCAATACTCTTTTTATGTGAGAAGCTAATCGAGTATTGATTTTTATTTCTGCATATCGGATGCCAATATCTGTCGGTAATTTGCAGGATCGAATTTGTTTGTGAAGATTTTTTTGAATAGAAGGGGCACTCACACCCAAACAGATAAAATACAATTGCTGCAGCCCATCCGCAGCCAACGGATATTTCATTTGCAAGAGTTGTACTTCAATGGCATCAGCCCCGATTCATTGCAACAGTTGCTCTACAACAAACCCATTCAAACACTCAAACTGCAATGTAGCTTACCCATGCAATACCTCAAAGACAATAAGCCGCAAAGTGGCACCAGTGTAGAGTTGGAGTATGTATTCAATCCGGTATTTACATTTAGCAATGTAGATAGTATTGATGCCAGTGTAGAAAAAGACATGGCATTGCTACAGCTGGAAATTGCCAAAGCCAACCAGGAACAAGCGGCCTACCTGCAGGAGCAACAGGCTTTACAATCCCAACTCACTGCCGCCACCCTAAACCTCAGCAGCCCAGACCTGGCC
Organism: Phnomibacter ginsenosidimutans; assembly: GCF_009740285.1. Taxonomy (GTDB): domain Bacteria; phylum Bacteroidota; class Bacteroidia; order Chitinophagales; family Chitinophagaceae; genus Phnomibacter; species Phnomibacter ginsenosidimutans. The sequence goes on from NZ_CP046566.1 coordinate 1,096,085, forward strand.
ACCAAAGAACAAGCCACCAGTACCATTGCCAAACTCCGTACATCCTTACAACAACTCAAACCACCTTACAACAATAAAAAAGCCTTGCAAGCAAGGCTCAGTTATTTACAACAGCAACTATATGTTCGAAAACTGCAAATGGTGAGTGGGTATGTGAGTTGGAGAAAATGATAACGCAAAAGGATTGCTGCTGTGCTGGAATTTATGTTCGTTCAGCCCGGAACCACTGCCCAAATGAAAAAATTATGTTGAAGGTTAAGACCAAAAGCCAAATTGAAATGCGTCAAGCCCGAACTGCAGCTGATAGCGAACAAAAGATGAGGATTTATTCGTTCAACCAGCATAGCAGCAAACCTCATGTTGGTAGCAGGTTGCTCATGGGTAGGATAATTACATAATGATCTAACATTAATTGTCAGAATAATCTAAGCAAAATATTGCTTAATAAAATGTCTTATTAATTTTGAAGGATGAAACAAAACTTAAGGAAATGCTAGCCTGTTTATTTGTAATTCTCATTCCTACGATCATATTTAGATGAAGTTGTTGTAGTTTAACGATAATACATACAATTATTTAGTGTAATATTAGAATGTTCTTCTACTCGACCAATGACCAAAAAGACCAAAATTTGACCATGTACCGTAAGCCCCAATACCCTTAATAACTCCTTTGAAAACTGCACCTGATTCTGCACTACCAGATGCGTCTATTTCATTATTCGAGATGCTTCCATTAAAATTTACTATGCCTCCAAATAAACCAGAACAAACTATTCCTGAAATTTTCTGATTGCTAATAATCGCTACTGTTGGGCCATAATCATCTCCTGAAATTAGACCTTCGTGAGTATTGATAACTTCGTAGGATCGTTCTTTCATTACTAAGCCCGTATCAATCCGTGTCGTGTTATTTAAAAATATATCTGAAAGTTTGGGTAAGCTACCATCAGCTTCAACTCTGAAATTCATTGAAAAATGTTTGCCAATAAACCAAGAATTGATTGAGCCTGCTCCTAAACTGACATTTGGGTTTAATGTATCAATTAGGTTTCCGAATTTTAAAAACATTGAGGCATTACCATTCATGATTACTAATTTGAAACTGCCGGACGAGTCAATATTGTTTGCCGCATTGTAAGTTTGCCGAACAATCACCCCTTTATATATTCCGAAAGACTTATTGTCGTACTCTACAGGTGCTTCTGGAATATTTTTCAGTAGGGTATCAGACGGTGATCCTGTTATTTTCATTGCAACACCTGAATTTATCAACAATTGGTTGTTGTTAACAATAACTCCGATTGTGTTAGTATTAATATCCATAACTATGTTGTGATTGATTTTCGCAACTGCATTTGCCCCTGGGACAATTTTGGGTAACCATGCTGTCGAATCACTCCATAAGCCATGTTTAGCAGTAGTTATGGTATCTTGAGCAGAAACTGGGAAAATGCAAAAAGCGATAATTATTGCGTTAATTAGTGTTTTTAAATACATAAGTCTATTTTTTGAAAGTGTAAATTAATTGATTTCCTTTTTTTAATCGTTTCTCAAAAATAAAAGTCGGAATGAAAGAGTCTCGAATGTGATGTTTTCTTTGAATTAAAATGTTTTCCCAACCGCAGGTTAGAATATTATGTTTATTCGTTTAAAATGTCGCACTTGATTTGCAATTGCTACCAACTCAGTAATAGGCGAAATTCAACAATCTAAATTCATTGAAAATCAATTCCATTTTTAGCACAATCTGGTTTGCGCTAAAAAAGAAAAGTCCTATTTAAGACTCCTAAAATACACCTTACCATCCATTTACCAATCCTTTACTTGTATCGGTAGGGTTTAGTGTTCAGACATTTTTCTTTATTCCATAAAACCACAGTTATGCAACACACTCAATCCAGTGTCCCAAGGGGCACCGGGCAACACTTTGCCCAATTCGTTTACGCCAGCTTTATGCTGGCTTTTTTATGCCTGTTATTTTCCTTACAAAGCTGCGTGAAGCAAGTGCCTGCTGGTGGTTTCTACACCATCAAGCTGCCCATTGTGTACAGCTACTACCAAGATGGCTACGGGCTGTATTACCGCAATGCCAATGGCTTTCTGGCCGAACTCAACGCCACCTGTGCCGATGCTGGCCGTTCGGCCACCTGGCAATACAATGGCTTGTTTGCTGGCCTTGCGGCTTCGCCGCGGCCAATCAGCTGCCCGAGTGAGTTGGCCCGTTTACAGGATGATATTGTTCACCATGCCTGGGATGCTTTCAGCTTAACCGATTACTCACTTATCAGTGTACAATTCCAGCGGGTGGCATTGAGAGATCAACTCATCATCCAAACCCAGGAGCCAACCATGTACGGCAGTGTTTCTGCCATCGAATGCCGCATTTACTGGTAAAAAAACAGCGCCGCATAGCTGCGGCACTGTTGCTATTCTCTCATCACACAAATACAAACTATGAAAAACTTGGCATGCTCTTGCATTTTTCTGCTGCTGGCTTTCGCCAGCACAGCACAACCCAAAACCAATGTTTATCCATTACGGGTGTACCTCAATCAAAACCATCCAGCTTTCAGCTTCACCTTTTTGATGAACAGGGTAGGAGATTGCCCATGCTTATTGCTGGTGTGGCCAGCCCCGATTCCTTAACCTTTCTGCTACCCAAAGGCAAACTCATCATGCGTTGTAGTTTCATGGGCAAGCAACTCGATTTAGGCATTGTCAAACGCCCCATGCCCGACACCATTCGTTTTCATCAATAACCACATACTCACACATGAAATACATCCTCATCATTGGTTTGCTGCTATCCTGCAGCAAACCAACCCTCACCGCTTCCGATGAACTCCTCATCACCAGCGATAAATGCTTTGTGAAATACAGCATCTACAGGATTGTTGAACACCCCACAGATTCACTTCGCTTTCAAGCCTCCGGTATTATTGATTGTAACTACAGCAAAGAAGCCCGGCACCGTATACCAGTTGGCAAATACCTGTTAGTAGGGGAAACTGATGGGGAAATTGTAAATCTGAGTTTTGAAAAGCATCAAAGTAGATTTTCTTTATCCATATAACGTTCCCGGGCTTTGCGTTCGGGCGGGTTTTGGAGCACAAATCTTCAATTTAGTAATAAAGTTCAATAAAAGCATAAAGCTCCAAGTTTGCACGTCACCCCGCCTGACGCAAAACCCGTGTTAGCAGTTGTGTTTCTTCCGTTCATAATTTCAAGTCGTAAATTTGGTCGTGGTCAACACTGTATTGCACAGACCACCAACAATCTTTCGTATTGTCATTTGTGTAATCCACTTTTTTCCATTCGTCTTGTCCACCGCAACGCACAAAAACAAACTCAATTTTTATTATTTTTTCTCCTTCAATACTTGTCCGTCCGAAGTAACGTCTTTTATAATATTTCAACTGGTCTTGCAGAGGCACTTTTCCGTCAAGACTGTTTACAAAAATTGTTTGGTTGGTCTTTGTTTTCGTCTCTAAATAGTCGAGTAACTTTTTTTCTGCATCGTCAATTTGAGTTGTTGTCGGTTTAAATCCTATGTCCTTGTCACGGGTGTCACTTTCATAAACAACAAATGCTTGAGTGTGCCTTCTTTCAGAGTCATTGCAACTCATCAGAAATAATATTGTCAATATGTAGATTGTCTGTCTTAACATAACTGCTAACTCATAAATAGGCGAAAGTTTTCTGCCATTTACACTTTCGCAATTTTTCATAACTCATTGTCCGTTTGATGGTTGTAAAAAATTGCGAAACGCCAAAATCTTTCGCCAATACAAATACGTTTTATTAAAAATCCCTATCGTTTTTCACTTTTCCAAATCTTTACCATCTTTTGCCCAAAATATTTCGTCGCTGTATGCTGCTGGGTTAGTGTGGGCAAGAGTGTGACCTAACAAAAGGTCGGCGGTCTTCCATCGGTCGGCCAACAAAAACCTCGCCAGCCCGGCATGGCACTGCTGCAGGCCAACACACACAGCTTTGTGCAGCAGAGCCATGCCGCCCTGCGGGTGCTCCGCAAGCTCCGCAGGCTGTCATGGTTTTCGGCCGCCCTCAGGTCGCCGCCGTCCGGCCCTTTACTGGCTGCAGCCCAGCCTACCTTGGTTGGCTCCCATTTTTTGGGCAATGAAGAATAGCTAACAGCAGTGCAATTGATAATGTTATGTAGCAGCTTTGTTAGCGTCCCACGATATAGGAGCACCGCTGTTATAACTTATACGCGTAAAAATCTGAAGCGGTGGCGATCCAATTGGATCTATTAGAATGAAAGTTTTTTGCTTTGAAAAGATTGCGGCTACAGACCCTGAAAAACAGTATTGCCCGTTGCTGATCTTGTCGTGGAAAATGACGAGGCTGTTGTTGCCATCAATCTTGAGGAGTTTATCGTCTGCAGCCCAGAAGTGCAATTTGTATTCTGGCGAGAAATTGTATGCTTTGAGTGGATGTGGGTCTGGGCTGGAAGAATTTATATGTTTTCAACGTGGACTATAATTTTTGAAATAAATAAGCTGCAATATGCAAACCGAACCGCTACTATCATCTAGTGAGTGGTTTTAGAGCAGCATTGCTAAATGCACAATATGACTCTTTTTTCGCCATGTAATAAATGAGTATAACCTAGTCCATTAAGGCTTGCTCTCCGTAAAGTATTCAATTTTGCCGCTTGTCATTTCCCAAGCGTCATGAGGGGGAGTATCTAGTGGAATGTTAAAAAATGGGGCAAATAGCATGTAAGTTTGGTAAATGGGGTAAGGGCTTGAAGTCACAGAGATTAGTTTTTTTTCTGAATATCATTTTCTTTGATCAGGACAGTTAGATATTGTTGTGAAGGGAATGTGAGCTGTTTTCTTCAGTATAATTCAACTTGCATTTTTAGAGTATCTTTCCCCGGTCTTTATATTCAAAACCAGTATACTGTGCAAACGATGTTATATTATTTTGGTGCTGGAATAACCCTTTTTCTTTTATTAATACTGGTGTCTAAGAAAGGGAAAACAATTGCTGATAAAATATTGGCAGTTTGGTTACTTGTAATTGCTTTGCATACGAGTTTATTTATAATCAATCTTCAGCCTGCCACAATTGATAATATTCATTGGATATTGGCTGTTGGAACACCCTTTCCATTACTGCACGGTCCATTTCTGTGGTTATACACGGCTGCTTCAACCAATATGCTACCTGTAAAAAGGAAATTTTGGGTGATACATTTTTTACCAGCCATCATCACAGTCATCTATTTGCTACCATTATATCTGCTAGATGCCCAGCAAAAGATGGACATTTTTATAAGTAAAGGACAGGAGTATCAAACAGCCAATACGATACTGATTGTTTTAATACAATTATCAGGATTGATTTATATAAGTTGGTCGTTTTTTTTACTGCAAAAACACAAGAAAAATATTGGAGAACAGTTTTCTTATGAAGAAAAAATTAACCTGAATTGGTTAAGGTATTTGATTTACGGTCTATTGGTTATATGGGTAATTATAATTCTGCTCAAAAAAAATTCACTCATTTTTGGTGCAGGTGTTGTATTTGTAACACTACTTGGTTTTTTGGGTATCAGGCAGGTAGGCATATTTGGAAATAGTCGGCCTTTTGTGCCGGAAGGTTTGAAACCGGCCGTTGACCCTGCTACGGAAGCACCTAAACCATTGATGCAACACAATACAGCGTTTGAAAATGCAAATGAGCCAAAGGAAATTAAAGCGGCTCAGTTATCTACTGAAAGTAATCATTCAAAGAAAAAATATGCGAACTCCGGCCTAAGTGCTGCAGTTGCTATTGAAGTGCATGTAAAACTGACAATGGCAATGCAGCAACATAAGTGGTACACAGAGCATGAATTGTCTCTTGCTATGCTGGCAGAAAAGCTAAACATACATCCCAATTATCTTTCTCAGGTTATTAATGAAAAGGAAATGAAGAGTTTTTTTGATTATATCAACAGTCTTAGAGTAGAAGAATTTAAACGTCTTGTTTCTCTGCCAGAAAGTAACCAATACACCATGTTAAGTATTGCTTATGATTGTGGATTTAATTCTAAATCCTCATTCAATAAAAACTTTAAGAAAGTGACTGGTGTATCACCGTCAGAATATATTGCCGGGCTTTCTACAATAAAGTGATTGGCTTATTATGCAAGGTTTGATAAATAAAGATTATGGAAAACAAACTTTTTAGTTTTATATCAAAATACATTTCTCTGACAGAGGAAGAAAAGAACGTATTGCTTTCATTAAACCTTTTTCATACTTTAAAGAAAGGAGACGTCATACTCAAGGAAGGACAATACTCTAAAGAAAGCTATTTTGTTTTAAAAGGCTGTATCCGGACTTATTACATCATAGACGGTGAAGAAAAAACAACTGCTTTCTTTACAGAAATGGACGTGTTAACGCCACATTGTGTGATTAATAAAACAGCTTCCGACTATTTCATCAGTTGTGTAGAAGATTGTATTCTAAGCATTTCTAACAGTGAAATGGAGGCTGAAGTAAATAGTAAGTTCCCGAAGTTTGACATCATGTGTAGAAAATTGTCTGAAGAACTATTAGCTAAAAAGCAAATTGATTTTGATTTGTTTAAAACTTCTTCACCGGAAGAAAGATACCTGAACTTACTGGAGAACAGGCCGGACCTTATCCAGCGTGTTCCCCAAAATCAATTAGCAAGCTATTTGGGGATCCAGCCTCAATCATTAAGCAGGCTGAGAGCAAGAATTCTAGGGAAAAAGGGCTGACATTTATTTCTTAACTTAAGTGAAAGGATATTTTTTTCTCTAAAGACACTTTTGCCATATCATCTAAAACTAAAAGAGGATATGCAAAAGAAAAATTTATGGATAGTATTTGCATTGGTGCTAGCCGCTAATTTGCAGGTGAATGCACAAAATAACGATAGTACCTATAAAAAATGGTATGTCGGCAGCACACTGTATCTGTTGGGAAACTTAACCGAAAAGCACAATCCGAAATATATACAAGTAAATGTTGGATACAGAATAACACCTAAAGATGTTATTCATATAAGATTTAAAAAATCTGAGTATGACTGGCCTTTGGGCACACCCTGGAAGAACATTTTTGATGGAACAGAGGATACCTATCCCGGACATGCACGTATACTTGCTCCTACAGTAGGATACCAGCGGTTTTGGTGGAAAGGAGCCTTTACATCTGTATATGCTTTGAATGCTTTTGAAAAATATATGGATGTTAATAATAGAAAGATTGGAAATGGGTACACCCTTTATCTTGACTTCTATTTGGGTTACCAATTCAAGTTTTTTAAAGACCGCTTCTTTTTTGAACCGTCTATTGGATGCAGTTATTGGCCGGTAAGAACCAATGTTCCGGCATCTTTTAAAGCCGTAGAGAAAAAATGGAATAACTACTTTATTCAACCGGGGTTTGATTTCGGGTATAATTTCAACGTTAAACGAAAAAAATTAAAGTAGGAATCGGGCTCTCTTAAAAGTATCCTGAAGTTTTGGTCATTCCGAAATATTGTTGAGCTAATATTCATATACTGCGAAATTCTTTTAATAATTGATAGTGTACTGGTAAAGCGGTAATTCATCGATTGCTGGTCGTTAAACCTTTGCTTACTGAGGGAAAGACAAATGGGCTATGAAAGACATGAATATTTCTACTGCGAGGCTTACTATTCGACCGTTAGCGCTGAAAGATTTAGCTGACTTTCATTGTTATCGGTCGAATCCGGAAGTCACCAAGTATCAGGGTTTTGATGTTTTTACGTTACAGCAAGCAAAGCAATTTATAGAAGAGAATGCTACTAAGCAGTTTGGAAAGCCAGGTGAATGGGTACAATACGGAATTGAAAACACTGATACAGGGTATCTCATTGGCGACTGTGCCCTTAGACTAGATCAATACGACTCAAGGGTTGCAGAAATCGGTATCACTATTTCACATCTGGAGCAGCAAAAGGGATATGCGAAGGAAGTAATTGGCGGTGTTTTGACGTTTCTGTTTGATGTCCAACAAATACATCGAGTTGTTGTGATAGTGGATGCTGAAAATACTGCTGCAATTCATTTGTTTACAAGTTTGGCATTCCGGTTGGAAGGACATTTTGTTGAAAATGTTTTCTTTAAAGGGAAATGGGGAAGTGAATTTCAATTCGCCATGTTACAACGAGAATGGGACAGCAGAGCGTGAAACATTTTTTGCACTAAGTGACAAATATTCTTTTTCCCATAACTATTGGTTGACAATCATGGATACACAAAAAAAACAACTCATTACCTGGGATGGCGTAAATGTCTGTGTAAGGCTGAAACTAGCTGCGCTTTGGACCAGTCTGATGTTTCTCATAATTTATCTTGATTATTTCCACCTTTACATGCCTGGAAAGATTGAGGATATTAGTCAAGGAAAGGTGTACATTTTTGAAATTACACAAGGGTTTTTATTCGGTGCTCTTTCTTCAGTGGCCATTCCAACTCTAATGATATTCTTTTCTGTCGCGTTTTCAGTTAGCGTCAATCGCTGGACGAATATTACAGTTGCTTCTGTTTATATTCCTTTCATGCTGTTCAATTTAGCAGGGGAAGCTTGGCCGCACATGGTGTTTGGCGCTTTTCTAGAAGTTGTTCTTCTTAGCTTAATTATAATCTATGCTTGGAAATGGCCTCGAATTGAGAAATGATAATAGCGTGTTATAATGCTTATTGTACTCAGTGACATCGCTGTGGCTTTGATGGGTGAGAATCATTTAAAACAGGTATTAATAATGAAACAGTAAGTAGTAAACAACAGAATGATTTATTTAAAACGCTTCATGTTATTCTATTTGTGATTGGAATTATAATTCTACTTATTGTTTTATGTTGAATGGCATTTATTCTAAAGCCGTCAGATTTCCTGCCTTGCAGTTAGCAATATTCACATTCTGATATACATCAGATGATTCTTAACAGATGCTGGTTAAATAGTTGATGCCGCATTTGGTATAATATATAAAAGTATCAAGTTATAAGTTGGGCACATAAAATGTAGAAATGGATTATGATCTATCGACTATCAAGAAATGGATAGTTGACCTAGCATTACAGGATAGCCCGCTTCAATATTTGAATTCTATGGTTTTTGTTAAGAGCTCACACAAATAAGGTTTTTGGACAGTTGCCCAAAACTTAAAACTTACATGTAAAAAACAAAGCTTAAATCTTAAAAAAAATGAAGCAAATTTTCATTGCAGTTTTATCTATCTGTTTTACAATTACTGTGAACGGTCAGAAGAACTTCACACTCAGCGGTAATATTAGAAGTAAAAGTAGCGGTGAATCCATTATTGGAGCAAGTATCAGAGTGCTCAACAGTAACCATGGTACAAGCTCAAATGAATATGGATTTTATAGTATTTCATTAGCACCAGCCACTTATGAAATAGTTTTTAGTGCGTTGGGAAAAATGTCAGATACTGTAAGCATTTCTTTGTCTGGAAACATAGAAAAGAACATCATCCTTTCAGATGCGACTTATGAGTTAGCAAGTGTTGTAGTTACAGGCAAGAAATCTTTTGAACGCAATATTGGTGGCTCTCAAGTAGGACTTGAAAAACTTTCTGTTCAGGACGCCAAGAATATCCCTGTAATATTTGGGGAGAAAGATTTGCTAAAAACAATTCAACTACTGCCAGGTATCAAAACAGCTGGCGATGGTAATAGCGGCATTTTTGTAAGAGGCGGAAGTACCGATCAGAATCAAATAATTTTAGATGAAGCCAATATTTACAATGCAGCTCACTTGTTTGGTTTTTTCTCTACGTTTAACAGCGATGCCATAAAAGATGTATCTGTATACAAAGGAGGAATGCCGGCACAATATGGCGGGAGATTGAGTAGTGTATTGGATGTTCGAATGAATGATGGGAATAATCAAAAAACCAGTGTTAGTGGCAGCATTGGCCTTATCAGTGCGAAATTGAATATTGAGGGGCCACTACAAAAAAATAAATCATCTTTTTTGATTACCGGCAGGAGAACATATGCTGATATGTTTTTAAAACTGGATGATCAATACAAAAATAACCAACTCTATTTTTATGATTTAAATGCCAAACTGAATTATGAGCTTGGTAAAAAAGATAAGCTTTATTTGAGTGGTTATTTTGGTAAAGATCTACTTGGTTTAAATGAACAATTTACTACTAACTGGGGAAATGGCACCGGGACTCTGCGATGGAATCATATCATCAATAGCAGGATGTTCTTAAACACTTCGCTTATTTTTAGCAACTATAACTACGAGTTTAAAGTTAAGAATGGAACGAATGATATTAGGATTTTCTCGCAAATCAGAGATTGGAATTTAAAACAGGACTATCAATACAGTATCAATAATAAAAACAATTTTCGTTTTGGCTGGTCTGTCATTTATCACATCATCCGCCCGGGTGAAATCACCAGTAATGCTACTTCCAGCATCAATGATAAAATTCAGGATAAACGATACTCTTGTGAAAATGCAGTTTACGCCAGCAATGTATTTAAGCCTCATAAAAACTTAAATATTACTATAGGATCAAGGTTCAGTGCTTTCAGCGTTCTTGGTGGTGGGAACTTTTTCAACATTGATGAGAATGGTGCAATTACTGATACACTTACCTATGCAAGAGATGAAGCTGTAAAAAAGTACTACAACCTGGAGCCAAGAGTTTCAATTGGCTATTTGTTAAGTCCATCTCATTCTATTAAAGCTGCTTATACCCGGAATGCACAGTATATGCATCAAATTACCAATTCTAACGGTACAAATCCGTTGGATAAGTGGGCAAGCACCAGCAATATTATTAAGCCTCAGATTAGTAATCAATATAGTTTGGGTTATTACTCTAATGTCTTCAATCGCCGCTATGAGTTTACTGCTGAGGTATATTATAAGGATATGGAAAACATCCTTGATTACCGAAATGGTGCAGATTTATTTCTTAACGAAACAGTAGAAACGCAGTTGCTTTTTGGCAAGGGGAGGGCATATGGCACAGAGTTTATGTTTAAGAAGCAAACAGGGAAACTGACAGGTTGGGTTAGCTATACTTTGAGTAAATCTGAAAGAAAAATCAAGGGTATTAATAACAATCAATGGTACAATGCAACACAAGACAGGACGCATGATATATCTGTAGTTGGTATTTGTCAGTTGAATGAAAAATGGACGCTTAGTGGAAACTTTGTTTTCTATACCGGTAATGCAGTAACATTTCCATCAGGCAAGTATCAAGTGAATGGACAAACGGTATATTATTATAACAGCAGGAATGCTGATAGAATGCCCAATTATCATCGTTTGGACTTTGGTGCAACATGGCACTTGAAGAAAACCAAAAAATGGACTAAAGAACTGGTATTTAGTTTATACAATGTGTATGGAAGGGAGAATGCATTTACTGTAAACTTTAAGGATAACAAAGACAAACCTAATGTTACAGACATTATGCAGACAAGCTTGTTTCGGTGGGTGCCATCAATCTCCTACAATTTTAAATTTTAACTCATTAATGATAGGGAAATGAAAAGAATATCTTCAATCTTTTGTGTAGCGTTAATTGGTTGTTTATTGCAAGGCTGTGAAAAGAAAATCGACTTGGAACTCAAAACAACGACTCCAATTATAGTGGTTGACGGAAGAGTAACGAATAGCTCATCGGAAGGTAGTGTTGTTGCATTGTCTTACACAAAAACTGTTAAGTCAGATAATAGTATTGTGCCGTTAACTGGTGCAACAGTAACCATTCAGGAAGGTAATGGGACTGTTTATTCTTTGCCTGAGGTGTCAAATGGGGTTTATCGAAATGCAAGTTTGACAGGCATTGTTGGTAAAACGTATCATCTTACTGTTGTAGCTAACGGCCAGACACTTACCTCTAGTTCAACAATGCCAACAATGGTAGCATTTGACTCTCTTGTGGCTGAAGACTTTCCTGGATTCGGCAAAACCATTAAAGTGGTGACACCATTTTACAATGATCCACCTGGCTATGGCAATCAGTACAATTTATCTATCATTAAGAATGGGAAATTGATTAAAGATGTGTTTGCTTACGATGATTTATTTATTGATGGGAAAAAGGCAACCTTTCCGTTGATATACTCAAGGAAGGCAGATGAGTTTAAAAAAGGCGATCTTATTGAAGTTGTAATGAATTGCATTGACCATGCCAATTATAAATACTGGTTTAGTTTTTCTCAATCGTCTACTGGTAGTCCTCAGGCGGTGCCGGATAACCCCATCAGTAATATTAATGGGCGTGCCATTGGTGTTTTTGGAGCAGTAACATTTCAAAAAAGAAGCATAGTAATTCAATAGTCTACATTGAATTATGCACCGTATCAGGACCTTCATTTATTCAAGCATGTAATCTTGTTGAAAGGAACTAATGTGTACTTGCATTTGAAATCCATACTTTTTTAGAATCATCTCCTTTGTAGTTGTATGCTTTAGCACAAGCAATGCCAGTTTCGTATAGCCGGCTTCTTTCTACTTTAATATTATTGAACCTGATTAATCCACAGGCCCACTGGTCTGTGGATTTTTTAACGTGTGTCAATGTCTACCGGATATAGATTATGGAGTTGGAAATTTTCATTTTATGCTTTGATTCAGCGGGAAGTGGATTTCTGCTGTTTGAATGATTGACTGTTGTGGCCGAGGCATTTCTGAGGCTGCAAGAAAGCGCTATTTCTTAGCGGCAACTTATAAGTTAGGTTACAATGAGCAATTGGTAAGATATAGGAGTTTGATTATCAGTTGTTTATCGATTGGTCTCACATTATAGGGTAACCCTTTTGTCTGATGTAATGCACTGAGATTTGACATCTGTTTGAAACATAGCTACTGTTTTCCATTTCAGCAACCCCAATCATTAAAACAAAAATTCAATATTCAAAACGAGAATGATGAAACAAATAATTGCTCCTTTTTTCCTTGTTTGTATTACAATCGTTGCAAATGCTCAGCAGCGAGATCACCGCCTTGCTGGTTTAGATTCTATGATCAACAGCATTCTAACAGAATGGAATGTGCCTGGTGTTTCGATTGCGGTAGTAGAGAAAAACAAAGTATTGTTTACGGGTGGCTTTGGCTACCGGGATTATGAAAACAAAAAGCCGGTTACGGGCAATACACTATTTGCCATTGGCAGCTGTACAAAGGCATTTACTGCTTCTCTCATTGGGAATTTAGTTAAGGATTTTTCTCTTGATTTAGATGCGCCTATCAGTAGTTATTATCCCGCACTGAAGTTTTATAATAGTGAACTGACATCGAACGTTACAGTCAGAGACCTGCTTTGCCATCGTACAGGATTACCAAGACATGATTATGCATGGTACAGTGGCGCTATGGGCAACAGAGATAGTATGGTTCGATTAATAAAGTATCTTGAACCAAGTGCACCACTCCGACAAACGTTTCAATACAATAATTTAAACTACGTTGCTTTAGCACGATTGCTTGAAATTACCTATCAAAAAAGTTGGGAGCAACTTATTGAAGAAAAACTATTTGCTCCACTATCAATGAAGAGTTCGTCAACCGGTCAGATGTCAAATGCTTCCGATTATTCCATTGGTTACATCAACAAGAATGGGCATCTGCAAGAATTAGATTTTCTTCCCAGTGCATTAAGCGGTATAGCACCCGCAGGCGGCATCGCGTCATCGGCAAATGATATGGCTAAGTGGCTGTTGATGTGGACAAACCAGGGAGCATTTGACGGTAAAGAAATAATCACCGCTGAATTTTATAAACAGGCTATTAGCTCACAAATGATTGCTTCCGCCAATTTGCCATCAAAGCTGATGTCGGATTACTACTTCTTCAATTATGGTTTAGGTTGGTACACAGTTAATTACCGAGGGCATTATGGAGTTGGCCATGGTGGTAACATTAACGGGTTCAGTTCGTTTGTTTCTTTTTTGCCTATTGACAGCATTGGCATTTTTATATCCGTGAATCAGCATAATTCAGAAGTACCACGTATTCTTCACAACATTATTGCCGACAGGATGATCGGAGCTAGTTACAGAGACTGGAATAGTATTATGAAGATGCAGACCAGGACATTGCCTTTGAATGCAGGTAACACTGTTAAAGCAACAAAGCCATCTCATTCATTTACTGATTTTGCCGGCACTTATACCAATAATGCCTATGGTAGAATTGTTATAAAGGATTCTAAAGATGGCTTAACCGGAACATTTAACCGGTGGAACTTGAAAATTAAACATTTGCAGTACAACTATTTTACATTCTTTATAGATGAGCAAGCTTTTGATGGCAGTGAAGCAATGAATGGCCAATTTACTATTGGTGCAGATGGAGCGATTGCTTCTTTGCAAATGCCTTTTGAAAGTAGTGTAAAAGATATTGAATTCAAAAGGCAGGTGTCCACCAGCCAGATTATTAAAGTTGATTTGACTGATTACTGTGGAGACTATGACTTTAATGGCAGTGTAGCAACGATATATCTTACAAGCAATAGTATTTTGAAAGCAAAGGTGCCTGGTCAGCCTGAGTTTGAGTTGCAGCCAATAGGTCAAGATGAGTTTGCTGTGAAAGGGGCAAAAGGTGTTAAGATAAAGTTTGAAAGAGATGATAAAGGGAATATTCCTGCTTGTGTATTTGTACAACCGAATGGATCATTGAGCGTGAAGAGAATTGGGAATACGAAAGTTGGCACTTCTGGCAATTCAAGTAATGAGGATAAATCAGCTTCTGTAGGTAAAAACGATTTCACAAAATATGTGGGTGAGTACAATATGGGGGGACAACAGGTGAAAGTGTATTTGAAGCAAGAAATATTGATGGCCAAAATTCCCGGACAACCAGATTATACATTAATTCCTGCTGGAAAGGATGCATTTGCAATAAAAGGAGTTAAGGGCTATGGAGTATTGTTTGAAACTGATAAAAATGATAATGTGATTGGTTTTACCCTTCAACAGCCGAACGGAAATATCAAGGCAGAAAAAAAGTAATCAAATTATTGTTGTTAGTCAATTATGAATTGAAGTAAAAACAGATGCATCAATTCACCATAAGCGGTTTTTTTAACTTAAGTTAATAATTCCGTTTATGGGGCTGGCTACATTTGATTCAGCGACAAGGTCTTGTGCTCTTTTTCTGACCACTCTGATTTGTTCTCATCGACTAAAGTATATGATATTCAATTTGAGAAAGTGTTTGAAAAATAAATAAAGACAGCCGTAAAAGTGTTTTGTTCTAATGCCAACGGGTATGGTAAGAGATGCCCATTTACAGGGTAATATTTTTCGATTCCTAACTAAGATAATCAGGTAGTTCACTTGCCAATAATTCATTCATGAAATCAAAGATGTTCCAATAATCAAATACATATTTCAAAATGCTACGGAATAAATACTTTAGAATCGCTTCGTTAGTGAACTTCATTTTTTTTGCTTGTTCGAAGCCCATGCCTTCGGTACCATCGAATGAGATTCGGTACTCAATAACCGGGAATTTCACGGGAACCTTATATGCATCTTACACCACATCAACGGGGGGGACCACGAATGAGCAGATAATGTTATTGCCATGGAACAAGGCAATAACATATGACCCCAACGTAACTGCAGCAGTGATTGCCATATCTGGCAATGGAGGGATAGCCGGACAGCAGGTTACTGTAGTTGTTTTGAAGGGCAGCAGTTATTTATCGACAACTCAGGCAATAGCAGACGGATCAGGAAGTTTTACAAAATCTGCGCCTGTTATAACTTTTTGAAAAGCTTTATATCAGTAAGTTTTATGGGTATTGTGAGGTATATGTTTTGCATGTTACTTTCAGCTGTATTAGCCAGTGCTGTATCTGCCCAGCCTATGAGAGGTTCGATGCTCACCGGAATAGTGAATGAAGAACAATTTGGCAGAAATGTTAAGCTTTCTGCAGATGGATCTATTCTTGCTGTTGGAGCGCCATTCAATAGTAAATATGGCGACAGGGTTGGAAGAGTAGCTGTGTACAAATTTGATGGCAGTAACTGGCAGATGATGGGTAATGAAATATGGCCAGGAAAAAAGGGCTTTAGTTTCGGTGAAATGATGGAGTTGTCGGCAGATGGCAAAAAGCTCATTGTAGCAACTCCGTTTGGTGGTGTAAGTTTTTATGATTTTGATGGCAAAGACTGGATTAAAGCGCCGCAGGTTATTCAGTTGGAGAATAACAATGACCAGATAGATGCACTAACTATCACTCCGGATGCAAAAAAGATTGCATTCAGTTTTGACTGTGCGAAGCACCGGACATTGTGCATTAACGCTTTTTATTTTGACGGGCAACAATGGTTGCAGGATGGAGGAGACATTATCCCCAGCCCTGATGTGAAAATTTACAGCCTTGCATTGTCTCTTTCGGCAAATGGGCAAATGCTGGTGGTTGGTAATTACAGTAAGGATACTAAGCAGTACAAAAATGTCGGAGAGGTACTCATATATTCAAAGGAAGCTGATAAGTGGGTAGAACAATCAACAAAGTTTTTTGGGGAATTGCCAAGCGGTAATCTTGGTATGCAGGTTGCATTGTCTACAGCTGGTAATACGATTGTTGCATCTTCTTCAAGTATGGACATATTTGGACAAAATGCAGGTTTTGTAGAAACCTACACACAAAACGGCAAGGAATGGATGCGTCATGTACCTACAATAAAGCCCACCAGAAGCAATTCTTATTTTGCTCATGCCATTTCATTGAGTGCTGATGGAACTGTACTGGCACTGAGTGCACCTTATATTGGATTTGGTGCGCCAGGTTATGTAAAAGTGTATAAAAACGGAGCATCAAGCTGGCAAGAAATAGCTATGATTAATGATAAGGGTGGCGTTGAAATATCAACTCCTGCTAATAATACTGTCGGATGGTCTATTGCGCTTTCTTCAGATAGTAAAACATTGGCTATTGGTTTTCCGCATAATGACGAGAATGGAGATATGAGCGGTAAAGTGGTGGTGTATGATTTGTCTCGCCACGTTTATCATCAGTAGGTAATGGATAAAGTAGCATACCCTTAGTGGTTGGCTACAATGCTTTGCCTAAACAAAATTTTAAGTATGAGAGTGCTAAAAGTGCTGCTAATTGTTGTGCTTGTTATAATCATTCTTTTTTAGGGGTGTTTTTTATAGCCATAATTGGGGCACCTCATTTTCAAGGGGATGACATGATTCTTATTGGTACAGTCGTATTGATAGCTCTTATTTCTCTGATAATTGTTTTGAACTGGCGTCCCCCAAAGCTATAACGTGTGTTTGAATCCTTTTCTGCTGGCAAAAAAATATGAAACAATCATTATTATTCTTGAGTATTGCTGTTGCTATACATTGTAGTGCACAATCTCTTTTATTGCCTGGCGATGCTGCTTTTGATAAAAAGCGCCTGATTGGTACAAAGTATGAGATGGCTGTATTTGCCATAACACCCAAGGGTAATCAGGTAGGTGTGAGTGATTTTACAGTAGAGGTGATACCTAATTCAACAAATTTTTCTGTATACACTTCACTTCGTATGTACGCCACTAATGAGCAATGGATTGATACCAGTATTTCAGATGCAATTACCCTTAAGCCTGTGTATCGCTCTTCATATAATCCTAACAGATCATTTGCATTGAAATTTGGTAAGGAGGTTACGGGATTTTATTTTGATCATCAAGGAAAAACGAAAAGCTATGTGAAAGAGTCTGTGAATAATTTGTTTTTCGATAGCTATGTATATCCATATCTGTTGGGTGCACTACCCTTGCAATCCGGGTACAGGGCTGATATGCGAGTGTATGAGTATACGCCAGTTAATAATGGCCATATAAAAAACTCCCGTATTGAAGAAGTAAAGAGCAGCATGTATAAAAGTGACATATCTGGTGAGCACAAAGTTTGGCAGGTGAGTGTATTTGAAGAAGCTACAAATGAGCAATACGAATACTACATTGATAAGGAGACAAGGCGTATATGGAAGATTGAAATTCTGGCAGCAAACAATCAAAAGTTTTTACTCATAAACAAAGAGATTGACTTTGACTTGGTGGTTAAAACTGTTTTTGATAAAGATGCAACTATGAAGCTGCTGAAGGAAGGTAGGTAGTGCCGTTATTAAGGGAGTAACCTATGCAAAGGACAATCCAGCTAACGAAACTTTTTTGAAAAATAAATCCCTTTTTAACATCAATAAAAAGCAATACGCCCCTTTGGGCACCTCCGTAATCTTAATTCCAGCTACGGCTTATTTTAAAGAATGGATTAGCGTAAATGAACAGTTGCGGAAGAAGGCGAGGCCCGTGCCTTTGAGTAAAGAAGCTGCTGCATGTATAAAGGTGACTACCGTGTACGATGAAAAGGGAAATTTTGAATTTACCAATCTCAAGCCTGGAGAATATTATTTGTACACTGAGTTTGCTTATTTAAAATCTGCAACACATAGAGAAGTGGTTGGGTATACCGATACCTACATTAACGGTTTTTTCCAAGGAAGTACAGAACGAACGAAAGACTATACGGTGAACTATGCAAGTTCCGCTGGTATTAAACAATTAGTGGAAATAAAGACGAACGGGGAAATATTATCTGTTATACTGAAAAAGACAGGGAGCATATTGTAATCCATAAAAAAAATGAAATGACTAGAAACTTGACATTCAAGATTACTTTATTGGTCTTTATATCATGTACTGTAGTAACGCATTTACTTGCACAGGATACGGTCCGAATTACCTCCAAAAGCCTTGATACTAAAGTTTTAAGAGAAGGTACTCACCGCTATTTGGTGTATTTTAAGATGGCTAAGGACTCTGTACGTACACAAACACAGTTTTGGACACGATTGATTAAGCGAACTGATTATAATGGCACTCCAGCTATTGAAATTACCCAGGAGTGGGAGGACAAGGACAGTGTCATGCATATTGTACAATCCATTTCGGATGCTACAACAATGCGGCCATTCTACCATAAGACATGGTGGAAAGTACCGGTAGCAAGAGGGGCGGAAGTAAAAGTTGTAAATAATACAATTGTTGATTTTTCAAGTAAAACAGTCAACTATAACGGAAAGCTGTTGAGTGATGCTGATACAACAAAGCAGGCAAAAAAAATATGGGATGGATACAAAAGTGCGGAAGGGAAGTTTTTTTTAAACTGGCATTCTGATCTTGAAACCTTTCCTATTCTGCCTTATCGCAAGGGTGTAACTTTTCTGATTCCATTTTATGATCCGGGCACATCATCTGGCTACCAAGAAGTTGCCTATACGGTAACCGGGTCTGATGTTTTGATGGGCTATAATGATCAAAAGATTGATTGCTGGCTTTTGGTACATGAAGAAAAGGGAAATAAGGAAATCTTTTGGATCAGTAAGCAAACAAAAGAGGTATTGAAATTAGAACAGGTGATTAACGATAGGATTTTCCGGTATAAAATAAAGTTGGGATTTAGCCTGTAATCTTTACCATGTATTTCTATTTATGATGCGTATTTCTATATATACACTTGCAGTATCGGCACTGCTTAGCAGTTGTTGGTCTGGTGAAACATCTTCTTTTGCTATGGTAAAAAACAATGATGAATTGAAAGCCATGGTGGTTAAGGACCAGGCGATGAGAAGTAGTGCTAAAGATGTTGATTTGGAAGCTACTGACAAGGTGCACCGGGATAGGGTTTTTGAATTGTTGGCAGCTGGCCGCATTCAGACGAATGAAGACAAGTTGAATGCTGCATTGATTTTGCAGCACATGGCTCTCATCTATTGTAATGATAAATTGAAGAGTGTTAGCCCTGAGAATTACCTGCTGGCGTACCAACTGTCAAAAAGTGCGTTTGAGGCAGGGGATGAAAGAGCGGCTTATTTTGTTGCTACAACGTATGACCGGTATTTACTTTATACGCAAGGGTATCAGAAATATGGGACACAACGGATTTTTGATGAGCAGACTGGCGCAGAAATGTTGGCGCCCATAGATTCGGGAACAACTGATGCAGAACGACGCATGTATTCTGTTCCAGCTTTTGACAGTTTGTTGCGACAATATACAATGCAACCATTTAAACCACAAGGCAGTTGAATGTTATGCGCTGTGTTATGTGTCGCCCCAATTTGTAAGCACAGTGGCATTGTAATTCATTCATTTCTGCCTCAAGCCTTTTTGATAATGAAAATGGATTTAATAATGTGTTCAATATTACAACCAGGAAATAGCATTTAGCAATGCCTCATCTGCTTCTTTACACTTTAAATCAACCGAATGGAATGAGCATCATTGACCGACTACAAGAGAAAAAATGGGTAATCCTATTTGTTATTTATTTACGATACTTAATAGGTGCTGCGTTTGTTTTTGCATCGATTGTAAAAATCCAGGGGAACCGTTTTACAACAGGTATAGGCATTGATGCGCCAATTCACAGCGCTTTGCATTTTTTTGAAACTCTCTATCAATCTGGCCTGTATTGGAAATTTTTAGGATGGAGTCAATTAATTGTTGGATTTATCTTGATGACTCAACGATTTGCGGCTCTTGGAGCTGTGCTGTTTTTGCCTGTTTCCCTTAACATTTTTGTTATCACTGTTTCGTATGATTTTGGTGGTACTCCGGTTATAACCGGACTTATGTTGCTGGCTAATATTTTTCTGATGATTTGGGACTATAGGAAATTCGCATTGTTGCTTAATATGAAAGGAAATACAACGAATAATAAAGTAATACTCCTTGACAGCTTTTCAGGAGATAAGTTATGGATGGTTCTGGGATTGGTATTGTTTGTAACGACAGTCGTTTATGTTTTGATGTACGACAGAAAACCTACGCAATGGTTTTTGGCTTGCCTTGTGTTAGGGGTGACGGGGATGATTATTCATTCCGTGAAACATAGAGACATCATTGACAAGTGATAAGAGTATTTTAGAATGCGGTAGGTTTGGTAATAAGGGAAGATCGGTATTCTAATTTATTTCTAAGATTCTAAAAGCATACAATTTCAAACACTAAAACAAAAAATTAAATAATATGGACAATACCTATTTAATGCCAACACAAGAAGCCGGGCGAAAATTTATCATGCGGCAAATACAAGGAGGTATAGTGATGCTGAACTTGCTACGTTTTCGTGAAACAGCTGACTATTCAGATACTCCTGTGCTGCAACCGGCAGCGCCAATAAGTGGTAAACAGGCTTATCAACTTTATATTGAACATACGTTGCCATTCCTGACTAAGTCGGGTGGAGAAGTGTTGTTTATGGGTGAGGGAGGTGACTTTTTAATTGGACCAGCAGATGAAAGATGGGATGCTGTATTGTTAATCAAGCAGCATAGTGTGAACAGCTTTCTTGCTTTTGAAAATGATGAAGCTTACATGAAAGGAATAGGACATAGAACTGCCGCATTAGCTGATTCCAGACTTTTACCAATTGTTGAAACAAAATGAAATCTAAAAAGGAAATAAAAGACGGTTACAAAACGATGAAATTTAAAATTGGCGTATTTCAAATCAGGAATACAGTCAATAACAAAATTTATATTGAGAGTAGCACAGATTTGGTTGCCATTTGGAACAGACACAGGTTTCAGCTCAATAACGGACTTCACCCAAACTTTGATCTGCAACATGATTGGAATGAATTCGGACAGGCGTGTTTCAGCTTTGAAATTTTAAGTGAACTAAAGCAAGACGATACAAAGTCAGTTGATCACTATCGTAAAGAGGCCAAGCAGCTTGAAACAATGTTTATTGAAGATTTACAGCCATTTGGTGATAAGGGATATAATAGGGAACGGTTAGCATAAAATGGGATGTATATATCATAGTGGTGGAGGCCAATGTTGAAGGATTTTATGAAAACCGTTTTCAACCCCTGTTGTTAAAGGTGGGAGGTATGCTATTGACATCATATTATTTCAGGTAAGATCATCAAGATTGCAGCTCTTTAGCCTAACCGAGTGGCTCGTAAGTCAGGAATCATGAAAGGGATATTATCGGCTTAGCTGTATGTGTATTTACATTTTCATCATTGATACGTTCGAAACAATTTTAATTCCTCAGTGAATATGAACAAAATGATCTCCTTGGTAGTAACGCTTGTTTGTGTTTCTGTATCAACCATGGCTTTGAGTCAGCGAAATATTAACGCAGATTCTATCAGGGTTGCATTTGCTATTCCAGAATTAAGCTATGCTGTGGTGCAGGCAGATTCTATACCTGTGATGCATGCGTTTGGCTATCACTCAGTTATGAGTAAAGACACTGCAAGTTTAAACGACCGGTTTCACATAGGTTCAAATACCAAGGCTATGACTGCATATTTAATCGCCAAATATGTAGAGAAAGGTAACTTGACTTGGCAAACCCATTTTTTTGATTTGTACCCTGAATGGAAATTATCTTCAAACCCAGCCTTTTACAATATAACGCTGCTGGATTTGCTTTCTCACAGGTCTTTTGTTCAGCCGTTTCAGGGGTTTGAAGATCCGGAAATACCAGCTTTTACTGGTTCAAAACAACTGCGTAGGAGTTTGTTTGGAAAATTCGTATTGACGTTGCCAGTTGCCAAAAAGGATAGTTTATCTGACTTTGTTTATTCGAACGCCGGCTACACATTAGCTGCACTAATGCTTGAAAAAGCTACAGGTAAATCGTGGGAAGAATTAGTGATTCGAGTATTTAATGATGAGATGCATTTGAATGTACAATTCTCTTGGCCGGACAATCAAACAAAGAAAGATACCTGGGGGCATTATTTTGACAATGGCCAATTAATTCCTGTTCCTTCGAATACAGATTTCCTGATTGATTATACAGAGCCGGCCGGAGATATCAATTTACCCTTTAAGGACTATGTGAAGTTTATCCAACTTCACTTGCAAGGTTTAAATGGAATGAAAAATTATCTGGATGCATCAACTTATCAATTGTTGTTGCAGGGTATATCCGGGTATTCATTAGGATGGTTTAATATCGATGAAAACGGAAGAAGCTTGGTCTACACATAGCGGAACTGTGGGCACCTATTATACTGTAACACATATAGACAGGACAAGGAAAGTAGCCTACATCATATTTACGAACTCATTTACAGAAGATACACAAAAGGGAGTAAGGACTTTAATGAGAAAGCTTAAAGAATATTATGGCAACTAGTATGAACGAAGAATCTTGACTCATTCTTCCCCATAGTTTAATGCCTTGATGTGTATGATGCCATATTGGGCCAACTTATTGCTAAAGAGCGGAAGTTGACTGGTTGGCAGTTTGGCAAGTATTTGCTCAATGCCAGGTAGAATGACGGGTATAGCCAATATGCATGTTGGCTGAAACTTCCTGGTTCGTGAGACATGAATTATGGTTGGTTTTTCATGCACAATTAGTTGGCAGAAAACTATTACTCGATCTGGCATAAACGAGGGTATAGGATTTACTGCGTTGTGCGATGGATATTTATTTTTTCCGGGCAATACAGGCAGCAATGACTATGATATTACTAATTATTGCTGTGGTTTGACTAATGGCTTGTAAAGGTTGAAGGTTAAGTATTGCACAGTGTCTTTTAAGCTATTTCATTCTTTCAAATATGAAAGTCGCCATTAAGTTTTTGGCTAGAAAGTTCTTCCCCAATGTATAAATGCTTTGTTGACTATTTACCATTTAAATATAACATCATGAAGTTCATCCATTTAAAAACACTCTTAGGGTTTGCTTTTTCAATAGCACTTTCACTTTCACTTTATTCTTGTTGTAAAACAATGGTGTGTGAAACCTACTCTATTAAAAACATTTATGTATCTGGATTTACTAAAGCGGAAAGTGACACATTCATTATCCGCAGGTATCAACAAGCAACAAATTTTGCTGATAAAATTGATACCCTACTTGTGGCCAGAGATAAAAATGCAACCTATTCTGATTTTGCGGATGGAATTACAAGTGCAGTCAATTTAGATATTGAAGTTCAATATGCCATCACTGCCGGGTATGATTATGAGCTTTATTTTCCTGCAACAAATACACTAAGAAGAATAACAGCATTTACTGATGTGCAAGGTGATGTTAAGTATTGCAGGCCCTCATTGGGGAGAAATGCTTGTATGAATCAACTTCATTCTCTTAAAGTAGACGGCATATTGTTTACAGGTGTTTTCCCCTATATAGTCAAGTGACATTGAATACTATTTGATTCATATAAAATCATCAATCCGCAATGAATACCTCTTCAAACAAGCGAATAATATACGGGATACTCTTTATTAATGCGATAGCAATTTTCATAAGCTGCTTTGCCACTGCTCAAACAACGTATTATGTAGATATTGCCCGACCTGATAATTCAGGTGCAGGTACAAGCTGGGCAGCAGCAAAGAAAGATCTACAGGTTGCCATCAATATTGCATCAAGTGGAGATCAGATATGGGTTAAGGCTGGCACTTATTTGCCTACTCATGACCCGTTTGCAAACACTACCCCTTCGAACAACCGGGATAAAGTGTTTAGTTTAAAAAATGGGGTTACAATTTATGGTGGTTTTGCTGGTACGGAAACCTTGCTTTCGCAACGTAACGTTCGGAGCAATGTAACTATTCTAAGTGGGGATCTTGGTGTTGTAAATACGGTAAATGATAATGCATACCATGTGGTGCTTTCGGTAAACTGTACAAATGCCACAAGGCTGGATGGTTTTTCAATTATGAAAGGTTATGCAGTTGCAGTGAGCGGCTCCGGCATTACAGTAGGCGGCAGGCGTATAGAAAGATTTAAAGGTGGCGGCGTAAGTAATTACTATTCTGCAACTACTTTTGCAAACTGTATTATTACAGAAAATAGTGCTGATTGTACTGATACAGGCGATGATTCGTGGGGAGCAGGTATGGATTGTTATCTTTCAACTTCTTCAATTGAAAACTGTTCGTTTGCTGGCAACAGTTTTTTAATGGGTGGTGGCAGTTTTGGTGTGTTTGGTGCAGGGATAAGCATTATTGGTTCTGGAACTACAATCAATAAATGTTTGTTTTATAGTAACTCGAGTGGTTCTGGTTTTTTGGATGGTTCGAGAGGTGGTGCTTTATATCTTGTTGGTACCGCTACGATTACAAACTCTGTTTTTTATAATAACACTGCAAGTAATGGTGCAGCCTTGTCGATGGGTGGTGCAGCCGACAACACATCAGCTATTACCAACTGTAGTTTTGTCAATAATACGTCTTTGTATGCGGGAACTGCTTATTCAGGTTTCTCAAAAAGTCAATTTCGCAATTGCGTATTCTGGAATAACAGCCCTACGATAACATCCATTCCTGGGCGAAATGAAATTTACAGCCAGGAAACGATGATAGCTAATCAGCCCACTTTTACGAATTGCATTATTCGGGATGCAACTGGCGCACCAATTGCTGTTACCAATACAACAGTAATCAATTCATTAAACGGAAATCCACTTTTTGTTTCACAGGCAGATGGTGATGGTTTAGATAATATTTGGGGTACAGGTGATGATGGGCTACGCTTACAATGTGCGTCTCCTGCCATTGGAGCTGGTACTGGTGTAACACCCACTGATGATTTATTAAACCTGTCTCGTACCACTACGATCGATATAGGCGCTTATGAAGGTGGGTATACTTCTTCTTCATTTAATTCGATATCATCAGTCAACACTACGGTTCAGCTTGTGCAAAATGCTACAGGGGTTACACATTATTCTGATTGTAGTAATGACTTAGTTGAAGTTCAGTCGGGTGGAGCCTGTACTATAGGTGGAACTGTTACAGCAAAGGTTTGGATAGAAACAGTGCAGCCATCTAACTACGTTAAGCGACATTATGAAATTACTCCACAGCAAAATACAACAACCGCTACAGGCAGGGTAACGCTTTATTTCAGGCAGCAGGAGTTTGCGGACTTCAATGCTGTTAATACAATTAAGCTTCCAACAGGCCCGGCAGATGCTGCAGGCATTGCGAACATTCACATAGAAAAGAGAGGTGGCACTAGCAGCAATGGTACGGGATTACCTGAGACCTATTCGGGAACGATACAAACAATCAATAATGCTGCTTTGGCAATATCCTGGAATGCAGCAGCCGCAAGATGGGAAATAAGTTTTGATGTAACCGGCTTCAGTGGTTTTTTTGTAAAAACACAGGTGTCTATATTGCCATTGCAGTTATTAAGATTTTCAGGTAACAGCGTTGCATCATGCAATCAATTGCAATGGCAAACAGCGGATGAACGAAACACAAAAGAATTTTTGATAGAAAAAAGTGTTGATGGAATTGCGTTTCATTCTCTTGCAACCAGACCAGCAGCAGGGAGTGGAAATAATCAGTATCAGTATAATGACTGTTCAATTGCTTCCGGCAAAACCTTTTACAGGCTAAAATTGATTGATAATGATGGTCGTTTTTCCTACAGTTCAATCTTGTCAATTGATAATAGCGCACGACTTTCTTTGAGTATACATCCCAATCCAGCTAAAGATCTTGTATTAATTTCTTCCAGTGATGTTTCATTGATAAAGACAAGTGTATCGGTTACTGATGCAGCTGGCAGGTTGGTAATACAACAAGTTATTGGCAGCTTCCCTCATTCATTAGATATTGAAAAACTACCTGCGGGATTGTATCATTTGCATTTCAGCAATGGAGAAACGCTCAAAATGGTAAAGGAGAAATGATAAGGTGCTAATGTTTGCCTTACAATGGGTTGCACATAAGGTAAATAATTTTGAAAGCTTCATAAGGTATAACCTGATGAACCTTTCAACAAGGGGTTGTTTGCCCTGATTTGCTGCGATGCTATTTTTAGCCAGCTTACTGGTAAAGTGGTAGGGTGGTAGGTTGGTAAGTTGGCAGGAGTGGGTAATGGTCTGGCATTATACCCTGTATGACCAAAACGTTCACTTGGCGCAGCCGGAGCTGGCTGCTCGGCCGCGCCAAGTGAATGGCGGTATATGCACTAATGGGTATAGGAATTAGATGTAGGGAGAGTAGTTATTCGTGAGGCACAAATCACTGGGTTTACATGATATTACATTCAAGAAAAGTTCGCTGTGAAGCGGAGTTTGTTGTCGTCGCATTTGGCTACGCTTGCGCTTAGTGAATTCAATACGCGAATGCAATTTTTGCCAAATATCATTTGGAGCCGCTGACATGTCTTCCATGATTCGTGAGACACAAATAATGGCGGATAACTATCTACTGCATGATGGCATCAAAAAACAGGCGGCCTTCTTTGTCGGTAACTTCAGTAAAGCGTTGGATTCGGGCAGAGAGTTCTGCCAGCCGGTCTATATTGGCCACCACATAGCCATTTTCTGCAAAGTGGCCATCAATGTTTACTATTTCATCATCCAGAGCTTTTACCACATCATCCAGCTGCAAATCTTGCGGCAGCCTGTTGCGGTTGATGATGATTCTCGATTCCTGTACAGCCAGCTCCATGTTTTCAGCAGTATTAAAACCTTCGTGGATGAGCTGGTAAACTCTGTCGTTATCGCTATGGTCTACCAACCTTATGTAGAAGTCGTCGGCGTTTTGTATTTCCTTTCGTCCGTGGTGCGGGGCCAGTTGGGCATAGCTTACCCTTGTCAGGCGGTCGTTGCTGCTTCTTAAGGTGCGGTAATTCGGGCTTTCTATAGTGGTAAGATAACTGGCGGTTTCCGGC
Organism: Phnomibacter ginsenosidimutans; assembly: GCF_009740285.1. Taxonomy (GTDB): domain Bacteria; phylum Bacteroidota; class Bacteroidia; order Chitinophagales; family Chitinophagaceae; genus Phnomibacter; species Phnomibacter ginsenosidimutans. The sequence continues at coordinate 1,123,787 of NZ_CP046566.1, forward strand.
AGAGGCTCGTTGGTTATTTCTTTGAGCACATACACGGCTATGGCTACATGCTCCCAGGCTTGTGCCTTGGGTTCAATATGCGTTATTTCTGCCAGCAGTTCTACCACCTGCGCATCCATGAGCCTGCTCAATATTTCGTTTTCTTCTCTTGGGATGTAGCCTATCATGTGCGGGCAGTAGTACAGGGCAATGGCGCAGGCATCATGCTCGTTTTGTGGCTCCCGCTGAAGCTCCAGCAACTGGCCCACCGTCATTTGCTCCAAAAGCTTGGGCCCTTGGTGAAACCGAAAGCCCCGAACAAAGCACTGCAACAAATATACTTTTTGATACTGCTTTATTAATGCCTTGGGCAGTGCGCCTACGCCGAATAAACTAATGAGGTTTTTTATAAAAGTGGTGCGGTTCATATTGGTAGTTGATGGTTGGCAGATGACAGGAATACAGCCAGCCAACTTCTGCCATGCTATTTTTTATTGCCTGCAAACCTTTACTTTTTAAGTGCAGAGGATTGCGGGCCATTGCACCCTATGCAGCTTTCGGGCTGCATATTTTTTTGTACAGATGTCAAATGAAGGGTTCAGTAGAGCCAAAAAAGTGCAGTAAACCTTACCTTTTCATCTTTTAAGCATTTAAATTTATGACGTTTCCTGCTTTTTAAACTATAGAACTTCAAAGAGGTATGGAACTTTGCTTTAAAAATATTTTGTTGGAATATGGGAAGTAAGGATATTTAGGTAGAGCAATTCCCAGTTACGGGTGTAACAACACTGCCTGGGAGCGTGATGACATAACGACTGCGTGTGATGCAGGCGTTTGAATACCTGTACCAGTCGGAAACGCTCCTTATTTTAAACCCCGTTTTATGCAAGTGGTTGCTTTATGGCTGCAATGTCTCTTTTTAATTGGCTTTATTCAGGATATTCCCTCTGCACTAACACGATCGTTCAAAATCAGTTGTGTGAGTTCCACAATCTATTCCAGGCTTATGCGCAGGGTTGGACAGTATGAATTCTTATACAGTTGGTATTATAGGATGCAGCATGAGGGAATAAAAAAGCCCCGCAGATAGGCGAGGCGCTAAATGTTTTCACAACGGAATAATCCTTATTGTGAATTGCTTTCGAAACATGAAAATAAACCTTACCGTAATATGAACAAAAAAATTTTGGGATTGGATTTGGGAACCAACTCCATTGGATGGGCTTTAATAGAACAGGACACTGACCTGCGAAAAGGTGCAATACTAGGAATGGGTAGCAGGATTATTCCCATGTCTCAGGATATACTTTGGTGAATTTGGAAAAGGTAATTCTGTATCGCAAACTGCAGAAAGAACAGGATACAGAGGCGTGAGGAGATTGAGGGAGCGGTATTTATTGAGACGAGAACGCCTACACAGAGTACTACATGTTTTAAACTTTTTACCGGCTCATTTCGACAATCAAATAGACTTTGACAAAAGACCCGGAAAATTCAAGAATGAAGCAGAACCTAAAATTGCGTATGATGAGCATGGTTTTGTATTCAAAGATTCCTTTGCGGAAATGTTGGCTGATTTTAAAACACAACAGCCCAACTTACTGCTCAACAAAAAAGGTGAGCCTGCCTTAGTGCCTTACGACTGGACTCTTTATTACTTGAGAAAAAAGGCGCTTACTAAAAAAATAGAACGAGCTGAGTTAGCTTGGATTTTATTGAATTTCAATCAAAAAAGAGGCTACTACCAATTAAGGGGTGAAGAGGAAGAAGAAATGCCAAATAAGTTGGTTGAGTTCCATTCGTTGAAAATTGTAGATGTTGTAGCAGATGCTCCACAACCAGGTAAAAATGAAGTTTGGTATTCCGTTCATTTAGAAAATGGCTGGGTATATCGACGGTCCAGTAAAATAGCTTTATACGACTGGAAAGACAAAACCAAAGACTTTATTGTAACTACAGATATCAACGAAGATGGGTCTTACAAAACTGATAAAGATGGTGTAGTGAAACGCAGTTTCAGAGCACCCGGTGAATCAGACTGGACCTTGGTGAAAAAGAAAACTGAGAAAGAAATAATTCACTCCAATAAAACTGTTGGCGCATATATTTATGACGCATTGCTTCAAAATCCAAAGCAGAAAATAAAAGGTAAGCTGGTTCGGACAATAGAGAGAAAGTTTTACAAAGAAGAACTGAGGCAAATACTGAAGGCGCAAATTCAATTTCATGCCGAATTGCAGGATACAGCATTATACAACGATTGTGTAAGAGAGCTTTACAGAAATAATGAACTGCATCAAACATCTCTAAGTAAAAGAGATTTCCTGCATTTGTTTCTCGAGGACATCATTTTTTATCAGCGACCACTTAAAAGCAAAAAGAATACGATTTCAAACTGCCCTCTTGAATTCAGAAATGTGAGAGGGGAAAATGGGGTAACGCAGATTCAAAGTATTCAGGCCATTCATAAGTCAAATCCCTATTATCAGGAGTTTCGGCTTTGGCAGTGGATTTATAACCTCAGTATTTACAGAATAGAAGATGATCTTAATGTAACTCAAGAATTTTTGTCTGATGTTGATGGAATAGTTTCTCTTTTCAGTTATTTGAATTGCAGGCGTGAAGTAGAACAGCACCATGTAATTGAATTTTTACTCATGCGAAAGCTCGATGTAAAAAAAGTGCCGAAGGCCGAAATTCAACAGTATCGTTGGAATTATGTAGCAGATAAAAAATATCCTTGTAATGAAACTTATTCGCTGATTGCAACAAGGCTTGAGAAAGTAGATGGAGTTGAAAAGACCTTTTTAACAAAGGAGATAGAGCACAAGCTTTGGCATATTATCTATTCGGTAACAGACAAAATTGAATTTGAAAAGGCATTGAACAGCTTTGCTGCAAAGCATAATCTCGATAAGATTTCTTTTGTAGAAGCCTTTAAAAAAACAGCACCATTTAAAAATGAATATGGTTCATTTTCGGAAAAGGCCATCAAGAAACTCTTGCCTTTAATGCGTTGCGGTCGCTATTGGAATTGGGATAATATTCATGAGCAAGTACAAGAGAGGATACAAAAAATAATAACAGGTGAGTACGATGCAACCATAAAAGATAAGGTAAGGGATAAGGCGATAAACCTTACCAAAGAAGAATATTTTCAAGGAATTCCACTTTGGTTGGCTCAATACATTGTATACGGCCGACATTCTGAAGCGGCTTCTACTGAAAAATGGAATAGTGCAAACGATATCCATTGGTTTTTGGATGTGAAAAATCCGGATGGCTTTAAACAGCATTCTCTGCGTAATCCGATTGTAGAGCAGGTTGTAACCGAGACCTTACGGGTAGTAAAAGATATTTGGACTAAATACGGAGAAGGGCGGAAGGATTTTTTTAACGAGATTCATATTGAGCTCGGAAGGGAAATGAAAAACACAGCTGATGAACGTGCAGATTTGACGAAGCGAATTACTGAAAATGAAAATACGAACCTACGTGTTAAATCTTTGCTCATAGAAATGTTGCAGGACCCTGATGTTGCTAACGTACGTCCATACTCGCCGACGCAACAAGAGATTTTGAAAATCTTTGAAGAGGGTGTTTTAAATTCAGACATTGAGATTGCAGAAGATATTTTGAAAATCAGCAAAACTGCACAACCCACTTCTGCTGAGCTCAGGCGCTACAAGTTATGGCTTGAGCAAAAATACCGGTCACCCTATACGGGGGAAATCATTCCCTTGAATAAACTCTTTACACCTGACTATGAAATAGAGCATATCATTCCGCAAAGCAGGTATTTTGATGACAGCATGAGTAATAAAGTTATTTGCGAAGCTGCTGTCAATAAGCTAAAAGACAATTGCGTTGGCTTAGAGTTCATCAAAGAATTTCATGGCAGTATAGTAGATTGTGGATTGGGCAAACAGGTTAAAGTATTTGAGGTAGATGCATATGAAGCTTTTGTAAAGCAGCATTATGCCAAAAACCGTAGTAAGCGTAATAAATTATTGCTTGAGGATATACCAGAAAAAATGATTGAGCGGCAATTAAATGATACCCGCTATATCAGTAAGTATATATCGGCGTTGCTCTCGAAAATAGTTCGTGTAGATACAAACGATGATGGGTTCAACTCAAAGAACGTATTGCCCGGCAATGGAAAGATTACTACAGAGCTCAAAAAGGACTGGGGCTTACATGATGTTTGGAATGATTTAATCTTGCCACGCTTTGAGCGGCTAAATCAGATATGTAATACCAGTCATTTCACTACGTGGAATGAAAACTATCAGAAATACTTGCCTACCGTGCCGATTGAACTATCCAGGGGTTTCTCCAAAAAGCGTATTGATCACCGTCATCATGCAATGGATGCTCTGGTCATCGCTTGTGCTACACGTGACCATGTCAATTTACTCAACAATCAATCTGCTAATTCGGATACTAAACGGTACGATCTCAAGCGAAAGCTGATGAGGTTTGAAAAAGTTTCATACGTAGATTCCAGAACCGGGGAACTGATTACACGGGAGGTACCCAAACAATTTATAAAACCGTGGGAAAGTTTTACTGTAGATGCGAAAACGATGATTGAGCATGTTGTAGTGAGTTTTAAGCAAAACCTACGGGTGATTAATAAGGCAACAAACTATTATGAAAAATGGGTGGAAGAAGATGGCCTGAAAGAAAAGAAAAGGGTCAGTCAACAAGGCGTTAATTGGGCTATCCGTAAAGCCATGCATAAAGAAACTGTTTCTGGTAAAGTAATACTTCCTCGTATAAAAGTGCCTGCCGGTAAGATTATTACCGCTACCAGAAAGAGTCTTGACATTTCATTTGATAAGTCAGCCATTGATTCTATTACTGATACTGGTATTCAAAAAATACTAACCAATTACCTTACAGCTAAAGCTGGTAATCCAGAGATTGCTTTTTCGCCGGAGGGTATTGAAGACCTGAACAAAAACATTGCTCACTACAATGATGGCAAATGGCATCAACCCATTTACAAGGTTCGTGTGTTTGAAGTAGGCAGCAAGTTTGCTGTTGGGCAGTTTGGTAACAAGAAGCATAAATACGTTGAGGCTGCAAAAGGTACCAATCTATTTTTTGCTGTGTATGCTGATGCCAACAATAAGAGAAGTTTTGCATCTATTCCTTTGAACGAAGTGATAGAAAGACAAAAACAAGGGTTGCCGCCTGTGCCTGAGTTGAACGAAAAAGGCCATCGGTTGCTATTTCATTTGTCGCCCAACGATTTGGTATATGTAATGACAGAAGAGGAAATTGAAAATCGGCAAGAAAACTTTATGCTGAGAAAAGGATTTATACCTGCAGAACGAATCTACAAATTCGTTAGTTGTACCGGAAATGAAGGTCATTTCGTGCCTATGTCTTATGCTTCACCAATCTTAAAAAATGAAATGGGTACAAATAATAAAAGTCAGAACATAGTTAATGGGCAAATTCAAATAAAAACTTTTTGTGCAAAGCTATCTATTGACCGTCTTGGTTATGTAAAACTCCAATAAGAAATGATCAAACGCACCCTCTACTTTGGCAATCCGGCTTACCTCAAAACCAGCAACGATCAACTGGTAGTAGAGCGGAAAGACGAGGATGTCAAAAGTATCCCCATTGAAGATGTAGGACTGGTGATATTGGATCATCAGCAAATCACCATCAGTCAGGCACTCATGGCTAAACTGCTGGCCAATAATGTAGCTCTCATTACCTGCAACGAAACCCACCATCCGGTGGGTTTGTTGCTTACGCTGGATGGGCATACGCTGCACAGCCAGCGGTTTCAGCAGCAGCTGGATTGCAGTGTGCCACTCAAAAAGCAATTATGGGCACAAACCATTGAAGCTAAAATTCGGAATCAGGCTGCATTGCTAACGGAGCGAAGGATAGAGTGTAAGTATTTACAAGTACTTGCCGGGTCGGTAAAAAGCGGAGACACTGGCAATAACGAGGCCAAGGCTGCGCAGTTTTATTGGAGCAGATTTTTTCCTGATTTTTTAGACTTTACCCGCAACAGAGAAGGCCCGCCACCCAACAACCTGCTTAATTATGGGTATGCTATCCTGCGGGCCGTGGTGGCCCGTGCATTGGTAGGTAGTGGTTTGCTACCTGTGATGGGCATTCATCACCGCAACCAGTATAATGCGTATTGCCTGGCAGACGATATCATGGAGCCGTATCGTCCATATGTAGATAGCGTAGTGTACCAATTGGTACGAAACCATGGTCGCTTTTTGGAGCTTAGCCCCGGCATGAAACAGCAGCTGCTGACCATACCTGCCATGGATGTACAGATAGACGGGCAAACAAGTCCTTTGATGAATGCGGTAACCAGGACTACCAGCAGCGTTGCCAAGTGTTTTGCAGGTGACGTTCGTAAGATTGTCTATCCGGCATTATAATGGCTTATTGGCTCATTCAATCGTTTGTACAAGTAGAAACATGTTTCAAAACCGACTAAATGCCTACCGAGTTATGTGGGTGATTGTGATGTATGACCTGCCGACAGATACTAAGCTTGACCGGAAGCATGCTGCGAGATTCAGGAAAGACATGTTGAAAGACGGATTTCAAATGTTTCAGTTCAGCATGTATTTACGGCATTGCCCTAGTAGTGAAAATGCAGAAGTGCATGTGAAAAGGGTAAAAAGATTATTGCCACCAAACGGGCATGTAGGCATCATTACTATTACCGATAAGCAATTTGGCATGATGGAAATATTTCGGGGGAAAGAACCTGAGAAAACGCCAGCAGGTGCACAGCAGTTGGAGATGTTTTAGGGATTTATGGTTTTAGCTTAAAGAGAAAACCGACCATTCGGGCAGGCTGTTCAATGCCAGAATGGTCGGTTTTTTCATTCCATTCGATTGGCTAACTGCTTGTGCCACAAGGGCTTTGGCGAAGTCTGTTGTGCAGTATCGAATGTAATCCAAAGAACGAAAGCAATTCACAACACCAGGTTGTATCTACCTGATTTTTCATCGTTGTGCAGTATCGAATGTAATCCAAAGAACGAAAGCAATTCACAACCGACTGTCATTCTTTTGGCTATCATTGATTGTTGTGCAGTATCGAATGTAATCCAAAGAACGAAAGCAATTCACAACTGGTAGTCGAGTATCTCACCCGTCTTTTCGGTTGTGCAGTATCGAATGTAATCCAAAGAACGAAAGCAATTCACAACGCGATAATCTTGCCATCTCTGAAGATGCAAGTTGTGCAGTATCGAATGTAATCCAAAGAACGAAAGCAATTCACAACGCGGTTCGTTGGTTTCACGTGTAGGGCGTTGTTGTGCAGTATCGAATGTAATCCAAAGAACGAAAGCAATTCACAACACGATTCCGGGTCGCTGGCTTTCAGGCCTTGTTGTGCAGTATCGAATGTAATCCAAAGAACGAAAGCAATTCACAACTGTACTTGGTTACGTGCTCAGCAGGCAGCGGTTGTGCAGTATCGAATGTAATCCAAAGAACGAAAGCAATTCACAACGTGGAGCAATGCGCTGCGCAAGGTGACCATGTTGTGCAGTATCGAATGTAATCCAAAGAACGAAAGCAATTCACAACGTTACTTGCTTGCTCTCCGGTAATGCTGCTGTTGTGCAGTATCGAATGTAATCCAAAGAACGAAAGCAATTCACAACCCAACTCCGATATACCTACGCATGTGTATGGTTGTGCAGTATCGAATGTAATCCAAAGAACGAAAGCAATTCACAACTGTACGGATATCCTCTTCAAAGTGAACAACGTTGTGCAGTATCGAATGTAATCCAAAGAACGAAAGCAATTCACAACATTCAAGGCGATCAACGTAAACGTAAACGGGTTGTGCAGTATCGAATGTAATCCAAAGAACGAAAGCAATTCACAACTATACACACAACTGCTTACACCGGGAATCGTTGTGCAGTATCGAATGTAATCCAAAGAACGAAAGCAATTCACAACGGTCGGGGCTAAAGTCCTGCAATTCTTCCAGTTGTGCAGTATCGAATGTAATCCAAAGAACGAAAGCAATTCACAACCATAGCAAACCCTTAGTTATGACCTGGAATGTTGTGCAGTATCGAATGTAATCCAAAGAACGAAAGCAATTCACAACCATAGCAAACCCTTAGTTATGACCTGGAATGTTGTGCAGTATCGAATGTAATCCAAAGAACGAAAGCAATTCACAACCATACCAACAACAACCCGCCGATAGTTCGGTTGTGTAGTATCGAATGTAATCCAAAGAGCGAAAGCAATTCACAACAAAATCTTGTGCATTGCTCACACTGAGCGTGTTGTGTAGTATCGAATGTAATCCAAAGAGCGAAAGCAATTCACAACACATCCAACGGCGAAAGGATAGACCCAAAAGTTGTGTAGTATCGAATGTAATCCAAAGAGCGAAAGCAATTCACAACTTCATGATGGGAATGGTGCAGAGTTGATTGTTGTGTAGTATCGAATGTAATCCAAAGAGCGAAAGCAATTCACAACTGCCATCTATGCGATACACTTCACTACGGGTTGTGTAGTATCGAATGTAATCCAAAGAGCGAAAGCAATTCACAACTACCCGGCATGATTGGTATTCAGGCTCAACGTTGTGTAGTATCGAATGTAATCCAAAGAGCGAAAGCAATTCACAACTATTTCAGATACTTGCTGCTGATTTTTTCGGTTGTGTAGTATCGAATGTAATCCAAAGAGCGAAAGCAATTCACAACTGGTTCAACTTACCACCCAATTCAAAAGCCGTTGTGTAGTATCGAATGTAATCCAAAGAACGAAAGCAATTCACAACTATGTGCCTGCTTTGCGGGTGCTGCCATCTGTTGTGTAGTATCGAATGTAATCCAAAGAACGAAAGCAATTCACAACTCCAGCACATGTACTTCGAGCATCCAGCGAGTTGTGTAGTATCGAATGTAATCCAAAGAACGAAAGCAATTCACAACGCATAGCCTTGTGCTTTAAAGACAGCGGACGTTGTGTAGTATCGAATGTAATCCAAAGAACGAAAGCAATTCACAACACAAGAGGAAGCCTTTCGCCTCATAGATAGTTGTGTAGTATCGAATGTAATCCAAAGAACGAAAGCAATTCACAACACAAGAGGAAGCCTTTCGCCTCATAGATAGTTGTGTAGTATCGAATGTAATCCAAAGAACGAAAGCAATTCACAACGGCGTTGCGCTGCTTTAACTTCACTTGCAGTTGTGTAGTATCGAATGTAATCCAAAGAACGAAAGCAATTCACAACTACTTGCAGTTCATACCCCCATGTGCTCCAGTTGTGTAGTATCGAATGTAATCCAAAGAACGAAAGCAATTCACAACGGCAGATCGAACTGAAAGCTGAAGCTGTGGGTTGTGTAGTATCGAATGTAATCCAAAGAACGAAAGCAATTCACAACCGGCATGCGTATCAGTGATGCCATGCTATTGGTTGTGTAGTATCGAATGTAATCCAAAGAACGAAAGCAATTCACAACTGGTGTTTCTTCAAATGCTATTTTGGCCATGTTGTGTAGTATCGAATGTAATCCAAAGAACGAAAGCAATTCATAATTATACATCAGAAGCTTGGTTGATTACAATCATTGATTCAAATGGATATAGAATTTATCAGTCGAGCCTTTTACAGCTTCTAAACCTAACCCCATCACCCAATATACTGGCTGATTAGTTGCCATATTTATCTGTTGGGTTTCATACACACTAAAATCATATGCCTCGTATTGTAGTATTTCTAACGTAGCGTACGGTTGGTTTAGTTCCTTAAGCCTTAACCATATCTTAAGCAGTATGTCTCTATTGTTTTTCAATTTCTGATAGAACGACTTGAAAACAGCCTGTCTCTCTTTTCTCAAATCATTGTTGAAATAGGTTTGGTGCTGCCGACAGCAGTAAAGCTGCCTTGCATCCTTTGGATAAAAGGATTCTTGGCAGAACGGACATTTTCGAGACGGATGTTGTCTTCTTTTTGTAATAAAACTTCCATGTGATAGAAAATGGATTGCAAATTTTTTTAGTAAAATGACTTATTAATATGCAAATTAGTATATTTGTTATATCAATATAACAAAAAATGCATTCTTTTTCATCCCTTCCAGATTGGTATCTGCATGAAAGCCAAGTAGATGCGCAGTCTTTAAATAGGTATGTGTCTGAGTTATATGCGCCCAGGTTTAGTGTTTCACAAATGGGCGTATCCCGTCAGGAACTTCTTTATTGGCGCCAAAAAGGCATTTTAGATAATCCAGATTTTCCTTCGGAAATAGGCAAACAAAAATCATGGGTCAAGGTGAATGTCTTTGATTTCTGTTGGATTCAGGTTGTAGTGGCGCTGAGGAAACTAAATGCTCCGCTTGAAACTATTGCCGCACTTAAATCGGAGGTAACCCGACAAACTGAGATGATCTTTACCGATGCATTTGTAAGTAGAATTATTACCGAAGCAACAAACCAAGCTGCATCAATAAATCCTCATGTTTTGCAGCATTTTGAAAAGGCTATCAATGAAAAGTTGGATGAAGTACTCAGTCAATTGAAAAGCACTTTATCCATTTTTAACCTGCTAGTTCTAAACATGTTGTCTAACAAAAAACCTTACTCATTACTCGTTCAGCCTAACGGGTCTTTTTTTGTATTGGATGTTTTGAATGGACCTGAATCTACAATGGTAGATGCTTATGTAGATTTTATACAAAATCCTTTCATCAGTATTCCGCTGTTACCAATAACTAAAGTATTCATTAATAACGCTGGCATAAAAAAGGCAGATGTTAAATGGCTGTTCAATCTTACAGATGCCGAGGTAACGCTGCTGGAATTGCTACAAAAGGAAGATATTCAAGAAGTTCGGGTAAGACTTAATAATAGGCGTAAAGGCGAAATCCTCATTGAAACTATCAAACAATTAGATCCAGCAGCATTTGAAAAAAAATGATGGGAATCTTAAAAAAAGGAAAGTTTCAGGACTTCAAGTTTTCTTCTGCTGATGGGCATTTGTTAGTGGTAGAAGAAACAACTAAGACAAAAATCAAGATATAGGATTATGGGTACTGAAAACATCAGACCTCGTATATGTTTTGTGGTAATACGGAATACCTCCGATTGCTGCTTCTACAGATATTCAAATGACTGTCAGTCAAGAAATTAAATCACTAGTAGCTGAAAAAGACTGTGAAATTGCAAGTGAGGATACACGATCTAAAACACAACAATTAACGGATGATCATCAAATTGAATTGTTTGCTAAAATTTTAGTAGATATCATTTTAAAAAATATGGCGAAAAATGAATCAGTCAAAAGCGAATGAACTGCTTAGTCAAGTAGGTAGAAAATCCAAAAGAAAGTCTATAGATCGGCTTGGTAAAGTTTGTGTATCATATAATAGGGTTTCGTCGAAGGATCAAATGGTTAATGGAAATAGCCTTTTTTGGCAAAATGAACGGATAGAAGAATTCGCTCAAAAGAATGGCTACCAAATTAAATCAAAGTATGGCGGCACTTTTGAGTCAGCCAAAACTGACGAGCGAAAAGAGTTCAAAAAAATGATTGCTGCTATTCAAAAGGATAGTAGTATTTCGACAATTCTAGTTTACAGCTATGATCGGTTTTCACGTTCTGGGTCGAATGGACTTTTCCTGTTGGAAAACCTTAAGAAACTTGGGGTTAGTGTTGTGTCGATAACACAGGAAATTGATTCCAGTACACCCACAGGTGAGTTTCAAGAAGGTCTATATATGCTTCTCAGCAAGCTAGACAACGACATGCGTAAGCAAAAATGCGCTGAAGGTATCAAGTCTATTTTACTGAAAGGATTCTGGCCTTTTGCAATTCCCACTGGTTATGAAAATCTTAATAAAAGGTGCACTGCGGATAAACATAAACTTGTGATTACTGAAGCAGGAAAACTCATTGCTGAGGCATTTAAATGGAAAGCAACTGGCAGATACACCAACCTTGAAATTCTCAACAGACTACAAAATGCAGGATTAAAATTGCGCCTTCGAAATCTCACGAACATCTTTTCAAATCCCTTTTACTGCGGATACATTATCTCAGGCGCTATACATGGAGAAGTCATCAGAGGGCACCATCCGCCTATAGTAGACGAGGAAACGTTTTTAAGGGCTAATGCGATTTTTAAAAGACACCCACTAAGTGGTATTCCCAAGCAGGTAAAAAATGACGCACTGCCGCTAAAAGTGTTTTTAAAAGATGAGAAATCCGGATGTCAGTTTACCGGGTACATGAACAAGAAACGAAAAATCCATTATTACAAGGTTAGACAGTATGGAGTTGGTGTAAACGATACGAGCTGACCTTGTACATGAGCAATTCATAAAATTCCTTCAATCATTTGAATTCAATCCTACCATTAAATCAAAGCTGGAAAATCTTCTTATTCAAGAGTTTTCGAAAGTTCTTTCTTCTCAGAATCAAGAACTAAGTATGCTCAAAAAGCAAATCACAGAGCTAAAGCAGCAAATAGAAATTTTAGAAGAACGGTTTGTTTTGGGCCAGATTTCGGCTGAACAATTTGAAAAATTTAAACTCAAGTATTCACAGCAACTTAGAGAAATCGAGAAAAGTGCCCCCGACTTTGATTCCAGTAGTTCGAACTTAGAAAACGCTGTTTCTGCTAGCCTTAAACTAGCTCAAAACCTAAGCCAGGTATGGGTTTCAGCCGATTATGTAGGCAAGCAGCAACTACAATATTTGTTATTTCCTGATGGAGCGTTATACAACAAGGAAAAAAACCGAGTTCGAACTTTTTCGACCAACACTATATTTCGTGAAATCCCAATAAAATCAAGGGTTTTGGATAAAAAACAAAAGGGCAATCCTGAATCGGATTACCCTTTTGGCAGTCAGGTGGAGCTGCAGGGAGTCGAACCCTGGTCCAAACAAAATCGCCAAACGCTTTCTACATGCTTATTTCATGATTCGTTGTCGGGAATAAACAGGACCTGAACCTACCAATCTATTCCTTAGCTGTATGAGTCTTAAGCCATCGTCACAGCCTTCGATGGCAGCAACCTGTGTTTGTTTTTGAGTCGGCGGCGGCGCATGGTAACAGGTCAACCTGCACGGCGGCCCTAATGACTGGCTAATCTCCGATTAGGCAGCCATGGCATACTGTGTATTGCCATTTGAATTTTGAATATTCAGATTATCGAGCTAATTATCCAACGCTCGGCATGCTTACACGTTCAAAGATCTTTGCTGTCAAAACCGGTCAGCCCCGTAGATCAATCAAAAACAAATGATGTACTTGTAATTCGATTGTCTTCTGGCTGCAAATATATCTCATCAAAAGTTCTGCAGCTATAGATTAACGAATTCTGTTAAGAAGAGGAATCTTGCCATTCTCGAAAAAGACTAAGTTTCTAATGAAGTTGCAATTTTAAATTTCTGCTGTTGCAGCCGGAATCTTCGACATGTCCATATAGAAAAGCTCCCAAGTATGGCCATCGAAATCGACCAGTGTTCGCTGCAGCATAAAGCCATAGTTGCGTGGTTCATGCGGCTCTGTTCCGCCTGCCTGCAGTCCTTTGGTCATCAGTGTATGTACTTCATCTTCGCTGCTGAGCGAAAGCGAATACAAACCTGCTATTGCAGCTTTTGTATCGGCAATTGGTTTGGTGGCAAAAGAGGCAAACTTTTGATGCGATAATAGCATCAGGTAAATGCTATCGCTCCACAGCATACATTTCCCTTGTTCGTCGGAAAATTGCGGATTGTTGGTAAAACCCAATGCGCTGTACAACGCCATCGATTTTTCCGGATCCTGCACGGGCAAATTGATAAAAATCTGTTTGGTCATATTGTTTGGTGTTTGATGACGGGTATCTGCAACCTGCGGGGTTGGTTCCTGGCTGGCAGGCGCTGCTGCTTGTTCGGATGGTTTTTCCAGCTGTTTGTAGAAGTGCCTTGCTGCCCACCAGCACAGCCAAATGGCGGAAAAAGCGAGTAGCCCTTTGAGATTCCACTGTACATCTTCCGGATCGTAACGACCGTGTATACGGGCATGCAATAATTGGTTGGAGTAGGCTTGGCTGTATTCTATTGCAATGCCAAACAGATAGAGTGCCACAAGTATGAGTACGTGCCGCCACAACTTTGCTTTTGCAAATAGGATATTCAAAAAAGCAGCAGCTAAAAAGTAAAAGCTGGTATGCAGTTCTTTGTCGATATGCCGGAATACAGAAGGCAGCTTTACCATAAAGCCGACAATAGCTATGGCAAAGCAAAAAATAGCCAATAGGATGCGTTGTGTGCTATTGAAACGTAAAGGCATGAGTGGATCCGATTTTACAAGGAAAATACTATTTGTTCAGCTTGAATGGTATAAATAATGCATGAAGTTCATGTCCTGTAAGACATGCCAGTACTCGTTGCCTGTTTCGCCGTTCAACGGGGTTATTGCTTCCTTCTTGAACGACTCACAACTGTGATCACTTTTAATGCTTTGTCAGTTATAAAGCCAGAGGACTTCTCACTAAAAAACTTATGAAATACTTTGACCCGAATATATCCGCTATCAGTTATTACGAACATCCACCTTGCTTAAAGCCAATCCTGTATCTAACAAATAAATCCGCACTTTCGTTATACCTTTATTTGTGATATGCAATGGCAAAGTCGATTCAGAATATCCTCTCAGTATATCTGTCTTCCATCGTTTGTCTTCCTGTGGATTATCAATATCAACAAATTGTATGGCAGCATCATTGATGGAAATGGCCATACCGAGATTTCTTCCTTTATGAATGGCATGAGTGGGCAAGCATTTTAATACCAATTCGTATTCGCCGGGATTTACAGATAATTCATATTCCACATACGGTGCTTTGCCGTATTCATCTTTTTTGAATGATGCACCGGTAAAGGGATAACGGGAAATGCTTTTCCCACCGGTACCCAATCCGTTTATACTGATAATCTTTTCTGTAGCAATTTCATTTTTGTTTTTAAAAGCTGTTGCTGGAATGCTCAATAGTGAAGCTTGACCCGTTTGCACACCAAATGAATCAACGGTTCTGTCTAAGTATCTTCTGTCGTAGACTACGGATTTATTGACGCTGCCCTCCAGCACTTCTGGTGCAGCAACAACTGGCATACCAAACACCGCAAGATTACGTGGCATATCGCTGATGATACCGTTCCACTTTCCATTTTCAATACCGGTGTTGTAATGATGTGTCAATCGTTTTATTTCATCATACGCTTGCTTCGACTTGAATGAAAATTCTTTTGCATGTAATGGAAATTCATGACTCATCTGGGCATAAATAATTTTCTGATTGATGAGTGATGCCCCTTTTACAGGGTATTCAATCAATTCAAAAAAAGCATTTAGCTGGTTTACTGGTATTTGTTTTTTCAATGCAGCGGTACGTTGATACAACTTTGTATAAGCGGCTAGTCGTACTGCTCTTGCAGCTGGTACAAATGTGAGCATACGCATAAACTCAGGCTTTGCTTCCTGTGCCAAACGATAGTATTCATTTTTGATGGCCGCCATTTCAGGCGCTAATGTCTTTCCAAAATGCTGCGTTACCCAATGCAATACATACTCCTGTGCTTTTTCGGGAGTCCATGCGTTGATGTCCCAGGCAAGATCCAGGAAGAACTGTGTTTCGAGTTCAGCAGGTTTTATATCGCCAACATTCACTACCCACAAGCGTTTTGCACCAAACTGGTAAGCCTTTGTCATTTCATAGGCAATTAATGATGGTGCTGTGGAAGCAAGCCATGTATAATCATGCGGGCCACCCAAATAGGAAAGATGATAATATACGCCACTGCCACCACTGCGTTGCTGTTCGGCCGGTGTACTCAACTGACGGATATAGCCAAAGTTTTCATCGGGCCAAATGATGGTTATATCATCGGGCAACTTCATGCCTCTGCGGTATAGGCTCAACACTTCTTTATAAGGCACAAAAATCTGTGGCAGCATTTCCGCAGGACGCTTGAAATTAGTCTGCAAAATGCCACGTTGATCGGTTATGATATTCTCCAATAGTTTTACTTTTTCATCCGGGTCTTTCGGGCCGGGCATGCCACCATCATGCACACCACGCATACCAATGGTTACTACAGATTCATAGTTTACCGCTTCTTTGATGCGGTCGTCCCAATACTTGTATATCTCATCTTTATTGATATCGTATCGCCATTCACCTGGTTTTTTGTTGTACTCTTCCTCAAAGGTTTGTTCCCATTCACACACATTGTTGCGCAGCATGGGTTCGCAATGACTGCCACCAATGGCAATGGCATAATCATCGGCCACCTTCGGATTTTGTTTGTAATAGTAAAATGCTTTCGTACTGTCGTGCATGGCCGGCCATATATAGTTCGCTTTTAAACGCAGTAGCAGTTCAAATACTTTTGCATATGTTTTCGGACCAATATTCTGAACATCCGTATCCATGGTTCGTTTCGCCCATGGAAACAATCCCCAGTCTTCATCATTAATAAAAATACCACGATACTTCACCGAAGGTTCTTTGGAAACATAGCTACCTGAAACGTACAATTGTTTCTTCTTTTGTGGTGTTGCATCGGCCCACCAAACCCAAGGTGAAACGCCCAGCATTCTCGATAAATGAAAAATACCAAAAGCCGTGCCTCTTCTGTCGCTGCCTGCTATGATGAGTGCCTGTGCTGTACCGGGAAACGGCTGCTGAATAGTCGTGATGGTAAAGCATTCCCATTTTCCTTGTATGGCTGTTACGTTCAATCGCTTTGATGCTACAAGAGCATCAATCCATTTATTGTGACCGATAGTGCCGGCAATCACCGTGTATTTACCTGTTGGTTCATGTTGCATGTCAGGTTCTATACCTGTCAGCAATGCAATATCGTTACAAAACGCTTTAGCAGCTATTTGCACCACACGGGCATCGGCAGTGTCTGTGAGTATTTTGGCTGATCTACCAGATGCCAGCAGCGGAAAACTATTGGCTGTCGTTTGTTCGGAAATGCGCAGTCCGGTTTGCTGTGCTGCAGCTGGTAGCAATAACAGCATGATGGCAGTAAATGTCAATACATGCATCCTCAAGGTGAGCTGTTTCATAGTTATTACTTTTCTTGTACAAACGCTACATCATCGATGTGGCAATAGGCAAGAGCATTGGCTTTTATGTAAAAACCAATATCTGCTTGTCCATTTTTTACCAGCACATTATTCAGGGTTACCCTGTGCCATGTTTCGGTGTGGCTGTGCAGGGGCAGGCGATAGGTTTGCTGATTGCTTGTGGCAAACAGTTCCAGTTTTTCTATACCGGCGCTGTATTTTGCCATTGCAGAAAAAGTATAACGTCCATTGGGCAGGGGCACATGATATGTGCTGCTGATTGTTTGGTACACTTTTCTTTCAAATGCCGTTTTATCACTCATGCTCAAGCTTCGTTCCCCTGTTACCATGTGTCTTTCTGCCGTTGTATTGGCATGATTCAGTATTGGTGAAATTGATGTATCAAGACTGATATTGTTGCCTTGCAATACTTCGCTATGCCAGCCGGTGAGCTGTTGCTGCACTGGTTTTACCAAACTGGGTATTGCTTTTCTGTCAGCTTCAAAACTGGGATTAAGTGCGTAATTGTTGAGCGGATTTACTTTCCAAACTCCCGTTGATGCATTCAGGTCCCATGCATGCAATGAATGAAAAATGGGCACACTGTCTTCGAAGGAAAGCGGCACCCATTGGTTATAGCCAAGACCATTGCCGGCAAAATTGGCCCAGCGATCGCCGCAATACAAAATGCTGGTTTGCTTACTGCCATGGATGCTTACAAAAAAGCCCGTTTGCGACACGTGTGCATAGTCGAATTCGCAACCTTTCATTACCTGCATGTTGTTGACGGGTGTGTAGGGACCACGAATATCATTCGCCATCAGGTAATAGGCATACGAAGCATCCCAGCCATAAATGTTGGAGGCTGCCATGTAGTAACGACCGTTGTATTGAAACATGCAATTGCCTTCACGGCTTTCACCTTCAAACACCTTGGTGCAATCGAGTAAACCAACCTGACCATTGACTACTCCAATTTCAGAAACATAGATTTTGTTTCTGCCTTTACCATAAGAATATACGAGAAATGATTTGCCGGTATTTTCGTCGGTAAATACAGTTTGGTCGCCAGTATTGCTGGTACCAATCATAGATTGCATGTTGATTTTTCGATGCCATGTAAACGGTCCCGTTGGTTGTTTGCTCACAGCAATCAATACTTCGGAACCATGCTGCACCAGCATGGCATATTGTTGTGTTTCGGGCAGGTAAGCGACGCCCAATCGGCCCACCCAGGTATTACGGCCATCCTTTAGTACTTCACTTTTGCTGAGTACATTGGCTTCAAAATTCCAGTGCACTAAGTCGGTTGACGAATAGCATGTGACAGCTTCAAATGTGCATTGATTAAAAGTATTGGTAGGATTATTTCGAAAACTGTCTGCTTCTGCATAGTGTACACCGTACCAATAATATTTTTCTTCACCAGTTGCGTTGGCAAAACGGAAAATACCACCACCTTGACTATTGATGGGTTTGCCATCATTGGTGTACCAAAATCGGTCGTTTTGGATAGTTGCAAATTGAGCATGTATCAAGCTGCTAGGCAGCAGGAATGTACAAGCTAGCAAAACTGCAAACCTTGCTGAATAAAAGTGCGAATGAAGTATAGGCAAATACTGCATACAATCGTTGTTGTGCTGTGGAAAGTACAACGATTGTCAGGCGGGGCTGTCCTGCTGCATCATGCGAAGCGTTGCTTACGCTTCCTCTTCTTTGATATTGAAAATGTAACCTGCACCGTACACATTGCTCAGCGTTATTTTTTCTGACTTAGACACAATTTTGCGTAGCCGGGAAATGAATACATCGAGGCTGCGGCCCAGGAAATAATCGTTTTCGCCCCAAATGCGCACCAGTATTTCTTCTTTGCGAATGCGTTTGTTTTTGTGCTGGTAAAAGTATTCCAGCAACTCCGCTTCGCGGTTGGTGAGCTTTGTTATTTTTTTGTCTGGTGGCGTTACGGTGAGTTGTTCGCGGTTGTACAGCAAATCGCCAATCATGAACACTGATGTTTGTGGCTTGGTGGCCACATGGCCCGAAGTCATTTTCATGATGTTCTTGAGCTTGAGGGCCAACTCATCAATGTCGAACGGCTTACAGATATAATCAGCAGCTCCGATTTTTAATCCGGTAAGGCGATCCTTCTTTTCGGTACGGGCCGTCAGGAAAACAAAAGGCAAATGTTCATTGATGGTTTGAATATTTTCTGCCAGTTCAAAACCACTTTTTTGTGGCATTTGTACATCAAGCAGGCAAATGCCATAATGATCGTAGTTGTCGCGAAAAGCTTTCAGCGCATTTTTTGGATTGTCGTACCAATCAATATCGAAGCCCTTGGTTTCGAGGTATTGTTTCACCAAACTGCCCAGGTCTTGTTCGTCCTCCACAAATAATACTTTCTCTGGCATAGTGTGATTTTTTTGGGAATGGTTTGCGTTAGCTATCGCTGTTGGAATGTTTTGTTGCGATGGGTATGTAAATAATAAACTCTGTACCAATGTCTTTTTTGCTGTGTACTTCTACACTCCACTGGTGTGCATCTATACACTTTTTGGTATGGTACAATCCAAGGCCAATGCCAGGTTTGTTGCTGGATACCAACGATGGATTGCGGTAAAATTTTTGAAACATTCTTTTTTTTACTTTGCTGCTCATGCCGTCACCATTGTCTTTGATGCTGAGGGCAATGGTACTTGCATTTTTCAGGTAGGTGCTCACCAAAATTTCTTTTTCAGTCTTGTGATTGTATTTGACGCTGTTGTCGAGCATATTCAGCACGATAGACGTAAAATGTAGTTTGTCCAACAGAACCCGCTGCTCTCCACTGTGTGGCGAAAAAACGATGTGGGTGTTTTCTTCATCCACATTGATGCGGTAATCAGAAATGATTTCTTCCAGTTCATCGTTGAGCACATGCTCTTCCAGCTCTAAGCGAATGGGTTTTTCGCCACTGGTTTCTATTACTTGTTTTACCAGTACGGTCAAGCGTTCACTTTGCCGTTTAATAATGCTGCTGAGTGCATCAAGCTGCGGACTGCGGATTTGCTGGTTTTCGTTTTCGATGGTTTTGTTGGCAATAATGATGGTAGTGAGTGGTGTTTGAA
Source organism: Phnomibacter ginsenosidimutans (assembly GCF_009740285.1). GTDB lineage: Bacteria > Bacteroidota > Bacteroidia > Chitinophagales > Chitinophagaceae > Phnomibacter > Phnomibacter ginsenosidimutans. Next base: position 1,143,993 of record NZ_CP046566.1, read on the forward strand.
ATTCGTGGCTGATGGTGTTGATGAAATCTGATTTCATTTCACTTTCCTTTTTCTGCCGTACCCAGTTGGCAAACGTGAGAAAGTAAATGCTGAGCATGGCTACAATGGAAAACACTGACAGCGACGTTTGCGGCAATGTTTTTTTAAGGATATACGTAAGCCTGTCTGGCCGGTCGCAGTACAGCGAAAACTCCATGCGGTAGCTGTGTGCAATGGTAGAACTCACTTTAATATTGGACACCAGCGACTGTGGCGGATAGCTGCTGAGTGTACCACCAATTTTGGCGCCATAGTGTGCCAGATAAGGCACGGTGCTGTGCACATTGTCTGCGGTGTTGGTAAATAAGGGTACATACACATTGGCTTCCGGCGCTATAGACAAATGATTTACAAACAATGCATACTGCAGGTCCGGATTCATTTTATGTTGCGCTATCACTGCATCCAGCAGGGGTTGTATGTTGTTGGCTGCCGACAGGCGGATAAACATAGAATCGGTAATGCGCTTCGATAAATCGGCAAAGGCAGCTTTGTTGTGGCGGGATAAATATTCCAACGTGTCCAAATGCCGGTAAATAAAGCTATCGATGATGTGTACTGCACCAGGAAAAAGTTTATCGTTTACAATGCTTTCTTCATATGCCTTTTTAATGATTTTGGCTTCTTCTACATTGTATACTTTTTCTTCAAGCTTGTAAATGTTTTGGATGTGTATGAGCTTGCACCAAACACAAAATGCTGGTGCATACAATAGCAATGATTTTGTATAAAAAAATGCGGTCTCTTTTCATTTTGTGGATGCTGCTGCACAGCCTTACAAATTGGAAAGTAGAGAAATTATACTACCAGCCATAAAATCAAGCGGCGTTAAGTATTCATTAACCATCCGTTCGTATTGTGTTGACCACAGCCGCTTGCAATAGCAATTAGTATTGCTCATACAAACCAACTACTATCTACTTATGAACAAACTATCAGTAAGTAGGTCTTTCCTCAGCTTGCTTCTTGGTTGTTGTCTGCTGGCTTTTTCAGCAGCGGCACAAACTACCGTAAAAGTAAGCGGCGTAGTAAAAGACCGACTGGACAAAGCAATGTCTGGTGTAAGTGTAACCGTGCAGGGCAATGCCAAACTGGGTACACAAACCAACGACAAGGGTGAATTTTCCATCACCGTTTCTACCACCGATGCCCTCGTGTTTTCTTACGTGGGCTATCAATCTGTAACCCGGCCAGTGAGCAACACCATTTACTTTGAAGTAGTACTCGATGCCGCACAAGGCAGCCAGGAAGAAGTAGTAGTGGTGGGTTTTGGTAAGGCCAAAAAAGTTAGCCTTGTAGGAGCACAGTCGTCTGTAAATGTGCAAGACCTGAAACAACCCGTTGCCAATTTGAGTACTGTATTGGCTGGTCGCATTTCGGGTATTGTGGGTGTGCAGCGTACGGGCTTGCCCGGCGAAAATGCCGGTGATCTCTGGATTCGTGGCATTTCTACTTTTGGCCCCAACTCAACCGGCGCATTGGTGATTATTGATGGTGTGCAGGGTCGTGACCTCAACTCTCTCGATCCGGAAGACATTGCCTCTTTCACCATTTTGAAAGATGCCTCGGCCACAGCAGTGTATGGGGTAGCAGGTGCCAATGGTGTTATTCTCATCAATACCAAGCGGGGCAAAACTGCTAAGCCAGTATTGAAGTTCAACTACAATCAAGGGGTAACTGCATTTACAAAATTGCCTGAGCTTACCGGTGCTGCATCGTACATGAATTTACGCAATGAAGCCCGCCTGGCTTCCGGACTTGGCGCTGAGTATGCACAAGCATACATCGATTCTACCATGGCCGGCAATCAGCCTTATCTCTATCCAAATGTTGATTGGATGAAAGAGATATTTAAAGAAGCCGGTGGTACTCGTCGCTTCAACTTTAGCGCCAGCGGTGGCAGCGAAAATGCCAACTACTATGTGGCATTGGCTTACTACGATGAGCAGAGCCTGCTGCGCAACGATGGGTCACAAGGGTACGAATCAAATCAGCGTTTTAAGCGTTACAATTTTACCAGCAACATTAGTATGAACTGGACGAAGACGACCAAGTTCGACCTCGGTATTCAGGGCTACATTACCAACCTGAACACACCGGGTGTAAATGCACAAGCTGCTTTTCGTGATGTGATGGTGACCACGCCTATTTTGTATCCGAAAATGTATCCGGGCAATTTGGTGCCGGGTATCAATGCTGCCAATGCACAGCGCAACCCGTATGAAGAAATTACTCAAACCGGCTATGTAAACACAGCCAGCAATCAGGTGTATTCCAATGCCCGCATTACGCAGGATTTGGCGGCTATTACGCCCGGTCTTACGGTATACGGTTTATTTTCTTTTGATGCTTACAACACACAGGTCATCAGCCGTACCCGTCAGCGCAATACCTATAAAATGGATCCAGTTAATCCGTACAATGCAGATGGTTCTGTAAACCTGCTGCCCGTTATTACCAATGGATCCGACAACCTGAACTATGGTCGTGCCAACGGTGGCAACCGTTCGTATTATCTGGAAACAGCCCTCAATTACGACCGTGCTTTTGGTAAAAACCATCGGGTTACAGGGTTAATGCTTTTTAACCAACGCTCATATATTGATGCATTTGCTGCAGACCTTACTGCTTCGCTGCCATACCGCAGTATGGGCCTGGCCGGAAGAGGCACCTATGCATACAAAGAGAAATATTTTGCAGAGCTCAACTTCGGGTACAATGGTTCTGAAAACTTTGCACCAGAAAAACGTTTTGGCTTCTTCCCTTCAATAGGTGTGGGTTGGGTGCTCTCTAAAGAAAAATTCTTTGAGCCCATCAGCAATGTGTTTCAGTTTTTCAAACTCCGCTACTCCGATGGTTTAGTAGGTTCTGGTGCTGGTGGTCGTCGTTTCGGTTATCTCACCATTGTGTCCGATGCGTCTACTGTGCCTGGTTTTAACTGGGGCAATGGCCAAAGCAACCAGGGAAGCGGCGGCGGTGTACAGGTGCAGGATTTTGGTGCAGCTGTGCAGTGGTCTAAATCCCGCAAGCAAGATTTGGGTATTGAATTCAAAACATTCAATTCAAAATTGTCTGTCATTGTCGACTTCTTTAAAGAACACAGAACAGGTGTGTTTTTGCAAAGGGCCAGTCTTCCTTCATACGTAGGATTGGTAAACAATCCTTATGGCAACCTGGGTGTGATAGACAATGCAGGTTTTGATGCCACCATTGAAACATCGCAGTTTCACTGGGGCAATACCAAGTGGGATTTCCGTGGTACAATCACTTACAACCGCGACAAGATTATTGAAAATGATCAGCCGGTACAGCCCTTCCCTTACATGGAACGCAGAGGCTTCAATAGCTTGTCTACATACGGCTACACCGCTATGGGTTTGTTTGCCGATCAAAAAGAAATTGACAATGCGCCAGACCAAACACCACTTGGCGGACGTCCTCGTCCCGGTGATATCCGCTACAAAGATTTGAACAGTGATGGTCTCATCAACAACCTCGACATCAGCCGCATTGGCAATGGTGATGTGCCCAATTTGATTTATGGTTTGGGCGCCAACGTAGAATGGAAACGCTTTTACATTGGTGTTTTCTTCCAGGGCTCTGATGGTGCACAGCGATTGCTGACTGGTGATGGTATTATTCCTTTCAACAACAGCACCGGCCCTGAGCGGAGCAACCTGCTTACCATTGCAGAAGACCGTTGGACAGAAGCCAACCCCAATCCGAATGCGTTTTATCCTCGCCTGGCATACGGCAATGCGGCCAACCGCAACAACGCCGTGGCAAGCAGCTGGTGGATCAAAGACATTTCATTTGTTCGCTTGAAAACATTGGCCATGGGTTACAACCTGCCCGATAAGTGGGTGAAACGTGCTGGCTTCAAAAGTGCACAAGTGTATGCACAAGGTTTCAACCTCATTTATTGGAGTCCCTTCAAACTCTGGGATCCTGAGCTCAACACCGGAAACGGTGCGATTTATCCAAACATCCGCACTTTCTCTGTTGGTCTCGAATTCACCTTATAATCCATCAACGCATTTTCATGAAAAAAATATTTTCCATTGCCATGCTTGCCTCCCTGCTATTGCTGGGTAGTTGCAGCAAGTTTCTGGATACTGTTCCCGACAATATCCTCACCATCGACGATGTATTTAAAACACGGACCAATGTGATTAAATACCTCGGCAATATTTATCAGGCCATGCCCAATGAGTTCAACCAGCGTTTTGCCGGCAATGAAAACTCAGGCAACTGGACCGGTGCTGCCGATGAAGGCAAGTACACCTGGGACTTTAATTACAGCACCAACATGAACAAAAGTGCATGGGCCAATACCGATGGTACTGTATCTGCCTATTGGGACAACTACTACCGGGCCATCCGCAAGGCTACAGATTTCATTCAGCGCATCGATGGTGCTACACCCGAAATCAGTGCTGCAGAAAAAACCATTCTAAAAGGTGAAGCACGTGCCCTCCGTGCCTTTTACTACTATCAGCTCATGCGTTTGTATGGTCCCGTAGTTATTTTGGGCGAAGAGCAAATTCCTGTTGATGCTACGAATGATGTAGTGATGAAAGAACGGTCTTCTTTCGATGACTGCGTATCATTTGTAGTAGACCAACTGGATAAAGCATACACCGAATTGCCTGTTACTTCTGCTGTGGCAGGTAAGTTTACCAAGCCAGTAGTAAAAGCATATAAAGTACAGGTATTGATGCTGGCGGCCAGCCCGTTGTTCAATGGCAATACCGATTATGCCGAACTGAAAAATGATGATGGCAAAAATCTTATCAGTCAAACAGCTGATGCCACAAAGTGGACAAAAGCTGCTGCTTGCTGCCAAAGAGTTCATTACAGAGTTTGTACCCACCACTTACGATTTGTACCGTGCTACAGATGCCGATCCTTTCAAAGCAGCGTACCTCTCTTGCCGCGATGTGATTTTGCAAAACTGGAATAAGGAATGGATTTTTGGTCGTTCTAATTCTGGCTACTCTTTCATTCGCTACGATCGTACACCGTTTCATGCAGGCTATGCCAACCAGCGTGGTGCCGGTGCCAACGGTGCCACACAAGCACAAGTGGATGCCTATTTTATGGCCAATGGTAAAGCCATTACCGATCCTACTTCGGGTTACAATGCTACAGGCTTCAGCAACTATCGTGCTCCGTTCGACAATACGGCCCGTTCTACCTTCAACCAATGGGTAAACCGTGAGCCTCGTTTTTATGTAGGCATTACTTACAACAACAGTGTATGGTTGTACCCCGACCAAAACACCGGCAATCTTATCATTACCAACATGGAGTTCAATGGCAACTCTGGTTTGGCACAAAGCACTTCTGATGTAACGCCAACCGGCTACATCATTCGCAAGGGCGTGGCCAATACCGATGATAGTCGTGGTTGTTTGTATCTCCGCTTAGGTCAGATTTATCTCGACTATGCAGAAGCCTTGAACGAATCCAATCCTGCTGATCCGGATGTACTCAAATACCTCAACCTGATTCGTGAACGTGCCGGTGTGCCATTGTATGGCTCTACAGATATTGCGGTGCCTGCTACAAAAGAAGACATGCGCAATGCCATCCGTGCAGAAAGAAGGGTAGAGCTGGCATTCGAAAATGTTCGCTACTTCGAAACCAGAAGATGGAAAGTAGCCGAGCAAACAGATGCAGGTCCTTTTTATGGGCTCGACCGCACCAAATCGGGCACTGCTTTTTACAACAAAGTATTGCTGGAAACACGGGTGTTTCGCAAACGTGATTATCTGTTCCCCATTCCCGCCAACGAAGTGCTGCGTAATCCAAAGCTGAAACAAAACACAGGCTGGTAATTCATTTGTTCACCTTATTATTCTACATCCATATGTTCAACAATAAATTATACGGGGCCTTGGCCGTGCTGCTGCTGGCAATGGCAGCCTGCAATAAACCGGCAGATATAACGCTGACCAACGAAGGCTCAGTGTATATGCCGCAGGCTACCGGCACCCGAGCCAAAGTTGATTTGCTCTACACCACTACCAATACCCGTACCGACCTGGTATTTGGTGCTGCCTACGGTGGCATGGAATACGCCGGCAGTGATATCGCAGTTACATTTGTGATAGACAGTGCCAAAGTGGCCAACTACAATTTAGCCAATGGTACCAATTACAAACTACTGCCCGCCGGCAGCTACGAATACACTGGTTTGAGCAGCGTAATAGCTGCAGGCAAAACCAGTTCTGACCCACTCACCCTCACGGTAAAAACAAATACCATTGCGCAAGGAGTAAAGTACATGCTGCCTATTACACTGAGTTCAGCATCGAAGGGCACCATAATCGACAACATGCAAACCACGTATTTCCGGTTTGATACTTTGCTGCGCAAATCAACAGACGTGACAGGTTTTGCCAGCATTACCGTAAGTGATGAAAACACCGGTGGAGCTACGGCCAACGAAGGATCGCTGAAGCTGATAGATGGTGATGTAAACACCAAATACCTTTTCTTTAACTGGCCGACGGCATTTGCCAACAATGGCGGATCCTGGTTTCAGTTAAAGTTTGCAGCGCCAATAGCCATCGGTGCTTACACATTCACTTCGGCCAACGATGCTGCAACCCGTGATCCTAAAGATTGGAAGTTGCAGGCCTCCAACGATGGTGCTACCTGGACCACCATTGACACACGTGCCGGTGAAAGTTTTGCCAGTCGTTTCCAAACCCGCCGTTTTGAAGTAAGTGCTGCACCACAGCCCTATACCTACTACCGTATATTTATGACAGCCAACGGAGGTAGCTCACTATTTCAAATGGCTGAGTGGCGGGTAATACGCTACGATTAATGCATCCCATAGTGGCAGTAGAACTTTTGGTTGTGCTGCCACTATTTTTTCTTTCTACATCATTTTTTTCATTCACACTCCACAACTCCGTTGTATGGACAAGCATTTTATTACCCTTACAATTTCAGCAACCATGTCGGCAGGGTTGCTCTTAATGCCCGGTTGCAAAAAAGACAAAACCAGCAGTGGCAATACGCCTCCGCCGGTAGTCAATTACAACGTACCGCCTTCTACCTGGCAAGAGCATTGGTTCGATCACAAACAGTTGGTGTCACGTGTTTATTATGATACTTCACTGGTGGTGTATTACGATGCCGATGTAAAAAAAGACATTGCATGGCCTTTCAGTTTTGTAAAAGATGTATGGCTCTATTCCCGCAAAGTATACGGCGCCGAATTTGGTACTGACAAACGCTTGTATGCGGTTTTTCATACAGGCAAATACAGCGGCGGTCATCCGGGCTATTACTATAGCGACAATCACGACAATCGAAATGTGATTGACTGCGGATCGAACAGCAGCAATGCCTGGGAAAGTGGTGCCGGCAACGATTTGGATTTGGTGACACACGAAATTGGGCACATTGTAGAAAGTGCGGCCAACAACACAAAAGGCTCTCCCGCATTTGCCATCTGGAAAGACAGCAAGTGGATGGAAATTTATATTTATGATGTGTACCGCGGCCTTGGCCGTACTGCCGATGCCGAACGCTGGTACAATCTGATGATGAACACCACGGATAATTTTCCAAGAACCAATACGCAATGGTTTAAGAACTGGTTTTATCCCATTTACAACCAATACGGTGGCAGTGCAGTATTGAATAAATTTTTTAAAATGGTTGCCCTGCATTTTCCGAAGGATGGAAGTCAGAAATTTACACGGGATATGAACTGGGGCGAGTTTGTGCACTTTTGGAGCGGTGCTGCCGGTGCCGATTTGAAAGCCATGGCATCGAACGCATTTGGCTGGTCAAATGAATGGGAACAACAACTTACAAAAGCAAAAACCGATTTTCCTTCGGTGAAATATTAGGAAAGTTTTTTTCGAACTTTTAAGTACAACAGGCATGATGAAGCGTAACGTGATGATGGGGCTATGCACACTCTGCATGGCAATGCTGGCACAAGCACAGGTAAGCAATCCGGTGCAGTATGTCAATCCGCTGATGGGCACTCTGTCGAGGCCCGATATTTCGAATGGCAATACGTACCCCGCTATTGGTACGCCCTGGCCTATGAACATGTGGACGCCTCAAACCGGCGACAATGGCAATGGCTGGCAGTATGTGTACACTGCCGATAAAATCAAAGGCTTCAAGCAAACGCATCAGCCTTCGCCATGGATGAATGACTATGGCGTTTTTTCCATCATGCCCGTATCGAAGAAAAGTGTATTTAAACCTGATGAAAGAGCCAGCTGGTTTTCGCACAAGGCCGAAGTGGCACAGCCGCATTACTACAGCGTGTATCTCGCGGATCATCACATTACCACAGAAATTACACCCACCGAAAGGGCAGCAATTTTTCGCATTACCTACCACAGCAAAGACAGTGCTTTCCTCGTAGTGGATGGCTTTCGCAAGGGCAGTTATATCAAAATTATTCCTGAAGAAAATAAGATAGTGGGTTATAGCACATACTACTCTCGTGGCCGGCTCAAAAACTTCGCCAACTATTTTGTGTTGCAATTCAACACGCCTTTTGCCAGCAACAAAGTATGGAGCGGCACTGCACTGGCAGAAGGTTTGGAAAACAAAAGTGATAATGCCGGCGCTATTGTAGGCTTCAATATTACACAACCTAACCAGCAGGTATTGGTGAAAGTGGCTTCTTCATTTATTAGTCTGGAGCAGGCAGCGTATAACCTCAACACCGAAATTGGAAATAAGGATTTTGAAACGGTGAAGCGTCAAACCCAACAGCAATGGAACAATGTGCTGGGCCGCATTCAAATGGAAGGCGCTACAACCGAACAGATGCAAACCTTTTACTCTTGCTTTTATCGTGCCGTTATGTTTCCCAACAAACTGTATGAACGAAACGCTGCCGGACAAACCGTGCATTACAGCCCTTACACAGGGCAGGTGTTGCCCGGCTACATGTATGGCGGCACTGGCTTTTGGGATACTTTCAGGGCCCTGTACCCATTCCTCAATTTTCTTTTTCCTTCCATCAATACCGAAATGCAGGAAGGCTTGCTGAATGCTTACAAAGAAGGCGGCTTTTTACCGGAGTGGAGCAGCCCCGGTTTTGCAGATATCATGGTGGGTAACAACTCTGCATCGGTGGTTGCAGATGCGTATTTGAAAAGCGCCAAAATTGCCGACATCAACAAGTTGTATGAAGGCTTATTGAATGGTGCTAATAACGAAGGACCCATGCATGCTGTAGGCCGTTATGGTGTAAAATATTACAACGCTTTGGGCTATGTGCCATACGATGTAAAAATCAATGAAAACGTGGCTCGTACCCTTGAGTATGCGTTTGATGATTTTTCAATTTTCAAACTGGCACAACAACTCAAACGTCCTGCTGCTGAAATTGAGTTGTATGCGCAGCGGTCGCTCAACTACCGCTTTGTATTTGATGCAGCTGCTAAACTCATGCGGGGCAAAAATGCGGATGGCCGTTTTCAATCGCCTTTCAAGCCATTGAAATGGGGCGATGCATTTACGGAAGGCAACAGCTGGCATTATACATGGAGCGTGTTTCACGACATTGACAACCTCGCCAATCTGATGGGAGGCAAGCAACAGTTTGCACAAATGCTGGACTCTGTTTTCCATCAATCACCTGCATTTGATGATTCTTACTATGGTGGCACCATTCATGAAATTCGGGAAATGCAAATTGCGAATATGGGTCAGTATGCACATGGCAATCAGCCCATACAGCACATGATTTATTTATACAATCATGCAGGTCAGCCACACAAAACTCAATACTGGGTGCGGGAAGTAATGAACCGCATGTATAAGCCCACACCCGATGGTTATTGTGGCGATGAAGACAATGGTCAAACCTCTGCATGGTACCTGTTTTCTGCCATGGGTTTTTATCCTGTTTGCCCCGGAAGTGATGAGTATGTGTTAGGAGCCCCTTTGTTCAAAAAATTGACCATCACTTTGGAAAACGGAAAGCGATTGATGATACAGGCGCCAGCCAATAGTGATGTTAACCGTTATGTACAATCACAAAGCTTCAACGGACTGCCGTATAGTAAAACCTACCTGCGCTATGCCGATGTAATGAAAGGCGGCACATTGCAATTGCAGATGGCGGCTACACCCAATACAAAACGGGTGGTAAAAGAAGCGGACCTCCCGTACTCTTTTTCGAAAGATGAAAAAGCGTTGTACGAAAAAGTGAAAGACCGCATGCCGCCGGGCCTGGGTGATATTAAACTGCCGGCCAAGCCCGATACCATTTCTAAAAATGGCCTGACGCTGTACATGATAGACGAAGAAAGCAGCCTTACACCTGCATTCAAACAGCGACTGATTGATGCCTATTTTGAGCAGTATCCAAAATTGATTGCCCGTTATAATCCCAATGCTAAAAAGGCCATCAGGTTTGTGATAGATGCGAAGTATGATGGCGTGGCTGTAACCACTGCCGACGATCGCATTGTGTACAATCCGGCATGGTTTCATCGCAATCCAGAAGACATAGATGTAGTAACTCACGAACTAATGCATGTAACACAAGCGTACAAGTTTGGCAATGTGCCCGGATGGGTAACAGAAGGCATTGCAGATTATGTACGGGCTACTATTGGTATCAACAATGTGAAAGCCAAATGGTCGATGCCCGATGTACAGACTACACACCATTACAAAAATGCATACCGCATTACAGCCCGCTTTTTCTTGTGGCTTACCCAGCATTACGATAAAGACTTTATTGTGAAGCTGGATAATGCAGCCAGAACCAATCAATACAATGCCGATATCTGGAAACTAAACGGCAATAAAACAGTAGATGAGTTGTGGGCTGAATACACGGCCAATCCATCCGTAAATATCACTTACCAATAAGCCGACTACTCATGAAAAGTTTAAAATGGATGGTGATGCTGATGCTGGTAAGCGTTGCTGCTGCAGCCCAGCAACAGCGTTATGTGCAATATGTAAATCCGTTGATTGGTACGGCCAAAATGGGCCACACATTTCCCGGTGCTACAGTACCGTTTGGGATGGTGCAGCTGAGCCCCGATACAGATACCATTCAGTACATCGACAAAGGAAAGTACAACCCCGACGTATATAAATATTGCGCCGGATATCAGTACGCCGATAAAAGCATTGTGGGCTTTAGTCATACCCATTTTAGTGGTACCGGCCATTCAGATTTGGGCGATTTTTTAGTGATGCCTACTACAGGTGAATTGAAGCTGAATCCGGGTGTGGCAACTGTTGCCCGTAGTGGTTACCGCTCAGCATACCGGCATGAATCTGAAACAGCCCGCCCCGGTTATTACAGCGTACTGCTCGACGATTATCAGGTGAAGGCTGAGTTGACCGCAACTGAAAGAACAGGTTTTCATCGCTACACTTTTCCAGCCAGCAATGAAGCACATATTCTGCTCGATTTGGTGCATGGCATATATAACTATCCCGAAAAGAACGTATGGACATTTGTGCGGGTTGAAAATGATACGCTCATTACAGGTTACAGACAAACGCTGGGTTGGGCCAGAACGAGAACCGTGTATTTCGCCATGACGTTTTCAAAGCCATTCAAGAGCTATGGCAGTGTAAATGAAAAGCAGGAAATGTATGGAGGCTTTTGGCGCAAGTTCAATCAAAAGCAAAATTTTCCTGAATTGGCGGGCCGCCAGCTGAAGTTGTATTTCAATTTTGATACAAAGGCCAATGAAGCAGTGCAGGTAAAAATGGCTTTGTCTGCAGTGAGTACTGCCGGCGCTTTGCACAATATGCAGGCCGAAATTCCGCATTGGAATTTTGATGCTGTTGCACAAGCTGCTTCCGACAAATGGGAGCAAGAATTGCAACGCATTCAAATAGAAGCAGACCTTACCACAAAGCAGAATTTTTACACAGCCATGTATCATGCATTCATTGCACCCAATGTGTTTATGGATGTGGATGGCAGCTATCGGGGCCTCGATCAGCAGGTGCACAAGGCACAGGGCTTTACCAATTATACCACGTTTTCCTTGTGGGATACTTATCGGGCTTTGCATCCGCTGTACAACCTTGTGCAGCAGCAACGCAACAACGATATGGTACAATCGATGCTGGCACACTATGATCAAAGTGCTGTAAAGATGTTGCCCATTTGGAGCCACTATGCCAATGATAACTGGTGCATGAGTGGCTACCACAGTGTTGCTGTGTTGGCCGATGCTTTTGTAAAAGGCGTAAGCACTACAGGCATTGATAAAGCATTGGCTGCATGTGTGGCTACTGCTAATAAATCAAGCTACGAGGGCATTGGTGAATACATAGCCCGGGGATATATTCCTGCAGAAAAATCTGGCACATCAGTGTCTAATACATTGGAATACGCCTATGATGATTGGGCCATTGCGCAGCTGGCTAAAAAAGCAGGCAACACTGCTGTGTATGAAACGTTCATGCAGAGGGAAGCGCAGTATAAAAATGTGTTCGATAAAGATGGATTTGTGAAACGCAAAAATGCTCTGGGTCAATTTTTACCCAATGCTGATTTGCTGAGCACACATGGGCAAGGTTTGATTGAAGGCAACTCGTGGAATTATAGCTTTTTTGTGCCGCATGATCCGGCTGCACTCATTCAGCTGATGGGTGGCAAAAAAGCCTTTGTGGCACGAATGGATTCTTTATTTACCATGTACCTGCCGGACCATTATTTTGCTGAAACGGAAGACATCACCAGGGAAGGAATCATTGGTACGTATGTGCATGGCAATGAGCCAGCGCACCATGTGCCTTACCTGTACAACTTCGCAGGTGCGCCATGGAAAACACAGGAACTCATTCGCCGCATTTTGCCGCTACAGTACAAACCTACACCCGACGGTTTGGGTGGTAATGATGATTGTGGTCAGATGAGTGCCTGGTATATTTTTAGTGCCCTTGGTTTTTATCCGGTGGCACCGGGAAGCGGTTCGTATGAAATTGGCAGCCCCATTATTCATCATGCTGTATTGCCGTTGGAAAATGGCCGCCAGTTACGCATTACCGTGCAACATCAGAGTGAGAAAAATATCTATGTGAAGCAGGTATTGGTAAATGGAAAACCCATTGCCGGAACGAGCATTACACACGACGATTTGATGCAGGGTGGTGAAATTGTGTTTGTGATGACCGATAAGAAAACAGCGCAGCAGCTGGCAAAAAAATTAAACTAGTTCATTGACCTTATTTCAGTTGTTGTTGATTGCCTGATATGATGCGCAGTCTTTGCCTGGCAAGGGTTAGCGTACATATTGGTTGGGTCCACTGGTGCAGCCGGTGGACCTTTTGTACAGAAATAATAATTTGGTTATACAATTAGCAAGCAGCAATCATTTAGATGCAATACCGGCGGTAATGTCTATTACTGCTGGTTTATTTTTCTGTATCCTTCAGTGGTAGAATTGTACCTTAAATAAAATTCATGCGTATGCAAACTGTTCGTTTTTTGTTGTGTTGTTTGCTCAGCTTGCCTGCGTTGGCACAGCAGCAGGCGCCGGCATATCCGCTCATTACACACGACCCGTATTTCAGCATCTGGTCTTTTACTGATACATTGAATGCATCGCCTACCAAACACTGGACAGGCACTACGCATGCACTGAATGCGATAGTGCAGGTAGATGATGCTTTTTACCGCATTATGGGTGCCGCAGAAGATGTGTATGAAACGGTATTGCCTACCGGCGATGAAAGCGATTTTTCTTTTCGCTATGTGCTGCAAGAACCTGGAGCTGCGTGGACGGAAACAACTTTTCAAGACGATAAATGGTTGGCAGGCGTTACGCCTGTTACACATCGCAAAGAAGGAAACGGTACGGAATGGAGCACCCGTCATATTTGGTTGCGCCGGAGTTTTGAGCTCTCGCAGCTACCTGTGCATCCGATGTATTTGCTCACCGGCTTTGATGATAATGCAGAAATTTATTTGAATGGCACCCGCATTCACAGTGCCAAAGGCGTTGCCAGAAAATTTCAATACCTCGCATTGGATGCACAGCTTCGTGCGTTATTAAAACAAGGGAAAAATGTATTGGCTGTACATGTAGAAAATACCGGCGGTGATGCTTTTGTAGATGTTGGTATTGCGGCCAAAATGCCACGCCTGCATGAGCAAAAAATAAAAAATGCCCTGCAGCAATCGGTGAAGATGACGGCTACACAAACCAGCTATCAATATGCTTGTGGTCCTGTACAGATTTCATTGCGTTTTGTTTCGCCATTGCTCCTGCAAGATCTGGAACTGATGTCGCGGCCGGTGTCGTACATCACGTATGAAGCGGTAGCTACAGATGGCAATACACATCAGGTAAAAGTGCTGATGACTGCCGAAGGGGCCATTGCCAGCAATCATGCTTTGCAAACGCTTACAGCACAACAATATCAGCATGCTGGGCTTAGCATACTCAAGGCAGGCACGCTGGAGCAACCCATTTTGCAAAAGAAAGGCGATGACCTGCGGATTGACTGGGGTTATGTATATGTAGCTGCCAACATTGCTCCGGGTTTGCAGCAAAGCGTTGGTACAACTGCAACGGCCATTACAGATTTTATCACGAATCAATCATCAGGCAAAGCAACGGGCCAAGGGAAAGCGTTGAGCCTGAATACACAGTTTGATTTAGGCCGGGTGGGCAGCAAAACTGCAACGCAGCAATTGCTGATAGGTTATGATGATATTTTTTCTGTTCAGTACTTTGGCAGCAATCTGCGTCCGTGGTGGAACAGGAGTGGAAAGGAAACGATAGAGCAACAATTGCAAAAAGCTGCAGCTGGTAGTGCAACAGTGCTCCAGGCGTGTGCTGATTTTGACGCTGCATTACAACAGCAATTGACAAAGACAGGTGGAGATGCCTATGCACATTTGGGCATATTGGCCTACAGGCAAAGCATTGCTGCACACAAGCTGGTGCAAAGTCCGCAAGGTGAGTTGCTGTTTTTATCAAAAGAAAATTTTAGCAATGGTTCTATTAATACAGTAGATGTTACCTATCCGTCGGCGCCTTTGTATTTGTTGTACAATCCATTGCTGATGCAGGGCATGCTCAATGGAATTTTTTATTACAGTGAAAGTGGCCAATGGAAGAAACCTTTTGCCGCACACGACCTCGGGACATATCCCATTGCCAATGGTCAAACTTATGGCGAAGACATGCCAGTGGAAGAATCTGGCAACATGATTATTCTTACCGCAGCCATTTGCAAAACGCAGAAAAATTATGCCTATGCCAAACAACATTGGGCAACGCTGACGCAGTGGGTAAATTTTTTGGTGACAGATGGATTTGATCCTGCCAATCAATTGTGTACTGATGATTTTGCCGGGCATTTGGCTCGCAATACCAACCTGTCGCTAAAAGCCATTGTAGGCATTGGTTGCTATAGTCAAATGGCAGAAGCATTGGGTGAAAAAGCCATTGCGCAACGATACCGTGACACAGCCGCCGCCATGGTGCAGCGTTGGATGCAAATGGCCGATGATGGTGACCATTACAAACTGACGTTTGATAAAAGCGGTACCTGGAGCCAGAAGTATAATTTGGTGTGGGATAAAGTACTAGGGCTGAATTTGTTTCCTGCAGCGGTGTACAACAAGGAAATCAACTATTACCTCAGCAAGCAACAAGCATTTGGTTTGCCACTTGATAGCCGGCGTACGTACACCAAAAGTGATTGGATATTGTGGACTGCAGCACTCACTGAAAACAGAGCACAGTTTGATGCCTTGTTATTGCCTGTGTATCGATTTGCTACCAGCACAGCCAGCAGAGTGCCGCTCAGCGATTGGCACGAAACAACCAATGGCCGGCAGGTTGGCTTTCAGGCAAGAAGTGTGGTAGGCGGCTACTATATGCCATTGCTGAAAGCTGTATTGCGTTAGCAAATGTATTCAACAGCAAGAGGCGTTCTGCTGCAGAACGCCTCTTGCTGTTTGTAATTATTGAATCAGCGGAACTGACTAATAATTGCTACGCAAAATACCCAACTCCAAACCACGCAGCTCTGCCAGTCCACGCAATCTGCCGATAGCTGTATAGCCGGGGTAAGTGTCTTTGTTCAAATCGTCCAGCATTTGATGCCCATGATCCGGACGCATGGGCAGGTGTACTTGCCGGCGTTGCATCACCTCCGACAAAGCTTTTACAACTGCATACATGTCTACATCACCATCAAGATGATCGGCTTCAAAAAAGTTGCCTTCATGGTCACGTTTGGTGGCCCGTAAATGCACAAAATGAATGCGGTCGCCAAAGCGGTGTATCATGTCGGCGAGGGCATTGTCTTGCCGAACGCCCAAAGAGCCTGTACAAAAACAAAGGCCATTGGCTTTTACAGGAACTGCCTGCAGCAATTCTTCCAAATCATTGGCGGTGCTTACAATGCGGGGCAAGCCCAGCAACGGATAGGGTGGATCGTCGGGGTGAATTGCGAGGGTAACACCGCAGGCTTCAGCAACAGGCGCTACCTCTTGTAAAAAATAAAACAGATGTTGTTTTAGTTTGGCGGCATCAATGTGTGCATAGTTATCCAGCGCCGATAAAATTTGCTCCGGTGTAAAGGGGATTTTACTGCCCGGCAAACCCAACAAACAATTGTGGTACAGTTTGTCTTTTTCTTCCTGCGAAGCATTTTCAAAAAATGCTTTGGCGCCGGCAATTTCATCGGTGCTGTAATCTTGTTCGGCATGCGGCCGCTTCAGCATAAACAAGTCGAATGCCATGAAGGCTTGCTTGTTGAAATAAAGTGCCCTGCTTTTGTCGGGTAGTTCGTACGATACATCAGTTCGCATCCAATCGAGGATGGGCATGAAGTTGTAGGTGATCACTTTTAACCCACATGCAGCAATATTGCGAATGCTGGTTTTATAATTCTCGATGTGCTGCAGGTAATCGCCTGTTTGGCGTTTGATGTCTTCACTTACCGGTAAGCTTTCTATCACCGTCCAGCTCAGGCCCGCCGAGGCAACGAGTGCTTTCCGTTTTTCAATTTCTGCTACCGTCCACACTTCGCCTACCGGTATGTGGTGCAGTGCGGTTACAACACCAGTACAGCCTGCCTGCCGAAAGTGCCAAAGGTCCACAATGTCGTTGTCGGGACCATACCAGCGCATGGTTTGTTCAAATTTGTATACACTCATGGTTTGTTGTTTATTGAGTAATGCTTTGTTCGAGAGAGCTTCGCCATTGCAGATACGCATCTTCATACAATGCCTGATGCGCAGGCGTTGGTTCAATGCGGTTGAGCAATTGCAAGCCTGCACCGAGTTCGTGTTCGGCAAATGCACCAGCGCCTATGCCAGCACCAAGCGCAGCACCAGTAGCGCCATCGGTATTGTACAAGCTCACGGGTACGCCGGTGCTATTCACAAATGCATAGGTAAACACGGCACTTTGAAACATATTGGCCAGCCCTGCTTTGATGTGTTGCGGATGCATGCCCATGCTTCGCATGATATCGAGCCCATAGCGAAACGCAAAAGCAATGCCTTCCTGCGTAGCCCTTAGTACATGAGCTGTGTGATGTTTGTTGGCATCTACCTGTAATATTTGTGCACCGGGTTGGCGGTTGCCCAACATGCGTTCGGCACCGTTGCCAAAAGGCAATACCCGAACTCCTTCACTACCTGCTGGTATTTGTGCTGCCAGTTGATTCACTTCATCGTAACTGAGTTGTGGAGCCAGCCATTGGCGCATGAGCTTGTTCATAATGCCACAACCGTTGATGCAGAGCAATAGCCCGATACGTGCCGCTGCTGTGGAGTGATTGACGTGGGCAAAACAATTGAGCCGCGACTGAGGATCGGGGGTAAGCGAATGCGCCACGCCATAAATAACGCCGCTGGTGCCGGCTGTGGTAGCTACATCGCCGGGTTGCATCACATTCAGCGAAAGGGCATTGTTGGGCTGGTCACCCGCTTTGTAGGTAACGGGTATGCCTGCAGTTAAACCAAGTGTTGCAGCAACTGACGCTAGTAAACGACCATGTGTAGCAAACACCGGTTGAAGTGATGGAATCAATGACCTGTCGAATCCGAAGTGATGCATAACGGCATCGCTGATTTGCTGTTTTTCAAAGTCCCAGAAAATGCCTTCACTCAGGGCGCTGACAGTGGTGCTGGCTTCGCCGGTCATTTGCAGGGCGGCAAAATCGCCGGGCAACATGATCCGCTTTGCTTTTGCATAAATATGTGGTTCGTGTTCTTTTACCCAAGCCAGTTTGGCTGCGGTAAAATTGCCGGGTGAATTGTAGAGTGTTTGCAAACAAGCGGCATGTCCAATAGCATCAAATGCGGTGTCACCATAAGGCACGGCCCGGCTATCGCACCAGATAATGCTGTTGCGTAGCGGTTGTGCAGCCGCATCTACCATTACCAGCCCATGCATTTGGTAGGCAATACCAATGGCGGCGATGTCTTTGGGATTGTATAAGCCACTGGCGTTGGCCTTGAGAATGCATTGTTGTATATCACTCCACCATTGCAGCGGGTCTTGTTCGGCCCAGCCTTTTTGCAAGGCCACAATAGGTGCTTCCTGTTCGGGATAGCTGGCACTGGCAATGGTTTGTTGCGTTTGTGCATCTACTACGGCCACTTTTATGGAAGATGTTCCCAGGTCTATTCCGAGTAATAACATATGGCAGAATGAAAAAAATAAATGGAGGTGAAGGTAAAAGGAAACCCAGCTTGTACCATGCCGTGGCCGCAGATATTGCCGGGTGATTGGGCAAAAGTTTACGCAAATGTTTGCGTAAGCTTTTGCTTGCAGGCCCATGCAGAAACCGTAATTATGCAGGAACACGAAACAATAATCATGGCACAACAGGTAGCATTGGTAACGGGCGGCGGGGCTGGTTTAGGACTGGCCATTGCATCGGCATTGGTAGCTGCAGGCACTACGACTATTATTTGCGGCCGCAATGAAGAAAAGCTGGCCGCAGCGCAGCAAAGCCTTGGCCCGCTGTGCCATACACGGGTGCTGGATGTAACACAACTTGCCGCCATACCTGCTTTTGTAGCCGAAATTATTGAGACGTTTGGCCAATTGGATGTATTGGTAAACAATGCAGGTATCAATTATAAAAAACCGTTTACCGAGGTCACAGACGAAGAGTTTCAGATGGTGATGAGCACCAACCTGAATGCCGTGTTTGCCATGAGCCGTGAGGCCGCCAAAGCCATGTTGCAGCAGGGTAGTGGTTGTATCATCAACATTAGTTCGATGGCGGCGCAGTATGGCATTCCGAAAGTGATTGCCTACAGTGCCAGCAAAACTGCCATTGAAGGCATGACCCGAGCCATGGCGGTAGAACTGTCGCCGCTGGGTATTCGGGTAAATTGCATAGCGCCGGGTTTCATTTATTCTGATATGACTGCCGCTGCACTCAACAGCGATCCGGAACGCAAAGCCAAAGTATTTGGCCGTACCCCGATGGGAAAAATGGGGCAGCCGCAAGACATTGGCAGTGCTGTGGCTTTTTTGGCCAGCCCTGCTGCCAGCTACATTACAGGCGTAGTGCTGCCGGTAGACGGCGGTAATTCCATCGGATTTTAAATTGGTTAGTGTTGTGAATTATTGAGAGCATAACGCTTTTGGAGTTGTGTTCAATTGACTGTTTGTTTAGTCTGTTGGTTTTATTGTCGCGTTTTGGTTAGACAAGCTGCAGTAAGGCTGAATACCCATTCAATTGCTGTTGCATCATTCATGCTGCCTTGGGGGATAATCATTCAATTTTTGGGGTACGTTTCATTCAAAATGCTTCCGGTAAGCATTGGCACTTTTTTCCACGGCTATCTTCAAAAATCTATTGTTGAATAGTGCCGCTGCTGACAGCAAAAAACACTGCCAGCAGCGCTGCTTCAGTCTTCAATTTTTAAAAAACGAATGTGCTGTATGAAAAAACTCTACGCTAGTCTTCTCTTGCTGCTTGGTACTATGGTTGTGGTACAAGCTCAAACGCTTATTCCGGTCGATAATGAACTGATATTGCCACGATATGCTTATTACGGCGGTACTTCCAGTTCCAATACCAACCGCATTCCTGTTGCTGTTCGTTTGAAGCTGTCGGGCCTTACTGCCAATACCACTTACCGCTACCTGGCGGGTATCAGTAGCAATCCATCGCTAACCACCACGCAGGCGCCGGGGCCTATGTACAGAATCAACAACACTGAAACCGCGGCAGGTTCTATCACCGGCTATTCTGCTGTAAAAGCCATCAATTCATCCGAAATCAATAATGATACGATGATAACCTCAGGGGCTTCCCGCCATGCAAAATTTACCACCGATGCAGCGGGTGAATACACGGGCTGGTTTGCAAGTGTACCCATTGGTACTGCGGCAGCCTCCGGACAGCAGGCTGCAGGTGCAGATGTGTATTTCTACATCAATATCGGAAGCAACAGCACTCCTGCATCAGGTATCATTCAGTCATTTCGCACCACTTCCACCATCCGATTGCTCGATTACTCCAGCGTAGCTGGTAATGTAAATGGCTGTACCGGTCTTATTGGTACCTCTGACGTAGGCAGCGAAAAAATGGTAACCATTTATGATAACACTGCCGGCACCGGGCGGCCACTTTACAGCACGTTTACCGAAAACAATAATTCACCCGGCAGCCCTACCGGCAACCTCAATGAAGGTAATATCTGGACCAACCCTGTGTTGTATCCGGCGGTAGATGGTGTAAGTGGTAGCTGGGCGGCTATTATTCCCAATTCATTGAGTGGCGGTGTAAAAGCTATCAACTTTTACAATGCTGATGGTACCCTGCTCACACTTTCCAATGGTCCCTCTGCCAATATCAGTAACGATGGTGTTTGGAATGGTGTGGCTACAGCCAATCCTTCCGGCGATTCAACACGACCCATTGTGATCAACAGCATTCAGGGGTCTTCGCTGCCGGTACAGCTCCTCCATTTTCAGGGCCGTGCCGTAAAAAGCAATGTAGAACTTACCTGGACTACCGCTCAGGAAAAAGACAATAAGCATTTTGAGATTCTTCGTGCCGGTACCGATGGCCGGTTCTTCAATATTGGTACCGTGGCTGCAACTTCCTCCACTGCTGCTACACATCAGTACAGCTTTGTGGATGCAGAGCCTTTCTCAGGGAAAAATTTGTACCGACTCAGGCAGGTAGACAAAGACGGAAAAAGTACTACCTACAAAACCATAGTGGTACAGGCTGCACAGCAGGCACAAGCCATTCGCATCGTTTCGGTAAGTAATGCAGAACTGGTGTTGTCGGTAACTGCTGCCGCTCAAGGGAATGGCGCCATCAGTTTTACCGATATGCGTGGCAGCGTGTTGCATAGCAGAACAGTTCAGTTGCAGAAGGGCGAAAACCTGATCCGCATTCCCATGAATGGTATGCCTAAGCAAATGGGCATTGTGCAGGTAATAGGAGCACAGGCCAAACGCATGCATCTTAAGGTGATCTTATAAAACGTTTCAAAAAAGTCGCTGTGTGACTATGCAACTACAGCGGCTTTTTTGGTGTATGCATAGTAAGGTGGATAGCATAACGGTCTCTGACTGTTGTGCTATTTTTTTGCACAGGAAGTTTTTGTAAAGATTGCGTGTATCAAATCGTTGAGTGCCTTGGCTTTGCCCGGTAACCTGTAGCACTGTTCAAATGGCTTGTGCACATTCAATTTGGTGATTTCGACCAATGCCTGCCTAATTTTGATAGCCCTAACAGGATGTTCTGCTAATTTTATGGTCACTATTTGACGATGCCTGCCTCTTACCGCACATATGCAAACGATGAACTGGTTCGCCTGCTACAGCAGGATGATGCGGAGGCGTTTACCGAAATCTATCGCCGCTACTGGCAAAAGATGTTTGCCATTGCCATCAACCGCCTGCACGACAGTGCTTTGGCCGAAGATGTGGTGCACGATGTGTTTGCCAGCTTGTGGGCCAACCGCACAGAAGCGGCCATTCAAACCATTGAAAATTACCTGGCTGTAGCCACCAAATACATGGTGCTCACCCGCCTGAAACAGCAGGCCCGCCAGCAGCAGTTGCTGCAACAGGCACCGGCAACGCTAGCCATCAACGATGAGGTTGAACTGCGGATGCAGCAGCGCCAGCTACTGGCCCGCATTGCCGAAGAGGTAGAAAAACTGCCCGAAAAGTGCCGCCTCATTTTTAAGTACAGCCGCGAAGCAGGCATGCCGGTAAAAGAGATTGCCCGGTTATTGCAGCTATCGCCCAAAACGGTGGAAAACCAACTCACCAAAGCCCTGCGCCAGTTGCGTGTGGCTACCCGCAGCCTCTTTATGATGCTGGTTTTGTTCCTCTTTTTCTAATCTCCTACTTTTTTTCATGCGCCGTGGGGGATATCCTTTCTGCGGCATACTTATTCTATTACAACGATGCCAACGCCTGCTCACATAGAAGCTTTGATTGAGAAATATCTCCAGGGAACTGCCAGCCCCGAAGAGGTTGCGGAACTGAATAACTGGTACCGCTCCTTCGATGACAGCGAGGCGGAAATTCCGCTGGCTTCTGCAGCCGATTTGGCCGGGTTAGAAGCCCGGTTACAACAAAAAATTTTACAGACAACAGGTTATCATACCACAAGCAATCGAAAGCGCAGCCGCCCTTGGGTGGCTGCCGCTGCTGCGGTGCTGCTCATGGGGTTGATGGGCACGGCCTATTATCTGTTTTTTGCCCAACAACAACCTGTGGCCCCACCAGCAGTAGCCGTACAGCCCAAGCCGGCGCCGGTGCAAATTGTACCCGGCGGCAACAAAGCTATTTTGACACTGGCCGATGGCAGCACCATCGTATTGGATAGTGCATCGAACGGGGTGTTGAGCCAGCAGGGCAATATTGCCGTAGAAAAGTTAGACAACGGTTTGCTGGCCTATCACATCAATGGCAAAATCATTACTGAAAACGACGAAGCTTTTTACAATACCATTAGCACACCCAAGGGCGGTCAGTATCAGGTAACGCTGTCTGACGGCACCAAAGTGTGGCTCAATGCAGCGTCTTCTATCCGTTTTCCGGTGGTATTTACTGGTGCCATGCGGGAAGTAACCATTACTGGTGAAACCTATTTCGAAGTCACCAAAAATGAACATCAGCCCTTTATTGTGCAGGCCGGTAATAGCAGGGTAGAAGTGTTGGGAACGCATTTCAACATCAATGCGTATGATGATGAAGCGAGTGTAAAAACCACGCTGCTGGAAGGTAAAGTAAAAGTGAGTGTGGCGGGGCAAACTGCAGAGCAGGCCAGCCGCTACCTGAGCCCGGGCCAGCAATCAAATGTGGGTAAAAACGGACAGCTCCGTATTGTAGACAATGCCGATACCGAAGAAGCTGTAGCATGGAAAAATGGCCGGTTCCAGTTTAAAAGCGCCGACCTCAAAACCATTCTGCGGCAAATGGCCCGCTGGTACAATGTGGAAGTAGAATACCGGGGCAATGTGGATTTGCATTTTACAGGGCAGCTCACCCGCAACGAAGAAGTGGAGCGGGTTTTCCAACTGTTGGAGCTGACCGGCGAAGTGCATTTCCGTACAGAAGGAAGAAAAATAATCGTGACCCGCTAAAGGGAACCGGTGAAAATAAAACAGCAGCAATACCTGTACGTGGTGTACTGTATGGTTGCTACAACGATGATCAAAAACAACGAAGCTAATAGCTATGGAAAAACCATATGAAGGCAGCCTGTCTGCCAATTCCGTTTCGGATTGTATAACCCAACAAATAAATTGTATGCATCAAGCTGTAACTCAGCAATCAGGCTTTGCAGAAAGTCGTATTGCCAAGCAAACCCTTCGGCTGGTGAAGCTTACTTCGGTATTGCTGCTGGCTCTTTGCCTGCAGGTAAGTGCCCGTGGATTGTCGCAAACAGTGACCATCCGCGAAAACAATGTAAGCCTCCAGAAAGTATTTGAACAAATCAGAAAGCAAACCGGCTATCAGTTTTTTTATGCCGATGAAGTACTGAAAATGGCGAAGCCTGTTTCGCTGTCGGTACAAAATGAAAGATTGGTAAATGTGCTGAACCTCTGCTTTGAAGGCCAGGTACTCACATACACCATTGAAGAAAAAACCATTGTGGTAAAACGCAAAACGGCTGAGCCAGAAGTTGAAATTCCCAACACCGGCACTGTAGTAGAGCAGCCGCAAATTGTGGTTACGGGCCGTGTGTCCGACATCAAAGGACAGCCGCTGGTAGGGGCCAGCGTGTATGTAAAAGGCACCAACAATGGTACTACCACCGACAACAATGGTGAGTACAGCATTTCGGTAGATGACAATGCAACGCTGGTGTTTTCTTTTGTAGGCTACACTAGTACCGAACAAGCAGTAGGCAATCGTAAATCTATTAACGTTAGCCTCAAACTCATTGAGCGTTCTATGGAAGATGTGGTAGTGGTGGGTTATGGTACCCAAAAGAAAAGAGACCTCACGGGTTCTGTTTCTTCCATCAAAGGTGAAGAAGTAGCCAGCATGCCTTCTACCAACCCCATTGCTTCTTTGCAAGGAAAAGTAGCTGGTTTAACGGTATCAAACAGCGGCCGTGCAGGTGCCAGCCCTGTGGTACGCATTCGTGGTGTAAACAGCACCAACAGTGCCAGCCCCGTGTATGTGGTGGATGGTATTTTGCATGACAACATCGACTTCCTCAATCCTGCAGACATCGAATCCATCGACATTCTTCGTGATCCATCTTCTATTGCCATTTATGGTGTACGTGGTGCCAACGGCGTTATTGCTATTACCTCTAAAAAAGCAGCCCGTGGCCAAACCCGTATCAACCTGCAAAGCAATGTAGGTGTACAGGTAGTGCAGGATAAAATCAAAATCACCGATGCAGAAGGATTTAAGAAATTGTACAACGCACAGTTGGCCAACCTGAATGCTGCGCCGTTTGATTATACCAACTACACTGCCAATACCAACTGGCAAAATGAAGTGTTGCAAAAAGCAGTGATGTCTTCTACCAACCTCAGCATTTCTAACAATAGCGAAAAATCAACCACCTATGTAAACATTGGGTACACCGATCAGGAAGGTGTGTTGAAGTTTGACCGCTACAAGCGTTATCTCGTTCGCTTGAATGAAGAAATTCGTTTCAACAAAAACATTAAAGTAGGTGGTGATATCACAGGCTATCATTTTGTAAACACGCCTCCCGGTGCTTCTATTTCTAATGCTTTGTGGGCTGCACCCATTGTACCCATTCAGGCCGATGCCAATACGTATTACAGCATGCCTTCGTTTCAGCGGGCACAGGTGGGCAACCCCATTGCTGCGCTGAATCGCAACCAGGGCAATGAGGTAGATAAAGGTTTCCGGGTGATTGGTAGTTTGTTTGCCGAAGTGAAGTTTTTACAAAACTTCACCTGGCGCAGTACCGTGTACACCGACCTTGGTTTCAATACCAACCGTAGCTACTCACGGCTGCCATTTTCGTTCATCAATTTGGGCGAAGGCGGTACACCTACCACCACTACATTCGACCAACTTGCCCGCACCACTGTGTCGCAACAGCAAAGTGAATCCCGCCGCTTCCAGCAAGACCATACACTGGCCTTCGATAAGAAGTTTGGCAATGGCCACAGCATCAATGCACTGGCTGGTTTTACGACCATTTACAGCGCCAGTTCTTTTGTAGGTGGTACCCGCAGAGATACTGCGGTAAACATTCCGGATGATCCTGATTTCTGGTACCTCAGCATCTCTAACCCCAACAATCCTATTACCAACACTGGTGGTGGTAGCGAAAGTTCTATTGTGGGTGCGTTTGCCCGTGTGGGTTATCAGTTTAAAAACAAGTATTTGCTCAATGCCACTATCCGCCGCGATGGTAGCTCCAAGTTTGCACCAGAAAATCGCTGGGGTACCTTTGGAAGCATCGGCGCCGGTTGGGTACTGAGCGATGAAAAATTCTTTGATAAAGTAAAAGGCATCAACTTCCTGAAACTTCGTGCAGCCTGGGGCCGTACGGGTAATGCCAACGGTATTGCCGACAACATCTTTAAGCCCGGTGTGCAAAATGCTTCAACAGCCATTTTTGCCGACAACATTTATACCTCCATACAGGCGGCCTACATTCCCGACCCCAACCTGCATTGGGAAACCGTACAAGGGCTGGATCTGGGTGTAGACATTCGTGCATTCGACAATCGCCTGAATGCAGAACTGACGTACTACGATCGTACCACTACCGACATTCTTACTGCCGTAACCCTGCCCAACGAATCCCGCAGTTACTTCACCAACCTGGGTAAAATTACCAACCGTGGTGTGGAAGTAAACCTGGGCTGGAGCGACAACATTGGTAAGAAATTTGGCTACCGTGTTGGGGCTAATTTCAGCTACAACTACAACGTAGTAAATTCAATCGGTAACAATTTCAACTTTACCATTTTGGGTAATGGTGGCAACAACCTGACTAAAACCGGTGAATCCATTGGTCACTTCTTTGGGTATCGTCAAACAGGTATTTATCAGTCTACTGCCGACATCTCTAAGCAGGCTGCCTTCATCAACACATTGCCTGGTGATATTGCCTATGCCGATTTGGATGGCGATGATGTAATTACACCAGCCGACCGTACCAATATTGGTACACCTTTCCCACCATATTCTTATGGTGCCAATATCGAACTGAACTATAACGGATTCGACTTTGTGCTCGAAGGTCAGGGTGCCGCCGGACACAGCATTTACACACAGCGCCGCACATCTACTTTTGCAGTGCTCAACTACGAAGCCAACCGCCTGAATGCATGGACTGCGCCAGGTACCAGCAATGTAGAACCCATTTTGGACAACACCCGTGGCAACAACTTCCTGATGAGCACCTACTTCCTGGAGCCCGGCGATTACTTCCGCATTCGTACGTTGCAAGTGGGTTACACTTTCCAGCAAAATGCGCTGCGCAAAGTGGGTATTCAAAAAGCAAGAGTGTTCCTGAGCGGACAGAATATCAAAACATGGAGCCTCGTTACCGGTTACTCACCCGAGCCACTCATTGGCAGCATTTTGGGTGGTGGTGCTGATAATGGTGCTTATCCTGTTCCTGCTATTTACTCTTGTGGCATCAACCTTACTTTCTAACAGACAAAAACATTTCCAAATGAAAACAATCAATCAACTTACCTGGAAAGCTTGCCTGTTGGTATTGTCCGCAGGACTGCTCTTTACGAGCACAGGCTGCAATAAGTTTTTAGATACCGAACGTCAAGGGGCTTATGACGAAGAGAACTATCCGTACCCCGGTGGCAGCGGCCCGTACGACCAATTTATTTTTGGTGCCTACAACGATTTGCGCAGCTTCAACCTGCACAGCCAATCATTCATTACTGCCGTAAGTATTCGCAGCGATGATGCAGACAAAGGAAGTACGCCAGCCGATGGTGGAGCCAATGCTTTGACCATGGATAATTTTCCTGTGTTGCCAAGCAATGGTTTCCTCAATACCATTTGGTTGGGCAACTATTCGTTAGTAACAAAATGTAACAGCACCATTAAAGAAGTAAACACCAATGCTACCATTGTAGCGCCTGAGCAAATCAAGCAGCAAACTTTGGGTGAAGCACGTTTCCTGCGGGCCTATGCCTACTTCAATCTGGTGCGTTATTTTGGTAGTGTGCCCCTCATCGATTCATTGTTCTCCGATCCTGCGGCGCAGAATAACGTACCACAGAGTTCAGCAGCTCAGTTGTACGCCTTCATCGAAAGCGACCTGACATTTGCGGCAGCCAATTTGCCACTTACATGGGATGCAAAATTTGCCGGCCGTGTCACCCGTGGTGCTGCCAATGGTTTGCTGGCAAAAGTGTACCTCACCCAAAAGAAATGGGCTGCGGCACAAGCTGCTGCACAAGCGGTTATGGCTTCGGGTGTGTATGATTTGTCTACTCCGTACGACAAAATTTTCCGTGAAGAAGGTGAGAACAGCAGAGAGTCGATTTTTGAAGTGCAGGCTACTGCTTCTGCCGCTATTCCATCGGCCAATGGCGTACAGTATGCACAAATACAAGGTACCCGTGGCGCCGGCGATTGGGACCGTGGCTGGGGTTGGAACACACCGAGTGTACAACTCGAAGCTGCTTACGAAGCTGGCGACCCACGCAAGAACCGCACCATCATGTACACCAGCACAGCTACCACTACTTACCAAACCATTTATGGCGAAACCATTCCTGTTGGTTTGCCTAACCCTCGTTATAATGGTAAAGTGGCCACTAATCCTTCTATCCGTTCAGCTATTGGCAACCGCTTTGGTTACTGGATGAATGTGCGTTTGCTTCGTTATGCCGATGTAGTGCTCATGTTTGCAGAAGCGGCCAACGAAGTAGGCGGCACTGCCAATATTGAAGCAGCCCGAGTAGCCCTCAACAGTGTTCGTGCCCGTGCCCGTGCTGGCAACAACAGTGTGCTGCCCGATGTAACCACTACCGATCAGGAATTGCTGCGCCAGGCCATTCGCCAGGAGCGTAGGGTAGAGCTGGCCATGGAGCACGACCGTTTCTGGGATATCGTTCGCTGGGGAATTGCACAAGATGTATTGCAGGCTGCGGGTAAAACCAATTTCTCCAACAGTCGTGATGTGTTGCTGCCCATTCCGCAAACACAAATTGACCTGAGTGCCGGTGTGCTCAAGCAAAATCCTGGCTATTAATTGTTGATGTTTTAAAACACGAATTATGAAAACAACATTTGCATATATGAAACAGGGCGCTTGCTGCATTGCTGGCTTTTTCGCTGCTGGCTACGGCTTGCAAAAAGGATGGTAATCCCTACAACCTGCCCGGCGTTAATCCTGCCGATTATCAAGGTAAGATTGATGGCTTCAATAGCTCCGACGAAGTATATCCGGAAAACGTGATTGCGTACTGGAGCTTCGACGATACCAAGAATGAATTGAAAACAAATACGGCACCCGGACAAACCGCCAACGATGTGTTTGTAACGGGTGGCGTAAGGGGCAAAGCCTTGAGCCTTGCTGCCGGCTATTTGTATTACCCCACACAGTTTGCCAAGTTCAAAACCGATTCGCTCAAAAACTGGAGCATTAGTGTTTGGGTAAAAATTTTGAACAATGGCAGCAAGCGTACCATGCTGTTTCAACTCACTCGTCCCGGTCAGTTTAATGGCAGTATCAACTTTGCGTTGAATACCCAGTCTTTCCCTGCCAGCAATACAAGCACGTTGCGCATTCAGCCTACTTTCCTTACTATGACTGGTGGCACACAAGACAATATCAACAACACTTTGTCGCCCACCATTGGTGCTGATAAATGGACGCACATAGTGCTCACCTATGAGTACCTCACGGGTATCTTCAACATTTGGGCAGATGGCTTAAAGATTGGTGGCTTCCCCAACCGTGGCACCGGCAACAACTCATTCAAAGCCTATGAGCCCAGCGAAGTCATCATTGGTTCTAACTACAACGGCATCCCCGGCAAGTCTGTGAGTTCAGATGTATCATTCGCCCCCATGACTGGTCAGGTAGATGAGCTGCGGGTGTACAATCGTTTGCTGCCCGATGCGCATATTAAAGCATTGTTCAACTTGGGTAAAGCCAATAAGTAATAGCAGTAGTTGTTAGTATAGTTTTATAAAGGGGCACATGGGTTAGGTCTTTTACCTGTGTGCCCCTATTTTGTGAACAAGAAATGAGTGTGATATGAAAAAAATACTTCTTGCCGCAGCCGGTGTGCTTTTTGTAATAGCATCAGCAGTTGCACAAAAAAAAGCGTTGCAAACCACCTCTGTTCCTTTTGCGTCTGCAAAAGATGCGGCCCTGTTTACCGAAGTGCAGCGGGCCACCTTTCAATATTTTTGGAATGGGGCTGAGCCTACGAGTGGCTTGGCAAGGGAGCGTTTTCATGCCGATAATGTGTACCCGCAAAATGATAAGCATGTAGTAACCAGCGGTGGTGGTGGCTTTGGTGTGATGGCCATTTTGGTAGGCATCGAAAGAAAATTTATAACCCGTGAAGAAGGATTGAAGCGGTTGGAAAAAATCGTTGGCTTTTTAGAAACCGCCGACCGTTTTCACGGCGCATGGCCACACTGGTGGAATGGCGAAACTGGTAAGGTGAAACCATTCAGCAAAAAAGATGATGGCGGCGATTTGGTAGAAAGTTCTTTTATGCTGCAAGGCTTGCTTTGTGTACGCCAGTATTTTCAGCAAGGCAATACTGAAGAAAAAGCGTTGGCAGCCCGCATTGATAAACTGTGGCGGGAAGTAGAGTTTGATTGGTACACCAATAACAAAAATGTATTGTACTGGCATTGGAGCCCCAACTACGGTTGGGAAATGAATTTTCCGGTGAAGGGCTACAACGAATGTTTGATTATGTATGTGCTGGCGGCTTCATCGCCCACACATGGCGTTGCTCCTGCTGTGTATCATGAAGGCTGGGCACAAAATGGCAAGATTAATGAACAGCCCGATGGCTACGATGGCATTCAGTTGCAACTGCATTATCAGGGCGATAATAAAACAAGTGGTCCCTTGTTTTGGTCGCACTATTCTTACCTCGGCCTCGACCCTCGTGGGTTGAAAGACAAATACGCTGATTATTGGAAAGAGACAACCGGTCATGCACAAATACATTATCGTTGGGCGGTCAACAATCCCAAGAAATACAAAGGCTATGGCCCCGATAATTGGGGCATGACATCCAGCTATTCCATTAAAGGATATGCAGGACATGCGCCTTCTATGGAACATGACCTTGGTGTGATTTCTCCTACCGCGGCCTTGTCTTCTTTTCCGTACACACCCAAAGAGTCGATGGCGGCGATGAAAAACTGGTACTTCAATAAAAAGGATAAACTCTGGGGTGAGTTTGGCTTCTATGATGCCTTCAGCGAAACAGCTAATTGGTACAAACCGCATTACCTCGCCATTGACCAAGGGCCAATTGTGGTGATGATGGAAAACTACCGTAGCGGGTTGCTCTGGAATTTGTTTATGAGTTGCCCCGAAGTGCAGACGGGTTTAACCAAACTGGGTTTCACCAGTCCGCATATTAAATAATGATGCTGTTGATGAATGCGGTTTACGTAACCGTTTTCGTTTAGCCATTTTCGAAAAAGTAGGGTGCATGACAGTGCATAATGGTCAATAACCTTTCTTTATATGCGCATTGCCAAGCGGTATTGCCCGAAAGAAAGCTGCTGTATGAACGCCCGAAAGAAATTGCTCCACTATTGGCATTGGCTGTTGGTACTTGTTCCACTGGTATCAACAGCCAATAATTTTTCACCCATTACCCGCATTGGTATTGAAAAAGGATTGTCGAACAATTCGGTAAGATGCATTTTGCAAGACCGCCAGGGATTTATCTGGATTGGCACTTACGATGGATTGAACCGTTACGATGGCAGTGAGTTTAAAGTGTTTCGCAACCGGCCCGATGACAGCACTTCGTTGCCGCACAATTATATTTATTCCATTCACGAAGATGGCCGGCAACAGTTTTGGGTAGGCACTGGTCAGGGCATTGCCCAGCTCGACAGAACCACCGGTATATTTTCCCCCGTGTACTATATACAACAGCCGGGGCGGCAGCGGGAACGCTTGTCTATCAATGCCAATTTTATCAGCTCCGACAGTCAAGGTAATGTTTGGTTTGGAACCAACGGTTGGGGATTGATGCAGAAGCGTTCTGCAGACAAAGATCCTGTGCAGATACTTTGCCAAACCAATACGGGCTGGTCCAATGGGTACATAGCCAAAGCCATGGCGCAGGTAGGGCAGCAGTTGTATGTGTTTGTAACCGATATTGGACTTTGCCAATACGATGCGGCCAGCAAACGCTTACTATTGGCCGATGCCAGCGTAGCCAATGCCAACAGTATGGTAGCGGATGCTGCAGGCAATATTTGGGTAGGCAGCGAAAATGGCTTGCATCAATACAACACCATGCTGCGCAAATACACGGCTCATTTCACACAAGCATCTGGAGTGTTGCCTTTTGATAATGTAAGCAGTTTGTTTATTGCCAATCATGAATTGTGGATTGCAACAGAAGGAGGTGGTATTGCCATTCGCAACATGCAGCAAGGCAAAGTCCGTTATCTGACTGCAGGCAAAGGCCAACACGACCTGAGCAGCGATGCCGTGTATGCACTGGCCACCGACAATGAAGGTCGTATGTGGATTGGCACTCACAAAGGCGGTTGCAATGTTATATCTTCTTCCGACGGCCGATTTGTAACCATTGCCAATGATCCGTTCAACGGCAATTCTCTCATCGGCAACTTTGTGTATTCATTTGCAGAAAGCAAAACCGACGAAGATATTTTTATTGGTACCGATGGCAACGGACTCAGCATCTGGAACCGGCGTAGCAATCGCTTTACCAACTATGTGCACCATGCAGGCGATGCCAGCAGCATCAGCCATAATTCGGTGACCAATATTTTTACTGATTACACCGGTAAAATTTGGATGACTACACTGGGAGGCGGTGTCAATCAGTTTAGCAAAGCCACCGGAAAATTCAAGCATTACAAACTGCTGAACACGGCCAACGGCACCGAAAATAAAAATGCATTAAGCCTGTATGAAGACAAGGATAAAACCTTGTGGGCTACCACTTTCGGTAAGATGTATCGCTATAACCGGGCTGACGATCGCTTTGATATTTTTTCTCAAAACATCAACGATATCATCAGCATTACAGAAGACAAACAGGGGCAATTGTGGGGTGGTACTACCAATCAGTTGGTACAAATAGACCGGCAAGACAAGCAGCATCATTTTTACGACATTGGTGGCAAACCGGTGCGGGCCATACTTGCCGATGCCAACAGCAACCGCTTGTGGTTGGGCACCGAAGGCAACGGGCTGTTGCTGTTTGACATATCTACGGGAAAAGTGATGGAACGCTACACCGATGCCAATGGCTTGTGCAACAATGCGGTGCACACCATTGTAAAAGATGGCAAGGGCATGCTGTGGCTGAGTACTTTTAATGGGTTGGCCCGCTTCGATCCGAAGCGCAAATCATTCAGCAACTTTTATCAAAGCGATGGTTTGCAAAGCAATCAGTTTAACTATCGTTCTGCATACAAGCTGCGCAGTGGCGAACTGATGTTTGGTGGTATCAAGGGCTTCAATCTGTTTCATCCGGATAGCATTGTAGTGCGGAGTTTTATGCCCCCACTGTACATCACCAGTATCATGATCAACAGCAAGGATGTAGCCGTGGCTGGTAATGACTACATCAGCAAACGCAATGCTGCGACCATTGAAGAGTTGCGCATTCCTTACGATGAAGCCATTCTGTCAATCCGCTTCAATGCACTGGAGTATGCTTCGCCGGAAAAAATAAGCTATGCATATTTTTTGGAAGGATGGGACAGAGGATGGACGTATGCCGGCAACACCCGCAACATCAATTACAACAACCTTACAGAAGGCAGTTATGTGCTGCACATTAAAAGCACCAATGCGGCAGGCACCTGGCAAGAAAAGGAATCCCTGCTTCGGATAATTGTGTTGCCGCCATGGTACCGCAGCTGGTGGGCTTACAGTTTGTACCTGCTGCTGGCAGCGGGTTTGGGCTATGTTATTTACAACTATCGCATACAGCAAGAGCGGCTGCGCTACAAAATAAAACTGGCCCAATTACAAGCCGATCAGGAGCAGGAAGTAAACGAAAGGCGACAATCTTTTTTTACCAATATTGCCCATGAGTTCAGAACACCATTGACCCTCATCATCAATCCGCTGAAAGACATTGTACAAAAAGAGGACAGCAGCGATAGCAAGGAAGAGCTCGGGCTGGTGTACCGCAATGCCCGACGGTTACTGAGCCTGGTAGATCAGTTTTTATTGTTTAGAAAAACGGACACAGATACGGGGCAGTTGGTTGAGCAAGTGTTTCACTTCGATCAATTGTGCCAAGAAACCTATCTCTATTTTGTGCAGCAGGCCCGGTCTAAACAAATAAACTACCAGCTGCAGGTAAATGCGCAGCCAATTGTGGTGAAAGGCGACCGCGAAAAACTGGATATCATTTTATACAACCTGATGTCGAATGCGCTGAAATATACGCCGGAGCAGGGTGAAGTATTGGTAAATGTACAAGCCGATGCTACGCAGGTAACGGTAGAAGTATGCGACAGCGGCCCGGGTATACCCCCGCAGGTGGGCAACCGTTTGTTCGAAAAATATTATCAGGTAAAAGAGCCGGGACATGCCGGCAAACCTGGTTTTGGAATTGGTTTGTACCTGGCCAAAAAATTGGCCGAAATGCATGGCGGCAGTATTGGTTTTGCCAACCGAAGCCAAACGGGAACTTGTTTTACCCTTTCGCTGCCCATTGTAAGCAGCGCTGCTCAGGTAGTAGAAAATGCGCCGGTGGCAGCTACTACGAGTACCGCATTGCTCGAAGAAATAGCTGCGGGCAGCGAACCGCTGGTTGCTGCAAAACCTGCCATTACCAACGGCCTCGAATCGATTGTGAGTGAATTGCGCAGCATGCTCATTGTAGATGATAACGATCAAATGCGCAGCTACCTGCGGCAAGTATTCAGCAAAAACTTTACCGTGTACGATGCGGCAAACGGGCATAAAGGTTTGGCCATTGCCCACGAAGTAATGCCCGACATCATCATCAGCGATGTGATGATGGAAGACATGACAGGCATCGATTTTTGCAAAGCCATCAAAGAAACAGCAGCACTGAACCATATTCCCTTCATTTTAATCACCGGCAGTATTTCGCCAGAGCTGAAAATGAAAGGCATTGAATACGGTGCGGATGATTACATCAGCAAACCCTTCGAAAAAGATTTGCTGGTAGCCAGGGTGCAAAGTCTGCTGCGCAATCAGCAAAACCTGCAGCAGTATTTCTACAACGAAATCACCCATCAGAAAAACTATTTCAGTGTGTCGGGTGAGTACAAGGCATTTTTAGAAGCCTGTATCGACATTGTGGAACGCCACCTCGACGACGATGAGTTTAACATACAAGTGCTGGCTACAGAAATTGGGATGAGCCACAGCAAATTGTACAAAACCATCAAAACCATTTCGGGGCAAAGTGCCAGTGCCTTTATCCGGTTTATCCGGTTGCGCAAGGCGGCCGAAATGTTCATCAACAGCAATTATAATATCAACCAAACTGCGTTTTATGTGGGCATAAAAGACATCAAATATTTCCGGGAGCAGTTTGCCAAAACCTTTGGCATGAAGCCATCGGAATACATTGAAAAATACCGAAAGACATTGGGCAAAAATTATCGCCTCAACGATAAGGTATCTGGCGACAGGCTTAAGGAATAAAGCCTGTTATGATGCGTAGAGAGAGGGGTAAATTGATGAATTTACCCCCTTTTTTTCCGAGTTGCCCCCCCGTGGGGCTACCACATCTCCAATATTTTTACCCTCATACAGCCGTAGTAAGCTGGTTGCTCATTGGCCATATGAAACACAAAGTGATGTGTTACCGGGTTGCAGTTTTTGCACCCGTAAAATATTCGTCAGTGGATGCAGCTACCTTTCGGTTTTACTTATAATGATGAAATTGATGCTGCGTCTTTTTTCTTACTACTGGGTTGTCATTGTGCGGTGTTTTTGCCGGCACAAAAACTATCGCCGGTGGTTTGCGGCATCACTACGGTGGGCGATGGTTGGGCTGGCAATTCTGTCAACACCGTCATCTTTCGCAAGCATGCACTTACTTCTGTTGCCGATACGCAATTCATTGCCTACTACAATCAGGCAGGAAACGTAGTGCTGGGCAAACGCCATGTTGCCGATACGGGTTGGCAAACAGTTGTCACAGCTTTTACAGGCAATATTCATGATGCCCATAACAGCATCAGCATTGTGGCCGATGCGGCGGGCTACCTGCACATGGCATGGGATCATCACGGGCATCCGTTGCATTATGCCAAAAGTGAGGCACCGGGTTCGCTCCGGTTGCATAGCATGGAAATGATAGGCACTCAGGAGCAAAAAGTAACCTACCCGGAATTTCATGCCTTGCCCAACGGGCAGCTCATTTTTTTGTACCGCGATGGCAGTTCGGGCAATGGCAATCTTGTCATCAACAGCTATAACCCCGCCACCGGGCGCTGGAAACGGATGCACAATAATTTGATTGATGGCGAAGGATTGCGCAATGCATACTGGCAGGCATGTGTAGACGCGAAAGGAAGATTGCATGTATCGTGGGTGTGGCGGGAGAGCCCCGATGTAGCCAGCAATCATGACATGTGCTATGCAGTATCGGCCGATGGCGGCGATACCTGGCAACAATCGAATGGTAAAAAATATGATTTGCCTATTACTGCTGCCTCTGCAGAAATAGCGTGGCGCATTCCGCAACGCAGCGAACTGATGAATCAAACGTCCATGGCGGCCAACGATAAAGGAGAACCTTTTATCATCAGCTATTGGCGAGGCGCTGGCAATGTGCCGCAATACCAGTTGTTGTACAGGCAAAAAGGTGAGTGGCAACACAGCGATTTGGGATTCAGGA
This sequence comes from Phnomibacter ginsenosidimutans, assembly GCF_009740285.1. Classification (GTDB taxonomy): domain Bacteria; phylum Bacteroidota; class Bacteroidia; order Chitinophagales; family Chitinophagaceae; genus Phnomibacter; species Phnomibacter ginsenosidimutans. The sequence continues at coordinate 1,180,543 of NZ_CP046566.1, forward strand.
AAATGAATTTTACACTCAGCGGAATGGGCACCAAGAGCATTCCTATATCGAGACCGCAATTGGTGATTGGGCAAAAAAGACGACACAGTACCGTGCACGTTGTTTTCAGAGATGCAGAACGAAACAGTGTTATCAGCATTGCGAGTGCTGCTGTAAAAAGCCGCAAGCCTTTGCAATGGCAGCTGGCAGATGTGTATGAACAATCCGTTGCTGCATGGGAGCCCAACTATGATGTGGCACAATGGACAAATAATAAGCAGCTGTATTTGTTTGTACAACAAGTGGTACAGGCCGATGCGGAAGGACTGATTAAAACAAAGCCAACACCGGTGCAGGTGTTGCAGGTAAAATGGTAGTGGTATGATAACGAGATGGACAAACACACAAGCCTACGTTGTAGCAACGATGATTGCAGTTGTGCTATCGATGGCCTGTGGACATACGCAAAAAGCAACGCAGACTGCTGCTGCGCAGCAACAAGTGTTGCAGCTCATTCATTTGGTCAACAATAACTGGCAGCAAACACATCAACCCACCGTGAATGCATTTTGGGACAATGCTGCATACCATACGGGCAATATGGAAGTGTATGCACTCACGAAGCACGAACCTTACCGGGAATATTCTACTCAATGGGCTACCCACAACCAGTGGAAAGGTGCCAAATCGGATGATATCAGCAAATGGAAATTGACCTACGGCGAAACAGATGAATATGTGTTGTTTGGCGATTGGCAAATCTGTTTTCAGACTTACATAGATCTGTATAAGTTACAACCCGACGAATCCAAAATAGCCCGTGCAAAGCAAGTGATGCAATACCAGATACAAACGCCGAGAAATGATTACTGGTGGTGGAGCGATGGCTTGTACATGGTAATGCCGGTGATGACGAAAATGTATAGCATCACGAAGGAGCCTTTGTATTTAGAAAAGCTCTACAGCTATTTGCAATTTGCCGACAGCATTATGTACGATGATTCAGAAGGCTTGTATTTCAGGGATGCGAGGTATGTTTATCCCAAACACAAAACAGCAAGTGGCGGAAAAGATTTTTGGTCGAGGGGTAATGGTTGGGTAGTAGCCGGGCTTGCCAAACTGTTGCAGGATTTGCCAGCACAGGATGCACACCGGTTGTTTTATGAAAACAAGTTGAAAAGCATGGCAGCTGCTTTAAAAAAATGTCAGCATGCCGATGGCTACTGGACCCGCAGTCTTACCGACGAAAAACAATCGCCCGGCTTTGAAACCAGTGGTACTGCATTTTTTACCTACGGCATTTTGTGGGGCATCAATCATGGTTTGCTAAGTAAGGTGGAGTATGGCCCCGTAGTGGAAAAAGCATGGCAGGCTTTAACGACAACGGCGGTACAACCCAATGGCACCATTGGTTATGTACAGCCCATTGGCGAAAGAGCAATTCCGGGACAAATCGTAGATAAAAATTCAACGGCCAACTTTGGTGTAGGTGCATGGCTGCTGGCTGCCTGCGAAATGTATCGCTATCTGGGTAAGAAATAATCAAAGAAGCACGTCGGGTTTTTCTTTCAACAACCTACAAACGCAAACAACATCTTACACACAACAAAACAGTAATAAAAGAAAGCAAACAAACAGCGAAAACAGAAGGAGCACAAGATGTTTAGCATTCACGAACATGCACATACAAGATTGAATTTACTTACCGGCGATTGGGTGTTGGTATCGCCACACCGTACCAAACGACCATGGCAGGGCAAAGTAGAAACACTGCCCGCCGACAATCGACCGGCGTACGATGCTACCTGCTACTTATGCCCCGGCAATAAACGGGCCGATGGTGCTACCAATCCTGACTATACCGATTCATTTGTGTTTGTCAATGATTTTTCGGCATTGCTGACCGATACGCCCGATGGAGATGTAAACATTAATGGATTGCTGCAGGCCAAAAGCGCCAAAGGCATTTGCAAAGTCATCAGCTTTTCGCCCGATCATAGCAAAACTTTGCCAACGCTGCCCGTAAGTACCATTGCCAAAGTGATTGATTTGTGGTGTGCTGAAATGACGAGCATTGCGCAGGACAAAGACATTCAGTACATCCAGATTTTTGAAAACAAGGGTGATATTATGGGCTGCTCCAACCCGCACCCACACGGACAAATTTGGGCACAAAACAGTGTGCCGCTTGAAGTAAGTAAAGAGACGAAGCAGCAGCAGCAATACTACGAACGTTACTGGCGCACCTTGCTCAGCGATTATGTAAACACCGAGCTACAACAGCAGGAGCGGATAGTGCTGGAGCATGAGCATTTTGTAGCATTGGTTCCCTTTTGGGCGGTATGGCCATTCGAAACGATGATTGTGCCCAAACGCCCCATGGCGCAAATCAATGAGATGACGCAAGATGAACGACTAGCATTTGCCATCATGCTCAAAGAACTCACTGCCAAGTATGATAATCTTTTTCATGTTTCCTTTCCTTATTCGGCCGGTATCCATCAGGCGCCGGTGAATAACGGGCAACATCCGGCGTGGCACTGGCACATGCATTTTTACCCGCCATTGCTTCGCTCTGCTACTGTGAAAAAATTTATGGTTGGCTACGAAATGCTGGCCAATCCACAACGGGATGTAACGCCAGAGTGGGCCGCAGAAAGATTGCGTAGCTTGCCGGTAAAGCATTATAAAGAAATGTAGTACCTGTAGGCCAAAAGCCTATAGTATAGGTAAGTAAAGAATGACTAGATCTTTTCATAAGCAAGTAATCGTACCGGCTGTGTCTACGGCTGGTGGTTTTTTTGTTTGTATGATGTATATCAAAGTTCCGGTGACGGAAAAATGGAAACTTGCCGCAAGGCAATCAAAATGAAACGTTGTATGAAAAAATGGTTTGTAATGTTGATGGGTTGTGCAAGCATGCTGCAGTTGGCTGCACAAAACATTTGGGAAAACCCCACAGTGTATGAGGAAAACAAAGAAAAGCCGCATACCAGTTTTATGCTGTATCAGCAGGCAGCAGATGTGAATGCAGATGATTTTGCAGCATCAGCCTGGCATCAATCACTCAATGGTACCTGGAAGTTTGTGTACGCTGCCAATGTAGAATCTTCGCTCAAAGATTTTTACAGCGATGCAGTAAACACGCAATCGTGGAAGAACATTCCAGTGCCTTCCAATTGGGAACTGCAAGGGTTTGGTACGCCTATTTATACCAACATTACGTATCCGTTTCCTAAAAATCCTCCGTATGTAGGCAAAGACAATCCGGTAGGTACCTACCGCAAAACATTTACCGTGCCCGATACCTGGAGCGATAAAGAAGTGATACTGCATTTTGGTTCCATATCGGGCTGTGCATTTGTGTATGTAAACGGACAAAAAGTAGGTATGTCGAAAGTGGCTAAAACAGCAGCTGAATTCAACATTACCAAACTGCTGCGCAAAGGGGAAAACCAATTGGCGGTGCAGGTATACCGCTGGCACGATGGCAGCTATCTGGAAGACCAGGACTTTTGGCGTTTGAGTGGTATTGAAAGAGATGTTTTTTTGATGGCCATGCCGAAGCAAACCATTTGGGATTATTTTTTGAAAGCAGATTTGGATGCACAATACAAAATCGGCAGGTTTTCGGCAACCGTTGATATCAGAGACTTTACAGAACGTACTCCTACGAAAGGAAGCATCGTAGTAAGTGTTGTTAGCAAGGCAGGTTTTGTAGCTTTTACGCAAACTCAAGCGTACACAACCAATGCTGCAGTTACATCAGTACAATTTAGCGGGGCTATTAAAAATGTAGCCAAGTGGACTGCAGAAACGCCGAATTTGTATCAGGTAATCATTGAGCAAAAAGACGCCAGTGGTGCAACGGTAGCGTATACGGGTAGCCGCATTGGTTTCCGGAAAGTGGAGATTAAAAATGCGCAACTAATGATAAATGGTGTGCCGCTAAATGTGCATGGTGTAAACCGCCACGAGCATGATGATGTGCTGGGTCACGTGCCTACCAAAGAGCTCATGCTGAAAGACATTCAACTCATGAAGTTGAACAACATCAACTCGGTTCGAACCTGTCATTATCCCAACGATCCGCTGTGGTACAAACTCTGCGATGAATATGGTTTGTATCTGGTAGATGAAGCCAATATTGAAAGCCACGGCATGGGTGCAGAAGGACAAAGCTGGTTTGATAAAGAACAACATGTAGCGTACCGTCCGGAGTGGGCTGCGGCACACCTCGACCGCCATCGTCGTATGGTAGAAAGAGATAAGAACCATGCTTCCGTTATTATCTGGAGCCTTGGCAATGAATGTGGTAACGGACCAGTTTTCTTTGATGCCTATAAGTGGATAAAAGAAAGAGACAACACAAGGCCTGTACAATTTGAACAATCAAAAGAAGCAGCCAATACTGATATTGTTTGCCCCATGTATCCTCGCATTGAGCACATGCGTCAGTATGCGAATGACAGCACAAAGACAAGACCGTATATCATGTGTGAATACTCTCATGCCATGGGTAACAGCAACGGCAACTTCAGAGAGTATTTCAATATTATTCGCAGCAGCAAGCACATGCAAGGTGGCTTTATTTGGGACTGGGTAGATCAGGGTTTTAAACAGCAAACGGCAGATGGCCGCACCTACTGGGGTTACGGAGGCGATTTGGGCAGCTACCTCTACCTCAACGATGAAAACTTTTGCAGCAATGGTTTGATTGCTGCCGACCGCACCCCTCACCCCGGCTTGTACGAAGTAAAAAATGTATACGCACCCATTCAGTTTACAGCTGTGGATGCCTCCAAAGGCATTATTGCGGTTGAAAACCTATTTGAATTTACAGCTTTAAACAATCATGCTTTTCAATGGGAAGTGCTGCGCAACGGTCTTTCTTATGCTAAAGGTTCGTTTACTGTTACGGCGGCGCCACACAGCAAGCAAACAGTGCAGGTGTCATTGCCCGCAACCGATGCTACCGCAGAATGGATGCTCAACGTATTTGCATTTACGACAACGGCCAATGCCACGGCCTTGGTGCCTGCCGGTCATGAAGTAGCCCGTGCACAGTTTGCCATTGCCGGTACGTATGCAGTTACGGCCAACAAGGGTGCCGGTTTGACGATAGAAAAAGATGCTAAGTTGCTCAAGTTTACTGCCGGTGATGTATCGGGAGAGTTTGACCTCAACCGTGGCCAGTTTAAAAAGTACAGCAAGAAAGATGCTTTGGAATTGACCCAATTGCCTACACCTTATTTCTGGCGGGCACCTACCGACAATGACTTTGGCAACAGCATGCCACAGCAGTTGGGTATTTGGCGTTCGGCACACCAGCAGGCACAGGTAAAAAAAGTAACCGTGGGCGAACAAACAGCTGCCGGATTGCCCATTGAAGTACAAATGGAACTGACCGGTATCAATGTGCCGTACAGCATTCAGTATGTCATCTTAAACAATGGTAGCATACAGGTAACCGCCAGCATGGATATGACCAACCGTTCATTGCCAGAAATGCCCCGTTACGGTATGCGTATGCAACTACCTCCGGCTTTCGATAGCCTGCGCTACTACGGCCGCGGTCCTTGGGAAAATTATACCGACCGCAATGAGTCGGCACTGCTGGGCGTATATGCCGACAAAGTGGCCAATCAGTTTACAGCCAATTACATTCGGCCACAAGAAAACGGTTACAAAACCGATGTGCGTTGGGTGCAACTGACCAATAGCAAAGGCCATGGCCTGCGGGTAGAAGGAGTACAACCAATTTGCTTTAGTGCGTTGCACCACAGTGCCGAAAGCATGGACCCCGGCATGACTAAAAAACAACAGCATCCGACCGACCTTCGTCCCGATAAAAATGTATACCTCCACATTGATTTGAAACAACGTGGGGTAGGTGGCGATGACAGCTGGGGTGCCTTGCCACATGCACAGTACAGGCTTACCCAAAAGCAATACAGCTACAGCTACATTTTGCAATTGCAATAGCATCGCTTACTTCAATTGATCAATACAAATACCCGTCGGGAAATGCGTATGGCACCGGCGGGTATTTTTTTATGCATTGCTGTGGCTGCCAACGTTGTTGCGGTACACAGAGCCGCTGCATTCGAAGGGGGGATTTAGCGAAAGCCTTGCCGGCATTGAATTTCAAGAAATGGGGGAGTGAATTTTACCCCCAAAGGCTGCCGTCAGAAAAAAGCTGCAAATACTGAAAATACCCCCCTTTTTTTACTATTCACCCCCCTAGGTAAGCGTATACAATTGCTCACTTTCAACCTATGAAAATGTGCAAGGCAGTATAACGAGCTGTTCTCCTCATTTTCTATTCATCAACTTCAATTGCTGTCCTATGACGAAAAAATCCCGATTGTTTGGGAGGATGAACGCTGCTGTCAGCTTCGCCTCCTACGGAAAAAGCGTAGCTGCTTTTCTCTTGTTTGTTTCGATGCTGTTGGCATCGCTGAGTTCGCAAGTATTTGCTCAATCAACCAAAGTAACCGGCACCATTAAGGATGCTGAAACGGGTGACCCCATTGTTTCGGCAACGGTGATGCTGAAATCAAAAAAAGCGGCCACTACTACAGATGCTTTAGGCCTGTTTAGTATTTCGGCTGTGGCCGGCGATGTGCTGGTCATTTCCAACGTGGGTTTTCAAACACTTGAAGTACCTGTAGATCTTACAGCACCCATGACCATTCAATTAAAAGCAACCAACCGCCAGTTGGGCGAAGTGGTAGTGGTAGGTTATGGTACCCGCAAACGTTCCGACATTACCGGTGCGGTAGCTTCAGTTCCTAAAACCCGTTTATCGCAGTTGCCGGTCACCAATGTGCTGCATGCCATTGAAGGTTCGGTAGCAGGGGTAAACATCACCCAAAACTCCAATGTGCCGGGTAGCTCAGCTTCGGTATTGGTGCGGGGGCAAAATACCATTACCGCCGGCACAGGTCCGTTTATTGTGGTAGATGGTGTGCCCTTCAGCAAAACCGGTAGTGTAACCAATGACATCAACCCCAACGATATTGCTTCCATCGAGATATTGAAAGACGCCAGTGCCACGGCTATATATGGTGTAAATGGTGCGAATGGTGTTATTCTCATTACTACCAAAAGAGGCACCACAGGCAAGCCGGTGATTAAATACAATGCCTACATGGGTTTGGACAACCTGGCACATATCCTCGATCCATCGAGCCCGGAAGCATACGTAAAAAAATATGCCGATTGGTGGAAACAGGTCAACCCGACTTCTACCCAAACCAATGTGCTGCCCACACAATTTGAAAGAGCCAACTATGCCGCCGGCAAAAAAGTAGACTGGCTGGATGAAGTGTTGCAGCAAGGCATTATGCAAGACCATAACCTGAGCATTTCTGGTGGGTCAAAAGATTTTCGCTACTACGTAAGCGGCGACTTTATGAAACAACAGGGCGCCGTAAAAGGGTATCAGTACAAACGGGCGAACCTGCGTGCTAATCTCGATGCTACCATCACTGATTATCTGACCATTGGTACCACCATTTCTTACACCAACAACAACTACGATGGTGGCCGTGCCAACTTCTACCTGGCTACTGCTATGAGTCCGTATGGCTCTTTGTACGATGCCAATGGCAACTATGCCATTTACCCCATGTACGAAGAATTGTTGTACAAAAATCCACTGAGTGGTTTGAACAACGACCGCACTGACCGCAGCAATAATTTGATTGGAAACGGATATGCCGAAATCAAATTTGGCGGTGCCTTGCAAGGGTTGAAATACCGCTTCAATGCGGGCTACACATTTGTAACCACAAGGTATGGCTACTATGAAGGCCGCAGTTTCGACAACCAATTGGGCACTGCCAATGTGAGCAGTTCTGAAACCAACAACTGGGTAGCAGAAAACATTCTCACCTATACAAAAGACTTCGGTATGCATCACCTCGATTTTACCGGATTGTATAGTGCTCAACAACGTAACTACTTTACCTACGGGGCAAACGCTACCGGCTTCATCAACGATGAACTTTCATACAACCGTTTGGAAGCAGGCGCCACACAAACATCGAGCTCTTACCGCGATAAGTACAGCCTCAACTCTATGATGGCAAGGGTAAACTATACCTATGATGGTCGCTATTTGCTCACCGCCACCATTCGTCGTGATGGCTCAAGTGTAATGGGCGGCAACACCAGCAAGTATGGCAATTTTCCATCGGTAGCTGTGGGCTGGAACATCACCCGCGAAAAATTCATGCAAAGCCAAAAGGTAGTAGACAACCTGAAACTGCGCAGCTCTTATGGTATGGCGGGCAATGAAGCCATTTCTGTATATGGCACCATTACCACTGCCGGTACTGTTCGTTTTCCATTTGGTGGCAACTCTACCATTGGTGTGTTGGCCAGCAATTTGGGTAATGGCAACCTGCATTGGGAAAGTGCAAAAACACTCAACGTTGGTCTCGACTTTGCTGTGTTGAAAAACAGAATCAATGGTACGTTGGATTACTACAGCACTCAAACTTCAGATTTGTTGCTGCGCAGAAACCTGCCCATTATTACTGGTTATGGCAGCATTCTCGACAACCTGGGTAAAACAGCCAACAGAGGTATTGAGCTGATGCTGAATGCTGATGTTATTTCGAAGAAAGATTTTAAATGGCAGGCCTCTGTAAACTTTGCAACCAACAAAAACAAGATTGTTGATTTGTATGGCGATGGTAAAGATGACATTGGCAACCGCTGGTTTATTGGTAAGCCCATCGGCATCATCTGGGATTACAAAATGGTGGGTGTATGGCAAGAAGGCGAAGATGCTTCACAGTGGGACCCTGGTGCCAAGCCTGGCGATCTGAAATTTGCCGACATCAATGGCGATAAAAAAATTACAGCAGATGACCGCACCGTGTTGGGACAAACCGCACCCAAGTGGACAGGTGGTATCACCAATACTTTCCACTACAAAAATTTCCACCTCAATATTTTTATTCAAACATTCCAGGGTGCATTGCGCAATAACGTAACGCTGACTTATGCCGACGAAGCAGGCCGTATGAATATTCCTGCAGAAACCGGCTACTGGACAGCAGAGAACAAGAGCAATACACGTCCATCGTTGCGCTATACCAACCCTCGTGGTTATGGCTATGCTTCCGACAACAGCTACACCCGTTTGAAAGATGTAACACTGAGCTACGTATTTCCACAAAGTGCACTCGACAGAATGAAACTTGCTGCCATGACGTTGTATGTGAGTGGTCGTAACCTCTACACATTTACCAACTGGGTTGGTTGGGATCCTGAATTCAACTATTCTTTCCGCGGTTCCGGCGATTGGACCAACAACTACCCACAAACAAGAACCATTGTGTTTGGTGTAAACGTTTCGCTCCGTTGATTGCTCACCTCAAAATTCTGTTTCACATGAAGAAGCATATAAAATACCTGCTATATACTGCCACAGCTTTGTTGAGTTTGTCGGCATGCAAAAAGATTTTCTGGATGAAGATGTGTATTCATCCTACGCCCCCGCCACCTTGTCCGATTCATTGGGTTTTGAAGCCTCTGTAGTGGGCTTGCACAACCTCATGAGCACTTTTTTTAGCTATAGCGATCCGCAAGGCTGGCCCAGTGTGTGGCACAGCGGCACCGACGTGGCTTGGGTGCCACCTACACAGCGTCAGGGCATCGAAATTCCTTACTACGATTACAACCAACTCATCACTACCGATGGTGCGGCTTCGTATACCTGGAGCTGGAGCTATCGCATGATTAACAACGCCAATATTCTTATTAAAAATGCCGAAAATCCAAACCTCACCGGCATGACCCAAAAGAACAAAGACCAGATAGCCGGCGAAGCAAAATTCTTCCGTGCTTATGCGTACAATATTTTGGCAACGTTGTTTGGAAAAGTACCATTGGTAACGGATCCATTGTCATCGCCTAAAACAGATTTCACCCGCACTTCTCTCGATTCGGTAAATGCGCAAATAGAAAAAGACTTGTTGTTTGCCGCAGACAAACTGCCCGACATCGACAATGTGAAATCGAATTCAAAAGGTAAAATGTATGGCCGTATCAACAAGGCCATGGCCAGCCAGTTGTTGGCAGAAGCATACCTGCGCATGGGCAAGCCTGCACTGGCCGAAGCACAATGCGATTTGGTCATCAACAGTGGTAAGTTTAGTCTTACTACTGCCCGCTATGGCAAAAACCTGAACCTGCCCGGCGATCCATTCAGCGACATGTTTGTGTATGGCAACCAGCGTCGTTCGCAGGGCAACCGCGAAGCCATTTGGGTGTTGGAGCAAGAGAACCCCAGCACAGTAGTGGGTGGTATTACCAATAACCCGCAGCAGCGGCGCAACTGGGGTGCAGCCTACTATCAAATTGCCGGCATGACCATTTGTGATTCACTGGGAGGCCGCGGTATTGCCCGTCTTCGCCTTACCAACTGGGTGATTTATGATCTGTATGAAAAAACAGACATGCGCAATTCTGAAAACAACCTGCGCCATCGTTTTTATTACAACACGCCGGGCAATGCCAACTTCGGCAAAGAAGTGCCTTATACAGGTGCAGATACCGTGTTTAAAATTGCACCGCACACTACCAAGTGGTACCAGTTTGATCCGAATGATGTATTTGGGTTTGCCATGATTAAAGATTTTATGTTGATGCGTTTGGGTGAAACCTATTTGCTGAAAGCAGAAGCACAATTCCGTCAGGGAAAATTGGGCGATGCTGCTACCACCATCAATGTTATTCGTGGCAGGGCAGGTGCCAGCCCCGTGAGTGCCGCCGATATTACACTCGACTTCATACTGGATGAAAGAGCCCGTGAGTTGCTGGCCGAAGAAAACCGCCGCATGACGCTGATGCGTACCGGCACCTTGGTTACCCGTACCGTGAAGTACAACACACAACAACACAATCCTGTGCTGGGACTTGCGGCCAAACATTTGTTGCTGCCCATTCCGCAGTCAGAAATCAACCTGAACAAGGACGCCGTACTGGAACAGAACCCCGGTTATTAAATCATGTCTTTTTCTCATAACAAGTTGTAGTTTGCCTGGCTGGTTGATGCATGCATGATGCTGCATCAGCCAGCCTTTTTTCAAGTTTAGATGAATTGTTATGCAAAGAGTTGCCAGCTGTTTTTTTCTGTTGTTGTTGCTACAAGGTTCAGGTGTGTTTGCACAAATGCAAAAGCGTACTGCAGGTACAAAAGCCAAGCCTGCTATGGCGGGATATTTGTTCGCCTACTTTACGGGCAACGCAAAAGCGGAAGAGCAAATACATTTTGCATTGAGTAGCGATGGGTTGTCATTCCGTGCTTTGAATCACAACAAACCAGTACTCTCCAGTGCTGCCATCAGCAGTACAGGCGGTGTCAGAGATCCGCATATTTTGCGGGGTGAGGATGGCAAAACATTTTACATGGTAGCTACCGATATGGTGTCGGCCAACGGGTGGAGTTCTAACCGGGCTATGGTATTGCTGAAATCCACCGACTTAATCAACTGGACATCTAGTGTGGTAAAAATTCAGCAGCGGTTTGCAGGGCAAGACAGCCTGCTTCGGGTGTGGGCCCCACAAACCATTTACGACAAACACAGCGGCCGCTACATGTTGTATTGGTCGATGAAACATGGCAATGAACCTGATAAGATTTATTACGCTTTCGCCAACAAAGAATTTACCAATTTGGCTACTGAGCCGAAGCAACTCTTTTACAGCCCGGATAACGCAGCTTGTATTGATGGTGACATTGTAGAGAAAGATGGTAAGTATTATTTGTTTTTTAAAACGGAAGACCGCCACCCCGGCATAAAAGTAGCCGTGTCGGAAAAGCTTACGGGCGGATATACCATGCAAACCGCAGACTACGTACAGCAAACCAATAAACCGGTTGAAGGTGCAGGTACTTTTAAACTAAATGATGGCAGTGGTTTTGTGTTGATGTATGATATGTACACCAGCAGCCGGTATCAATTTACCAAAACAACCGACCTGAAGAATTTCACCATTATCGATGCAGAAATTTCGATGAACTTTCACCCACGGCACGGTACAGTAATGCCTGTAACGGAAGCAGAATGCCAACGCTTGCTGAGTAAGTGGGGAACAGTGGAAGATGCATTTGCGTTTCCGGCAAATGCAGCCATTAAACCCATCAACACTGTGGTGGATAGTACCCAAAAGAGCATCACTATTTCACTACAACCTGGCACAAGTTTCAATCAGTTCAATCCGCAATGGCGCCCATTGCCCGGTGCCCGTGTGCAGCTGCTGACGCCCGGTTTTGTAAATGGTAAAGCCAGCTATCAGGTGTCGCTGGGCAATCAGCCAACCGAAGTGTGGACAGTGCAGCTCACTACGCCGCACAACCCTGTATTGGCGGGCTATTACGCCGATCCGGATATTTTGTACGCAAAGCAAACAGGTAAGTATTACATCTATCCCACCAGCGATGGATTCAATGGTTGGTCGGGTACCTATTTCAAAGCTTTTTCGAGCACCGATTTGGTAAGCTGGCAAGATGAAGGCGTGATACTTGATTTGGATAAAGATGTGAGTTGGGCCAAACGCAATGCATGGGCGCCTTGCATTATCGAAAAGAAAATCAATGGCCGCTATAAATACTTTTACTACTTCACTGCTGCGCAAAAAATTGGTGTGGCAGTAGCCGATCATCCAACAGGTCCGTTTACCGATATTGGCAAACCATTGATTGCAGAAAGACCTGCCGGTGTAAAAGGCGGACAAGAAATTGACCCCGAAGTATTTGAAGATCCGAAAACCGGAAAAACGTACTTGTATTGGGGCAATGGACACATGGCCGTGGTAGAACTAAATGAAGACATGATTTCTTACAAGCCGGAAAGCTTGCAGATTATTACACCCACCGACAATACATTTCGGGAAGGCACCACCGTTTTTTACAGAAATGGCTTGTATTATTTTTTGTGGAGTGAAGACGATACAAGAAGCGTAAACTACCGGGTGCGGTATGGTACAGCTGCATCGCCATTGGGCCCCATACAAATACCCGCCAACAATTTGGTGCTTGCCAAAGATGAATCGAAAGGCATTTACGGTACGGGGCACAACTCGGTATTGAATGTGCCCGGCACCGATGCCTGGTACATTGTTTACCATCGGTTTAATTATCCCAATGGAATAGGCATGGGAAGTGCCGCCGGCTTTCACCGCGAAGTATGCATCGATAAAATGGAATTTTTACCAGATGGCAGTATTGCTTTTGTAAAGCCTACGCATGAAGGCGTTGCGGCACTGCCTGCTGCTAACACTGGCCAATACAAACTGGTTTGGGCCGATGAGTTTAACGAAGCTGGAAAACCGGATACTGCCAAATGGAGTTACGAGCATGGATTTGTGCGCAATGAAGAAGCGCAATGGTACCAACCTGAGAATGCATTTTGTACCAATGGTAAGCTCATTATTGAAACCAGAAAAGAAGCAAAACCCAACCCCAATTTTGTGGCAGGAAGTAACAACTGGCGCACCAATCGGGACAGCATTCGCTTCACTTCTGCCTGCCTTATTACCAAAGGCAAACACACATGGCAGTATGGTCGCTTTGAGATGCGGGCAAAGATTGACATTCGTGCAGGCATGTGGCCGGCGTGGTGGACTTTGGGCATCAGCAAGCCTTGGCCCGCCAATGGCGAAATCGACATCATGGAATATTACAGGGGAAAGCTGCTGGCCAATATTGCCAGCCTCGGTGCCAATAAAAAGGCGGCTTGGTTCAGCAATACATTCAGTACGGATTCTTTGGGTGGAGCCGCATGGGCCAGCAAGTTTCATGTGTGGCGCATGGATTGGACAAAAGATGAGATTGCTTTATACGTGGACGATGTGTTGTTGAATAAAACTGCTGTTGCATTGCTGACAAATAAAGATGGATCGGGTTTTAATCCGTTTCTGCAACCGCACTACATGCTACTGAATGTAGCCGTAGGTGGTATGAATGGTGGCGATCCATCGGGTACTACATTCCCAACAAGAATGGAAGTGGATTATGTGCGGGTGTATCAATATGAATAAGCCTTGATCGGAAATGAGGATTGAATAAAGAATGCGATATGAAAACTGGTATTAAAAATAAGTATGTAACTATTGCTATCACTATGATGGCAGGTATACTCTTGGTGAATGTGGCTGTGGCGCAGTCAAATGTATTTACAGTGACCAATCCCGATTTTAAAGTGAGTCCTCATACAGGCATGACAAAGAAGCACTGGAAAGATGCAGCCATGTACTTGTTGAAAGGCGCCTTCAGTTATGTTCATTCGCTGGATGATCCGATGCAGTTTCCAAAGCAGCCAGGTAAGAGTTATCCTCGTACACCTGCACAAGTGCCAACAGAAAAATTGGAAGGCTTGTGCCGCACTTTGTTTATTGCTGCGCCATTACTCAAAGACAATCCTTCACTGTCGTTAAATGGTATTTCGGTTGCTGATTATTACCGCCATCAAATTGCATTGCTGGTCGATTCGAATGCCGCAACATTCATAAAGCACAGGGCAATCAACGGTGGTCCACATCAAAATTTGGTAGAGTTTGGCGCATTGTCTATGTCGCTGGTTGTAGCGCCGGAAGTGTTGTGGGAGCCACTTGCGCCTGCTACCAAAAATGCTTTGGCCGCCACCATGCTTAGCTATGCCGATGGTCCTACAGTGCCCAGCAACTGGAAGTTCTTCAACATTTTTGTGTTGAGTTTTTTCAAAGACAAAGGCTATGCTGTCAACGAAAAATTACTGCTGGAATACCTCGATAAATCATTGGCACATTACCGCGGCGATGGCTGGTACAATGATAATCCGGCTTACGATTATTATAGCATGTGGGCGTTTCAGATGTATGGTATGCTGTGGTCGGAATATTTGGGAAAAAAATATTATCCTGCTTATGCAAAGCAATTCATAGCCCACTTCTCCGATTTAAAAAACACGTACCCCAATATGTTTAGCCGCAATGGCGAAATGATTATGTGGGGGAGAAGTATCAGTTATCGCATTGCTTCCATGATACCCATGCCATTGATGGGCTATCTGAAAGATCCATCTATCAATTATGGTTGGATGCGCAGAATAAGCTCTGGTGTGATGTTGCAGTTTTTGCAGCATCCTGAATTTCTAAAAGATGAAGTACCAACGCTTGGTTTTTATGGTGCGTTTGAACCGGCAGTGCAGCCGTACAGTTGCCGCGGAAGTGTGTATTGGATGGGTAAAGCTTTTTTTGCATTGCTCATTCCTGATGATAATCCTTTTTGGACGGCAAAAGAAAATGAAGGTGCATGGGAAAATACTTTCAAGCCCAATCAGGTGTACAACCAGTTGCAGGATACCGCTCATATATTGGTGACGAACTATACCAATATTGGCGCATCTGAAGTAAGGGCATGGTGCCATGTAAAAGCCATTGGCGCCAATGAACCATTCCGTGCCAGCGAAAACTATAACCGTTTGTCGTACAACAGCGCTTTCCCTTGGCAGGCCGATAGCAGCAATGGAACTGTGGCCATGAACTATGTAATCAGAAATGCCAAAGAGGAATGGGAGCCTTTGCGATTGTTTACCTATCAGCAGTTTAAAGAAGGCATGTATTACCGCACTGCAGTGCAGGAAACACATAACCGTACCCGTTTCCAACTTACAGATATGCCTTTGCCCAATGGTATTTTACGTGCCGATTTTATCAGCACAGATACAATGACCAACATTAGACTGGGGCATTACGCATTGCCGCAGATGGCCGGCAAAAAGATTACTGAAACCCGCAGAAAAGTAAAAGGGCATGAGGTGCTCATTATTGATAATGGGGTGTATCAGTTGGCATGGGTAAATGTGCAAGGTTGGGCCAATCTGGAAGTGCGGCAAGCGGTGGGAATGCATCCGCAGGCAAATAACAGTTCGGTCATCAATGCTGCTGCACAAATACCTGCTGGTGATGATGGGAGCTGGATGGTATCGCTATTGTTGTGGAAGAAAAGTGGCGATGATTGGAGTGATGAGGAATTGCTACCCATCAGTAAATGGACATTCAGCCGGGATGGTAGTACAGCCAATATGCTGCTGAAGAACGCCAATGCCGCAGGTCAACAAAAGATTACTCTACAACGCTAATCGTTAAATCAATTCATGTGCATTGGGTACAATGCGCAGCAGTTGATGGAAATTTTTCTTGTAGTGTTTCTTGTCCAGCTTGTAATAGAATGCGCCTTTTTTTGAACCCGTTTTGTCTTTGTCGGTTTGCTTAAGCAGTAATCCGGTAGAGAGCATTTTGCGGGAAAAATTGCCTTTGTCAAATTCGGTTTCGTACACATCTTCAAACAGATTTTGTAGCACCGGTAAGGTGAACTTTTGCGGCAGCAATTCAAACAACACCGGATGGCTGGCCGCTTTATAGCGTAAACGCTGGCGGGCCATTTTCACCATTTGATTGTGGTCGAATATTAAGGAAGGGATTTCTTTCATTGAAAACCAGGCTGCCTGATAATCATCTGTCAACTGCTGTTGATATTGCTTGATATCAATGAGGGCAGTATAGGCAATGGAAATGGTACGTGCAAACGGGTCGCGGTCTGGCGCCGAAAAGCTGTGCAGCTGTTCCAGGTAAATGCCTTCCAGGCCGGTGAGTTGCTTCAGTACCCGGTTGGCAGCATCGTCGGTGCTTTCATCGGGTTGTACAAAGCCACCCATCAAACTCCACTTGCCCTTCATGGGTTCTAGGCCCCTTTTAATGAGCAGCAGTTGCATTTGCTGACCATCAAAGCCAAAAACAATACAGTCGATGGCCACATGATAAGTAGATACTTGGGGATAAGCAGGCATAAATCGTTGGTATTCTTCGTTGATAGAACAGCTGTTGCTACAGCCATTCGTGTGTGCTAAAATAAATAATAATTGTTGTTTTGACAATTAAAAGAGAACTGTTACTTTCGAAAGGCAATCAGGCACAGCATTCCTTTGGCCGGTCATAACAATGTTTATTTAGCAAAGGTATCGGAAGGTTGTACATGATGGCGATTTTCAACCAATGCATTGCTAAGCGCCAACCACATGAAAAAACTAGTATTCACGGTTGCTGTTGCCTTTCTTTCGGGCAGCGCTGCCATTGCGCAGCATCAGGTTTTGCTGCAACCTGCCAAAGCCACCACTACCATTAGCCGCCACATTTACGGTCATTTTGCAGAGCACCTGGGCCGTTGTATTTACGATGGTATTTACGTGGGTGATACCAATAAGGTAATACCCAACACAGATGGTGTTCGCAACGACATCATTGCGGCTTTACAACAACTGAAAGTGCCCAACCTGCGCTGGCCCGGCGGTTGCTTTGCCGATACCTATCATTGGAAAGATGGTGTGGGGCCAAAAGCCAATCGTCCGTCAATCGTCAACCGTTGGTGGGGAGGTGTTACTGAAGACAACAGCTTCGGTACGCATGATTTTCTCAACCTCTGCGAACGCATTGGTGCTGAGCCATATCTGGCGGGCAATGTGGGCAGTGGTACAGTGCAAGAATTGTCTGATTGGGTGCAATATGTAAGTGCCCCGGCCAATGCATCGCCCATGAGTAAATGGCGGGCACAAAACGGAAGAGAAAAACCCTGGAGTGTAAAATATTGGGGCGTTGGTAATGAAGTGTGGGGTTGTGGTGGCAATATGACACCGGAATACTATGCAAACATTTACAAGCAGTACGCCACCTTCATGAGTAGCTGGAATAATGATGATAAAATTTTCCGTGTTGCATCGGGTGCCAATGGCGATAACTACCATTGGACGGAAGTGATGATGCGGGATATTCCGCACCACATGCTGGAAGGTGTAGGCGTACATCATTACGCTGTTATCAATTGGAACAAGAAAGGCTCAGCCACGCAGTTTACAGAGGCAGATTATTTCAATACCATGAAATCGGCTTTGTATATGGAAGAGCTGGTGACCAAGCATGCTGCGGTGATGGATAAATATGATCCGAAGAAAAAAGTGGCGATGCTGGTAGATGAATGGGGTGGTTGGTATGATGTAGAACCCGGCACCAATCCTGGTTTTTTGTATCAGCAAAACACCATGCGTGATGCCATGATTGCAGGTGCTACGCTCAATATTTTCAATAACCATGCAGACCGGGTACGTATGGCCAACCTGGCACAAACAGTAAACGTGTTGCAGGCAGTGATTTTAACCAAGGGTGCCAAAATGATTTTGACGCCTACTTATCATGTAATGCAGATGTACAATGTGCATCAGGATGCAACACTCATACCCGTACAGGCACAAACAGCAACCAACTATACATTAGGTGCGGCGCAATTGCCTGCTATTTCCATCAGTGCATCAAAAAATAAAGCTGGTGTAACGCATATTTCATTGGTGAACATTGATGCCACTAAAAGCAACACCGTAAAATTGAATGTAGACGGCGCAACGTACAAGAAAGTAAGCGGTCAGATACTGACTGCAGCTTCACTGCAAACCTATAATGATTTTGATGCGCCGAACCGTATTCAACCTGCTGCTTTCAATGGCGCCAGGTTGAATGGAAACAGTTTGGAAGTAACCATGCCGCCATTATCTGTAGTGGTGCTGGCAGTAAATGAATAATCATGCACAACAGATTAGTACAGATTGTAACCGGATTGCTTTGCTGTTTCAGTGTACCATTGATGGCTCAACCCATTGTGGTAAATCCGGCTATTAAAACTGCCAGTATTTCGCCCAACATGTGGGGCGTGTTTTTTGAAGACATCAATATGGGAGCCGATGGCGGTATTTATGCAGAAATGATCAAGAACCGCTCCTTCGAATTTCAGAAGCCACTCATGGGTTGGAAGCTGGACAACAAGCCATTCAGAGAGGGAGCAATTACCGTGCAGAACCGTCAACAAGCCAATACCAACAATCCGCGTTTTATTCGGGTGCAGGCTACAGATGTTGCCGGTAGTGTACTAAGCATGACGAACGAGGGTTTCCGGGGTATGGCTGTAAAAAAAGATTTACGGTATGATTTCAGTTGCCTCTATCAACATGCCGATAACCAAACGGATATACGCATGCAGCTGGAATTGATTGATACACTTGGCAAAACACTCGGCGGTGCAATTATACAGCCTGCTGTATCTGCCGGAAAGTGGTCGAAGTTTACCGCCAGTTTTACCGCCACAGCTACAAATGCCAAAGCAAAATTCAGAATAACGTTTACAGGCAGGGGCAGTATTGATTTGGATATGATTTCGCTGTTTCCGGAAGACACCTGGAAAAAAAGACCGGGAGGCATGCGGGCTGATATGATACAGCTGCTGGCCGATATGAAGCCTGGTTTTATTCGTTTTCCCGGCGGTTGTATTGTAGAAGGATTTGACTTGAACAATCGTTATCAATGGAAAAAAACGATTGGCCCCATCGAAGAACGCCAGCTCATCATGAACCGCTGGAACGTTGAGTTTGCACATCGCCCGGCACCCGATTATTTTCAAACGTTTGGCCTGGGTTTCTTCGAATATTTTCAACTGGCTGAAGACATTGGCGCCAAGCCATTGCCCATTTTAAATTGTGGCATGGCTTGCCAGTTCAATTCAGCAGAACTGGTACCTATGGATCAACTCGATCCTTACATACAGGATGCATTGGATTTGGTTGAATTTGCTAATGGTGATACCAACACTGTTTGGGGTAAAAAGCGGGCCGCCATGGGGCATGCAGCGCCATTCAATCTTACAATGATTGGCATAGGTAATGAAAACTGGGGACCACAATATGTAGAACGGTTGCAGGCATTTACCAAGGCCATTCGCAGCAAGTATCCCGGTATTCAAATCATTGCGAGTTCTGGCACCGATCCTTTAGGAGAACGCTTCGATTTTCTCAATCAGTCATTGCGGGCCATGCAGGTTGATTTTGTAGATGAACATTACTACCGCAAGCCGGATTGGTTTTTAAGCAATGCATCCCGCTACGATGCTTACACCAGAAACGGTTCAAAAGTATTTGCCGGTGAGTATGCGGCACACAGCGACAGCAAACAGACCGCAGAAAAAAGAAACAACTGGCAGGCGGCATTGAGTGAAGCTGCTTTTCTGACTGGTTTAGAACGCAATGCTGATGTAGTGCAAATGGCTTCGTATGCACCGCTGTTTGCACACGTGGAAGGCTGGCAATGGAACCCCGATTTGATTTGGGTAAACAACCAGCAAGTGATTGGCAGTGCCAGCTATCAGGTGCAAAAATTGTATGCACTCAACAAGGGCACACATGCCGTAGCCATCAGTCGCAATGGCGCAGTAATGGCTGGTAAAGACAGCTTGTATGCCAGCGCTGTAGTTGATGCCAATACACAAGAGCTGCTGATAAAAATCGCAAACGTATCGGCTACAACTCAAACGCTGCCCATAGACATTGCCGGTGTAAAAATGCAGGGAAAAGTGGTGCAGCAAACATTGTTGCAGCATCCCGATTTGATGGCGGCCAACAGTTTTGATCAGCCGGATAATATTGTGCCTGTGCAGACTGCCGTTTTGTGCAAGAGCAAAACATTTACCTACGAAGCGAAACCTTATTCTTTTGTATTGCTGCGCATTGCGCTAAAAAAATAATTACACATCTCCCTACTGAAAACGAAACATGCTATGAAAAAAATCTCCTGGATGCTTGGCCTCGTGTTGATGTTGGCCGCTTGCCAATCTGCTACTGAGCCTACTACAGAAACCACAACCAGCAAGGCTGTTAGCAGCATCAATTGGGGTACTGTAGATGGCAAAGAAGTAAAGCTGTATACGCTTACTAATAAAAATGGGGTAGAGGTGAAAATCACCAATTACGGCGGCATTGTTACATCGTGGATTACTGCCGATAAAAAGGGCAACAAAAGCAATGTGGTACTCGGTTTTGATAGCCTGAGTGGTTATCTGGCAAAGCCTCCTTACTTCGGTGCCATCATTGGCCGCTATGGCAATCGGATTGGCAATGCCACTTTCAAAATTGATACTGCCACTTATCAACTGGCTGCCAACGATGGCAAGCAACACCTGCATGGTGGCAACAAGGGATATGATAAAGTAGTGTGGGATGCACAGCCTTCGGATAGTACAGCATCACTAACGCTTACGTATTTGAGTAAAGATGGAGAAGAAGGATATCCCGGCAACTTGTCTATCACCGTGGTGTACACCTTAACTGATGCCGACGAATTGCTGATGGAATACAGTGCAGAGACCGACAAAACAACGCCGGTGAATCTGACCAATCATAGTTACTTCAACCTTACCGGTGATGTAGCCAACACTATACTTAGCCATCAGTTGCAAGTGCATGCAGATAAGTACACACCTGTTGATGCAGGCCTTATTCCCACAGGCGAATTGAAGGCGGTGAAAGATGGTCCGTTTGATTTTTTACAACCCCACCAGATTGGTGAACGAATTGCACAAGTGCCCGGTGGCTATGATCACAACTTTGTGCTGAACCGCACCAGTGCAGACTTGGAACTGGTAGCTACTTTGAGCGACAGCATCAGCGGCCGCAAATTGGAAGTGTACACCACTGAACCCGGTTTGCAATTTTACAGTGGTAATTTTTTGGATGGTAGTATTAAAACCAGCAGTGGACAGCCGATTCAACAGCATGCGGCACTTTGCCTGGAAACACAGCATTTCCCCGATTCACCCAACAAGCCTGAATTTCCTTCAACACTCTTGAAGCCGGGAGAAAAATACCACACAGTAACGAAGTATAAAATTACGCTGCAATAGTAGTGCCGATAAAATGACCAACATGAATAGCGAAGTGTCGTATGTGATAGGCGTTGATTATGGTTCAGATTCTGTTCGAACCATCATCGTAAATGCAAAGACCGGTGAAGAACTGGCGGCCGATGTTTTTTATTATCCAAGATGGCAAAAGCAATTGTACTGCAACATGCAGGCAAATCAGTTTCGCCAGCATCCGTTGGATTATGTAGAAGGATTGGAAACGACCATTAAAAATTGCGTAGCAAAAGTTGGTGCATCAGTAGCGGCCAACATCAAAGCATTGTCGGTTGATACCACCGGTTCTACACCAGTGGCTACCGATAAGCATGGTACACCACTGGCTATGTTGCCGGGTTTTGAAGAAAATCCCAATGCCATGTTTGTACTGTGGAAAGACCACACAGGTGTAGGTGAAGCTGCGGAAATAAATGCTCATACCGAAAAATTTGAAACCAATTACCTGCAGTTTGTGGGCGGTATTTATTCCAGCGAATGGTTTTGGGCCAAGCTCTTACATGTACTTCGTGCCGATGAAGCCGTTCGCAACAACATTTATTCATTTGTAGAGCATTGCGATTGGATTCCTTTCTTGCTTACAGGTGGCAATGACGTGCATCAAATGAAACGCAGCGTGTGTGCTGCAGGCCATAAAATTTTGTGGGCGAAAGAATGGGATGGTTTACCCCCCAATGAATTCTTTGCAACACTCGATCCGGTATTGGACGGTATCACTACAAGGTTGTTCAAAGACACATACGCCTCCAACGAAGCAGCAGGCATCATTAGTAAAGAATGGGCACAACGATTGGGCTTACCCGAAACAGTGGTAATAGGTGTAGGCGCTTACGATGCTCACATGGGTGCTGTTGGCGGACAAATAGAACCGTATCACCTGAGCAAAGTAATGGGCACATCTACCTGCGATATGATGGTAGCGCCAGCCAATGAGGTAGCCGGTAAATTGGTGAAAGGCATTTGCGGGCAAGTGCCCGGTTCTGTTATACCCGGTATGATTGGTTTGGAAGCAGGTCAGTCTGCATTTGGCGATGCGTATGCATGGTTCAAAAGATTGATTAGCTGGCCGCTGCAAACATTGGTGGCCAATTCGAATTTGCTGGATGAAGCTACCAAACAGCAACTCATTCAGGAAACGGAAAATGCCATTATACCTGCGCTGAGCAAAGCCGCTGAAAAAATAGAAGTGACTGTGCACAGTGAGTTGGCAGTAGACTGGTTCAACGGCCGCAGAACGCCCGATGCCAACCAGTTGCTCACTGCTTCTATAACGGGTCTGGATTTAGGTAGCGATGCGGTGCACCTGTTTCGGGCAGTAGTGGAGTCTACCTGCTTTGGTGCCAAAGCTATTGTAGAACGTTTTCAGGAGCAAGGTATTCCCGTAAAAGGATTGATTGGTTTAGGTGGTGTGGCTCGTAAATCGCCTTTCGTGATGCAAATGATGGCCGATGTAATGAACATGCCCATTCGTATTCACCGCTCCGAGCAAACCTGTGCATTGGGTGCTGCCATGTTTGCCGCAACGGCCGCTGGTATTTACAACAAAGTAGAAGATGCCATGCAGGCCATGGGACAAGGTTTTGATACGGTGTACGAACCTGATGCAGCAAAAGTGGCACTGTATCAGCAACGCTACGAACAGTATAAAAAAGTAGGTGCGTTTATGGAGGCGCAGATTATACATTAATTAATTCAACATCCTGCACTTGACACAACAGTGAGTGGACTCGGTGCCTTCTTTGTGTCTTCGTGGTAAATGATTTTTTCAATGAGTAAGTATCAACACATACAACAAGAGGCTTATGAAGCCAACATGCAGTTGCCCAAGCTGGGTCTGGTGCTGTTTACTTTTGGAAATGTGAGTGCTGCCGATCGCAGCCTTGGTGTGTTCGCCATAAAACCCAGTGGTGTAGCCTATGAAGATTTGACACCCGGCAAAATGGTGATCGTCGATTTTGAAGGTAAAACGGTGGAAGGCGATTTGCGTCCTTCTTCTGATACATTGACCCATGCTGTGTTGTACAAGCATTGGGAAAAAATTGGCGGCATTGTGCATACACATTCTACCTATGCTACATCGTGGGCACAGTCGCAGCGGGATATACCCATTTTTGGTACCACGCATGCCGATTACAACACCGTCGATATCCCTTGTGCACCACCCATGAGTGATGAAATGATACAAGGCAATTATGAACACGAAACCGGTTTTCAAATCATGAATTGCTTTGCAGCCAAAGGCCTTAGCTACGAAGAGGTAGAAATGGTATTGGTGGGTAATCATGCACCATTTACCTGGGGCAAAAATGCTGCGAAAGCCGTGCACAATAGTGCCGTGCTGGAGCAGGTGGCACAAATGGCATTGCTCACCGAACAAATCAATCCGAAAGCGCCGCGGTTAAAAGATGCGTTGATTAGGAAACACTATGAACGCAAGCACGGACCAGATAGTTACTACGGTCAGTAATCAATAGCATTAGTAAAACGGAATGTATGCGTGTTAAACAGATTCAGCGTCGTTGTCAGCTCAGCTTCTTATGTGTAGCCATGAGTGTGACGACTTTTGCGCAGCAGCGGGATTATCCCTATACTGCTGTTCCGTTTACACAAATACAGCTGAGTGATCAGTTTTGGTTGCCCCGCATCAAAGTCAATCATACCGTTACCATTCCGGCTTCTTTTGAACGATGTGAAAGCACGGGCCGTGTTCGCAACTTCGAAATGGCCGCGGCACAATCGGGTAAGTTTTGCACTACGTTTCCGTTTGATGATACAGACATTTACAAAACCATTGAAGGCGCTTCTTTTTCGCTGAGTTTGTTTCCGGATAAACAACTGGAAGCCTACATTGATACGCTGATTGACAAAGTGAGTAAGGCGCAGGAAGCGGATGGATATTTGTACACGGCCCGCACCATCAATCCGGCACAACCGCATGCCTGGGCTGGCCCCAACCGTTGGGAAAAAGAAAGAGAGCTCAGCCATGAGTTGTACAACAGTGGTCATTTGTATGAAGCTGCCGCAGCGCATTTTGCAGCAACAGGCAAAAAAAATCTGCTCAACATTGCATTAAAAAATGCGGATCTCGTTTGTCAGGTTTTTGGTAAGGACAAACTGCATGTTGCCCCCGGCCATCAGGTAGTGGAAATGGGATTGGTGAAACTCTATCGCATTACGGGCAATAAAGCCTATTTAGAAACAGCCCGTTTTTTTATTGAAGAAAGAGGCCACTACAAAGGCTATGATGCAAAGAGCAACGACCCTTGGCGCAATGGTGCGTACTGGCAAGATCATTTGCCTGTAACACAGCAGCGTGAAGCCATTGGCCATGCCGTACGAGCTGGTTATTTATACGCCGCTGTAGCCGATGTTGCTGCACTCACCGGCGATAGTTTGTTGCTACATGCAGTCGACAGCATCTGGCAAAATTTGGTGAGTAAGAAATTGTATGTGCAAGGTGGTGCAGGAGCAGTGTCGAGTGGCGAACGCTACGGCAACAATTATGAACTGCCCAATGGCACGGCTTACAACGAAACCTGTGCAGCCATTGCCAATGTATATTGGAACCAACGCATGTTTCAATTGCATGGTGATGCTAAGTACATGGATGTGCTGGAAAAAATTCTGTACAACGGTTTGATTTCTGGTGTTGGACTTGATGGCAAATCTTTTTCTACACCAATGCCATGCAGGTGACCAACAGCTTTAATCACCCAGCACTGGAAAGAGAACGTGCCGGTTGGTTCGAATGCAGTTGCTGCCCTACCAACATGACCCGTTTGCTGCCTTCAGTGCCGGGATATATGTATGCACAACGTGGCTGTGATGTGTATGTCAATTTGTTCATCAACAGCATGGCTTCACTCAGCATCAATACAAAGCAGGTGAGCATTGAGCAAAAAAACAATTACCCCTGGGATGGCGATTTGCAATTTGTGATTACACCTGCTAAAGGGGAACTCAATTTTGCGTTGAAAGTGCGCATCCCCGGCTGGGCACAGCAAGTAGCCATTCCATCCGATTTGTATCGTTTTGTGCCAGCCAATACTGCGCCGGTGCAGCTTTTTGTGAATGGTACTGCGGTGCCACTTAGCATGGAAAAAGGATATGCAGTATTACAACGCAACTGGAAAAAAGGTGATGTAGTTACTTTGAAATTACCCATGGATGTACAGCGGGTAGCCGCTAACAGTAAGCTGACAGAAAATGCGGGCAAGGTAGCCTTGCAACGTGGGCCTTTGATGTACTGTGCCGAATGGGCAGATAACAATGGTCGTGCTGCCAATTTGATATTGCCGGCACAAGCATCGTTTACCAGTAGCTGGGCACCAGCCATGCTCAATGGTGTAATGCTGTTGAAAAGTTCAGCGAATGCCTTACAGATACACGGCAGCAATGTGCAGACCGTTACACAGCCTTTTGTAGCCATTCCTTACTATGCGTGGGCCAACAGGGGCAAAGGCGAAATGATGTTGTGGCTGCCCGAGCAAATTGCCGATGTACAAATTATTACGCAACAAACTTTGGCGAACAGCCAACCAAAATAAGTCGTTCACTTTTTTATTCCTTCAACTATGACAGATTTAAAACAATTAGAAGTTTGGTTCGTAACAGGAAGCCAGGATTTATATGGCGAGCAAACCCTGCGTCAGGTAGCTGCCCACTCGCAGGAGATTGCCGCTTCGCTGCATGCCGCAGATATACCTGTGAGTGTGGTGTTTAAACCAACTGTAAAATCACCAGAAGAGATTTATGCCATTTGCGCCGAAGCGAATGCTTCGTCGAAGTGTATCGGTCTCATTGCGTGGATGCATACTTTTTCGCCGGCCAAAATGTGGATTCGCGGCCTCAAGATTTTGCACAAGCCACTCTTGCATTTGCATACCCAATTCAACCGCGATATTCCGTGGGGTGAAATTGATATGGACTTTATGAACCTGAACCAGAGTGCACACGGCGACCGTGAATTTGGTTTTATCATGAGCCGTATGCGCCTGAATCGTAAAGTAGTGGTAGGCCATTGGCAAGACCCGGTGGTGATTGCTAAAATCAATGCGTGGGCCAGAGCTGCTGCGGGTTGGAACGATTGGCAGGGTGCCCGTTTTGTTCGCTTTGGCGACAACATGCGGTATGTGGCCGTAACAGATGGCGACAAAGTGGAAGCAGAAATGCAGTTTGGTTTTAGTGTAAATACTCACGGCATTGGCGACCTCGTAAAAGTGATTGATGCAGTAAGCGATGCTGATGTAGATACACTGGTGCAGGAATATTTTGATACCTACACCGTAATGGCCAGCCTCAAAAAAGAAGGGTCGCAATATGCATCGTTGCGGGATGCCGCCCGAATTGAATTGGGTCTCGAATACTTTTTGAAAGATGGTAATTACAAAGGCTATAGTGATACGTTTGAAGATTTGCATGGCATGAAACAATTGCCAGGTATAGCTTCACAACGCATGATGGGAAAGGGGTACGGCTTTGCCGGCGAAGGCGATTGGAAAACCGCAGCTCTTGTACGGGCCATGAAAGTGATGGGCCAGGGCATGCCCGGTGGCAATAGTTTTATGGAAGATTATACCTATCATTTTGACCCGGCCAATCCGTTGGTACTGGGCTCACATATGCTGGAAATTTGTGAGAGCATTGCCAGCCATACACCCAATGTAGAAATTCATCCGTTGGGTATTGGAGGAAAAGAAGATCCTGTTCGCCTGGTATTTAATAGTGCAGCTGGCCCGGCTATCAATGCATCGGTTGTAGACATGGGCAATCGTTTCCGTTTGTTGGTAAATGAAGTGGAAGCCATTGTCCCGATTGCAGAACTGCCTAAGTTGCCTGTGGCCCGTGTGTTGTGGAAGCCTTATCCCAACATGCACGATGGCTGTGCTGCCTGGATATTGGCAGGCGGTGCACACCACACCTGCTACAGCCAAAACCTCACGGCCGAGCACATGGAAGACTTTGCAGACATTGCCGGCATTGAGTATGTACGCATTGGTAAAAACACCGATCTCTATCAATTGAAAAACGAACTGCGCTGGAGCGAAGTGTATTACAAATAACCCCTTTAAAAGAACCATCTGTGCAAGGTATTTTCCCTAACATTGGTGGTTCACTTTTTTCTCACTTTCCTTTACAACGATTATGAATAACAAATTAGTGATGACTGACTTCATAGTGTTCGGCATCTACTTCGTGTTGCTGGCTGCCTATGGATACATGATTTATCGCAAGAAGAAAAAACAAGAAACTTCTGCTACGCATGATTTCTTTCTGGCAGAAGGTTCGCTTACCTGGTGGGCCATTGGAGCTTCACTCATTGCCTCCAATATTTCTGCGGAGCAATTTATTGGCATGAGTGGTGATGGCTTTTTTGTAGGTACAGCGGTGGCTGCTTACGAATGGATAGCCGCTATTGCCCTTATCATCATTGCGGTTTGGTTTATGCCGGTGTATCTCAAAAACAAGATTTACACCATGCCGCAGTTTTTGAAAACACGGTACAATGAATCTGTGGCGCTGATTATGGCGGTGTTTTGGTTGTTCTTGTATGTGTTTGTCAATCTTACATCCATCTTGTATCTCGGTGCAGTGGCCATCAATGGATTGGCGGGTGGTGAGTACTTGCATTTCATCATGATAGCACTGGCTGTAATGGGCCTCATCATTACGCTTGGTGGCATGAAGGTGATTGGCTTTACCGATGTGTTGCAGGTTGGTGTTCTTATTCTGGGTGGTTTGGCTACTACATATCTGGCACTTACCAAAGTGAGTGAATCATTTGGTTTGGGTCATGATGCCATTGCCGGTTTGAAAATGTTGTTCAAAGATTCACCCGATCACTTCAAGATGATTTTGTCGAAGCCAGATTCCGGCACCGTATCTGCGGCACTTGCCGGCGATGCTGCTTCACAAAACTATATCAACAAATACCTGCTGCTGCCTGGCATCACCATGTACTTTGCCGGACAGTGGATTGTAAACCTCAATTACTGGGGTTGTAACCAGTACATTACCCAACGTGCTTTGGGGGCAGATTTAAAAACTGCCCGTACGGGTATTTTGTTTGCCGCCTTCCTCAAACTGATGATGCCCATCATCGTGATGTTGCCCGGTATTGCAGCGTATGTGTTGCATCGCAATGGCGGCCTCGAAGGTTTTAATGGTGTAAAAGACACAGCCTATTCTTCTGTGCTGGCCTTTTTGCCCGAAGGCCTGAAAGGCTTGTCTGTAGCGGCTTTAACCGCAGCCATCGTTGCCTCATTGGCGGGTAAGCTCAACAGTATTTCTACCATCTTTACATTAGATGTGTACAAGAAATACCTGAACAAAGAAGCGGATGAAAACAAACAGGTTTGGGTTGGCCGATTAACGGTGCTGGTAGCTATGATATTGGCCATTGCCTTTACCTGGAAAGACCTGTTGGGCATTGGTGGCGAAGGTGGTTTTACTTTCATTCAGAAATATACCGGCTTCATTAGTCCGGGTGTATTTGCCATGTTTATTTTGGGTATGTTCTGGAAGCGTACTACGGGTACTGCAGCCGTGGCCGGTTTGCTTACCGGTTTCTTGCTGGCAATATTCTTCAACAGCTATGCCATCAATATTTTTGGTACAGAAACCTTGCTGTACACCGCTTTCCCGAATGGTAAAGGGGCTTATGAAATTCCGTTCCAAATCAACATGGGCTGGTCGTTTTTCTTTACCATGCTGGTGATGATTGTACTGAGCCTGGTAGGCAAAGGCGGCGAACAAAAAGCCTTTGTACTGGATAAAGCCATGTTCAAAGTACAGCCCATTCACACAGTCATGATTGTAGCCATTTTGCTCATCATTACTGCCTTGTATGCTTATCTCTGGTAATTACGTAGATTGAATACATGCAACAACGCCTGCTGTCTTCTGATGGCAGGCGTTGTGGTTTTGTAGAGCGGTTGCATCTTGTTTTCTTTGCGCCACTATGAACGCCAGCAATACCAAAGCTTACCTGTTCGATTTGAACGGTACCATGATTGATGACATGCATTATCATATACAAGCATGGCATGAAATACTTTGCTCGCATGGCGCAGCGCTGAGCCTTGCAGAGGTAAAACTGCAGTGTTATGGCAAGAATGATGAATTGCTTGAACGTATTTTCCCCGGTCGTTTTTCTGCTGCAGAAAAAACAGCCATGAGCTATGCCAAAGAAGAAGCGTATCAGGCCGCATTTAAACCGCAGCTGAAGTTGCTCGATGGTTTGGGCGATTATCTGGAGGCCGCTAAAATGCAAGGAATCCGCATGGCCATTGGTTCTGCTGCTATCATGTTCAATATCGATTTTGTGTTGGACAATTTGCACATCCGTCACTATTTCGATGTATTGGTAAGTGCCGATGATGTGCAGCAAAGCAAGCCCGACCCGGAAACCTATCTCAAGTGTGCAGCGGCATTGCAGGTGGCGCCACAGCATTGTGTGGTGTACGAAGATTCACCCAAAGGAGTGGAGAGCGCTGAAAGGGCCGGTATGTCATCTGTGGTGTTGCTTACCCTGCATGAAGTGCATGAGTTTGTACAGTTTGAAAAAGTACTGTGCCATGTGCCAGATTACAAAGGACTGGCATTGCAGTAAATACTTGACCACGAAGACTCGAAGAAGGCGCAAAGGGCACAAAGTATTTTCGAGTTAATTGACATTGTGTTCATCGTGCAATCCTTGTGTCTTGGTGGTTTAATGCCTGGAAGCGCTAATCAAATTTGCAACCCGTACGAACGCAATCTCTGGCGCCACCCATGATGCGGTAGAGCAAAGTAAATTCGAAGCCTCCCCGCAATTGTGAAGCCACGGTGAGCTTTGAAATATTGGCATCATAACTGGCCCCCACACTCCACTGATTGAAGTTGAGTTTTATGACGGGGCAAATGGCATCAGCCCAACGATAAATGGCACCCATGGTAAGGCTTACGCCCTGGTCGCTTTCGCCGGTTTCGTTGTACAGCCATTTTTTATACAGGGCACTGATGAGTACTTCGTTGTGTGGCTGCTGCCAAATTACATCGGCATGAAAAATAATGCGGTCATCCATATCATTGATGGCTGTAGCCAAGCCGCCACTCAGGGTGAGTTTCATGGGCAGTTTGCTATCAATACTGTTGGCAGCACCAAAGCCAACGGATGGTTTGTTGATGTGGTGCAACGCCACACCTGTGTACCATTGCATAGATGCGTACTGGTTACCACCATTGAGCGAAAGCCCGGCACTCAAATCGAAATAATTTCTGCCGGAGTTGATGATGGGTTGCCGTGTTGGTTGTGTGGGGTCGAACACACCATTGACAAATTGATCGTCCCATTTCAAACCACGAGGATCGAAGCTGCTACTCACAGGCCCGGCCAAAAAACCGCCGGCGATGTAGAGCTGGTTGCTGAGTTTGCGGCGGTAGCTGATGGCTGCCTGTAGCTGCGTCCGTTGCAGTTTGCTGTCGCCGGCTTCATCCCGCATTACCTGTATGCCCAGGTTGATGTTTTCTAAATCATCTTCACACAAACCATTGAGCTTGTATTCTACCGCAGCACCCATGGTTTTGTACGGAACCGTTACACTTTGCCACTGGTTGCGAAACACAGCCGATGCCCGCAGTTGCCCGTTGTAAATGCCCGCCAGCGAAGGATTGCGCAAAAACGGCGATTCGTACAGTTGGGTAAAATGGATGTCTTGCCCCAGCAGTGGCGCCGATGCCAACAGCAGTGGCAGCATCAGTAGTCGTATGAAAAGTGTACGCATGTGTGGCTGCTGTTATTGCATGTAAAATAAGGTAACGTTTCCGGTTTGGGTAAAAGTGCCGCCGGCAGTGCAAATGGTTTCCACCCGATACACATACACATCCTGCGCTGCTTTTTTACCCGTGTTTTTCATAATGCCATTCCAGCCTGCGGTAGGATCGTTGGCAGCAAAATTTTGTGCTTCAAATACCACCTGTCCCCAGCGGTTGAAAATGATGAAGGATTTCACCATGCTCAGTCCTTTACCACGTACCATCAATACATCGTTTACGCCATCACCATCGGGGCTGAACGCATTGGGTACATACACTTGTTCGTTTTGCTTGCACTGAACCGTGTAGCTAATCGTGTCTGTTGCCAAACAGCCGTAGATGTTTTCGATGCTGAGGCGATACAAAATATTGTTGTTGATGGTGGCCACCGGATTGGGGCAGTTATTGCAACTCAGGTCTTTGTTGGGCGTCCAGGTATACCGTTTTATGGGCCCGTTGGTAATGATGGGATTGAGGGTAACCGCAGTGCCTGCAACAACAAGACTACCTGTGCCCAGCTCCAGTGTGGGCAGGTAGCCCACCGCTACTGTTACAAAAGCAGTATCGGTAAAGCAATTGTCGTCATCATAACCAATCACGGTGTATGCGGTGGTGCTGGCAGGCCGTGCAATGGGGTTGGGAATATTGCTGGCATTCAAACCCACTGCTGGCGACCACACATACCGCTTGGCACCAGTGGCAAACAGTTGGGCCGATTCATTTTGCGGGAAGCAAATGGTATCGTTGGGCGATACACTTACCTGGAAAGGTTGTACCACAGTTACCAGCACGGTGTCTGTATTGCTGCAACCAAAAGCATTGCTGCCATTCACCACATAGGCCGTGGTTTGTGTGGGCGAAGCAACGGTGCTGCTGCAATCATTACAACTCAGCGATTGCTGCGGACTCCAGGTGTAACTGTTGGCACCCCGAACTTGCAGCGTCGTACTTTGTCCCAAACAAATTTTCGCATCATTGCTGGCTACCACTACAGGTGTGGGGTTGATGCGGATGGTTTTGTATACTGTATCGGCGCAGCCAAAATCGGTTCGGCCAATCAGGCGGATTGTAGCGGTACCTGCAGAAAAATAGCGGGTGCTGGCTGTGTTGCCGGTAGCTTGCTGGTTGTTGCCAAAGTTCCAGTTGTATTGCATATTACCTGCAGTATTGCTCACAGCTTGCAGCATAAATGGCTGTCCGATACAAGCGGTGCTATCGCCTTGTATGGCAATGGAAGGCACCTGTTGTACAGGCACATCTATGACTTGCACGGCAGAGTCTTCGCAACCACTGATGCCCGTAATGCGCATTACTACCCGATAGGTGCCCGCCTGCAGGAATGTTTTGTTGACGGTTGGGGTAGCGGCTGTACTGCCATCGCCAAAGCGCCAGCTGATTTGTGCACGGCCGAGAAATACGCTGCTGGTATCAATAAAGCTTATTGTTGTGCTGCCACAGCTTTGATTGATGCTGTAACGGAAGCCGGCTATAATACGGTCAACAAAAACGGTATCGGTGCCGGGCAGTAATATGGTACAATTGCCGGCAAACACTTTTACCGAAGGTAAATACCTGCCGGGGGCAGTATAGCGATAGGTAAGGCTGCTGGTATTGCTGATGATGCTATCGCCATTGCCGGGGTAAAAGATAAATCGATTGCCATTGCTGTTGAATACTTCCAGTTGTATGCTTTGGTTTTGGCAGTAATAACCACTACGGTATTGGAAGCTGCCTGTAGGCGCCTGCACTTGTATGCTGGCTACCGCACTATCGGTACATCCAAAGCCCTGCGGGAAAATTTTGGTGCCACGCAATACAATGCGGTAGTTGCCTGCCTGCGTGTACAAATGCTTGCCCGGATTGCGCAGGCTACTACTGCTGCCATCGCCAAAGCTCCAGGCCCATGCCAATGATTCGGTGCTGGTATTGGTAATGGTAACAGAGTCACCAATGCAGATTTGTGCAGGCATTGCGGTGAAAGATACTGTAGGCCCTTGTACCACCGTGATGGTTTCTGTGGTACTGGTATCACTACAGCCATTGCTGGCATCAAGCGTAACTATGTAGGTGCCGGGCTGGGTGTACACATGCACCAGCGTGTCAAAGCCTTTGGTGCTGGTGAGGATGGGAGAGCCGTCGCCAAAATTCCATACAAAGCGGTTGGCACCCGTGGTATTGTTGATGAAACGAACAGTATGCTGCACACAACCAAACAACTCGTTGCCATTCACCGCCATATCCAGCCGTATGCGGTTGGGGTTGACTACAATGGCAAAAGTGGCTGTATCTGTGCCACAATCGTTGCTGGCAAACAGTTGTACAAAAAAGGTATCTAACACACCTGTGGTAAAAGTATGCGACAAACTCGGCGCATTGCTGGAAATGCGGGGTGAGCCATCACCAAAATCCCAAATGAAACTGGCATTGCTGCCGGCGCTGTTGTTGTTGAATGTAACAGTCATGGGACTGCAGCCAATGCTTTTGTCGGGTGTAAACAATGCTCTTGGTCTTGCACGAACCCTGATTTTTTGTGTGGCCACAATGGTATCACAACCGGCAGTGGCTTTGA
The DNA here is from genome assembly GCF_009740285.1 of Phnomibacter ginsenosidimutans. Taxonomy (GTDB): domain Bacteria; phylum Bacteroidota; class Bacteroidia; order Chitinophagales; family Chitinophagaceae; genus Phnomibacter; species Phnomibacter ginsenosidimutans. The sequence continues at coordinate 1,214,673 of NZ_CP046566.1, forward strand.
GTGTAACGGTGTACACAGTATCGCCACGGTTGGGGTTGATGGGGAAGCGAATGGTGCCCGGCTGTGCGGCATTGCTGGTTTGGCCGTTGCCAAAATCCCAGCGATAGGTAAAGGCGCTACTGTTGGCCGTTGTGTTGTTGATGGTAATATCCAAGGGACCGCAACCCACAGTATCACTCAGGGTAAACGACGGCGTTGGGCCGGCAAAGGTTGATATGTCAACGGTTGCGGAATCGGACAAGCAACCAAACAAACTCTGTGCTACTACTTTGATAGTGACGGTTTGTCCGCTGCCACTGATGGTATAGCCGGGGAAGCTTTGACTACTTCCAATCAATACATTGTTGACATACCAGCGATAGCTGCCATTGCGGGTAGCAAAGTGCTGCACCGAAATGTTGTTGGGCGTTAAGATGAATGGAGCACAACCCAATGTTTGTTTGGCATTCAACACCGCCACTGCATTGGGGTTGACAGTAACGGTAATTACATTGCTGTTGCTGCTTTGCGGGCCGGCACAGAGTGAAGTGGTTACGATTCTGCGGTAGCGGGTAGTTTGCGTTAATATGCCCGGTTGGTAGTTCATGCTGTTGGCGCCGGGGATGGTTTGCCAGCTGTTGCCGCCATCGGTACTCATTTCCCAGGCATACTGTATGGTACCGCCACCACCTGCAGGTGTGCTACCTGTAAGCTGCGCCGGAGTAGTGTTGATGCAAATGTTTTGATTGGCTGCAATGGTATTGTTGCTCACCGCAGCCTGAATCACAACGGTGGTGGTAGCAGGGGCAGATACACAACCGTTTTGTGTAATGGTAACGGTGTAAATGCCGGCATTATTGGTGGTTACGTTGGTCAGTACCGGATTTTGCTGATTACTGCTGAAACCATTGGGACCTGTCCAGCTGTAGGTAATGCCCGTAGCTGTGCTCGTGGCAGAGAGTTGCAGGTTGCTGCCGGTACAAACGGGGCCATTGTTGGCCGCTACAGGTGTCGGTGGCGGGTTGGGGGCTACGAGTGTTGCATCATTCGCATTGTTCGACACACAACCATTGAGTGTTACCCGAATGTTGGTATAGCTGCCGGGTGCCAATCCGCTGATGACCACATGGCCGCTGGCGTTGGCGGTAAGGGTGCGGGTTTGCGCATTGCCATTGAAAGTATAGTTTACCTGATAGGTAGTGGAAGCGGTTAGTCCTTGCAGGGTAATGCTGCCATCGGCCACCGTACAGCTGGTGGGCTGTGTAACAACGGTGTTGTTGATGACAGGTGTTGGCCGCACCAATACGTTGACCGTTGCGGGAGTGGCTACACATCCGTTCAGGGCACTCGTAAGTGTATAGGTGCCACTGGCTGCCAGCGAAGCATTGGCAATGCTGGCGTTGAGCCCGGTGGCATTAAAGCCGTTGGGGCCGCTCCAAACTACAATACCACCTGCAGGTATCACTGTGCCATTGAGTTGGATGCTGCTGTTTTCACACACCGGGCTATTGGCAGTAGCTGTGAGTACCGGTGTTGGATTGATAACGACTGTGGTGCTTGCTGCTGCAGAAACGCAACCATTGAGGCTGGCCGTTACACTATAGGTGCCGGCACGGTTGAGTTGTGCATTGTTGATGACCGGGTTTTGCTGATTGCTGCTAAAGCCGGCCGGGCCGCTCCAGTTATACGTTACACCCGGTGTAGATGAACTGGCAGTGAGGTTGAGGTTGCTGCCTGCGCAAACGGGGCCATTGTTGGCAGCCACGGGTACTGCTGGTGGATTGGGATCGCTGAGGGATATGGGGCCTTGCGGCAAGGAAGGGCAGAAGCCACCGGTGGCGACCCGAATTTGATCGTACACGGCTGCATTGAGCAGGTTGAGTACAATGCGCCCTGATGCATCGGATGTTGTATTGTTACTCACAGGAGCACCGTTGCGGGTGTAGGAAACCGTGTAGCTGGTGAGTGGCGTCAATCCATTAATCGTTATGCTGCCTGTGGATGAGCCACAGGTGGTAGGGTTGCTGCTGGTAATGGTAATGACCGGCACCATGCGAACGGTGACGGTGATGGCCGCTCTGGGGCTTTCGCAGCCGGTGCTGCTGTTGGTTTGGCTTACCCACCATGTAAAAGTGCCCGTTGCGGATGTGGTGGGTGTTGGGGCTGTGCCCAATGCGGTACCACCTGTAGGCACTGTGTACCAATTGAGGGTGTGGCCATTCAACGCCGTTGCAGTTAAAGGTGAGGCTGCATCGCCGACACAATAGTTGAGGTTGCTGACAACGGGAGCTAACGGACGTGGATTGACGGTGATGGTAAAAGACTTGCTTTGGCCGGGGCAGCTGTTGACAGGCGTCACGGTAATGGTTGCTGTTATTGCAGCAGTGCCGTTGTTGACAGCGGTAAAGCTGCCGATGTTGCCATTGCCATTGGCAGCCAAGCCAATGCTGCTGTTGTTGTTGGTCCAGGTGAAACTGGTGCCAGCAAGTGTACTGCTGAAATTAAATGGGCCCACTGTTTGCCCGGCACAAACCACGACGTTGGCGGGAACGGTGACATCCGGTGCAGGATTAACGGTCAGCGGATTGCTGACAGTTGTAGTGCCGCAATCATTGGTTACTGCAAGGCTTACGGTATAATTTCCGGGGGTATTGTAGATGACATTGCCCGGTGAGGCAAGTGTAGCACTGCTGGGATTTCCGCCGGGAAAACTCCACACATAGGTGGCAGGATTGGAAGATGTACAGGCGTTGATAATGGCGGTGGGTGTGATGCTTTGGTTTTGGCAAATGGGATTGCTGAAAGCCAGCGTGGCTGTTGGTTTTGCTTTTACAAGCACATCCATGAAAACAGGTGCTGAAGTACAAGAGCCATTGCCAAAATTTGTGGTGAGTGTAATACGGTAGCGGCCAGGATTGTTGAATTGAAAACGGGGTGCTCCACTCGTAAGCGTAGTTCCATTGAGCAAGGTATAATTGCTGCCCGTTGGTACACAACCTGCTACAGGTGTATAGGTGACAGTCCAATTGTAACTTACGTTTCCACAAATTGGTTGGACAGCCGCACTGCTGGCGTTTACTACCATGGGCGCACAACCTTCGGTTTGGTCGAGGCTCATGGCTGCAACGGGTGTTGGATTGACGCAGATGGTTTTTACGGTATCACCAATGCCACAAACCGGATTGCCGAGCTTGAGGCGAATGGTATAAATGCCGGGCGTAGTAAAACGAATATTGAGGTTGTCTGTACCCGTGGTCCAGAGGGCTACATTGCTTTGGCCATTGTCGTTGCCCAGCGAACCATTGACCACCGTATATCCTGTGGCAGGCGAAATCGTCCAGACAATATTTCCATTTTGGCAACCGCCGCTGGTGGCGTATTTCCCTGAGCCATAGGTGGCCCTGATATTGGTAATGTTGTTGACACAGGTGGTATCACTGGGTGCCACGGAAATGTCGGGGCGGGGCCTGTCGCTTACACGAATGGGCACTACAGTGGCAATGCTTTGGTCGCAGGGGTTGGAGGCAGTAATAGTAGCCGTGAAAATATTGGGCGTGGCAGCAAAAGGGTTGCCACAACTGGTAACGCTGAACAGATGTGTGATGCTGGCCGGAGCAGGGTGTGTGTAGGTGATGGGCGGTGTTCCGTCGTCAAAAGTGACGGTGTAAATAGTGCCCGGTGGATTTTGGCTGGTGTTGGAAATGGGGAAGGTGAGTGAGCTGCCGGTACAAATGGTGGTGTTGCCGGGGTTGCCCAAACCTACGGCGGGGTTGGTGCCCACAAATACGCCGTAGTCGGTGGTGTCAATACAACCGTTTCCGCCTGTTACAATGTACCGCATGGTGTACACACCTACGCCATAGGTATGGTTGATAGCAGTGGCAAAAGTGGCAGCATTGTAATCGGCACTACCATCGCCCCAAATGATGCGGTAGTTGGTATTGGTACCTGCGGTAGAAGATTGGTTGATGAATGTGAAATCTGCCGTTGCTGCCGAAACGCATTCACGGAAAAAAGGCCGACCCTGATAAGTACCGGCGTTATTACCTAGTAGTTGCCTGCCCGGCGATTCCAATACATTCACTGGTTTGGTGACGGAATCTTTACAGCCATTGCTATTGGTGACTACCAGTTTTACGGGAAAATTTTGAGTGCCATTCCCCACATTGCCCACAAAGCGGTGACTGGGGTTGGTAGCAGTGCTGTTGTTGCTGCCACCCGAATTGGGGTCGCCAAAACTCCAGGTATAGGTATTGCCGCTACCCGGTGTGGTATTGGTAAAAAAGACGGGTACACTGGCACAACTGCCTGCAGGTGAAAACGTAAAGTCGGGGGTTGTTTTGGGTAAGTGGGTGATTTGAATGGTATCGTAAATGAATGTATTCCCCCCAACGGTCAGCGAGACTCTGTACCACTGCGGAGTGTTTACTGTGGCCGTGGCTATCGAACTAACTGTTGTCCAAGGTCCGGCAAGTGTTGCGGCGCTTTGCCATAAGTAACCCGGGCTGGTAGGGCCATTGGGCAGGTGGAGGCTGAGTTGGGTGCTGGTGCCGGGGCAAATGGCAAAGCCATTGCTGCTGCGGATGGTATCGGCCGGGCCGGGGGGCTGTGCCTTGGCGGTACCGATGGTGGCCCAAAAAATACACAGCAGGACCAATGCCCGCCATGTTGGTAGCAAGAAAAATACTCGGGTTAGCAGCATGCTGAAACAGCGTTAGTGTTGGTTGTATTGGGGTGCATATTGCAAAAACTACGCCGAACTATCCGGCAGCCATGTTTGGGGGTTGCTACCAGGGGGCATTGTATGCTTTTTGGTGAGGTTTTGTTGATTGCAGCTGGAAAATACACAATTACCTGTAATGACAATGCTGCTGGCAGGTATGGCCCGATGCCATGCCCATGCATTATGTAGGGCGTATGTAGGGAGTATCTGTGGGGATGGTTGGTAGAGACTCGACTAAAAAGAGCCAAAAGGGTTGCGTAAGTTGGCATGTTGGCCACTGTTTAAGAAAAGGTCGTGATTATACCCGGTATTACAAAAACGCAGTCTGGGCGAAGTTGGCGCTGGCTGCGAGGACTGCCCAGATTGGCCTGTGGGCAGATAAACAGCCGGTTGCGCCGTAGGAGTGGCGGTATATGCAGTAATGGTAATGGGGTATTTGCACTGATGATCATCCGGTGTTGTGTTGTCGGTAGCTGTTGTGGTGCTGTTGACAACACAAGGTTAATGCAAGGAAAAATTATTTGCAAAGGTGCTGGCCAGAAGTGGCCGAAGTGGCAGGATTGGATAGTTGTTGGCAGGTGGGGAGGATGGCACGTTGGTTGGTTTGGAGGTGTATAAGGAATGGCATGGGATTATGCCGGTATGGCTAAGGTGCTGCCGAGAAAGTGAGAAGGTATGTGAGCCACGAATCATGGAGGAGGTGCAGTACCATTCAGGGGCTTATATCCAATCGAGTCTTTCTTTGGTGAGTGCATGAGTGGTTTCACCGGTATTGCGGGTGGAGGCGGGCTCAAAAAGCATCACCAGTACTTCTTCTTCGGCTACGGGTTTGTGTGGGGTTCCTTTGGGTACAATGATGCATTCGTCTTTGCCCAGTGTCACTGTTTTGTCGCGGAATTCAATGGTCAGATTGCCGCCGATCACCATAAACATTTCGTCTTCATCGTCGTGTTGGTGCCATACAAACTCGCCTTTGAAGCGGGCCAGTTTGATGTATTGGCCGTTGAGTTCACCCACAATTTTGGGAGACCAGTGTTCGGAGAAGCAGTTGAATTTTTCCTGGAGATCGATCTTGTGCATGGTCAAAAAAATGAGATTGAATTCCTGTTGGAGGAAATGTTGCAGAAGTACAAATGAATGAGAGCCTGCATTGGTATTCCTGTCAAAATCTTGTTGGAGTCAAAATTATGCTCCTATGTTGTCAATACCTATTCATCAGTAAACAGGCCTATTGGTAGCTGTTTCATGGTTACAGTTGTTCTTTTGGACCATGCTAATGTTTGCGGATACAGCTCGGCTACTTTTTTTAAAGGGTATTCTTTTCGGAGTTGTAATAATGCGGAATTGAAGCCGGCAAGTTTTATAAAGCCTCTTTGCTACCAGTCCATTTTTTGTGCTATAAATGCACTCAATTCTTCGGCCATTTGTGTATGCTCTGCCATGGTAGGGTGGCTATCGCAGCCGCTGGCATAGCGCTGGCTATAGAAGTAATGGGTGATGCGACTGATGCCCTGCTGCCGGCTTTGCTGCACCACCGCCAGTAAGTAGCGTTGCAATACTGCATTTAGTTCTGCATGTGCCATTGGGCTATTGAGTAAAATAAATGTAGCCTTGGGGTAATGCTGTTGCATTTGTTGCAGCAGTTGTACGTAGGCGTTGGTAAAGGCCACAGAATCTTGTATTCCATCGTTTTGACCAAGGCAAATGGTTACCACATCGGGCTGGTAGCGGCTAAAGCTCCATGGCAGGGCGTTGTCTGTCATGTTGATTTTGTTGTACACCTGCGGCATAACGGTTGTTTTATTGCAGCAGCTGTGTATGAGGCCAATACCCGACACGGAGGAGAGTTGCCATTGGGCGTTTAATTTTTGGGCGGTGAGTGGTCCATAGGCTTTGGATGCCCGGTGCTGATTGTACCACTGTCCGGTGTTGCAGGGGGCATCCTGCGTATCCATGCCTGTGCCGCAGGTGATGGAGTTGCCGAAAAATTCGATGCGGCGACTGGGGGCTTTGGGCAAAGGCAGGAGCCTGTTGCAACGTACGCCCCGCAGTTCGAGGTAGCCCATATCGGCTTCGGTGTTTTTGGTGATGGTGAGCTTGTGCCTGCGTTGCTTTTTGTTGGCTGCAATGTGTAGTACGTTATCTTTTCCGGTAAGCCATACTTTGTAAGAAGGTTCATTGTCGACTTGAATTTCGACACCGTTGTGATTGGTGCCCCATTTCATTTCATCGCCCAATAATACGGTGCAGCTATCGCCGCGAAATGACAACTCAATGTACACACCCGGTGCCCAAAAACGAGGCAGTTGCGGTTGTTCATTACTCACTCTGCCGGTGATGCGGATTTGGGGATGATTGGCTGCATAGCTTGGTACTGCCGGGCTGTGCCAAAGCTGTGATGAAACCCATGCAGAGCAGGCTGCAGCAAAAAAAGCGAAACATCATAGGGGCATTTATTTGCGGCGTAAATAAGGAGCAATGAGTGGTTGCCAGATGGCATAGCCCTGTTTGTTCATGTGCAGTTTGTCTGACAAGAAAATGTCTTCCCGAATGCTGCCATCTGCATTGAGCATGTGGCTGTACACATCAATGTATTCGAGCCGTTTGGTGCGGTTGGCAAAGGTTTTGATGAGCTCGTTGGCGGCTTGCATTTGCGGGAGTACTTTTTGTCTGAACGGACTTGGCTTCATGGAAATGTAAACAATGGGCACTTTCGGCATTTTGCTGCGGATGTAATTGTGCAATCTTTTGAAGCGAACGAGGATGCTGTCGGCAGTTATCTGCGGACCGCCACCAAAATCATTTTCGCCGCAGTAAATCACAATTTGTTTGGGGTTGTATGGAAAGATGATTTCATCGGCATAGAGCAATAAGTGCGGCAGCGAGGAGCCGCCAAAGCCCCTGTTGAGAATGGGATAGCCCGGAAAATAATCCTGCACATCTTTCCAGTTGGTAAAGCTGGAACTGCCAATGAACAGGATGGGTTTTTGTGGGGGTGCTTTGATAGAATCCTGTTTTTTAAACCACGCAATTTCATTGGCAAATGGTGCTGCCGCTTGTGCCTGTGTGGTATTGGTTGGCGCTGTAAGCATACAGCAGACAACCACTATTGTCCATACGCTTTTCAATAATCTATTCGTCATATAAATACTCGTTTTTCGTAACTGTAATTTTCACGGAATTCTTTGGGGGTGCAGTTTTTCTTTTTGCGGAACAGGCGGTTGAAATTGGAAATATTGTTGAAGCCGCAGTGATAAGCTACTTCAGCAACCGGTTGATGCGTATCGATGAGTAGCCGCGACGCATGGCCCAATCGTATTTCGAGCAGGCTATCCATAAAGCTGATGCCGGTGTGAGATTTGAAGAAGCGGCTGAAAGATACCTGTGTCATGTTGGCCAGCTTGGCAGCATCGGCCAGGGCAATGGGTTTGTCGAAATTTTGTTTCATGTACTCCATTACCTTTTCTACGCGGCGGCTGGTGTAGCTGCTTTGTACATTGTTGAAACTGCCATTGGATAATATGCGCATGTTTCTGGAAATGGAGAGGTCGTGTAAAATGGACATGAGTTCGAGTACCGAATCGAAGCCCTGTTTGGTGCGCAGTTGTTTCAACCGCGGACTGATTTGCTGAATGGTGCTTTTGGAGAAGAGAATGCCCCTTGTGGATTTCTCGAACATGTCGCGGATAAAATGCAGTTGATTGCGCCGCAGCATTTTGTCGTCAAACAAGTCTTTGTGAAACTGAATGGTGATTTCTTGTATATCACGGCTTTTGCATTGATGTGTTTTCCAAACATGTGGCAGGTTGGGGCCCACCAGCACCAGTTCTGCTGCGTCTATCACTTCAATATGATCGCCAATGACGCGTTTGGCTCCCTTTGCATTTAAGATGCAGTTGAGTTCATATTCTTCATGATAATGCAGGGGAAAATCGAACTCGGTTTTGGTGCGTTCGAAAATGGTAAAGCAATCGCTGGCGGTGAGCGGCGTTATTTCTTTCAGGATGTTTCTTTGGCTCGTCATGATAAAATAATATCATTTATGAATGCTGAGTAAACCTGCCTGATTGGGCTTGTATTGTGCTGTTATTACAGTGTGTGAAGAAAGAGAATTGCAGGGAGATTCAAACTGTTTTTCAGAAAAGTACAATAATTGGATAAAATAGTACTATTTAGCTGGACCCTTCGAAATCTACATTTGAACAAACAATCTTGCTGTATGAGAAAATTCATGTCGTGTTGTTTGCTGCTGTGTGTTTTTGTATTGTACGAAGCACAGGCGCAAACAAGAAAAGTAACCGGAAAGGTTACTGACGAACAGGGCGCTGCATTGAGTGGTGCCACTGTTTCGGTGAAGCAAACGGCTATTTCAACCCTTACCGATGCGAAAGGTGCTTTTACGATTGAAGTGCCGGCTACCGGCAAAACATTGCTGATATCGTATGTGGGCATGGAAACGCTGGAATTGCCTATTCAGGGAAAAAACAATGTAACCGCACAATTAAAAACGCAGGCCAGTGCACTGGGCGATGTGGTGGTGATTGGGTATGGTAGTGTCCGCAAAACGGATGCTACAGGTGCCGTGCAACGCCTTACCCGTGAAGATTTGTTGCGGGATAATCCCAGCAATATTTTGCAAGCGATGCAGGGCAAGCTGGCCGGTGTAAACGTCACGCAAAACGATGGTGCGCCGGGTGCAGGCCTCAGTATCAGGGTGCGGGGTTCCAATTCTTTTTGGGTGGTACAGAACCTTTGTATGTGATAGACGGTGTACCGTTCAACAACAGCAACAGTGGCGGCACGCCTGGCTCTATTGGTGAAGATGAAAAGCAAACGCTGAATGTGTTGGCCTTTCTTAACCCCAACGATATTGAATCCATCGACATTTTGAAAGATGCTTCGGCAACGGCTATCTACGGTTCTCGTGGTGCCAATGGTGTGGTGCTCATTACCACCCGCAAGGGCAGGCTGGGCAAAGACCGTGTAGAACTCACAGTGAATTTGGGTATGGCAGAAGTAAGCCGCAAGTTGCCGATGCTGTCGCCACAACAATTTGCCCGCTATCAAAATCTCTCTTATGAAAATGCCAATTACTACGATGGTACTTCCTACAATATTCCATACTCACCCGAGCAGATTGATTCGTTGGGCAGCGACAAGAACAACTGGCAGGATGCCATTTTCAGAAAAGGATTTTCGCAGCAGTATGCATTGAATGTATCGGGTGCTACGGAGTCTGGCAGCCACAGTTTGTCATTTCAATACCTCAATCAGGAAGGTACGATCATTCAATCAGATTTCAGAAAGATAGGATTGAATGCCAACCTGCATCGCAACGTAGGCAAATTTGTGAAAGTGGGCACCAGTACGTCTATTGCCAACTCTCGAACCAATGGTGTAAAAACCGGTACAGATAAATCGGATGCGGCCAGTGCCGGTGTTATTCGTGCTGCCCTTACTTATCCGCCTACCATTCAGCAAGAAGAAGAATTTGATGGTACCGGTGAAGGCTTCTTCATTACGAACCCTGTTATTTATTCTAGAGATGTACTCAACCGGGTGACGGGTTACACCATCTTTTCTTCCAACTATGCTGAAGTCAGTTTTTTGAAAGACTTCAAGTTTCGGCAGAACCTGGGTTTTAACTACGGTGCCAACACCCGAGATCAGTATTATCCTCGCACTGTGTATGAAGGATTTAGCGTAAAAGGTTCGGCATTGAAGGCGGATAATATCTGGACGAGCATGGTATCTGAAAGCATTCTGACATTCAACAAGAAACTGGACAATCACAGCATTAATGTAATGGGTGCTTCTACGTTTGAAAGAACCAACGGTCAATCAAAAAGAGCGGAAGCCAAAACCTTCCCCAATGATTTGTTGCAAAATGAAAACATGCAATCTGCCGAGCAGGTGTTGCCCATCATTACCAACAAGTATCAGTCTACACTGATTTCATTTTTGGGTCGTATCAATTATACCTACAAAGACAAACTGTTGCTGACACTTTCTTATCGTCAGGATGGCTCCAGCAAGTTTGGTAAAAACAACAAGTGGTCGGGCTTTCCATCTGCTGCAGTAGCGTGGAAGTTGCATCAGGAAAAATGGCTGCAAAAATCCAAGGCAATTTCTAACCTCACCATGCGGTTGAGCTATGGCCAAACCGGTAATCAGGGTATTGGTTCGTATGCATCGCTGTCGAAACTGGCAGTGTACAACTACACATTCAACGGCACTACACAAACAGGATTGGCCGATGACGTGTATGCCGGTCCTGCGAACCCCGGTTTGAAGTGGGAAACCACTACTGCCTACAATGCCGGAATCGATTTGGGCTTGTTCAACAACCGCCTGCAGTTGCATGCCGATGCGTATGTAAAAAGAACAGATGATTTGCTGCAATACATCACCACGCCGGCTTCTACAGGTTTTCAGCGCCAGCTGCGCAACTCTGGTTCTGTAGAAAACAAAGGCCTTGAATTGTCGGTAGAAGGTTTGATTGTAAACAACAAAAACTTTCAGTGGAAAGCCAATGCCAATATTGCTTTCAACCGCAATAAAATCCTGAGTTTGGGTGGCGATGTGAAGGAGCAATTTGCCAGCAATATTTCTACCCGTGATGCGCCTTTTATTCAGGTGGCGGGTCAGCCCATTGGTGCTTTGTATGGCTATGTAGAAGACGGCTATTACGACAACGAAGCAGAAGTGCGTAATTCCATGGTGTATGTGAATCAGCCGTGGGCCATCATTCGCCGCATGATCGGTGAAGTAAAATATCTGAACCTCGACAATGATCCTACTTCTATAGCAGCTACCGACAGAATGGTCATCGGCAATGTGAATCCCGATTACACATTTGGATTCATCAACAACTTCAGCTACAAAAACTTTGACCTCAGCATTTTCATCAATGGTGTGCAGGGTAATGATGTGGTGAACATGAACAAAGTATTCAATGGCAATATCGGTTCGTCTAAAAACATCAGCGAAGACATGCTGGCTGGTGCGTGGACGCAGGGCAAAGACAATAGCATGGCTACTGAACCTAAAGCCATTCGTCAGTTTTGGCGTACACTGTTGTTCTCCCGCCGTTTTATTGAAGATGGCAGTTTTGTCCGCATCAAGAATGTAGCATTGGGCTACACTCTTCCCAAGAAGTTGGTGAAGGGAATCAACTCCATTCGGGTAGTGGCCAGTGTTAATAACCTGTACACATTTACGAAGTATACAGGCTTCGATCCGGAAGTGAACAGCTATGGTGATAATCCTGCTTTGTTTGGTGTAGACCTGGGTGGTTATCCCAATGCCAGAACCTACAATTTGACCATTCGTTGCGGCTTCTAATTGTGCACGTCAAAAAAAGAAAGAGGAATGAAAAAGAGTATACAAATAAAAACGATACTGGCTGCACTCACGGGCATGTTGTTGCTCAGCGCCTGTAGCAAAGAGCTGGAAGAAAAACCGTTTTCGTTTTTGTCGCCGGAAAATTTTTACAAGAACGAAAGTGATGCCAAAACCGCCATCAATGGGGTGTACAACGCTCTATACACCTATGATATGTATCTACAGCCGTTTTGGAATCTTACGGTGTTGGATGACGATCATGTATCTGGTGTAGACTGGTTTTTGGGTACCAGTGGTGCGGGTAACCCGCAAGGTTATTGGGGTGTGAACGGACCATGGGTGGGATGTTACAGCATCATTGCCCGTGCCAATACCGTGCTGGAAAATGTGGCCAATATTGAAACACAAATTGACCCCGAGATTAAAACCCGCATTATGGGTGAAGCCCACTTCTTGCGGGCATGGTCTTATTTTCAGTTGGTGCAGTTGTACGGGCCTGTGCCGGTACGTTTGAAATCATTGTCGGCAGATGCGAATCCTGCAGTGCCCCGTACACCGGTGAAAGAAGTGTACCAGGTAATTATTGATGAGTTGAAGCTGGCCGAAACGATGTTGTTCCCGGTTGGTCATAGCAAGGCTGGTGAGCCCGGCCGTGCCACCCGTGGATTGGCAAAGGGATTGCTGGCCAAAGTGTATCTCACTATGGCATCGGGTGGCGTGGCATCGGGCACGGTATCGGTGCGTGGTGGTCAAGACAATGCGGTGTATGTGCATACAAAAATGTGGTGGCAGGTTTAGAAGGCCTCGATACCAAACAATATTTTGAACTGGCACGGGATAAAGCCATGGAAATAATCAGCAGTGGTGAATACAGTTTGTTTACCAGCTGGAAAGAACTGTGGAGCAAGGCGGGCCGCAACAAGCAGGAACATATGTGGATGCTGCAATCGCAGGCAGGCACCCAGTTTGTCAATAACCTGAGTATTTATTTTTCTGCATACTCTACGTTTGGCCGTGGTGCGGTGTGGGTAACCAACAACCATTATTCCGATTACGAAGACAAAGACAAACGTACATTGGATGGTGTAGCACACAACTATGAAACCAACACGGGCACTAAGTATTACTACCCTTCGTGGCAGGCCGATTTGTACCGTATTGTAAATGGTGTAACCTACAACAACAATGGCACAACAGATAACAGGGCATATGTTATCAAATACGCCGATGTAAACGATCCCACTGTAGCCAACAGCGACGCCCATTACCCGTTGATGCGCTATTCGGAAGTGTTGCTGACATATGCAGAAGCAGCCAACGAAGCCAACGGTGGCCCGACCACAGAAGCCTACAAGCAGTTGAATGCTGTACGTGCCCGTGCAGCCGCTACAGAAGCACCCGCCGGCATGACGCAAGAGCAATTCAGAAGTTTTGTGATTGCTGAAAGAGCCAGAGAATTTGCCCTCGAAGGTGTCCGCCGTTTCGATCTGATGCGCTGGGGCATCTACCTGCAGGTGATGAACAAAATTTCTGCAGGACAAAACAATATTTCCAAAGTGCGGAGTTTGCGCAACTTGTTGTTGCCCATTCCGCAGGCTGAACTGAACTCCAATCCGATGATTACAGAAAACAATCCCGGTTGGTAAATTTCTTCATCTATCACTACCTTCTTATTTATGAAAAAGAATTTGCATAACCTCTACCGGCTGTTGCCGCTGCTGCTGCTTAGTGCATTGTATGCCTGCGATAAGGACAAGCTGGATGCGTCAGCCGCACCACCAGAAATCTCAGGTGTTACGTACCTCACCAATCGTGAAGTGCAGCAGACATCTGTCAACTATGGCGATTGGATCATCATCAAAGGCCAGCATTTGGCCACCACGTACAAGGTTGATTTTAGTGGAGTAGTAGCTGCAGATTCCTTGACCTATGCCGATGATACATCGGTGACGGTGAAGATTCCTCCCACACTGCCGGCACCTGCCGATAACCCTATCACTGTCACTACCAAGTATGGGACTGCTACTTACAATTTCCGCATTTTGCAACCGGCTCCTGAGATATTGTCTGTAGAGCCGATGGCGGGTGCTGCCAATCAGGAAATCACCATCCGCGGTTATTATTTTGGCGGTGTTACCAGTGTGAAGTTTGGCGATACACCGGCCGAAATTGTGAGCAATACCAAAGAGGAAATCAAAGTGAAAATTCCTGCTGGTATTACTACGGCTTATATTACTGTAACGACGCCCAGTGGCACGGTTCAATTTTCTAAAATCTTCGGGTTTAAGTATGAAGTGTTTACCGATGGCTTGCCCGCTGGCTGGACTTACAGCCCGTCATCAGCCAACGTAACGTATGATGCCACTGTGACGACGCCTGTTCGCAGAGGTGCTACTTCTTTAAAAGTTGAGTTCAAAGCAGCATGGTCATTTTTACGGTTGGTAAAATCTGTTGCCTTGAGTAGTACTGGTTATCAGGGATTGAAGTTTTCTATGTATGCACCCGATAATTTCCTGAACAAGAAAGTGCGGATTTACCTCAACGGTTCTACAGCGGCAACTTACACCATTACGGTTGCCAAAACGAATGAATGGATAGATTATCAGCTGCCGTTTACCAACTTCAATAATCCGGCTACCATTACGCAGATTATTTTCAATGAGTTTAGCGGCACCGCTACTTTCCCCCGTCAGATTTATGTAGATGATATTGGCTTGTATTAAAATAACAGGATGCTGAAAAGGATACAGAAGTTTTTGGTTGTGTTGTTTGTAGGCTGTTGTACTGGCTGGCTATTGCCGGCATCCGCACAGCAGGTGTCGGATAAGCATGCTACCAAAGAAGCCAAGCGGTTGTTTCAACGGCTCTATACTTTGCAGTCGAAGTACCGCATTTTCGGCCATCAGGATGCACTGGCCTATGGTGTAGGCTGGAAAGGCATTCCGGGTAAAAGTGATGTGGCCACAGTGGTAGGTGAACATCCGGGGTTGATGGGCTGGGATATTGGTCACCTTGAATTAGATGCTGCTAAAAATTTGGATGATGTACCCTTTGATAGCATGAAGCGATACATCCGTGAAGGACATGCTGCTGGTTCTGTTATCACCATCAGCTGGCATTTGCGTAATCCGCTTACAGGTGGCTCTGCATGGGATACCACACATGGCACTGTTGCATCCATTTTGCCAGGTGGCAGCAAGCATGCTGTGTTCAATAGCTGGCTCGATAAAGTAGCTGTATTTATGCAAGACTTGAAGGATGACAACGGCAGGTATATTCCTGTGTTGTTTCGGCCCTTTCATGAAGTAACGGGCAACTGGTTTTGGTGGTGCAAAAACAATGCAACCCCAGAAGCGATACAGCAATTGTGGCGCTACACGGTGCAGTATTTGCGGGAGCAAAAAAACTCCATCATTTGCTGTATGTGTACAACACCGCTGAGTTTGCCGATGCACAGGCTTTCCTACAATATTACCCCGGTGATGATGTGGTGGATGTGATGAGCTTCGATCAGTATCAGCATGAACCGGTAGCACAAAAGCAGCAGTTTATACAAATCATGCAGCAGCGGGTGCAGGTATTGTGTGCTACGGCACAGTCGCACAAGAAAATTGCAGCTCTTGCTGAAACAGGCATGGAAGCTGTACCCGATCCGCAATGGTGGACAACCGTGTTGTTGCCCATTGTGGAAAGGTATCCATTGTCGTATGTGTTGTTGTGGCGCAATCATGGTTATATGCCTTCCACAGGCAAAATGCATTATTACGGACCCTATGCAGGGCAAGTGTCGGCAGCAGATTTTATACAATTCTATCATCACCCCGTGATGTTGTTTCAACGAAAACTGGCCCAATTAAAAGAGAACAAGCGTAAGAGATGATACAATTACAATGGCTGGATATTTCGATTGTGCTGGCATACCTCGCCACCATGGTGTTCATTGGTTTCTACATGCGCAAAAAAGCACGTGAAAACAAAGAGAGCTACCTCATGGGCGGCAAAAAACTGCCCTGGTATATGTTGGGCTTGAGTGATGCCAGCGATATGTTTGACATCAGCGGAACCATGTGGATGGTGTCGCTGTGTTTTGTGTACGGGCTCAAGAGTATCTGGATTCCTTGGTTGTGGCCTGTGTTCAACCAAGTGTTCATGATGATGTTTTTATCGAAATGGTTGCGGCGTTCCAATGCCAATACCGGTGCTGAGTGGCTGGCTACCCGCTTTGGTACACAAGGCAAGGGAGTAAAAGGTTCGCACCATGTGGTGGTGGTGTTTGCCCTCATTGGTTGCTTTGGTTTTCTGGCTTACGGCTTCATTGGCTTGGGTAAATTCATGGAAATATTTGTGCCGTGGGAAGTAGTGAAAGGCTATGTGCCTTTTGATGTGCCGGCTGGATATGTGGCACATTTCTACGGTATTGTATTTACGCTGTTTGCCATGTTCTATTCTATACTGGGTGGCATGCACAGCATTGTATTGGGTGATGTCATCAAGTACATCATCATGACGGTGGCTTGTGTGGCCATAGCGGTTATTGCCATGCAACATTTGCATAGTAGTACACAACCGCTGCATGTGCCAGAAGGTTGGCTCAATCCGTTTTTTGGCTGGCACCTCAATCTTGATTGGTCGGCCATTGTGCCTGCTGCCAATGAAAAAATTGCCAACGATGGTTTTGAATTGTTCGGCATCTTTTTCATGATGATGTTATTCAAAGGTGTATTTGCCAGTTTGGCCGGCCCGGCGCCGAACTACGATATGCAAAAAATATTATCTACCCGTTCGCCAAAGGAGGCCAGCAAGATGACAGGTTTTGTGTCCATCATTCTGCTCCCCGTTCGCTACTCCATGGTCATAGGATTAACGGTGTTGGCATTGCTGTATTTTCCGCAATTGAATTTGGCCGGCGAGTCGGGAACAGACTTTGAAAGAATTTTGCCTGCTGCTGTCAATCAGTTTTTACCCGTCGGTATTTTGGGTCTTGTACTCACAGGTTTGTTAGGCGCTTTCATGGGTACATTTTCCGGCACCCTCAATGCGGCACAAGCCTACATTGTCAATGATGTGTATTTGCGCTATATCCGTCCGGATGCCAGCAATAAGCAAATCATTCGTACCAATTATATCGTAGGTGTATTAGTGGTGGTTATCGGCATTATACTTGGCTTTTTTGCCAAAGACGTCAACAGTGTGTTGCAATGGATAGTAGGCGGCTTGTATGGCGGTTATATTGCTGCCAACCTGATGAAGTGGTATTGGTGGCGCTTTAATGCCAATGGCTTTTTTTGGGGCATGGCCAGTGGCATTGGTTCAGCACTCATTTTTCTGAAACTCTACGACGGATTGTTTTTGTACATCTGGCCATTGTTGTTTGTGATTTCTATTGCAGGCTGTTTGATAGGTACCTACACGGCGCCGGCGACAGACATGGCTACGCTTACCCGTTTTTACAGCACGGTAAAACCATGGGGTTTTTGGAAACCCGTTCATGAAACGCTGTTGCAAGAGCATCCCGATTTTGTTGCCAATAAAAGATTCAAACTCGACATGTTCAATGTGGTGTTGGGCATCATCGCACAATGCTGCCTCACCATTCTGCCGATGTACATCGTATTGTGGATGAAGTTGCCGCTGCTCATCACCATAGCAGTATTAACGGTTATTGTAGTGGTGCTGAAATACACCTGGTGGAATAAACTGGAAGATTAGCGCATAAAAAGACAAGCATGAAAGAAAAATTTTACAGCCGTTTTGCTCAACTGACTGCACAGCATGAATTGCTGTTACATCGTCCTAACCAGGCCAGTGCAGATACCAACGGAATTGTTCAACGATACACACATCCTGTACTCACAGCAGCACATGTGCCGCTGGGGTGGCGATATGATTTGAATCCGAAAGACAATCCTTATCTGATGGAACGCATTGCTGTGAATGCAGTGCTCAATGCAGGTGCTATCAAGTGGCAAAACAAATACTTGCTGATGGCGAGGGTAGAAGGTGCCGATCGCAAATCATATTTTGCCATTGCAGAAAGTGAGGATGGTGTTCAGGGATTTCGTTTTTGGGATACACCTTGTGTTATTCCCGAAACAGACGATCCCGATACGAATGTGTATGACATTCGTTTGGTAGCGCATGAAGACGGATGGATATACGGATTGTTTTGTACCGAAAGAAGAGCGAAGGGTGTGCCCGCTTCTGATCAATCTTCAGCAGTAGCACAATGCGGCATTGTACGTACACACGATTTAAAAACATGGGAACGCTTGCCCGATTTGATAACACCATCGCCACAGCAACGCAACGTAGTTTTGCATCCTGAGTTTGTACAAGGCAAGTATGCTTTTTACACCCGTCCGCAAGATGGCTTTATTGATGCCGGCAGAGGTGGTGGTATCGGACTTGGATTTGCGACAAGTATGGAGCAGGCAGTTATTACAGAAGAACTACTACTGGATAAAAAAATGTACCATACGGTATATGAGTTGAAAAACGGGTTAGGGCCAGCACCCATCAAAACGCCACAAGGTTGGTTGCACCTGGCGCATGGTGTACGCAATACCGCAGCAGGCTTGCGTTATGTGTTGTATCTGTTCATGACAGATTTGGCAGATATTGGCAAAGTGATATACAAACCTGCCGGATATTTTATGGCGCCGGAAGGCGAAGAACGCATTGGTGATGTGTCCAATGTATTGTTCAGCAATGGTTGGATTGCCGATGAAGATGGCCGTGTATTGATTTATTACGCCTCCTCTGACACCCGCATGCATGTGGCTGTGAGCAGCATCGATCAACTGCTGGATTATGTGATGCATACACCTGCTGACACATTTCGGTCTGCCGGTTCGGTAGCTAATATTTTGTCGCTCATTCAAAAAAACAATGCTCAGGCAGTTGTAGCTGCAACACTCTATGCAAGCGTTTAAACAAGCCATGCTGCAACTGCCACCCTTGTCGCCGCTGCAAGTGGAATTGCTGCATACCTATCATCAGCAATGCATAGCAGAGCTGGATGAGATTGTGGATTGGTGGAGCACACATATGCAAGATGACGCAGGCGTTTTCTATGGCCGCATGACGCATGCCGGCACTATAGAACCTGCGGCAGCAAAGGGGCTGGTGTTATACAGCCGTTTGTTATGGACATACTCAGCAGCATTTGCTTTTCGTAAGAAAAAAGCAGATGCTGCAACCGCACATCGGTTGTATCAATACCTGCGGCAATATTTTTTCGATCAGCAATTTGGCGGGTTTTACTGGAGTGTTGATTGCGAAGGGGAATGTCTCAACGACCGAAAGCAAACCTATGGGCAGGCGTTTGCCTTGTATGCGATAAGCACTTACGCCAGCACTTTTCAATCGGCGGAGGCCACTGCTGTTGCCATGGATGTTTTTCTCCTGATTGAAGGGCGTTGTAAAGATGTACATGCAGGTGGTTACATCGAAGCCTTTGCCCGAAACTTTACTGCCATAGACGATTTGCGCCTGAGCGATAAAGATGCCAATGTGAGTAAATCTATGAATACGCATCTGCACGTACTGGAAGCGTATAGTAGTCTGTATCATGCTACAGGCAATCAGCGGGTACAACAGGCCATCATTGATTTGTTGCATCTTTTTCAGCAGCACATAGTCTCTCCACAGCGTTTTACTCAACACTTATTTTTTGATGTTGATTGGCAGGTTCAATCGCATATCATTTCTTACGGGCATGATATAGAAGCATCATGGTTGCTGCACGAAGCTGCCTGTTGTACAGCAGACAAAGAGCTGATGCAACAGGTTGCATCGTTATCGGTTTCGATGGCAGTAGCTGCAATGAAAGGGGTGGATGACGACGGCGGCATGTGGTATGAACAGCACACGGATACGGGCGTGCTGAACAAAGAGAAACATTGGTGGCCACAAGCAGAAGCCATGGTTGGTTTTATGCATGCCTATTGCATGGGGGGCAATGAGCGGATGCTGGAGCAATCGGTGAAAAGCTGGTTGTATATCCGTAACCATTTGAAATCGGATTCACCTGGTGAGTGGCACTGGGGCATTGATGAAAGCGGTCGTGCCATGCAAGAAGACCGTGCCGGTTTCTGGAAATGTCCGTATCACAACAGCCGTGCCTGTATCGAAACAGCGCAACGCATCGAATGGTTGTTGCATAGGTAGCACAACAGCTTTGCGCATTGTAGTTGAAAAGTATTGAATCAATCAAAAAAAGACTGATGAAATTGTTGAAGGTACTCTACATACAAGTACTCATAGGTATTGTATTGGGCATTGTAGTGGGCTGGCTGTTTCCGGGTTTTCATGAAACTGCTAAGCTCATCAGTGAAACTTTTATCAACATGATAAAAATGGTGATTGCACCAGTCATTTTTTTCACCATTGTATCAGGTATAGCTGGTGCGGGCAATTTGAAACAAGTGGGCCGAATTGGTGTAAAGTCGTTGATTTATTTTGAAGTCATTACCACGATTGCTCTTATCATCGGTTTGGTGGTGGCCAATGTGGTGAAACCTGGTGTTGGTATTACTTACACTGCAACGGCCAATAGTAAAGTGCAACAATACAGTGAGCAGGCTGCTGCCATTCACTGGGGCGAGTTCTTTGCTCACATCGTACCATCAAATATGATAGAAGCGTTTGCTAAAGGCGATATGTTACAGGTTTTGTTCTTTAGTGTGTTGTTCGCCATCGGACTTACCATGATGGGGCAGCAAGGCAAAAGCCTGCTGCACAGTTTTGAAAAAATCAATCAGGTGTTGTTCAATGTGCTCAAAATAATCATGAAACTCAGCCCTATTGGTGCGTTTGGCGGAATGGCATACACCATCGGTAGGTTTGGTTTTGGCTCCTTGGCGTTGTTGGGCAAGTTGTTGGCTACATTTTATATTACGGGTATCTTGTTTGTATTTGTGTTGTTGTATGCAGTGTGCAAATGGTATGGCATTAATCTGTGGCGATTGCTCGGTTATATCAAAGCCGAAATATTGGTGGTATTAGGCGCCAGCAGCAGCGAGGCGGTGTTGCCATCGGTCATGCAAAAACTTACGGCTGCTGGTTGTGAAAAGGAAGTTGTTGGATTGGTCATTCCAACCGGGTATAGTTTCAATTTAGATGGCACTACCATTTATCTAAGCATGAGTGTGATTTTTCTGGCACAGGTGTTTAATATTCCGTTGTCATTGGGGCAGCAGCTTACAGTGTTGGGAATATTACTGCTGACCAGCAAAGGTGCGGCGGGGGTTACCGGCAGTGGCTTTATTGTATTGGCATCAACACTTACTGCACTTAAAGTGATTCCGCTGGAAGGATTAGCCTTGCTCATCGGGGTCGATCGGTTCATGAGTGAGGGGCGTGCAATTATCAATTTTATCGGAAATACAGTTGCTGCGGTTATCATAGCCAAAAGTGAAAATGCCATTGATTGGCCAACCTATAAAAGAGTGGTGGAGGGTAAGCCTCACTTACTGGACTAAAATGTTTTAAACCTCGCGGCATACAAGCCCGGGGTGGTGCCGGTTACTTTTTTAAACACCCGGTTGAAGTTGGGTACACTGTTGAAGCCCGTTTGCCAGGCCACGGCACTTACATTTTCTGTTTGTGCCTGTTGCAGTAGTTTGCAGGCTTCTTGTATGCGCAGCTCCGTTACAAAGTTGATGTAGGTTTTGCGGGTATGCTGTTTGAAATACCGGCAAAAAGCCTGCGGGGTCATGTGAATGATGCGGGCCACATCTGCAATGGCAATGTGTCCGGTATAATGCTGCAGGGTATATTGAATCACGTTGTTGATGCGCTGTCCCGCAGCATCGCTCAGTACCCGCTGACTACCGCCAAAAGCCATTGGCGATTTCGCAGTAGTTAACCCATGCAGCAATGCGATGAGGCTGCTGAGGCGTTTGGCTCCTTCCTCTTTTACTACCTGTTGCAAAAGTTCGGTGAGAGCAACGGTTTGTTTTCCCTGAATACAACAGCCTGCCTGGTATTTAGTCAGCCACTTGTCGATGCTGCGCATTTCGGGTAGTGCCAATAGCGATTGCAGCCCTGCATCGGTACTAAAGAAAACGCTGTACGCTTCTGCGTAAATCTGTTTGCGTTTGGTTTTATTGTTGTGCAGGTCGCTTTTGAATACATGCGGTAGTTGGGCGCCAAAGACAAACAGTTGCCCGGGTTCAAACGGAATGAGCACATTGCCTGCGAGGAGCGTTCCTGTTCCTTTCAGAACGGCGGTGATTTGCCATTCTTTGTGCCGGTGCAGGTGTGGATAAAATGCCGGTAACGCTTCGTGCTGTACATGAATGCTTGCTGCCATCGGGCACTGGTATGGTAAACGGGATAATCTTCATTTCACCAATATAAACGCAAAGTATGCAATGATTGCTAAAACTGGTTAATATCGGTAAATGATTGACCAAGTGCTGCAAACAGCCGAGATGTTATCCGGAATAGTTTTGTGTATCATCTTTTAAAATTCATTTTGCTATGCAACCCCAATGGAACGGTGTTTATCCCGCTATTACAACCAAGTTTACTGCCGGTGATCAACTGGATATGGATTTGTACCTGCACAATATTGATGTGCAAGTAAGCTCCGGTGTAGATGGTATCATTATTGGCGGCTCATTGGGCGAAGCCAGTACCCTGACCGAAGCAGAAAAAGAAGTACTGGTAAAAGAGACACTGAAAGGTTTTGGCAGTAAAATTCCGGTATTGCTGAATGTGGCTGAAGGCAGCACCAGCGAAGCCATTCGTCAGGCGCAACTGGCCGAAAAATGGGGCGCAGATGGCCTGATGCTGTTGCCACCCATGCGCTACAAAAGCGATGACCGGGAAACCCTGTTTCATTTTACTTCGGTGGCTAAAAATACCAGCCTTCCTATTTTGATTTACAACAACCCCGTTGATTATAAAATAGACTGTACACCTGAAATGTTTGATACGTTGCTGCAACACAAAAACATTCAGGCGGTGAAAGAATCAACCCGTGATATTACCAATGTCACAAGACTCATCAATCGTTTCGGCAACGACCTGAAAATATTGTGTGGTGTGGATACCCTCGCCATGGAAGAACTGGTTATGGGAGCACATGGCTGGGTGGCTGGCCTCGTCTGTGCCTTCCCTGCCGAAACGGTATGCATTTACAGGTTGGTTAACGCTGGCCGCATTGCAGAAGCAGCGGCTATTTACCGTTGGTTTATGCCATTGCTAGAGCTCGATATTCATGCCAAGTTGGTGCAATACATCAAGCTGTGCGAAGCCAAAGTGGGCATTGGCAGCGAGTATGTACGTGCACCCCGCCTTACACTGGTAGGTGAGGAGCGTCAGCGTATTGAATCGGTGATCGATAAAGCCCTGGCAGTGCGTCCAACTTTGCCCGATTATTTGTCGATTGCGTTGTAATCTCATTCGTATAAACTGGCCATGTAGGTAGGGGCAATCGCTGTCATTTGCCTACATTGCTGCATCATTCATTAAAATATTTTTCATGAATTATACAGACGCTACCGCTGAACAGATTCATGCCTTAATGGAAGCCGCTTACACGGCTTCTGTTGCGTTTAGAAAAGTGCCGCTACAGCAGCGGGCAGCATTGATGTATGCCATAGCCGATACACTGGAAAATAGCGGCGATGCGTTGATACACACGGCTATGGCCGAAACGCATTTGCCCGAAGCCAGACTGCGTGGTGAAAGAGGCCGGACCATTTTTCAATTGCGTAGCTATGCCGATGCAACGGTGCAGGGCGATTGGCTCGAAGCAAGAATTGACACGGCCAATGCCGAGAAAGTACCTGCGAAACCTGACATCCGAAAAATGCTGGTGGGCATTGGTCCTGTAGTGGTGTTTGGTTCCAGTAATTTTCCTTTTGCATACTCTACTGCTGGTGGCGATACCGCCACTGCTTTGGCAGCAGGTTGTCCGGTGATAGTAAAAGCACATCCGGCGCATCCGCAAACCAGTCAAATGGTTGCCGATATGATACATGCGGCTGTGGCTGCTTGTGGTTTGCCAGCGGCTGTATTTACACACGTGCATGGTGCCTCATTCGAAGTGGGGCAGGCGTTGGTGTTGCATCCACGCACCAAGGCAGTGGGCTTTACGGGTTCGTTTGCTGGTGGCAAAGCCCTGTTCGATTTGGCCAATCAGCGCAAAGAACCCATTCCGGTGTTTGCCGAAATGGGCAGTGTCAATCCGGTGTATTTGCTGCCCGAAAAACTGGCCGGGGATGCTGTGAGTATTGCCAATGCATATGCCGGATCTATTACATTAGGCGTTGGACAGTTTTGCACCAACCCCGGTATTTTGGTGGGCATAAAGGGGAGTGCGTTAGTCAATTTTGCAACGGCGCTGGCTACGGCTGTGGCGGCTATTCCTGCGGGCAATATGCTGCATGCAGGCATACAAAAAGCCTACGTGGCCAAAAGAGCTGCAGCATTGGCGCAGCAAGGCATAACGCTGTTGGCAGCGGGTTTGGAAAGTGCAGATGATGCGCAGGCTGTGGCCACTATTGCCACTGTAGATGCTGCTACTTTTTTACACAATCCGTTGTTGCATCAGGAAGTGTTTGGTCCGTTTAGTTTGCTGGTGCAGTGTGCTGATGAACAGGAACTCCTGGCTGTAGCTCATGCTATGGAAGGACAATTGACATCTACCGTTATGGGTACGGAAAATGATTTGCAATCGCATGCCGCTTTGCTGGATGCCATTGCAGAAAAATGTGGCCGCTTTATTTTGAATGGTGTGCCAACGGGTGTAGAAGTTTGCCACGCCATGCATCATGGCGGACCGTTTCCTGCTACTACTGATAGCCGTTTTACTTCTGTAGGCGCAGATGCGATCAAGCGTTTTGCACGTCCTATTGCCTATCAAAGTTGGCCCGACCATTGGCTGCCTGCCGAATTGCAAAATGCCAATCCGTTGCAGCTGCTGCGCAGCATTAATGGACAGTTGTCGAAAGATGCGATTGCTTAATTGAACGATCATGCATTGATGTAGTCGTTCATGCTCTGAGAGTCTAACGTGTATTGGCAAATCTAATATCGTGTATCCATTTTAATGTTCCGAAAAGCAAGCGAAAAAATAAGTATGCCGAAGTCTGTATTTCATTGTGTGGATGCACATACCTGTGGCAATCCGGTGCGGTTGGTAAAAGAAGGTGGACCTGTGTTGCAGGGTGCTAATATGAGTGAAAAGCGCCAGCACTTTATGCAGGAGTATGATTGGATACGACAAGGACTCATGTTTGAGCCCCGCGGTCATGACATGATGAGTGGCAGCATTTTGTATGCACCACACGACCCGGCCAATGATGTTGCGGTGCTGTTTATTGAAACCAGTGGCTGCCTGCCCATGTGTGGCCATGGAACCATTGGCACCATTACCATTGCCATTGAAGAAGGATTGATTCAACCCAAAACACCGGGCATAGTTCGCATGGAAGCACCGGCGGGTTTGGTGATGATTGAATACCAACAAGAAGGCAGCAAGGTAAAGTCCGTTAAACTCACCAACGTGCCTGCATTTTTGCATAGTACGGAGTTGACTGCACAATGTCCGGGTTTGGGAGAGCTGGTGGTTGATGTGGCCTATGGCGGAAACTTTTATGCCATCGTTGATGTACAAAAAAACTTCAAAGGGCTGGAGCATTACAGCGCTGATCAGTTGGTGGCATGGGCCAGAGAGCTGCGCAAAAACATCAATTCACAATATGAATTTGTGCATCCGGATAATCCCACCATTCATGGTTGTAGCCATATTTTATGGACTGGTGCGGTGATAGACAAAACATCTACCGCCAGAAATGCGGTGTTCTATGGCGATAAAGCCATTGATCGTTCGCCTTGTGGCACGGGCACTTCTGCAAGAATGGCGCAGTGGTATGCCAAAGGCTTATTGAAAAAAGGCGATGCCTTCATTCATGAAAGCATCATTGGCAGTAAGTTCATTGGTCGTATTGAGGAAGAACTGACGGTGCATGGCAAGCCAGCCATGCGTCCCAGTATTGAAGGTTGGGCCCGTATTTATGGCTACAATAATATTTGGATTGATACTGACGATGATCCGTATGCGTATGGATTTCAGGTGATATAAACGATGCGATATGAAACAGTATGTGATAATAGCCAAGGATGGAGTTGATGCGGATGCATTGGAAAGAAGAATGCAGGCCAGGCCTTTTCATTTGGCCGGTGCCAGCCGGCTAAAAGCCAATGGCCAGTTTGTGGTGGGTGGCGCCACGCTCAACGAACAGGGGCAAATGAATGGCAGTGTGATGATTGTGCAGTTTGAAACCGAAGCCGACTTTGAGCATTGGTATAACAATGAGCCATACATACAGCAGGGAGTGTGGCAAGAAATTTCAGTACAGCCATTTAAAGTGGCCAATGTGGAGTAACAATTTTAATCAGCAAGTGATATGGCAACAGCAGTAGTGATTGGCGGCGGCATTGTTGGATTGAGCAGTGCCTACTATTTACAACAGGAAGGTTTTGATGTAACGATTGTGGACAGGGGCGATTTCAGCGACAACTGCAGCTATGGCAATGCCGGATATGTTTGTCCCAGTCACTTTGTGCCCTTGGCGTCGCCGGGTATCATTAGCCAGGGCTTGCGTTGGATGCTCAATCCGGAGAGCCCTTTTTACATCAAGCCCCGCCTCGATTGGGGGCTGATTAGTTGGGGTTTAAAATTTGTAAAACATGCTACACCACAAAATGTAGCGAAGAATGCGGTGCCACTGCGAGACATTGCGTTGCTGAGTAAAAAACTGTATGAAGACTGGTTGTCATTGCCAGGGTTCGAGTTTGCGTATCAGCGCAAAGGATTGCTGGAATATTTTCAAACGGCAGAGAAAGAACATCATGCGCATCACACGGTGAAAGAGGCGCTGGCGTTGGGTTTGGCAGGTACCCGTGTGTTGACGGCTGACGAAGTGCAAGCTATGGAGCCACAGGTGAAACTCAATATCAAAGGGGCGTTGTATTTTGAATGCGATGCGCATTTGCATCCCAATGCAGTGATGCAGCAAATGCAACAGTACCTGCGGCAGCAAGGTGTAAGGTTTTTGCCACACGCCACCGCAACTGAGGTAGAGAAACAGGGCAACCGCATTACAAAAGTGAAAGCTGGCAATGAATGGTTGTCGGCTGATGTGGTGGTGATTGCGACCGGCTCGTGGAGCAGGGAAGTAGCGAAACTGGTGAATGTATCGCTGCCGTTGGTGGGCGGCCGTGGCTACAGCATGGTATTTGGCAATGGCGAACTACCGCTGCAACATCCTGCTGTGCTGATGGAAGGCCGTGTGGCGTTGACACCCTTTGATGCACTGCATACCCGGCTGGGCGGCACCATGGAAATAACGAATCTGGATGCACCGCCCCGCATGAACCGGGTGTTGGGCATTGTGAAAGCGGCACAGGGGTATTTCCCTGAATCCAACATACCGACACCTGAATTGAAAGATGTATGGTATGGCTACCGCCCTTGCAGTGCCGATGGTATGCCTTTTATCGGTCGAACGGAAAAATATGGCAACTGTATTGTGGCCACAGGGCATGCCATGGTAGGCATGAGCCTGGGTGCTGCAACGGGTAAACTGGTAAGCGAACTGGCTGCAGAAAAATCAACTTCTGTGGATTTGGCTCCATACGCTGTGCACCGGTTTGATTGATTTTACTGCCGTAAAATCTTCTCCATTTTTTTGCCCTTGGCGAGTTCGTCTACAAGCTTGTCGAGGTAGCGTACCTGTTGCGTCAGCGGGTGCTCAATGTCTTCTACGCGGTAGCCACAGATAACGCCGGTAATGAGGTGGGCATTGGGATGCAACCGTGCCTGCCCAAAAAAGTTTTCGAAGTTGGTTTTGCTATTGATGTGGGCTTGCAATTCATCTGCTGTATAGCCGGTAAGCCACAGAATGACTTCATCGAGCTCGGCTTTGCTGCGGCCCTTCTTTTCTACTTTGGCAATGTAGTGCGGATACACGGATGCAAAGCTCATGTTGGCAATGCGTTGTTGCTGGGCTTCGTTGATTTGCATGGCTTGTTGGTTGTGCATTGCAAGTATAGCAAATGTTGAGCAGGCAAAAAACAGCCGTTGATCTGGGCATTTATTTGCAAAATAGCATTACCAAAGCTGAAGGGCTGCACGATGTGCAGGGGTAGCCCCGACGCTACGGTCGGGGCCGGAGCGGTAGCGGAGCCCGGAGCAGCGTGAACGACTGATGCTATGTGTACAAAAGCTGAGAGCCCCTGTATATGCATTGTATAACGTGCATAGGCCGGGGCTTTTATGTTGAGCTATTCAATAGCTGAAAAGTCTTAATACCGCAATGTAGCGCCGAGCCAGGCCATGATGCCGACGCCATTTTGAATGGCGGCTTCGTCTACATTGAAAGTGGGCGTATGTACGCCGCTGGTAATGCCTTTGGCTTCGTTCATCACGCCGAGGCGGAAGAAGCAGGCGGGTATTTGCTGGGCATAGTAGCCGAAGTCTTCGGCACCCATCCGCATTTCGGTTTCTTCAATGTGGCTGTCGCCAAAATAAGTGGCGGCTAACGCTCTTGCATTGCTGTTGAGGCGTTCGTTGTTGAGTACAGTGGGATAGCCCACATCAATATGCACACTCATGTCTACACCCATGGCTTCGCCAAGGTGCTGCACATGACGGCGGATGAGCTCATGTGCTTTGAAACGCCACTCTTCGTTCATGCAGCGCAAAGTGCCCATGAGCTTTACTTCGCTGGGAATAACATTGGTGGTATGCCCGCCCTGAAAGGAGGAAATGCTGAGCACGGAAGGGTTGAAAGGATTGTTGTTGCGGCTGATAATTTGTTGCAATGAAATCACCAGATGCGAAGCTGCGACAATGGTATCGCTGGTGAGGTGTGGGGCTGCAGCGTGGCCGCCTTTGCTCTTCACGGTAAAATACAATTCATCGGCACTGGCCATAACTGTGCCACTGCGAAAACTCAACTGACCGGTAGCCAAGCCCGGATGTACATGCAGCGCTACAATGCCGTCGGGTTTGGGATTGCTGAGCACACCCTCTTTGATCAGGAGGCTGGCGCCACCGGGATTTTTTTCTTCACCGGGTTGAAAGATGAGTTTCACCGTGCCTTCCCAATATTCTTTTGTTTCATGAAGAATACGGGCTGCACCCAGCAGGCAGGTGGTATGTACATCGTGGCCACAAGCATGCATGATGCCTGGTCGGGTACTTTTGTATGACAGGTCGTTTTCTTCCTGAATGGGCAGGGCATCAATATCTGCCCGAAGGGCAATGATGCGGCTGTCGGGATTCTTACCTTGTATCAACGCTACTACACCGGTGGTTGCCATTACTTCGAAAGCAATGCCCAGTTTGGTGAGCTCGGCCTGAATGAAAGCGGATGTTTCAAACTCCTGATAGCTGAGCTCAGGATGGCTGTGTAAATGATGGCGTATCGCTATGCAGTCCGATTGATATGCGGCTGCTTTTTGTTGTATGATTTCTTGTAGTGTAGTAGACATCCTCAATATCCTTTTTCGTCTTTTTCGGCAGCCAGTAATTTGGCTTCTTCTTCGGCAGTTACTTTAATGATGTCGTTCATCACAAACAAACTACCCGTAAAATATTTGCTGAGTTCTTTCCTGAATTTTTCTGCGTCTTCCCGTTTTACAAAATCGCCGGCTTTGAGTTTGAAATACGGTGCCTGATAGGCCATGTACACGCCTTTGTCGGGAAAGTATTTGAGCAGGTCGGCCTTGGTTTTGTTGGCCAGGTCGCGGTTGTTGCTGTTGAGCACCATCACCCGGTAGCCTTTCCATTGGCCGGCGCTGTTTTTGTACACCGATACCTTGTTGATTTGCGCCTGCTTTTCTGCCAGCCAGTTTACTCTTGGGTCGGCATGTACCACTGCGGTAGCGGTGCTGTCTGTTTGTTGAGCATGCAATGCGAAGCTGCACAGGAGCAAGGCTGCAATGACGGGTAAAAATTTAGTCCAGTTCATAGGTGCAAATTTAACGGTGGGGGTGTAGTAGCTGTTGCGCAGCCTGTTAATATTGGGTAGTGGATGCTTTGCCCTGTGCCAATGCAATGCCGCTGCTGGTACCTAAACGGGTAGCGCCGGCATCCATTAGTGCTTCAGCAAAAGCTGCATCTCTGATGCCACCAGAAGCTTTGATTTGGATGTGGGCAGGCAGGTTTTTGCGCATCAGTTCAACGGCATGAACGCTGGCACCTTTTTCGGCGTAGCCGGTAGAGGTTTTCATAAAATGCACACCTGCTGCACCATAAATTTCGCAGCATTTAATGATTTCATCATCGGTGAGAACGCCACTTTCGATAATTACTTTGATGGTTCTGTTGTTGGCAGTAATCACCGGCATCAGGTGGTTGATTTCATTCGCCACAAATGTCCAGTCGTTATTTTTGATGGCCGTAAAGTTGATGACCACATCGAGTTCATCGGCACCATCTACAATGGCCAGCAAGGTCTCGGCCAGTTTGGCTTCGATGGCTGAGTAGCCAAAGGGGAAACCGATAACAGTAGCCACTTTTACGCTGCTACCTTCCAGAGCTTGCTTGGCTTGTTTTACAAACAGCGGTGGTACACATACGGCGGTAAAGCCTTGTGTTTTGGCTTCTTCGCAGAGTAACTCAACCTGGCTGGCCAGCATACCAGGTTTGAGTAAAGTATGGTCTACGGCGGCGGCTATATTATGCTTCATGTTCGATGCGGTGTTTTTTGTTTTCAAAAAGATTGTGCAGCGTCCACGGAATGCTGCGTACAAAATGTTGCTTGCGGTGGGGGCATTCTTGCACCTGACAAATGCGGCAGCTGAAGGGCAGGCAGCCATCGGTGTGGGTGAAGATTTCTAAACTACTGCCAAACTCATGCCGCACTGCATTGGTGAGCAGGTCTACTTCGGCGTGGGCTTCGTGTACATTGAGGTACCATGGAATGGTGAGGTGGCAATCAACATGCATTTGATTGCCGTATTTGATGATGCGCAGGTTGTGCAAGTCAATCCAGTTTGGCTGGCGTTCTTTGTTGAGCAGCGTTACCATTTGTTGCAACAAATCGGTGTCGGCTTCATCCATAATGCCGGCTACGCTTTTGCGTACAATACCAATGCCGGTGAAGATGATGAGCAAGCCAAACAGCAATGCCACGGCACTATCCACCCATTGCCATTGGGTAAACATGAGGAGCAACAAACCCGCCACCAATCCTGCGGTGGAATAGGCATCACTCTTCAGGTGTTTGCCGGTGGCTACAATGGCCAGTGAATTGTTTTTGTGTCCTGTTTTTTCGGCAATAGCACCTACCAGATAATTTACCACACCGCTGATGGCAATCAATACCAAACCAATATCAAGCTGGTGAATGGGTGCGGGATGGAGCAGTTTTTGAATGGCTTCAATAATAATCCAGACACCTGCCACGCCAATGAGTGTGCCTTCAACACCGGCTGATAAAAATTCAGCCTTCCCGTGTCCGTAAGGGTGGTCTTTGTCGCGGGGCTTGGCTGCCACATACAAACTGTATAAACTAATGCCACCGGCAACTACGTTGACAATACTTTCCAGTGCATCGGTTAAGATGGCTACTGAATGCGTAACGTAGTAAGCGGCAAACTTGAGGATGAGCAGCACAACTCCCACCAGCGTTACCCAACGTTGTACCCGAAAGGATTGGAGTGTTGCTTCTCTTGCCGGCATGTAAAAATATTAGATGAGGGTGATGGTAGGCACGATGGCGCTGTTTTTGCGGAGCATGGCTGCTACACCACAATATTTTTCCAACGACAGCGAAACGGCTCTTTTTACTTTGTCTTCATCTTCAGGTGCTGCATCTATTTTGTATTCAATGTGGATGTCTTGAAACACTTTGGGATGCTCGGTTACAGGTTCACTTTCAGCTTCAATTTCCAGCTTGGTAAACGGTACTTTCATTTTGGTGAGAATTTCCACCACATCAATGCCGCTGCAGCCGGCAAGGCCGCTCAGCAACAAAGCTTTGGGGCTAAAGGCCAGTCGCTTGCCATCGGGGCCGGTAGCGCCATTCAAGTTGATTACATGTTCGTCGTATTCGCTTGTCGAATGCCATGTCATTCGACCATTTGGTAACTGTTTTCATTCGGTAAAATATCAGCTTTGTTTGGTTGCAGAAATATAATTGCGTTATGCCATGGCAAACTGGTAGCGGGCATACACTTCGTCCCAGTTCACAATGTTCCACCAGGCAGCAATGTAATCGGCCCGTTTGTTTTGGTATTTGAGATAATAAGCATGTTCCCAAACATCCAACGCAAGAATGGGGTATCCTTTCAGTTCACTCACATCCATCAGCGGATTGTCTTGATTTGGGGTGCTGCCAATTTTCAGTTGCTTGTTGGCATCTACCACCAACCAAGCCCAGCCACTGCCAAAGCGGCTGGTACCTGCAGCTGCAAAAGCAGTACGCATGTCGGCTTCTGAACCAAACTGCTTTTCGATAGCAGCTTTGAGTGCAGCAGGCATAGCTGCACCACCGGGTTTCATAAAGCGCCAAAAACTTTCGTGGTTGTAATGGCCGCCGGCATTGTTGCGCAGCTTGGCGCTGTACTTGCTCATGTTGGCAAACAGTGTTTCCAACTGCTTGGTGTCGGGGGCTTCTGCAGCCAATGCTTCGGTCATGTTTTTGGTGTAGGCCGCTGCATGTTTGCTATAATGAATTTCCATGGTAGCGGCATCGATTGATGGCAGCAACGCATTGTAATCATAACCCAGTGGACGTTGTATCAGTCCGGGTGTGCCGGCATAGAATTTACTCGCAGTAGCTTGAGCTTTATTGCCACAAGCACTGAGGCTGGCCAATGCACCGCCTGCCACCACTATACCAGCAGCCGCTTTCGAACCTTCGGTTAAGAAATTTCTTCTGTTCATGCTTCGTTTTTTGTGGCATTGCGCCGGATGATTTTTTTGAATTGCACCGCTGTGCGGTAGTAAAATTCTTTGTTGAACAATTGTGAATCCCGCATGGCTTTGTATCCTAAGAAAATGCCAATGGGCACCATTACAATAGAAGGAAGCCATGTGCCAACAAAAGGAGAGAGCACGGCTTCTTTGGCCAGCTTTTCTCCCGTGGTATTCAGCAAATGAAAAATAGCAAAAAAGATAACGGCAAAAACCAGCGGCGTACCTATGCCGCCCTTGCGAATGATGGAACCCAGTGGTGCACCAATCAGAAACATCACAAAGCAGGCAAAGGACAAGGCAAACTTCTGATGCATGCCAATCATGTATTCCCGTATTTCTCTGCTACGGCCATTGTAATCGGCGTAAAAAATATCCATGGAAGATTTGGCCGCATTCAGCTTGCTCAAAGCCATATCTGCCAAAATGGTTTTGGTACTGTCGGGAAAAATTTTGTTGGCCGTTTTGGGCAAGGTTTTGGGGTTGACCGTCGGCAGTTTCAATTTGTTGCTGTCGTAAAGTTTTACAAAAGCAAAATTGCCGCTCACATCCGTTTGTATTCTTTTCGACAGGGAATCTTTCTTTACTACGACGGAATCCATGAAGTGTTTCAACTGGCGTACACTCAACATGCGGTAGTTGTCTTTAAACAAACTGTCGTTGGATTCTACCCGAAAAAAACTGGTGAGGTCAAAAATCTTTTCATACTCATCAAAACCTACCCGAATGAGTTCTGTATTTACCGTACTGCGCATGCCTCTTTCTTCGTAGCGGGTGCCATGCTTCAGGTGAAATTTCAGGAAACGTTTGTCGCTGCTCACTGTCATCGAACCACTGTCGGCCAGTATCACATTGTCTTGCAGGTAGTTTCCTTTTTCATAAATGATGACGTCTTTAATGAGAGCACCATCATTTTCTTTGCTACCCAATTTAATCACGTATCCTTCAATGTTGTCGTAAAACACACCCGGTTTGATATCGAACGCAGGTTTGGAGTACACAATCTCATACTTCAGTTTGTTCAGTTTGAGATTGACAATGGGAATGATATTGTTGTTGAACAAAAAAGCGACGCCTACAATCAATATGCTGGCGGCAAGTATGGGCCGCATAAATCTCAACAACGATATGCCGGCCGATTTAATGGCAACGAGTTCATAGCTTTCACCCAAATTGCCAAAGGTCATAATGGTGGATAGCAGCATAGCCAGCGGCAGGGCTACGGGTACCCAACTGGCTGCCACATACAACACTACTTCGCCCAACGTGGCCATATCAATACCTTTACCCACAAAGTCGTCGATCCAGAGCCAGAAGAATTGCAGAATGAGTACAAAAATGGCAATGAGAAACGTGGCAAGAAATGGACCGATGAAAGCCCGCAGTATTAATTTGTCTAATTGTTTAATCACTCCGTAAATGGATTTGCCCGTTAGGTCGCCAAAATTAGCACTTTCAACTGCAGAATGGCAGTTGGCTTTTGAGGATCAGTTCATTTTAACGAAGCACCGCATTATTGCGGAGGTTTATGAGATCTTCGGATGCCTTGCCGATGCCTACCGCCAGCAGGCTGTAGGGTTGGCAAAGCAATATCCGCAAGCCTTTGCGGGGCAGCCCAGAATTTCGAAAGGAGAGCAATACGAACAAATGCCCTGGGTAATGCTCGACTATCCGCGGTGTTTTGACAACGAAGGGCATTTTGCCATCCGCAGTTTTTTCTGGTGGGGGCATCATTTCAGCATTCGCTTACATGTAAGCGGGCAATATGCAAGTGATTTATCCGCAGCAGTAGAGCGGTTGGGCCAGCAAGGCTGGCAAGTAGGGCAAACGAACGATCCATGGGATTATGAATTGCCCAACGCACATTGGCAGCAGTTACACACTGCACCAGCAAGTGAGCTTTGGTTGATAGCTGGCAAAAAAATACCTGTAACCGATTGGGCACAGGCATTTCAATTTTATGTAGCGGCTTTTGCCGAACTCATGACGGAGTTGCAACAGGCTTAGTTGCCCAAGCGGTGAAACAGGTCTTTTACCTGATAATCCCACAATTGGCTTTGGTCTTTGATGTCTGCTTTTTCAGCAAAATCGGTAATCACCAAAATGGTCTGATTGCTCACTTCTGTTTTCTCAATGCGGAATTCGAAGTATTCATCAGGACCAGTATGCGACCAACGGAATCGTACAAATTTGTCCTGCTCTTGTTCTACTACCGAGGCTTTTTCAGTGGCACCATTCCAGGTAAACAGCCAAACATTGTCTTTATCATCCACTTTATCTGCAAACCATTCTTGCAAACCATTAGAGGTGGCCAGGAATTCGTACAAAATGGTGGGGGAGCACCTAACGGGATATTCTAGTGTGAATTTTTGCTTCTTACTCATCTACTTCGCAGGAGTTATTGTGGTTCAAATTGCGATGCGTGCAATAATAGAAAATAAATTAACGCATCAAAATAATTTTTACTACCCTCCTTGTTCATCTCAACTGGCCAAAACCCTCCACAAACAAGGGTTTTCGGGGTTATTTTTTTGCTTTTCGGGCAGTTTTTTTGGATTGGGGTTTCACTATCCCTTAACTTTCATACTGAGATGAAGGCCCGCGGAGTGCAAGATTTTGGCATACAACATCCTACTGACCCATAACTACCACACTTTTTCAACCACCAAAAATTCTGCTCTATGAGTATGCGCCAACTCAAGATTACCAAATCTATTACCAACCGGGAATCACAAAGCCTGGAGAAGTACCTACAGGAAATCGGGCGTGTGGAATTGATCACACCCGAAGAAGAAGTTCAACTCGCCATCCGCATTAAACAAGGCGACCAACGGGCACTCGACCGTTTGGTAGCGGCCAACCTGCGTTTTGTAGTGAGTGTTGCCAAGCAATATCAAAATCAGGGGCTAACCCTGAGCGACCTCATCAACGAAGGCAATCTCGGCCTCATTCGGGCCGCCCAACGTTTTGATGAAACCAGAGGTTTCAAATTCATATCTTATGCTGTGTGGTGGATTCGCCAGAGCATTTTGCAGGCCCTGGCCGAGCAAAGCCGCATTGTACGCCTGCCGCTTAATAAAGTGGGGCTCACCAATAAGGTAACCCGGGCTTTCAACCAATTGGAGCAGGAGTACGAACGGGAGCCCACCCCCGAAGAACTGGCTGATGTGCTGGAAATGGAAACCGATGAAGTAGCGGCCACACTCAGCATTGGCGGCCGGCACATCAGCATGGATGCACCTGTGTCGGACAGTGAAGATGGTTCTTTGATTGATCTGATGGTGAACCCCAATGCCGATCAGGCCAATACCAACCTCGACCACCACGAATCGTTGAAGACGGAAATCAGCCGCAGCCTGAATACCCTCACCGAACGCCAGAAGGAAGTGCTCTGTTATTTTTTTGGCATCGGTATCGACAATCCGCTGAGCCTCGAAGACATTGGCCACCGGTTTCACCTCACTAGGGAGCGGGTACGGCAAATAAAAGACAAGGCATTGGCTAAGCTGCAAAGCACCAGCCGCTCCAAGCTGCTGAAAGTTTATCTGGGAACCTGACGCGGTTCGGTTCCTTCCCTTAATTTCGCACCTCATTTTTAGGATGTAATCTTTCTTGATTGCATCCTTTTTTCTTTGTGTATTAAAAATCAAGTTTCATGTTCGAATCATTATCGGAGCGGTTAGAGTCGGCGTTTAAGAATATTAAAGGCCAGGGACGCATCAACGAACTGAACATTGCCAATACGGTAAAAGACATTCGCCGGGCACTGGTAGACGCCGACGTAAATTATAAGATAGCCAAGGATTTTACCGATAAGGTAAAAGACAAAGCATTGGGCGAAAAAGTACTGCTGAGTGTGAGCCCCGGCCAGCAAATGGTGAAGATTGTGCAAGACGAACTCACCGAACTGATGGGCGGCAAAGCCAGCGAATTCAACATCACCGGCACCCCTGCAGTGATTTTGATTGCTGGTTTGCAGGGTAGTGGTAAAACTACTTTTAGTGGTAAACTGGCCAACTACCTCAAGAGCCAAAAGAAAAGTCCGTTGCTGGTAGCGGCCGATATTTATCGCCCTGCGGCCATCGATCAGCTGCATGTATTGGGCGAGCAAATACAGGTAGATGTATACAGCGACCGGGAAAATAAAGATGCGGTAAGCATTGCTAAAGCGGCTATTGCCGAGGCAAAAGCCAAAAACAAAAATGTAGTCATCATTGATACGGCCGGCCGCCTGGCGGTAGACGAAGTGATGATGACCGAAGTCGCCAATATCAAGTCTGCTGTAAACCCCACCGAAATTTTGTTTGTGGTCGATAGCATGACCGGTCAGGATGCAGTGAATACGGCGAAAGCCTTCAACGACCGCCTCGACTTTAGTGGTGTGGTGCTCACCAAGCTCGATGGTGATACCCGTGGTGGTGCCGCCATTTCTATTCAGTACACGGTAGACAAGCCCATTAAGTTTGTGAGCAACGGCGAAAAGATGGATGCACTCGATGTGTTCTATCCCGACCGTATGGCGCAGCGTATTTTGGGCATGGGTGATATTACTACCCTCGTAGAAAAAGCGCAGGCCCAGTTTGACGAAGAACAGGCCAAAAAACTGGAAAAGAAAATCCGCAAAAACCAGTTCGACTTCGAAGACTTTTTACAGCAGATTCAGCAAATCAAAAAGATGGGTAACATGAAAGATTTGCTGGGCATGATACCCGGTTTGGGCAAGCAGGTAAAAGACCTCGATATTCCGGATGATGCCTTCAAAGGCATCGAGGCCATGATACACAGCATGACGCCAGAAGAAAGGGCCAATCCTGATATCATCAATCCTTCCCGCAAAAACCGCATTGCCAAAGGCAGCGGCAAAAAACTGGAGGAAGTAAATGCTTTCATGAAGCAGTTTGAGCAAATGAAGCAGATGATGAAAATGATGAACAAAATGCCGATGGGTGGCATGATGGGCCGTCGATAAGTCGTTGAAAAATAGTGAGCAAGTGGCGCCGGAATCATTCGGCGCCACTTCTTTTTTGCTTACCATTGCTACGCATTTTTTTGTCTGAATAAACCTTATCGTATTTACACATGAAACAACTGCTTACTGCCTGCATGCTGCTGCTGGCACCAACCCTATTTGCTCAAAACAATATTGCCATTGGTAATAATGCGCCAGACTCCTCGGCCCGCCTTGATGTACAGAGTAGCACACAAGGCCTGCTCATTCCCCGGTTGACTTCTGCGCAGCGCAATGCCATGCCCAAAAAAGCCGTGGGATTGCTGGTGTACGATACCGACAAGCAAACCGTGATGATGTACAATGGCAGCAGCTGGAGTGCCTTGCTTTTTGGTGATCCTTCTTCATTGCCACCCGCTTACAATCAGCCGCCCACTTCATTTTTCGGGCAGGGTTACGGATGCAGTGTTTCTATTGCTGGCAACTGGGCTGCTGTAGGTGCTTTTGGCCATCACGACCAATTTGAAAGTGGTGAATACGGTGCTGTATTTATGTACGAAAAAGTAAACGGCAGCTGGACTTTTCGCCAACTGCTGAAAGCCAGTGACCGTGCTACTGGTGATCGCTTTGGTTATTCTGTAAGTGTAAGCGGTACAGCATTGGTAGTAGGCGCCAGTCTCGCCGATTTGCCCTCCAAAGCCGACGCTGGCAAAGCCTATGCTTTTCGGTACAATGGCAGCACTTGGGTAGAAGAAAAAATTATGACGGCCAGTGATGCTGCCGCCGAAGATTACTTTGGTACCAGTGTGGCATTGGATGGCACCCTCGCCATCATTGGTGCACCAGGCAAAGAGTATGTAAACCAGCCACCCACCCGCAACAACGAAGGGGCTGTTTACATTTGGCGATATGCATCCTTTGTGCCTGATTGGGTGCAAGACTACCGCGATATCTGGGATCAGGGAAGCGGTAATTCTAAATATGGCAGCAGCGTTTCTATTGATGCTACCACGGGTATTGCGGCCATTGGGGCGCCGGGCCACAATAGCAACAAAGGGGTGGTGGCCATTAAATACAAACAGAGCAACCCTGAGTGGGCCTTTACAGTATACACCAATTCCGTATCTACAGGTGGCCAGTATGGTACCAGTGTGTCCCTCAAGGGCAACTATCTGGCAGTGGGTTCGCCGTATGAAACCGGTGTAGGCTCCATTGCTGGTGCAGGACGTGCATACGTGTACAAATTGGAATTTGGCAGCTGGAACTACCACGCCGACGTGGCCGTAACAGATGCGCAAAATGGCGATATGGTGGGTGCCAGTGTTTCGCTCAACGGCGATTATCTGGTAGTGGGTATGCCGGGTAAAAATGTAAACGGTTATGCGGCACAAGGGCAGGCGCTGGTGTACAAGCTCGGTACCTCACAAGGCGCATTCGGCCCTTTAGCGGCGTGGATTCGCCAACGGTCCATCACCGACGGTACTACTACACCCAACAACAATTTTGGCAGCACGGTATCGGTGCAGGCAGGCAATGTGCTGGTTGGCGGGTATTTGTTCAATCAGGGCAATGGTAAAGTGGCATTCATCAATGTGGAGTAGTCGATATTGGTGAAGAAATCGGCGATAGCTTTTGATAATTGTCAAAAAAATGCCATTTCAGGATTTCTTTTTAAAACAGAATTGCTCATTTAATCACCCAACATTACTTTTGCCATCCCAAATCATTGGGAGAGTTTTAAAATTTATTGTTTCACGCATTTAAATGTCTATTTAAGATGCCAGTTAAAATCCGCTTGCAGCGTCACGGATCGAAGAAGCGTCCGTTTTATTTCATCGTAGTGGCAGATGCCCGTTCACCCCGCGATGGAAAGTTCATTCAGAAATTAGGTACTTACAACCCCCTGACTGTACCAGCTACTATCCAAATTGACCGTCAGAAGTCATTGGAGTGGTTGCACAAAGGTGCTCAGCCTACCGACACTGTTCGTCGTATCCTGAGCTTCAAAGGTGTATTGTACCTGAAGCACCTGCTGCGTGGTGTGAAGCTGGGTCTGTTCGACGAAGCTACTGCTATGGTTAAATTCCAGGCATGGCACGAAGAACACGAAGCCAACAACGCCCGCCGCTCAGCCGCCAATCGCCGTCAGGTGAGAGACAGCCGTCAGGCTCCTGTAATTAAGAAAGTAGAAGCGGCTGCTCCTGTAGCTGAAGCTCCTGCTCCAGAAGCTGCTCCTGAGGCTCCTGCCGCAGATGCTGCTGCTGAATAATTACCTGTTCAGACAAATTATCGTCCCGCTCCGATCTGTTCGGAGCGGGATTTTTTTATGCCCATCCCCAATACTTTTGTACCATGATAGAAACAGTTTCGGTGGGCAAGTTGGTAGCCGTTGTAGGTCTCAAAGGAGAAATGATTTTGCAACATGCGTTGGGCAAAAAAACAGATTTGCAGGGAGTAGTAGCATTGATGATTGAAGAGAAAAGCGGTTCTAAACTGCCCTACTTTTTGCAAGCAGCCAAAGGCAAAGCCCCCGATGAAGTGGTGGTGCAACTGGAAGGCATCGATAGCCGCGAAAAAGCCACGGCATTATTGCAAAAGCAGGTGTGGCTGAAAAAAGAAGACTTTGAAAAACATGTGGCCAAACATGCCTCCATTTCGTTGCTCGGTTTTATGGTGATTGACCATGGTAAAAAGCTGGGCGAAATAGCGGAAGTGATTGAACAACCGCACCAATTGCTCTGTACCATTTTCATCAACGAAAAAGAAGTGCTGATACCCCTGCACGAAGACAGCCTGCTGAAAATAGACCAGCAAAAAAAGCAGGTGCATGTGCATCTGCCGGAAGGGTTGCTGGAGATTTATTTAAGTGCGTAAGGCACAAAGCTGAAGGCTTAAGGCTGAGGGTAAGGTTGAGATCAAGGGCACGGAAAGACTTATTGGCAAAACCATCTTACAGCCATTGCTGATGATTCTCTGTGTTCTTCTTACTTAGAGCAAAAAACCTCAAACCACAAACAAAAAACATCAAACATCTTCTTTTATCAACCGCCGCATTGCCCATATTGATCTCGATTCGTTTTTTGTTTCGGTAGAGCGGTTACTGAACCCCGACCTTATTGGCAAGCCCGTGATTGTAGGCGGCACAAGCAACAGGGGCGTGGTATGTTCGGCCAGCTATGAGGCCCGCAAGTTTGGTGTGCACAGTGCCATGCCCACTGCACAGGCAGCCAAGCTGTGTCCGCAGGCCATTTTTGTTTGGAGCGGCTCGGGGCATTACCATCACTACAGCCGCATGGTAACGGATATTATATTGGCGAAAGTGCCGCTGGTAGAGAAAGCCAGTGTGGATGAATTTTACCTCGACCTCACCGGCATGGATAAGTTTTTTCCGGTATTCCCGTATTTACTCGACCTGAAAAAAACAATCAACAAGGAAACTGGATTGCCGATTTCATTTGCGCTGGCCAGCAATAAACTCATCAGCAAAATAGCCACCAACGAAGCCAAGCCCAATGGCGAAATAGAAATACCTGCCGGCACCGAGCAAGCTTATCTGGCGCCCATGCCAATTGGTAAAATACCCGGCTGTGGCAGCAAAACCGTGGAGCTGCTGCAAGCCAAAGGTTTGCGGTTGATTGGCGATGTAGTAAAAACCGGGCCGGAAAAACTGGAGCAGTGGCTGGGCAAATGGGGCCTCGATTTGTACCGCAAATCATTGGGGCAGGACAATGGTGCTGTGACGCCTTACCACGAACAAAAAAGTATCAGCAGCGAAGAAACCTTTAGCGAAGACACGAATGACATTCCTTTTCTGGAAAAAGAAATCAGCCGCCTGGCGGAGAAGATAGGCTACGAACTGCGGCAGGATGGCAAACTGGCTGGTTGTGTGGCTATCAAAATCCGCTACGAAAATTTTGAGACGCATACCCGCCAGCAGGTGATCGATCATTCGGCTTCCGATCTGGTGTTCATCCGCAAAGCCAAGGCTTTGTTTCACGAAGCGTACGACCGCAGCCGCAAAGTGCGGCTCATTGGCGTAAAGCTCAGCCAGCTGGATACTGATGTATTTCAAATGAGTTTGTTTGACAATCCGGAGCAGGATAAACCGCTGTTCAATGCCATTGACGATATCAAAAAGCAGTTTGGCAAAACGGCATTGTTTAGAGCCGGGGCGCAAAACACGGCGAAAGACAAAGCCCGCAAACCCGATGATTTGTGGATCAACCGCAATCCTGAAAAAAGCACTGATGATTAGCAAAAAACAGGTTCATTCAGGCGTTACCAACAGCCCCGCCGCTGCATTTTCCGCACAAGGGCAAAACCTTACCTTTACCGCCCTTCAAAATCATGGCCGACAGTTTGGCACAATTCCATTCAAAGCATGATTTTTGGGCAGTACCAATTCAAACATAACCAACACATTGCCTCAGGCACTAATCAGACCATATGTTAGGATTCTTATCGAAAATTTTTGGCGGCAGTAAGAGTGAGAAGGACGTCAAGCAAATTCAACCGCTGGTAGACAAAATCAATCAGTTTTTCCAGCAATACCAGTCGCTCAGCAACGATGAACTGCGAAACAACACGCAGCTTTTCCGTGCCCGTATCAAGGCCAAACTCGAAAACATTGATGCGGAAATCGCCAATCAGAAAAATGCGGCCGAGGCATTGACTGCTGACCAATTGACGGAAAAAGACGCCATTTACCGCCAAATAGACGAACTGATTAAAGACCGCGACAAGCAGATTGAAGAAGTGTTGATGGAGCTGCTGCCTGAGGCATTTGCTACCATCAAAGAAGCGGCTCGTCGTTTCAAAGAAAATACCAGCCTCGTTTCAAAGGCTACTGAGCTCGACCGAAATCTGGCGGGTCGTGGCAAGCAATACATCACTATCGAGGGGGAGAATGCCATTTTCCAAAACACCTGGACTGCCGCTGGCGGTACCGTTACCTGGAACATGGTGCACTACGATGTGCAGCTGATCGGTGGTATTGTATTGCACCAGGGCAAGATTGCAGAAATGGCGACTGGTGAAGGTAAAACCCTCGTAAGTACCCTGCCTTCTTACCTCAACGCATTGGCCGGCGAAGGCGTACACCTGGTAACGGTGAACGACTACCTGGCCCGTCGTGACTCAGAGTGGAACGGCCCCGTATTTGAGTGGTTGGGTATTACTGTGGATTGCATCGACAAACACCAACCCAACAGCGAAGATCGACGCAATGCATACCTCGCCGATATTACGTATGGTACCAACAACGAATTTGGTTTCGACTACCTGCGGGATAACATGGTGCACAGCCCCGAAGAAATGGTACAGCGCAAACACCACTTTGCCATGGTGGATGAAGTGGACAGCGTATTGATTGACGATGCCCGTACACCACTCATCATTAGCGGTCCTGTGCCCAAGGGCGATGAGCAACA
Organism: Phnomibacter ginsenosidimutans; assembly: GCF_009740285.1. Taxonomy (GTDB): domain Bacteria; phylum Bacteroidota; class Bacteroidia; order Chitinophagales; family Chitinophagaceae; genus Phnomibacter; species Phnomibacter ginsenosidimutans. The sequence goes on from NZ_CP046566.1 coordinate 1,258,040, forward strand.
ATACCATTTGCTGAAGCCCCGTGTAGCGCAGCTGGTAGAAGAGCAGCGCAAAGTGGTGAACAACTATTTGATTGAAGCCAAAAAGAAAATAGCCGATGGCAACGACGATCCAAAAGATGGTGGATTGGCGTTGATGCGGGCCTACCGCGGTTTGCCCAAAACCGGTGCCCTCATTAAGTTTTTGAGTGAGCCCGGCATTAAGGTAAAACTGCAGAAAAGCGAAAACTATTACCTCGCCGATCAGCAAAAGGAAATGCCCAAGGTAGACCAGGGTTTATTCTTTTACATTGATGAAAAGAATAACCAGGTAGACCTTACTGATAAAGGGTTGCAATACATTACTGGTAATGCAGAAGACCCTGAATTTTTTGTACTGCCCGACCTGAGTGTGAAGCTGGCTGCCATTGAAAAAGCCGATGCTACACCCGAAGAAAAAATGCAGCAAAAAGAAGTACTGCTCAATGAATATTCTGCCAAGGCCGAACGCATTCATACCGTGCAGCAATTGCTGAAAGCATACACCCTGTTTGAAAAAGATGTGGAGTATGTGGTAATGGATGGTGCGGTAAAAATTGTAGACGAACAAACAGGTCGTATTCTCGATGGCCGCCGCTACAGCGATGGTTTGCACCAAGCCATTGAAGCCAAGGAAAATGTGAAGATTGAAGCGGCTACACAAACCTATGCAACGATAACGTTGCAAAACTATTTCCGGATGTACCACAAGCTGGCCGGTATGACCGGTACAGCCGAAACCGAAGCCGGTGAATTGTGGGACATTTACAAATTGGATGTGGTATCTATTCCCACCAACGTCAATGTGATTCGGAAAGATGAAGAAGATTTGGTGTACAAAACCAAGCGTGAAAAATTCAGTGCCGTTATCGACGAAATTGAAAAGCTCCGTGCAGCAGGTCGCCCCATTCTGGTAGGTACTACGGATGTAGCGGTGAGTGAATTGCTGAGCCGCATGCTGACGGTGAAAAAGATTCCGCACAATGTACTCAACGCCAAGCAGCATGCCCGTGAAGCACAAATTGTAGCAGAAGCCGGTATGCCGGGCAACGTAACCATTGCCACCAACATGGCCGGTCGTGGTACAGATATCAAGCTCGGACCTGGTGTAAAAGAAGCCGGTGGTTTGGCCATCCTCGGTACCGAACGCCACGATAGCCGCCGGGTAGACCGCCAGTTGCGTGGTCGTGCCGGTCGTCAGGGCGACCCCGGTTCATCACAGTTTTTTGTAAGCCTCGAAGATGATTTGATGCGCATGTTCGGCAGCGACCGCATTGCCTCGCTGATGGACCGCATGGGCTACAAAGAAGGCGAAGTGATTCAGCACAGCATGATCACCAAGAGCATCGAACGTGCTCAGAAAAAGGTAGAAGAAAACAACTTTGGCATTCGTAAGCGTTTGCTCGAATACGATGACGTAATGAACAAGCAACGGAAGGTGATTTACACCCGCCGTCACCACGCTTTGTTTGGCGAACGTTTGGCACTCGATATCGACAATGCCTTCTTTAATGCTGCTGCAGATTGTGTGGCTGGCTTTAAAGAGCAAAACGATTACGAAGGTTTCAAACTGGCTGCCATCGTCAATCTGGCTATCGATACAAAAATTTCGGAGCAGGAATTCGACAAAAACAACGAGAAAGAACTGGCGCAGAAGCTGTATGACGAAGCCATGCAAAACTATCAGCGCAAAAAAGCGGAGATGGCCCGTCAGGCAATGCCGGTGTTCAGCAACATTCGCCAGCAGCAGGGTGCACATATCATGAATGTGATTGTTCCATTTACTGATGGCCGCAAAGGCATGCAGGTGTTGGCCAACCTCGATAAAACATTGGAAACACAAGGAGCAGAATTGGCCAATGCCATGGAACGCAGCGTAGCCCTCGGTCTCATAGATGATGCCTGGAAAGAGCACCTACGTGCCATGGACGATTTGAAGCAGAGCGTACAAACCGCCAGCTACGAACAGAAAGATCCGTTGGTGATTTATAAAATTGAAGCCTTCAATTTGTTTAGCCGCATGGAAAGCGGACTGAACAAAGACATGGTACAATTCCTTTGTCATGCAGGCATTCCGCTGGAGCAGCAGCAAGATATTCGGGAAGGCCGCGAAGAGAAAACCGATTTGAGCAAACTTCGTGAGCAGAAAACCGAACTCGATAGCCGCGGTGTGGAAGAAATCGGTGGCGATGACTACTACGATCCCAGTGGCAATGCGGTGAAACAACAGCCGGTGCAAGTGGGACCAAAAATTGGTCGCAACGACCCTTGCCCCTGTGGTAGTGGCAAAAAATACAAACAGTGCCACGGTCGTGATCTGTAATCCTTGATTAATAAAATACAAGAGCCGCTTGCAATTTTTGCAGGCGGTTTTTATTTTGGTTAATTGGGTGAATAGTTAATTAGTTAATTGGTGTATTTGTAGTTGAGGCGGGGCAATAGAATAACTAAGAGAAAAGAATACATACTTCTTTCACACAATTCGTGTGGTTCGCCTAATTCGTGTAATTCGTGTTGCCTATTTTCGCAGCATGCTGAGCAAGCTACATATCCGCAATTATGCCATCATAGATGAGCTGACGATTGAGTTTCAACCGGGCTTCAACATCATTACGGGTGAAACAGGTGCCGGTAAAAGTATTTTGATGGGTGCCCTTGGCTTGGTGCTGGGCGACCGTGCTGATAGCGCTGTTTTATTTACCAGCACAGAAAAGTGTGTGGTGGAAGCCAGTTTTCAACCCACAGACAAAGCAGCCATGCGGGCCTTGTTGCAAGCCAACGATTTGGATGAAGACAACCAGCTTGTGGTGCGCCGCGAAATAAGTACGGCCGGCAAAAGCAGAAGCTTTATCAACGACACGCCGGTAACATTGCAGGTGCTGCGTCAGTTTGCTGGTATATTGGTCGATTTGCATCGTCAGTTTGATACCCTCGAATTGGGCGAAGATGATTTTCAACGCAAAGTGATTGATGCACTGGCGGGCACTGCCACGCTATTGCAACAGTATCAGCAACATTACCAATCGTTTGCACAGGCGCAAAGTACGTTACAGCAATTGCAAGCCCAGCAACAGCAGGCCAGCAAAGAATACGATTATCACCGGTTCTTGTTTACAGAGTTGGAAGAAGCGAATTTTTCTCCGAATGAAATTGAAGAAGCTGAAACGGAGTTGCAAGTGCTCTCCAATGCCGAAAGCATCAAACAGGTATTGGCGACAGCTGCTTTCACCATGCAAAATGGCGATGCACCGGTTACGGTTCAGGTAAAAACGGTTGTACAACAGTTGCAGCAATTGAAAACCCGTCCTGATGGGTTGGATGCCTTGCAGGAACGACTGCAGTCGGCATTGGTAGAACTGAAAGACATTGCTGCAGAGTTGGAGAGCCTGGAAGAAAATGTGCAGATGGATGCAGAACGTTTGGCGCATTTATCTGACCGGATAAACATAGGCAACAAACTGCTGAAGAAACACAACGTACTTACAACAAATGAGCTGCTGGTCATTCAGCAGGAGTTGGATGCGTCGCTGCAGGCTTGTTACCAATTTGAGTGAGCAAATTGAGCAATGGCAAAAAGCACAGGATGCGGCTTTGCAATTGGTGCGAAAAACCGGCAATGAATTGACTGCATTGCGGAGCAAAGCATTGGAGCCATTTGAAACGCAGGTAAAAGCTTTGTTGCAGCAAGTAGGCATGCCCAATGCTGTGCTCAAAGTAAAACTAGAACCATTGTCTGCACCGGCGCCACATGGCATGGATGCCATTCAGTTTTTGTTTGATGCCAACAAAAGCGGCCGCTTTGAGCCACTCGAAAAAGTAGCGAGTGGCGGTGAGCTCAGCCGATTAATGCTCAGTATCAAAAGCCTGGTAGCAGGTGGCTTAAATATGCCAACGTTAATCTTCGACGAAATTGATTCTGGCATTAGTGGCGAAGCTGCACGGCAGGTTGGCGTCATTATGCAATCATTGGCACAAAAACATCAGCTCATTGCCATTACGCACCAGCCGCAAATAGCAGCCCGTGCCGCTACGCATTATTTTGTGTACAAACAGGAAAAGAACAAGGCCATTAAAACAGGTGTGCGGGTGTTGAGTACCGACGAACGGGTGCAGGCCATTGCGCAAATGCTGAGTGGCAATGAACATGCCGAGGCGTCTGCCAAAATAGCCCGTGAAATGCTGGGGGTAGTATAAGTGTTGGCGTAAATAGCTGTCCGTGAAAAAAATCATCCGTTACATATTGGTGCTGCCCTTTGCCGTAGCAATTGCCTATTGGCTGGCCGGCAAATTCGGCGATACAATAGAAGAACCACTACGCAATGTTTTGTTTGCTGCTAAGGGCGATTCTATTCCTGATTATGCCCCGGTTTTCTATGATGACAAAGGCATTCCCTATGTTGTGTATGCCACTGAAAATGGCATTACACCAGGCAAACAGTACAATGCTACTATTGTAGCCAACTTTGCATTGGAGCAAGCAGCTTTGTACGACTCATTGAAGCAGCCAGCAAACAAGCAAGCATTTGACAACTGTATCAACTGGTTGAAAGTAAACGCAACGGTGAGTAATGATACAGCTTTGTATCGCTATGCATGGCGGCAGGCTTGGTATCCTAAAGTGCCGGCACCATTTACCAGTGGTATGACCAATGGCATGGTGATGCAGGCCATGCTCAAAGCACATGCTATGAATGCGGATACAGCTGCATGGCAATTGGCCCGCCAATTGTTGCATGGCTGTTTTGTGTCGATTGATAGTGGCGGTTTTACCATTATGGAACCACAGGGCTGGTGGTACGAAGAGTTTGCAGCTGTAGGTGTAGAAACGCCCCGCATATTAGACGGTCATATTTTCACGGTGATCGGATTGCTGCAATACCGCAATCAACAGCAGGAACCATTGGCCGCCATTGCTGCTGAAATGGGTTTGCAGTCGCTGAAATATTATCTGCCAGCATATGATGCGGGTCAGCAGATGTATTACGACAAGTACAAAAAGCTGGCCGACAGAAAATACAAACAGGTTATCACTACTCAATTGTTACAGTTGTATCAGCTTACCAACGAAGCTGTGTTTTTACAGTATTACGAAAAATGGACAACACCGTTGAAAGTGCATTATGTAAAACGGGTGCTGGCTGAAAGAAACAAAACCGGTGCCCTGCTGTTGGGCTTGTTACTGATTGTATGCTGGTTGCCTTTGTATATCGGTTTGAAATTGCTGATTCGGAAAACGATGAAACCCCGCAGAAAACGTTACTAAAAATAAACAGGCTCCACATGGAGCCTGTTTTGGTTTGATAAGGTGTAAGCGGTAAAATGGTATCAATACTAGCGGAGTGTGATTTCTTTGGTTACACCGTCGATGGTGATAGTGGCTTTATTGTCGCAGGTGCCGTTGCCAAAATTCAGTACCGCATTTTTGTCGTTACGGGTCACTTTCACAGTGCCTTTGTCTATCCAGCGGCAAGCGTTGGCTTTGTGCAAAGGTTCTACAATCAGGCGGCTCCAGGTGGTAGTTGTATTGCGGCGGAAGGTTTCACCACGGGCTCCTCCGGTGGTACTCCATTCATCATCTCTGGGGAAGAAAGGCGTACCCAATCCTGCTACCTGTGTCGTGCTGTGTTCGGCATTCCATTTTACATAGCTGCCATTGGGGCGGGTGAGTTTACCATTTTGTACCAGGCGGGTCATGATGAGCACAGATGAAGTGCTATTGTTTTTAATCACATGGCGGCCTTCTACTTTTACTGAATCAACATAGTAGTTGTTGAACTCGGTTACCGCTTGTGCACCGGGCACTACCAGCGGCTTGCTGTACACGGTTACAATTTTACCAGAACGGATTTTGCCATCGCGACCTTTACAGCCGGTTCCATAATCAATAGTGATGGTTTTGGGGAATACACCCGGATCTTTTGGCACTACCGTGATGCTAAAACAGCGGACGCCCTGTGCAGAGTCTGCGGGTCTTTCTTCGTTTAAGTCGATATCAACATTGCTGTTGCCATTGTTGGCACCGCCAAACAATTCAATCTGACCAAGGCCGGCTTCGGCATCGGCACCCATGGCCTGGTCGCCAACGTCACCAAAAGTCACTTCGGCTTCGGCATCGTCTTCTGTGGCTTCAATGGTGAGGGTGCTGGCATCCTCAGTAGCCGTGTCATTAATCTGTTTTTGGCAGCTCGTCAGGGTAGCCGAGGCCAGCAAAAAAGTAGCAGCGAGGGCAAGTTGCAGTGGCTTGCGTATCATACGTGGTGGTTTTTGTGCAGGTACGACGCCGGCTTTTGGCAGTGGTTTAACGTTTGGTTAAAAAAAATAATAATTCAACGGGGTTGTCTATAAAAAATGGGTTTTCATCTCCACAATGTGGCTAATAGGATGGTCGCTATACCGTTATTGTTTCACTTATTTTCGCGGCATGATGCTGATAGATACGCATACCCATTTGTACCAGCCGGCTTTCGACGAAGACCGGGCCGACATGATTGCACGGGCCAAGGCCATTGGCGTTACCCGTTTTTACATGCCGGGTATAGATAGTGAGGTGATTGAAAGAATGGAACAAACAGAGCAGCAGTTTCCGGAGTGTGTCATGATGCCGGGCTTGCATCCATGCTCGGTCAATGATAACTATCAGCAGGAACTCGACATTGTGGCCAGGCAATTGCAGCAACGCAGTTTTCCTGCCTTAGGCGAAATTGGCCTCGATTTTTACTGGGATAAAACCTACACCGAGCAACAGTTTGATGCCTTTCGGCAGCAGATAGAAATGGCGCTGCACTATAAATTGCCTATTGTTATTCATACCCGCAATGCCATGCAGGAAACCATTAATCTGGTAAAAGAATACAAAGGCCGTGGGCTAACGGGCATTTTCCATTGCTTTAGCGGCAGCTACGAAAGTGCCCGCCAAATCATTGACCTCGGCTTTTTGCTGGGCATAGGAGGAGTGGTGACCTATAAAAATGCCGGCTTGCCCGAAGTGCTGGCCAAAGTGCCACTGGAGCATATTGTACTTGAAACGGATGCTCCGTATTTAACGCCGGTGCCTTTCAGGGGTAAACGCAATGAGAGCAGCTACCTGCAATACGTAGTAAGTACGCTGGCACAAGTGTATGACGTGGAAGCCGAAACCATTGCTTCGGCCACCACGAATAATGCACAACAATTGTTTCGGTATTAATGACCGGTAAATTGTGCTTTGCGTTTTTCTAAAAATGCGTTGGCACCTTCCTTGGCATCAGCGGTATCAAAGAGTTCTCCAAACAGGGTGACTTCTTTTTCTAAGCCTTCTTCTGGCGCATAGGAAGCAGTGTTTACCAAATCAATAATGCGGGTGATAGCCAGCGGCGCTTTTGAAAGGATGGTTTGTAACAATGCCTTTGTTTGCGGCAGCAAATCTTCTGGCGAGGTTACATGATTGACCAAACCTAATTGTTGCGCTTCTGCAGCAGTAATCATGTTGCCGGTCATGAGTAGTTCCATGGCTTTCCCTTTGCCTATGAGCTGCACCAGGCGCTGTGTGCCACCGTAGCCGGGTATCAAACCGAGGTTTACTTCGGGCTGTCCAAATTTGGCATTGTCGGAAGCCAGGCGAAAATGACAAGCCATCGCCAGTTCGCAACCGCCACCCAATGCAAAACCATTTACTGCAGCCACAATGGGTTTGGGCGATCGTTCGATTTTAGAAAACACCAAATCCTGACCACGCTCTGCTAATGCTGCGCCAGCAGTTGCATCAAGGCTTGTAAACTCACTGATGTCGGCACCGGCTACAAATGCTTTGGCACCTGTACCAGTAATGATGCCTGCTTTAATGGCATCGTTGGTATATAACTCTGCAATGGCGTGGCCGAGTTCTGAAATTACATCTTTATTCAGTGCATTGAGCTTATCGGGCCGGTTGATGCTGATACAAAAAATGCCTTCTTCAAGGGTTGTATGCAAGTGTTGATACATGGCAATCAATTTTTTTTCAAACCTACAGCAAGCCGTGGAAGCGCCAAACTTCATTTTGTTTAAGGTGGCCTATTAAATAGCGAAACAGTTGATACTTTTTTTTAAAGAAATGATGAACTTAGGGTAGTTCTCATTGCAAATGGTTGTTCCTTTGCGCCATCTTACAAGAGAGCATTAGACTGGAATTCACCAAATATTATACCTAATGAAGACATTCGAGCACGTTGACTGCAGTCGTTGCGAAAAAAGAACCAGCTCCATTTTTTGCAATACACATGGCGAAAATTTGGACGACATCAGTGATTCAAAAACGTGCTCGGTATACAAAAAAGGTCAGGTCATTTTTCATGAAGGCGGCCATCCGTTTGGGGTGTATTGCGTCAACAAAGGCAAAATCAAACTGTCCATTATTGGTGATGAAGGCAAAGAGCAAATTGTACGCTTGGCCCGAGATGGAGACGTGCTGGGCTACCGCAGTATGCTGGTAAACGAACGCTACAATGCTACTGCCACAGTGCTTGAAGATTCGCAGGTATGTTTTATTCCCCGCGAAATATTTATGAAAACCTTGCGCAGCGATTCTTCATTGAGTTTTGAAATGATGAAGCTGCTGAGCAATCAACTGCGGGAAGCAGAAGTAAAGCTGACGCACCTGGCACAAAAACCTGTACGGGAAAGATTAGCTGAAACGCTGCTCTTTTTGAAAGAGACTTACGGTTTTGAACCTGATAGCACACAAATAGCGGTGCAACTTACCCGCGAAGAAATTGCCAACCTGGTGGGTACTGCTACAGAAACAGCCATTCGCCTGCTCAGCGAATTGAATAAAGAAAACGTCATCGAATTATCAGGCAAAAAGATATCAATTAAAGATGTTCGGGAGTTGTCCCGCATTGCCAATCTCAACGATTAACAGTTGATTTCAACGTGTTGCCAGTCATAGAAAAGAGAAGCATGAGCTTCTCTTTTTTGATGTACGTAGGTGACGTAGAAATGACAAAAGTCATAATCAACTGTGAGTGCAGTCATGAGGTACTTGCTAATGCCCACTTAGTTTCGTATTAAGCTAAACTATTTGTCATGATGGCCTCCCACCTGGTAGAAGTGAATGAATTGACGCCACCTCAACTCTGTCATTATATAGAGCAAAAACATTATGCACCTATCAAGCAATCATTAGAAACACTGGCGGAATATTCTAATTTACTGCAGCATTCAGATGTTGAGCCAGAAAAGCTCAGCGTAGGGCATATGCTGTTTGGCAGGCTGAAAGATGAAATGGAACAGGTGATCAGAAATGACAGCATGATTTTGTTTCCCCTCATCATGCAGGCCGACGCAAAAGGCCGCATTCGGGAGGCACATATACCCGCCCAAATGATTCGCGACAAGAACAAAAAGATTTTGAGCCTGCTCGAAAAACTGCGCCTGATTGCCAACAACTTCATTTTGAAACCCGAGTGGGATGCTGATACCCGCATGTTTTTTGAAGAATTGTTTACGCTGGATCAAATGGTTACGCAAGCCATTTACCTGAAGGAAAATGTATTGCTGCCCCGTATACAAAAAGCATCGGAGCAAGCCGGATATTAAACCTCAACGATTGATCGCCATTCTGTGCGTTGAATGGTATTGTGAGTAAAACAGCCGGCATCAACAACCGGCTGTTTACATATCCATCCATCGCCCAAGTGAAAAGAGAATTGATTATGGAAGCCACCACAGAAACAGCTGTTCAATGCTATCACTGCGGAGAAGATTTGCCCGCACAACCCATTCAATACGACGAAAAAAACTTTTGCTGCGCTGGTTGCAAAACGGTGTATCAGGTGCTCAATCAGCATGGCTTGTGCGACTATTACGAACGCAGCGAAAACCCCGGTATCAACCAGCGGGTACAGGTGCGCAAAGACAAGTTTGCTTTTCTGGAAAATGAAGACATCCGGCAGAAGCTGGTCCAGTTTTCAGACGGCGATCAAACTCAGGTGATTTTTTACCTGCCACAAATGCATTGCGCCAGTTGCCTGTGGTTGCTGGAGCATTTGTATAAAATGGATGAAGGCATTTCGCACAGCCGTGTCGACTTTCCGAAAAAGGAAGTGTCGGTGTTGTTTAATGAAAAGCAAATCTCACTACGCAGGGTGGCGGAAATCCTTACCAGCATTGGGTATGAGCCACATATCAGCCTGCATGATTTGGGCAACAAGCCCCGCAATCTTTTCAACCGCGACCGCATTTATAAATTGGGTGTAGCCGGCTTTTGCTTTGGCAACATCATGATGATGAGCTTTCCGGAATATGTGGGGCTCGATGGGGTGAAAGAAGCCTATGATTTAACGCCAACTTTCCGCTATCTCAACCTGCTGTTGAGCTTGCCTGTATTGTTGTATAGTGCTTCCGAATTTTTCATCAGTGGTTGGGCGGGTTTAAAAAACCGTTTTCTCAATATTGATGCGCCCATTGCGTTGGCCATTCTTATTACTTTTTCAAGAAGTGTGTACGAAATTTTTTCGGGTACCGGCGCCGGTTATCTCGATAGCATGAGTGGCATCGTGTTCTTCATGCTCATTGGCCGCATTCTGCAAGACCGCACTCAACAATCGCTGAGCTTCGATAGAGATTACACTTCTTATTTTCCCATTGCCGTCAACAAATTAGTGGATGGCAAAGAAGTGCCCGTGCCGCTGCCTGAGTTGCGCAATGGTGATAGCATCATGATTCATAGTCACGAAATCATTCCGGCAGATGGTATACTGGTACGTGGACAAGCCGCTATTGATTACAGTTTTGTAACGGGCGAAAGTGTGCCGGTAGAAAAAAGATCAGCGAAATAATTTATGCCGGCGGCCGGCAAACGGGCGGCAATATTGAACTGCTGTTGGTGAAAGATGTGAGCCAAAGCTATCTCACCAATTTGTGGAACAAAGAAAGCATGCGCAGCGAAGACAATGGTAACAATGATTCGTGGGTGCATCCTGTAAGCCGCTATTTTACAGTGGTACTCTTTACGCTTACCGCTATTGCCGGTATGTACTGGTGGATAAATGACCCCAGCAAAATGTGGCCTGCCATTACCACTGCGTTGATTGTAGCATGCCCTTGTACTTTATTGTTGAGCAATTCATTTACCAACGGGCATGTGATACGTGCCTTCGACCGGGCAGGTATGTATGTACGCAATGCCGCAGTAGTAGAACGGCTGGTAAAAATTACAACTGTCGTTTTTGATAAAACCGGAACACTGACCGATGGTCGCCGTTTTGATATTCATTATAAAGGTGATGCACTGGATGAACCGCTGCGTCAGTTGCTGGCATCGGTAGCAGCGCAAACGCAACACCCACTCAGCAAAGCCGTGCTGCAATACCTGGAGGTAAAACCTCAACCATTGCAGCATGTGAAAGAACATGCCGGCCGTGGGGTAGAGGCTTGGGTAAATGATCAATACATCAAACTGGGTAGCCCCATGTTTGTATGGGGGCAAGATCATTTTGATCGTAATACTTCGGTTGTAGCCTGGAAATTGGATGATGGCCGCCAGGGATTATTCTTATTGAAAAATCATTACCGCAATGGATTGGATAAAATGCTGAAGAAGCTGCTGCACAACAAAAAAGCAGCGGTGCTCAGTGGCGATAATGATGCGGAGAAAAACAACATTCTGCGATTGCTGGGTAAGCCTGCTGATGTAAAATTCAATCAGGCACCTGCCGATAAGCTGGCGTATATAGAAACGCTCAAGCAACAAGGCGAATATGTATTAATGGTAGGCGATGGCCTCAACGATGCGGGTGCGTTGAAAGTGGCCAATGTAGGGATTGCCGTAACAGATGATGTCAACAATTTTTCGCCCGGTTGTGATGCTATTTTGGATGCCGGCAAGCTGGATAAATTGCATGCTTTTGTAGCCATGGCACACCGTGGCCGCAAAGTGGTGATTGGTTCATTCATCATTTCTATCCTGTACAATTTCGTGGGTTTGTCTATTGCATTTCAGGGGCTGATGAGTCCGCTGGTGGCAGCCATTTTAATGCCATCCAGCAGCATTTCTATCATCATCATCACCTGGCTGGGTGTAGAAACGGGCAGAAGAAAATTAGGCACCACCCTTCGGAAATAAAGCGATTGTAATGGGTGATAGTCGTTGTTGAAGGATTATCAACAAACGTGGTACTGTTTTAAACATCTGTGACCAAAACATGACAAAAATCATAGCACACCGTGAGTGCTATCATCCAAATGAGGTATGCCCGAAAATAGTTTTGACGCTGCTAATAGTCCACAATTTATATAGCTAATCATATTCAATCAATCCACAAGATTATGGCTGTAATACTCATACTCCTTGGTGCCAGCATATTAGTAGCCGGGGGCTTTCTGGTAGCCTTTTTAGTGAGTGCCCGCAATGGTCAGTTTGATGACAGCTACGGCCCACCTATGCGGATGCTGTACGATGATCAACCAACAACAAAACTCTAATTACATCAATATGCAACAACCACTTGAAAGATTCGCTTATGACAACAGGCATGTAAAAGCCTTTGCCTATGCAACCATTGTTTGGGGTCTGGTGGGAATGCTTGTCGGATTGCTGATTGCCTTCCAAATTGCATTTCCTGCACTGAACTTCGATTTTGCTTACACCACTTTTGGCCGGGTAAGACCTGTGCACACCAATGCGGTGATTTTCGCATTTGTGGGCAACGCCATTTACATGACGGTGTATTACGCACTTCCGAGGTTGATGAAGACTTCTATGTTTAGTCCAAAGCTTGGCTGGATTCATTTTTGGGGATGGCAGTCCATAATTGTAGCCGCTGCGGTTACATTGTTGGCTGGTTACACTTCAGGTAAAGAATATGCCGAACTGGAATGGCCCATCGACATCGCCATTACATTGGTATGGGTGGTGTTTGGTCTCAACATGTTCATGACCATTTTGAAGCGTCGTGAACGGCACATGTATGTGGCTGTTTGGTTTTGGATAGCTACATGGGTTACCGTGGCCATGTTGCATATTGTCAACTCTTTCGAACTGCCTTTTAGTGCATTGAAAAGCTACAGCTGGTACGCTGGTGTGCAAGATGCACTTGTGCAGTGGTGGTATGGTCACAATGCGGTGGCCTTCTTCCTTACTACACCTTTCATTGGTGTGATGTACTATTTCGTACCAAAGGCTGCTAACCGTCCCGTATACAGCTACCGTTGGAGTATCATTCACTTCTGGGCGTTGATTTTCTTGTACATCTGGGCTGGTCCGCACCACCTGCTGTATACTTCGCTGCCCGATTGGGCACAGAGCCTTGGTACTGTGTTTAGCGTTATGCTCATTCTCCCATCTTGGGCGGGTATGCTCAATGGTTTGATGACCTTGCGTGGTGCATGGGATAAGGTACGTGAAGAACCCATTTTGAAATTTTTTGTAGTGGCACTTACCTGCTATGGTATGAGCACTTTTGAAGGCCCCATGCTGAGCCTGAAAAGTGTAAACGCCATTTCGCACTTTACCGACTGGACTGTAGCACACGTACACGTAGGTGCGTTGGGCTGGAACGGCTTCCTCACATTTGGTGCGTTGTATTTCCTGGTGCCCCGCTTGTGGAATACGCCTTTGTATAGCAAGAAGATGGCTGCACAACACTTTTGGATTGGCACCCTCGGTATCATTTTGTACGCCATTCCCATGTACTGGGCTGGTTTCTCTCAGGCGCTGATGTGGAAAGAGTTTACTCCGGAAGGAACTTTGAAATATCAGTTCCTGCAAACAGTAACCAACATTCGCCCCATGTACATTTTGCGTGGCATAGGTGGTACGTTGTACTTTGTTGGTTTCCTGATGTTGGTGGTAAACATTTGGAAAACCATTGCCGCAGGCAAATTTGTACCTACAGAATATGGCGAAGCACCAGCACTCGAAAAGAATTTCGTTCCACATGCAGGATACAATTTCTGGCATGCATGGATTGAGCGTCGTCCTGTGCAAATGCTGATTGTGAGTCTCGTAGTAGTAGCCATTGGTGGTTTGCTCGAACTCATTCCTACATTCCTCATCAAATCAAACGTGCCCACCATTGCTTCGGTAAAACCATATACACCGTTGGAGTTGGAAGGTCGTGATATCTACATCCGCGAAGGTTGCTATACCTGTCACTCACAAATGGTGCGTCCTTTCCGTGATGAAGTAACCCGCTATGGCGAATACAGCAAGGCTGGTGAGTTTGTATACGATCACCCATTCCAGTGGGGTAGCAAGCGTACCGGTCCCGATTTGCACCGCATTGGTGGCAAGTATCCTGATAGCTGGCACTACAACCACATGATGAAGCCAACGCTGATGAGCCCTGGTAGTTTGATGCCGAATTATCCATGGTTGCTGGATGATGATTTGAATACTTCGCTGACGGCTGCTAAAATCCGTGCTATGCAAACACTGGGCGTGCCTTATCCTGAAGGATACGATCAGATAGCTGTAGCAGACCTCAACAAGCAAGCTGCACAAATAGCTGAGGGTTTGAAAAAGGATAAAATCACTACAGCACCCAACAAAGAGATTGTAGCCTTGATTGCCTACCTGCAACGTTTGGGTAAAGACATTAAAGTAAAAGACGAAACCGTAGTCATAAAATAAGCAGCTATGAAATTCATCAACTATCTGCAGAGCATTTCCGGTGTGTCTATTTTTCCTTTAATCGGTTTGCTGTTGTTTGTGACCTTTTTTGTTGGCGTTGCATTTTATGTGTACGGTGCCGATAAAAAAAGCTGGCAGCAAAAAAGCAATCTGCCTTTAGAAAACTAACATCATTCACCCAACGAATACTATAGTATATGCGGTTCAATATTTTCAAACATAAATGGCTCTCCATCATGGGCGTAATGCTGCTGATGGCACAGGTAGCCGGTGCGCAACCCAAAGAGCCCAGCACCCTCAGCAATCCGCTGGCACAGGTGATGGTACTGATCATGATTATGCTGGCATTGGCCATTGCATTGCTCGGCAATGTGGTAGGCAATGCGGCCGATTTATTCAGAACAAAACTGCGGAAAGCCCGTTCCGAAAAAAACAGCGGCAATGCAGCAACCGTAATATTGTTGCTGAGTGCCGGTTTACTGGCTTCTATTGCTGGCAATGCTCAGGCTGCTGCTGATGCGGCTACAACGGCTGCACCTGCGGTAGACAATAGCATCAACGGTTTGTCGCCTTTTACTTTTTACCTGATGGCTGCTGTGATTGCAGTTGAAATTATCATTTTGGTAGCCTTGGTTTATCAACTGAAGTTTTTGGTAGGCATCGAGTCGCGGAAAGAAATGGCTGCTGCTGTTGATGGCGTGGCTGTTCCTAAAGTTAGCTGGTGGGATAAGGTAAACCGTTCTGCCAAAATTGAAGATGAAGCAGCCATTGACCTGAGCCACGATTATGATGGTATCAGCGAACTGGACAACAAGCTGCCACCATGGTGGATTGCTGCTTTTGCACTCACCATTCTTTTCTCTGGTGTGTATCTCTATCGTTACCATGTTTCTCACTCTGCGCCATTGCAAATTGAAGAACTTGAAATTTCGATGAAAGAAGCAGAGGAAGCCAAAGCTGCATATTTGGCAATGAGTGCCAATAATGTAGATGAAAACAGTGTGACCATGTTGGATGCAGGATCCATAGCTTCTGGTAAAGAATTGTTTTCAGCTAACTGTATTGCTTGCCACGGCACAGCAGGTGAAGGCAACACAGTAGGCCCTAACCTGACGGACAACTACTGGATACATGGTGGCGACATCAAAGATGTATTTAAGAGCATTAAATATGGTTGGGTAGAAAAGGGCATGCGTAGCTGGAAAGATGATTTCTCTCCCATGCAAATGGCACAGCTGGCCAGTTTTGTAAAATCACTGAAAGGCACGAATCCGCCCAATGCAAAAGCACCTCAGGGCGAATTGTATGACGAGAATCAGGCTGCTGGCGCTGCGAGTGTGACTGATAGCACGGCAGCAGCAGCACCTACTAAATAGCTTTGACACACGAATGCCCTTCAACCAGGCATTCATACCAGATTATGAGTAACGAGAAAGCAACCATTGAGCAGTTAGAAGAGTCGTTTCGCGACAGGATGCCATCTGTAACCAAAGAAGGAAAACGGAACTGGATTTATGCATGGCAGCCCAAAGGGAAATGGTACACCCGGCGTACTATATTGAGTGTACTGTATGTCGCGTTGTTTTTTGCATTGCCGTTTATTAAAATGAATGGCAATCCGGCACTGCAGATAAATGTGGTAGAAGGAAAGTTTTCTATTCTTGGTCTCATCTTCTGGCCTCAAGATTTTTTCATCTTCGGCGTAGGCATGGTAACCATGGTAATTTTTATTTACCTGTTTACCATGATCTATGGCCGGGTGTTTTGTGGTTGGGCATGCCCCCAAACCATTTTTATGGAAATGATTTTCCGTAAAATGGAATGGATGGTGGAAGGCAATCCGAATGAACAACGCAAGCTGAACAATGGCCCATGGAATGGTAATAAGATTGTACGAAAAACACTCAAGCATTTATTGTTTTTGGCTTTCTCTTTTCTTATTGCCAATACATTTCTGGCATACATCATTGGTGTTGAAGATTTATTTAAAATCATTCAGGAGCCAGTAACACAACACGTCGGCGGTTTTGTAGCACTCATCATTTTTACGCTTGCTTTTTATGGTGTGTATGCTTTTGCCCGTGAAATTATCTGTACCGTTATTTGCCCGTATGGCCGATTGCAAAGTGTGTTGCTCGATCGTAACTCTGTAATCGTTGCATACGATTACAACCGCGGCGAACCTCGTGGCAAAGGCCGTCGTACTGAAGAAAACAAACTGGGCGATTGTATCGATTGTAAGCAGTGTGTGGTGGTTTGTCCTACTGGTATTGATATCAGAAATGGTACGCAACTGGAATGCATCAACTGTACGGCATGTATTGATGCCTGCAATACCGTGATGGATAAAGTAGGCTTGCCTCGTGGATTGGTTCGCTATGCCAGCGAAGCACAGCTGGCCGATAATCAGCCATTCAAGTTTACAGGTCGCATGAAGTTTTACTCTGTGGTGCTGGTATTGTTGCTGGCCGGGTTAACAACGCTCTTGCTTACCCGCAACGATGTAGACGTAACTTTACTTCGTGCCCGTGGCCAGCTCTTTCAGGAAGTAGGAACCGATAGTTTGAGCAATTTGTACCACCTGAATATGGTGAACAAAACAGTGAAAGACATTGATGTGCAATTGAAAGTGGAAGAACTGCCTGGTGTAATTAAATTAGTGGGCGGCCACCAACTGCATACACCGGCAGAAGGACAAGCAGAAAGCACCTTCTTCCTGGTACTGCCCAAGTCGGCCATTAAACGCCGCGACACCGATGTGAAAATTGGTGTGTACAAAGACGGAAAACGAATCAGAACAGTGAAGACCAGCTTCCTGGGCTACACTGAATAAAACATCAAGCCTATGACCATCAAATGGAACTGGGGAACCAAAATATTTTTGGTGTACACAGGGTTTGTGGTATTCATGCTCGGCATGGTTTACCTCTGCACCCGCCAGAATTATGATTTGGTATCTACCGATTACTATGCACAAGAGCTGAAATATCAGCAAGTGATTGATGGCAAAAACAACGCCAATCAATTGGGCAAAGCCATGACCATTGCTGCTACTGCCAATGGTGTAGCCGTGCAATTGCCAGTGGCTGCTGTGGAAGGTGAAGGGGAATTGCATTTTTACCGCCCCGACAATGCCAGCTACGATTTTAAAGTGCCTGTAAAAGGAGATGGACTCATCAACATCCCTTCCAGCCAATTGAAGACTGGCCGGTATACTGTAAAAGCAACCTACCAGTACGAAGGCAAACCTTATTACAACGAGGCAACTTATTACGCACCATAATTTTTGTACATGGATGCTTTGTACCTCAGTGCATTGGTATTAGGACTTGCCGGTAGCCTGCATTGTGTAGGCATGTGCGGTCCTATTGCTTTATCACTGCCATTTGCTTCGGCCAATGGATGGGGCAGAGGCATGGGTATACTCGCCTACTTCGGCGGCAAAACATTTACCTACGCAGCATTGGGTGCTTTGTTTGGCATTGTAGGGCAGCAGTTGGTGCTGGCCGGATGGCAGCAGGCCCTGAGTTTGGTGCTGGGTGTTGCCATGTTGTTTTTTGCGATTGTGACCATTTTCAAACCCGCCATATTCCACAGTAATCAGCTTACCATTTACATGGGTAACAAACTATCGCCGCTCATGGGAGCGATGATGGGTAAGCGGGCCTACTCTGCCACTTTTGTGCTGGGTATGCTCAACGGTTTGTTGCCTTGTGGATTGGTGTATGTAGCGTTGAGTGCAGCGGTTGCTACGGGTAGCATTGTATCGGCTGCTGTATTTATGTCGGTGTTTGGCATTGCTACCGCACCGCTCATGTTGTTCTTGTTATTATTTGCTGCACAGTTGAGTGCAAAATATCGCAGCAAAATGCGGCAATGGTTGCCCGTGTTTACCGGCATTGTAGCCATCCTGCTTATTCTTCGTGGATTGGATTTGGGCATACCCTACATTTCTCCTGACCTTGAAGGACTGCCCGCCGCCAGTCGGGGCGCCGAGACCATTCCTTGTCACGAATAAATAGATTCTTCCTTCTTTCAGACTTGCCGTCTTCCCGACTTTCGGACTTATCTAAAAACTCCGATGCTCCTTCACCCAGGCCGAAATAAAATCGGCAATATCATGTGTATTGGTGCCGGGCTGAAAGAGTTTGCCCACGCCCATGTCTTGCAAGGTTTTGCTATCATCATCAGGAATGATACCGCCGCCAGTGAGCAGTACATCGTGCATGCCTTTTTCATCCATCAGGCTTTTGATGCGGGGAAAAACGGTCATGTGAGCACCGCTCAAAATGCTGACACCAATGGCATCGACGTCTTCTTGCAACGCAGCATTTACCACCATCTCAGGCGTTTGGCGCAGGCCGGTATAAATCACTTCCATGCCGGCATCCCGCAAGGCAGTGGCAATAATTTTCGCTCCTCTGTCGTGGCCGTCTAATCCTACTTTGGCTACCAGTACCCGTATTGGTCTGTTCATGATGTAGAGTTTTTATGCAGCAGCAACATGCTCACTCAGCAGGTTGCAATCGTTGTGTGCTGTTGTTACAAAGCTGCACAAAGGTAGGAGGCCAACTGCTTTCCGCCATTGCATTTACCCGTTGCTTCATTGCTTTCACCACAAATGGTCATCGCTGAAATGCGGCTACTGTCCAGCTATTTTACCTTTTAACCGATTTTGCCCAAGGAATACCGAATTTGTAGCAAATTGTTGACCAATTAAATATTCCTCTATGAGATCTACAACACAATGGTTGCTACCGGCAGCATTGTTGCTGAGCATGACCAGCATGGCGCAGCGCAATGATAAAACAGCCGTAGTAGCCCCTCCGGCCGCAGTGGCAGACACCGCTAAAAAGGCTGCTCCCAAACCCCTTTCTATTGCCGACAAAATCAAGTCGAGTAAAAAGCATGCCGGCTTGTTTACCGTGTATCAGGATACGGCCACAGGTACCACGCAGTTGTATGTACGCAAAGACCAGCTCGGTCAGGAATTCATTTACCAGAGTTTTTCGCTGAGCGGTCCTACCAGCTTGTTCCTCAACCAAAGTATGCACCGCTCTACCCTCATTTTTGCTATCCGCAAAGTGTACGATAAAGTGGAGTTTGCCACACAAAACACCAACTTCTTTTACGACCCCAACAATGCCGTAACCAAGTCGGCTAATGTGGATGTGCCCGAAGCTGTTTTCTTGTCAGAAAAAATTGCCGGTGAAGATTCTACCGGTTACCTCATCGCCGCTGATGGTTTGTTTGTGGGCGAAAAACTCGATCCGGTGAAGCCGTTGAATCCTCCGGGTTTGCCGCCAACGGCCATTTTCAATCTGGGTGGCCTCAACCCCATGAAAAGCCGTGTGACGGGTGTGCGTAGCTATCCCAACAACACCGATGTGGTGGTGGATTTGGCTTACGACAACCCCATGCCTTTCAACCAGGGTGGTAAAGACATTACTGATGCCCGCTTCAATAAAGTGCGGATGCAGCACTCCTTTATTGAAGTGCCGAAAAATGATTTCCGACCCCGCCGCGATGACCCACGGGTGGGTTATTTTGGTTCAGAAGTAGACGACATGACGTCTCTGTCACCAACGCCATTTAAAGACGTGATCAACCGCTGGCATTTGGTGAAGAAAGATCCGAATGCAGCCATCAGCGAACCCGTAGAACCCATTGTATGGTGGGTAGAAAATACCACGCCTGTAGAGCTGCGTCCATACGTAATGGAAGCCGGCAATAAATGGAACGAAGCCTTTGAAAAAGCGGGTTTCAAAAACGCCGTGGTAATGAAGCAAATGCCTGACGATGCCACCTGGGATCCTGCCGACATTCGCTACAACGTGATTCGTTGGGTAAGCAGTGCCTATCCTTCGTACGGCGCTATCGGGCCCAGCTTTACCAACCCCCGCACCGGCCAGATTCTCGGTTCAGATATTACCGTAGAATGGCGCAGCGGTGCCGGTACACCCATCCAAAGTGAGCTGTACGAAAAAGCTTGCTGCTACTTCTTGGGAAGAAGCGTTTGCCCAAAACAAATCGGTACAGCAATTGCTGCCTGCCGGTGCTCACAAACATTGGGCTACCTGCAACATGGCGCAAGAGTTGGCTATGCAGTTTATGACTGGCGCTACTGCTGTAGAAGTGCTGGATGGCGATGCGGCTGAAGTGCCCGAAATGCACAAGCAGTTTTTGTATTACCTCATTCTGCACGAAATGGGGCATACCCTCGGCCTCAACCACAACATGAAAGCCAGCCAAATGCTGAGCCCCGCCGAAGTACACAACAAGAGCATTACCCGCAGCATTGGTTTGCAGGGTAGTGTTATGGATTATCCTGCCGTAAACGTATCGCTGGACCGCAGCAAGCAGGGCGATTACTACACCACCAAAGTAGGCCCTTACGATGTGTGGGCGATTGAATATGGTTACACGCCATTCAGTGCTGCTACAGAAGAAGAAAGCCTGAAGAAAATCCTGTCTCGCAGCAACGATCCCAAACTGGCTTTTGGCAACGATGCAGATGACATGCGTGGCGCCGGTAGCGGTATTGACCCCCGTGTAATGGTGAACGATATGAGCAACGACATGGTGGCTTATGCCGAAGATCGTTTCAAATTGGTGAATACCATGCTCGGCAAACTCAAAGACCGTTACACAGACCCCAATGAATCTTGGGCCAAACTGCGCAGCCGGTATTATACTGTTATCAGCCAGCGTAGTCAAATGGCCGGTGCCGTGGCCAACTACATTGGTGGTGTGTATGTAGACCGCAGCTTCCCCGGACAGCAAAGCGGTAACAAACCATTTACACCAGTGCCTGTGGCGTATCAGAAAAAAGCCATGAGCCTGCTGGCGAAAAATGTGTTTGCACCAAACGCTTTTGATGCTGATGCACAACTGTTTCCTTACCTGCAATCACAGCGCCGCGGTTTCGGTTTCTTTGGTGCTACCGAAGATCCTAAACCACAAAACACAGTATTGAATTTGCAGATGAGTGTATTGCAGCGCATGCTCAACCCCGTTAGCTTGCAGCGCATCAACAGCAGCAGCTTGTATGGCAATACTTACAGCGTGGCTGATGTAATGACTGATTTGGTAGGCGCCATTTTTACGGCTGATTTGAAAACCGGTGTAAACCTGTACCGCCAAAACCTGCAAACAGAATTCGTAAAAGGTGCCAGCGGTATTGCTACCACAGCTCCCGGCTACGACAATGCTTCTAGAGCCGCCGCTTTGAGCACCCTCAAGAAAATTAAAACGCAACTGGCTACTGCTGTAAGCCCCGATGAGCAAACCCGTGCACACCGTGCCAATTTGCAATTCCTCATTGAGAAGGCATTGGCGGTGAAATAGAGTTGATCGGTTAATTAGTTGACTGGTTAATTAGGAGATATAGTCACCCAAAAAAACATCCCACTGGCGAAAGCAGGTGGGATGTTTTTTTATGGTTCAGTAAATCCTTGTAAAAGAAAAATGCAGAATCTATAAATTCTTCTTCTAGAATCTTTATCTAAAAATTTTCTACAAGTGATTTGTGATAATGTTCGAAATCATCAATCAATGAATTTAGATAATTGTCACTAGGAGTTGTTTCCTTGAGAAGGTAGAGGGTTAAGTGCAAATGCAATATCATTCTTTCAGAGATTGAGTTTATCCTCTTTTTTCTATCGAAAATACCTTCACTCATTAATTCGTGGGTTAGTATACTTACGTGGTCATACTTTGAGTAGTAGATATACTGTTCATAAACATCAAGGAGTCCCTTTAATGTAGGTTGTAAACTTGTTTCTTTAAAAAGATCATTTGCAAATGGTGCTTTCAAAAAAGGTTGTTTATTTGATTTTCCATTATTAGGATCATAATCAGGACTTAGGAAACCCTTGTATTTATTTGTGAATTTTTCTATGAACTGGTCTGGCTCAGAAATTGCGTAAAATTTCACTTGATTTACTGTGGTAAAATAAGCTAACGTTTGATTTAATCCATCAGCAAGACGGACCTTTGATGCATAATTAAGCTGTTTGTGGATTTCCTCTTCTGGAAGTTTTTTTTCTTTTCCTCTAGTAAAAATGTCTACTAAGTTCAATACTATCAACTGATCAAGAAGTACGGCTCTTGCGATAATTCCAAAGCCAAATTCGTTTTCAAATCGATTATTTACTTCACTCGAAAGAGTTGAGAGGCTAATGGAAATGGAATTCAATCTTCGGAGCAAAATGAGTGATAATAACTCTGTGTCTTTGACTTGTTTACCATTGAAGTGCTTAAATACATTCTCGGAGACTTGAGCAACAGTTTCAAATAAATTAATTGCCATTTCAGGTGAGAATGGTACAAGCTCTTTTAATGTCCTTCGAATTCTTGCAATGGTTGCTTCTTTACCAATAATGGAAGCAATGTCAAACACGGCCGGGCCAAACTTGCCACCCACCAGCATGATGCGGAAGGGCAACATCAGTTCGCCGGGCTTTAAGCCATTCACTGCAGCAATCTCTTTGAACGCATGTTCCAAATCAGCAGCCTGCCACAGTTGCGTCAGTTCATAGTTGCGGATGAGCTCAGTAAAGAACAAAGTCTTCTGTTCATTCCATTTTCCTTTGATGCTCTCGGTATCAATGCTGGCCGGTGCCTGAAAAAAGAAGCCAGCCTGCTCGTAAAAATCACTAAGCAAAGTGCAGCGTTCTTTTACCAGGTCAATTACTTGCAGCAATACCTGCTCGTTACAGTCTGTAATGCCATGCTGCGCCAGTACTTGTTGCACTTCAGGAAGCAGACGCTGTGCAGTGCTGCGCTTTATCCATTCGTGGTTGTACCACTTGGCTTTTTCAAAATCAAACTGTGCACCGGCGCTGTGTACCCGCTCCATGCTGAAGCGTTGTACCATTTCATCGAGGGTAAAAATTTCCTGTCCGCTGCCATCGTTCCAACCCATGAGTGCCAGCAGGTTTACAAATGCCTCGGGCAAAAAACCTCTTTCGCGGAAGCCTTCGGTGAATTCATTTTTCACAGGGTCGGTCCAGTTCATGGCAAAAATAGGGAAGCCGTATTTGTTGCCATGGCGCTTGCTGAGCTTGGCACCATCAGGACCCATAATCAGCGGCAAGTGGGCCCATGCAGGCATGCTGTCTTCCCAGCCCAGTTTCTTCCAGAGCATCAGGTGAACAGGCGCACTGCTCAGCCATTCTTCTCCACGAAATGCATGGGTGATTTTCATGAGGTAATCATCTACCACCACCGCCAAATGATAGGTGGGCATACCATCAGCTTTCAGCAATACTTTATCATCTACCTGGCTGGTATGCACATTTACTTCGCCACGCACCATATCCGTAAAACCAATCACTTCGTCTACCGGCATTTTGATGCGTACCACGTAAGGAGTGCCTTCAGCAATCAATTCTCTGGCCGCTTCCAGCTCCATGTTCAGGCTGTTGCGCATGTGTTGTCGAACCTGCTGGTTGTAGGTAGGCGAAGGGTTCTCCGGCGTTTTGTATTGCTCCCGCATGGCTTCGAGCTCTGCAGGCGTATCAAATGCATAATAGGCATCGCCCTGCTCTACCAGGCGATGGGCATATTGCTGGTACATTTCCTTGCGTTCGCTTTGGCGGTAGGGGCCATAAGCGCCGGGCTTTACCACACTTTCGTCGGGTTCGAGGCCGCACCATTTCAGGCAATCCAAAATATAGGCTTCTGCACCGGGCACGAAACGGGTTTGGTCGGTGTCTTCGATGCGCAACACAAAATCGCCTCCATGCTGGCGGGCAAACAGGTAATTGTACAATACGGTACGCACACCACCCAGGTGCAATCCACCCGTAGGTGATGGGGCAAAACGAACTCTTACTCTTTGACTCATAGGCGGCAAAGATAGTTTGTAGAAAGGAGTCAGGAAGATGGGAAGACCGAAAGTTGGGAGTCCGGAGTCTGTAGACCGGAGACAGTAGATAAAAGGCTCTATTCTACATCACCTCTCCTTTGGAGAGGCCGGGAGAGGTAAAATAGAAACACGAAGTCTTAACACCAACCACCAACCACCAACTATCATCTATCAACTATCTTGCATCCATGTTTTACTTGCATCATACACCGTGGTGGTTGCGCATGCTGTTTCCGAAAGGATTGCAGTGGCAGGGGCCGGTGTTGCAGGGCAACGAAGTGTACCTCACTTTTGATGATGGACCTCACCCCGAAGCCACGCCTTTTGTGCTGGATCAACTGCAAGCTGCAGGCATGCAGGGAACCTTTTTTGCATTGGTAAAAATGTACTGCTGCACCCCGACATCTATCAACGCATTTTGGCCGAAGGGCATGCGGTGGGCAATCATACCATGCATCACCTCAATGGAAGAAAAGCTACTACGAGTGATTATGTGGCGGATGTGGATGCAGCTGCCGGCGTCATCGATAGCCAACTATTTCGTCCACCATACGGGCAACTGACCAAAGATGAAGCAACACAAATCCGTTCCCGATATCCTGACATGTCTGTGCTGATGTGGAGTGTGCTTACCGGCGACTTTGATACGAAGAAAAATGGGCAGCATTGTTTTGCTGCTGTCAAAAAACATACCCGTCCCGGCAGCATCATTGTATTTCACGATAGCGCCAAAGCCATGCCCCGCTTACATGAATCATTGCCGCTTACCTTGGCATGGTTACAAGAAAAAGGCTTGCACAGCAAAGCAATTTTGTAGTGATACTATGTGTGCCAGCCATTTAGCAATTCAAACAGCATTGTAATTAGAGCACCATTACACAGAGGGAGGCGTTGGCCGGGCAAAACGGCCGGAGGCATCGGGTTTGCCTTGAATTTTCTTTGGTTACTTTCTTTTTTCAAGAAAAAGAAAGTAACAATGCTGCAGTATAAGAAATTTAGAGGTAGTAAAATTGTTGCACTATCTGGCTATATTAAAGTGAAGATAGAAATCACGTTTGTCTAATGATGTCCGTAATCTTTTTCTCCCGCTTCAATAGCCATCGTTAACTGATTTTGCTTGGGCGGCAACGGACAAGTGGCAAATGGTGTAAACGCACAAGGTGGATTGATGGCCTTGTTGAAATCGAGCACTGTTTTGCCATTGCCATCGGGCATGGGAGCGTACAAAAAACGACCTGCACCGTAAGTGCTTTCACCATTGGTGGCATCTGCAAACAAGATGAACAATTCATCGCCTTCGGTGAGTGCCTGCAGGCTGTACGATTGGCCATGCAGGGTAAACAACAAGGTGCCTGCTAATGGTTGCTCGTTGGTTTGTCCCAGCACATTGCTAATGGCAATGGTTTTGGGGAAAGCAGGCTTCATCAGTGTTGCCTGCACTTTGTACGTTGTGTCTGTTGCAAATCGATCTGTGCCGTGAAAAGCTGCCACATTAGGATGATTCAGCTGCCGCAAACGGATACCCGTTTTATCACCACGTTGAATGATGGTAAACTGCCAGTCACCCATTTTTACCACGCCTGATACGCCCAACTTTGCATCGAATACAATGCCTTGCGTAAATGCCTTTCCGTTGACGGTTGCGCCTACGCCCGGCTTCAATTGTAGACTTACCTGAGCATCCGTCCACATCAACTCGCCAGCTGTTGCATAAGGGAAGCCGGCCGGGTAAACAGTCTTGTTTTCGGGGCTGCTGCCAAAGCTGTTGTTGCCTGGTTGCAACCACAGTAATCCTGCCAAATTCAACCATCCATCGGTTGATTTCAGGTAAGCGATTCTTTTACTTATCCATTGCTGCAATTCAGCATCGTATGCAGGATTGCTGCGTTGAGCCAGCAAGTTGGTGCTGCAAATAACAGTGGTCAATAATGTAAAGACAATCCGTTTTTTCATGCCAGTAAAACAAGTGAAGGGGCAAGATAGCGGAATTGGAAAAAGTTCATCAAAATGATGCGGTATTTCTCAGTTCATTGCGCTGATTTTGCTCATGTTTCTGCAAATAGCCGGCCGGTAGATTTGTTACTATAGCAATTCCGATAACCCCATCCCGCACTTGCGGCCTTGCTGTTGCTCGCCTTGCTTTCATCGTTCAGTTTCTAAGTAAAGAACGTTATGAAACGACCATTTGCCAATGCCTCATCGGGGCTTTCTGCCTCCGATCCACGGGTGAAATTATTAGACACCCGCATGAAGAAAGAGAATTTTCGTCCGGATGCACTCATTGAAATTTTGCATGCAGCTCAAAATGCGTATGGTTATTTGCCCATGCCTGTGCTGCAGCATATATCCAATAAGTTGCATATTCCTCCTGCACGGGTATTTTCTACCGTTACTTTCTATCATTTCTTTTCGCTGAAGTCGAGAGGAGATCATACCTGCCTGGTGTGCACCGGTACTGCCTGCTATGTAAAAGGTGCCCAGCAATTGCTGGATGCCGTGGAGCAAAGCTTTGGTATCAAAGCGGGTGAAGTGTCGGCCGATAACAAACTCGGCTTGCAAGTGGCCCGTTGCATTGGCGCCTGTGGTTTGGCACCTGCTGTAGTGATAGACGAAGAAGTGCAGGCCAAAACTGATGGGCAGCAACTCGTAGCAAAAATTCATGAAAAACTGGAGGCAATATGAACCGGCAGGAGTTGACGGTGATGGCAGATCAGGCCAAAACAAAACACCATCATTTCAGTAAAAAAGTTTGTGTGTGCTGTGGTACCAGTTGCATGGCTTCCAATGCAGAAAAAGTATTGGAACAAGTACAGCAAAACATAGTTGCACTGGGTTTGAAAGACGAAGTAGAAGCCAACCTGACGGGTTGCATGGGATTGTGCAATCAGGGACCGCTGGTAAAAGTGTTGCCCGATCATACCATTTACCAAAAAATAGCACCAGAAGAAGTGGCAGACTTGCTGAAGGCACAGTTTGTAGACAAGCAACCGAAGAAAGAAAAACTGTTGTTTGCCGATACCAGACCCGAACCTTTTGTAAACGCCAACGATGATCCGTTCTTCAAAAAGCAACACAAAATCATTTTGAAAAATTGTGGCGTCATCAATCCGGAAGACATTGAAGAATACATAGCGTATGATGGGTACAAAGCTTTTGACAAAGCCTTGAACAGCATGCTGCCGGAAGACGTGATAGCTGAAATAAAACACAGCCGGTTGCGGGGGCGTGGTGGTGCAGGTTATCCCACGGGTATGAAGTGGGAAACGGTGTACAAATACGTCAACAATCAGAAATACGTAGTGTGTAATGGCGATGAAGGTGACCCTGGTGCCTTCATGAACCGCAGTGTGCTCGAAGGCAATCCGCACAGTGTGCTCGAAGGCATGATGATTGCGGGTTATGCGGTTGGTGCCAGCAAAGGCTACGCCTACATCCGCGGCGAATATCGCCTGGCAATTAAGCGTTTTGAAACAGCCCTGAAACAAGCCAAAAAACTGGGTTTGTTGGGTAAAAATATTTTGGGCAGCAACTTCTCTTTCGAAGTAGAAATCAGGATTGGTGCAGGTGCATTTGTATGTGGTGAAGAAACCGCATTGATTGCTTCTATTGAAGGCAAAAGAGGAACGCCAAGTCCACGGCCGCCATACCCTGCGGAGTGTGGTTTGTGGGGCAAGCCAACACTCATCAATAACGTAGAAACCTATGCCAACATAGCGCCGATTATATTGAATGGTGGCGAATGGTTTAGCGAAACTGGAACAGCTAAAAGTGCCGGCACCAAAGTGTTTGCGCTGGCCGGCAAAATAAAATACAGTGGCCTGATTGAAGTGCCGATGGGTACCAGCCTCCGCGAAATTGTGTTTGATATTGGCGGCGGTATTCCTGGCGATGGCGAATTCAAAGCCGCACAAACCGGTGGCCCTTCGGGTGGTTGTATTCCGGAGCAACATTTGGATGTGGGCATGGATTACGAATCACTCATGAGCCTTGGCAGCATCATGGGTTCGGGTGGATTGATTGTGATGGACAAGAGCAGCGACATGGTGGACGTGGCCCGTTTTTTCATGGAGTTTTGTATGGATGAAAGCTGCGGTAAATGTGCTCCCTGCAGGGTAGGTACCCGCATGATGCACGACCTGCTACAACGCATTGTAGACGGCAAAGGCACTCAACATGATGTAGACAGATTGCAAGAGTTGGCAGTGTATGTAAAAGAAGCCAGCCTCTGTGGTTTGGGTGGTAGTGCTCCCAATCCGTTGCTTAGCACCCTCCGCCATTTTCCCGAAGAATATGCCAACCGCCTGGTGTCACCGGAAGTATTGATACATCAACATCTCGAACTGTAAAGCCACTTGTATATGCCCATCATTACTGTGTATATCAATGGACTAAAAATCCTCACCGAATCCGGTGTAACGATTTTGGAGGTATGCAAAGCCAATAGCATACCAATGCTTACGCTTTGTCACCTCAAAGGCCTGCATGATATTGGCGCCTGCCGCTTGTGTTTGGTAGAAATTGAAGGGGTGAACCGCCTATTGAGTGGCTGTACCACACAGGTAGCCGACAACATGATGATACGCACCGATACCGATCGTATCAAGCGGTATCAACGCATTACGGTTGAACTGTTTTTTGCGGAGCGAAATCATGTATGTGCCGTATGTGTAGCCAATGGCAACTGCGAATTGCAGGAAGCTGGTTATGCTGTAGGACTCGATCATATCCGTTATCCTTTTTTGTATCCGGAGTGCAAAGTGGATACATCGCATCCTTGGTTTGTGATGGATCACAATCGCTGCATTATGTGCACCCGTTGTGTGCGGGTATGTACCGAAGTAGAAGGTGCCGGTAACTGGGGTGTGATGAACCGTGGTCATGATGTACGCATCATTTCCGATTTCAATACGCCTTGGGGCGAAAGCAGTACTTGCACCGATTGTGGTAAATGTGTGCATGCCTGCCCAACCGGTGCTATCTGGCCAAAAGCAGTGGCACAAGGCCAACTCACAAAGTATCCGGAAATGATAGGAGAACTGGTAGAAAAAAGAAAACTGCTGCAATAGCTGCACGTTGTATTGCGCCAAAAACTGGAGCCAATGAAAAAGAAATTAGCCACTGTATGGTTGGGCGGCTGTTCGGGTTGCCACATGTCGCTGCTGGATATAGACGAACGCATTTTGGAAGTAGCCAAACTCGCCGACATTGTAAAATGTCCGATTGTAGATGGAAAGCCATTTCCTGAAGTAGATATTGCGTTGGTAGAAGGTTCTGTAACCAGCGATGAACACTACGAAGAAATATTGCACATCCGCAAGCAGGCCAAAGTGTTGGTGGCATTGGGCGATTGTGCCGTGATGACCAATATTACCGGTATGCGCAACTACTTTCCGTTGCAAGATGTGATGGCTGCGGCATACACACATTCGCCCAGCAATGATGGTGAAGGAATGTGGCCCAATCATGAGGCCTTGTTGAAGCTGCATGGTAAAGTGTTGCCGCTGCAATCGGTAGTAACGGTAGATGTAGTTGTGCCGGGTTGTCCACCCAGCGCCGATACCATT
Source organism: Phnomibacter ginsenosidimutans (assembly GCF_009740285.1). Classification (GTDB taxonomy): domain Bacteria; phylum Bacteroidota; class Bacteroidia; order Chitinophagales; family Chitinophagaceae; genus Phnomibacter; species Phnomibacter ginsenosidimutans. Next base: position 1,288,080 of record NZ_CP046566.1, read on the forward strand.
TTTTATGTGCTATACGAATTGTTGAACGATCGCATGCCCGATTTAAGTACCGCTCAAAAATTGAAATATGGATAAGCCTGCTGCCAAAAAAATATTCATCTCGCCGGTCACCCGTATCGAAGGCCATGCCAAAATTACCATTGCACTCAAAGACAATGGCGAAGTAGATCAGGCGCAGTTTCATGTAAATGAGTTTCGGGGTTTTGAAAAATTTTGCGAGAGCAGAATGTATACAGAAATGCCCACTATTACGCCCCGCATTTGTGGCATTTGTCCGGTGAGCCATACCATTGCCAGTGTAAAAGCCTGCGAAATGATACAGGGCATTCAGCCTACGTACACAGCCAACCTGTTACGCCGGCTCATGCACATCGGGCAAAATATTTCTTCGCATGCCTTGTCGTTTTTTCATTTGTCCTCTCCTGATTTTTTATTGGGCTACGATAGCGATCCGGCCAGCAGAAATATCATTGGCCTGGCTGAAAAATTTCCGGATGTGGCGTTGAAAGGTATTCGCCTCCGCAAGTTTGGACAGGAAATCAGCGAACGCATTACGGGTAAAAAAATTCATGCCATGGGTATTGTGCCCGGCGGCATGAGCTACCCGCTAACGAAAGATAACCATCAGGCATTGCTGCAGTGGATACCCGAAGCATTGGATGCGGTGCAAACAGGCATTCGCATCATCAAAGATTTCCATGCTGCCAATGCAGATATGATCAACAGCTTTGCCACGTCGCCTACCATGTATCTCGGTACGGTGGGGCCAAATGGAGAACATGAATTGTACGATGGCTTGCTGCGTTTTGTAGATGCGGAAGGCAATGTGTTGCAAGACCAATTGTCGCCAACGAGGTATCTGGAATTTATTGCTGAAAGAGCGGTGGAATGGTCGTACCTCAAGTATCCGTATTACAAACCGTTGGGTATCGAAAAAGGCATTTACAGAGTCGGGCCGTTGGCCAGATTGAATGTAGCCGACAGGATGAAAACACCGTTGGCTCAGGCAGAATTTTTACAGTTCAGGGCTTTGGGCAATGGACAGCCGGTGCATGGTACTTTCTTTTATCACTACGCCCGTTTGATAGAAACGCTGGCGGGTGTAGAAGAAGCTGCCATGTATTTGCAAGACCCGGAAGTAACAGGTACGCATTTGCAAACATTTGGCCGCTGGAATAACGCAACAGGTATTGGTGCTTCAGAAGCACCACGGGGTACCTTGTTTCATCATTACGAAACAGATGACAGCGGCAAGCTAACGATGGTCAATCTGCTGATAGCCACGGGACAAAACAACCCATCCATGAACCGCTCCATTACGGATGTGGCCCGCCAATATGTGCATGGCGCAGATGTAGCTGAAGGAATGCTGAACAGAGTGGAAAGTGCCATTCGTTGCTATGACCCATGCCTGAGTTGCTCCACCCATGCCATGGGCAAAATGCCGATGCAGATTGACATCGTGAATGCCGGCGGCGAAGTGCTGCGGTCTTTACAGCGTTGAATCGTTGAGGATTTGTTGTAGCCACTGCTGCCAAAGGGCATAGGCCGTTTGTGCATGTTGCATACAAGCGGGGCTGATGGCTGTTCCCATCTCAAACTGCTGTGCGGCTATGCGCAGCGTAAACCAATCAATCGGTTGCTGATACAAATTACGATGCAGCTGCATCAGCGTCACCACATCTGCCTGATGCGATTCGGCATGTGCAGGGGTGTCTTGCGGAGCGATAGCGGAGAGCAGTGCCGGTTCATTTTGTATGGCAGCATCTATCACCATCACGTGTGTGTATTGCTGCAATTGTTCTAGTACCTCAATGTGTAACTGATGCATGGTTTGTACGGTTACAAACGGATGTGCATCAGCGGCAATTTTGTCTGCCAGCCAATGGCCCACAGCATCATCGCCACGAAGGCTGTTGCCAATGCCAATGACTAATATGTGGGGAGTGGTTTTCATGTTTGCCGGGTAAAGATACAGCGGTTGATGGGCTGCGGGACGTCGGGGCCGGAGCGAAGCGTAGCCCGTAGCAGCCCGAACTACAGCTGAATCATGTTCTTTTGTTGACAGCCCCAAAAACACAACAGCCACCTGTGCTGTACAGATGGCTGCTGGCAGCAATAGCTGTACGTTATTTATTGCAAATGAAATGCGATAACGCTGTTTTTGTAAAAGGTTGGGGCATACACGATGCGTTTGCTGTCATCGTAGCCAATGTCGGCGGTGTTTATTTTTTCGTTGCGGTAGTCGAGCAGTTTTTCCACTTTGCCATCGGCATGCACATAGTAGATGACACCGGCCCAAGAGCTCACAATAAAATCTTTGCCGCCCACTCTCTCCACGCCATCGCTGCCGCCTTCGAGGCCTTCCGCAATTTTGCTGCGGTTTTGGCCATTGGCATCCAGTTTATACAACACTCCATTGTCGAGCACATACACGCCATCGGGCTGCCACAGCACTCCGTTGGGGCGGGTAAAACCATCGGCAAAGAGGCTCACTTTGTCAGCTTCAATTTTGTGCACTTTCTTTTCCTGACTATCGCTTACATACACTTCTCCCTTGGGGCCAACGCTAATGTCGTTGAGAAAATTCGCTCCTTCAACAAGTATCTTTTTGATGATGGTTCCCTGCTTGATGTCGATGACCACCACTTCATTCATATCGGCTACATACAGCAGGTTGCCATGCTGACCCATGCCCTTGGGTGCGTTCAGGCCTTTTACCCATTCAATGGCAATGGGTTTGCCATCGCGGCCGAGTTTGCCAATAGAACCATTGCCGTCTTTACCGCCGGGTGTGCCATCAATATTGCTTACATAAAGCACATTGTTTTTGGCATCTACAAGCACAGATTCGGGCACTTTCCAGGTGCTGTCGGTTTGCCACAATTTGTGCAGGGCATGCTGTGCTTGTGCGGTTGCAAAAAGGAAAATGGAGTAAACGGGAAGGAGTATTTTTTTCATAACAACAATTGAGCGGATGAACTGCAACTTACAACTATTGCGTATAACTTTTTGTTGGCCCGGCTTGGCTATGGGCAAAAGAAAATGACAATGGAGCGTCTAAACTCACATTGAATGATTTACTTAGACTTTCATTCTTTTTTCAAAACAATTGTATGAGAAAATACGCATGTATGCTGCTGGCGATGAGCCTGGCAGCGGGCCAGTTATCGGCACAAAAAAAGCCACTCGACCACAGTGTGTACGATGGTTGGGAAAGCATTCAGGAGCGGGTACTCAGCAACAATGGTGAGTATGTGGCTTTCACTGTCAATCCACAGGAAGGAGATGGCCGTTTGGTGCTGGCCAACAAGGCCAACAGCTGGCGGTTGGAAGTGCCCCGTGGTTATCAGGTAAGCCTGAGTGCCGACAGCCGCTATGCGGTGTTCAAAATCAAACCGAACTATCAGGAAACGAGAGATGCCCGCATTAAAAAGAAGCGCCCCGATGATATGCCCAAAGACAGTTTGGGTATAGTACAACTGGGTAGCAGCAATGTGCTGAAAATAGCCCGGGTAAAAGCGTACAAAATGCCCAGCGATGCTGGCGGCTGGATGGCTTACCACATGGACAAACCTTTGCCCGATACGGCCAAAAAAGCGCCGGTAGTGCCCAAAAATCCGCAAGCCGATAGCCTGCGCAAAGTGGTGGACAGCCTTACGGCATTGTTGCAAAAGTTTCCGGAAAAAGTGCAACAGAAATACTTGAAAGATGCTGAAGGCTTAGGGCTGAATGCTGAAGGCTTGGATGCAGATGAGCCTGCCGGTGCTGCAGCGGGTGGCGGCGATGCCGGCACAGAGCTGGTGTGGTACGAGCTGGCCACCGGCAAAAAACTGACCTGGAAAAATGCTCTCGATTTTACCACCGATAAAATGGGTAATAAGCTGGTGATTAAAACGGCCAAAGTGGGCAAGGGTAATGCGTATGTGTTATCTGTAGATGTTGCTGCAGCAAAAGTGGACACGGTGATGAAGGCCTTCAACGATGTAAAAAACCTGACGCTGGATGAGCAGGGTTTGCAGTTGGCTTTTGTAGCCGAAAGAGACAGCAGCGCCAAAGCTATCCAGAAGTTTTACAAACTCTGGTACTGGCGCCATGGCACCGATAGTGCCGTGCTGATAGCCGACCGCACTACGGCTGGTAAAACCAACGGCTGGACCGTGAGTGAATTTGCCAACCTCAGCTTTAGCAAAAGCGGCGAACGTTTAATGTTTGGTGTGGCTCCTGTAATGCCACCGAAAGACACGACCGTGCCTGAATTTGAAAAAGCACAACTCGATATCTGGCATTATAAAGATGATTATTTGCAGCCCTATCAACTGCGTAACCTGACCCGTGAGCTCAACAGAAGTTACCTCACGGTGTACCATGTGGGTTTGAAAAAAGTGGTGCAACTCGCCGATCAGCAATTGCAGGACGTTAGACCAAGTGGCAACGGCGATGGCAAATGGTTTTGGGCGGTGGATGATAAAGCCAGCCGCATTGCCAGCCAGTGGGCCGGCCGTGGCAAAGGCGATATGTATGTGATAGACCCCGCTACCGGGAGCAAGCAATTGGTAAAAGCCGGTGTAGATGGCATGCCCATGGGTACCAGCATGGATGGTACCACTTTGCTCTGGTACGAAACAGGCGATAAGCAATACCACACTTGGAAGGATGGCAAAGAATATGTGCCATCTAAAGGCATTAAAGTAGCCTTGTATGATGAAGAAAATGATGTGCCCGATGATCCTTCTCCATATGGGGCGTTGAGCTGGGAAAAAGATGGTTCTGCCTTGTACGTGTACGACAGATACGATATCTGGAAACTGGACCCAATGGCTGCCAAAGCGCCAGAGATGATTACCGGTGGCATTGGCCGCAGTTACAAGTGGACCATCCGCTGGCAAAACCTCAACCGCGAAGAAAATTTCGTAGAGTCGGGCAAGCCTTATCTGTTTACCATTTTCAACAATACTGATAAAACCGCTGCCATTAAATGGCAGGCTATCGGAAAGCCATTTGTGCTGAACAAAATGGCGCAGCAAACATTGCCAACCCGCTTGGCGTCGTTTGTAAAAGCGAAGGATGCCGATGTGCTGAGTTTTAGCACCGAAAACTACCAGCAATCGCCAGATATTCGGGTAGCGGCACTGGCAGATGCCGTGAGTCAGCCCATGCAGGCCATTGTGCTTTGTCAGCCCAATCCGCAGCAAAGCCAATACCTGTGGGGTACAGCAGAGCTGATTGAATGGAAAGCTTACGATGGCAAAATGACGCAAGGCATTGTGTACAAGCCGGAAAACTTCGATCCCAAAAAGAAGTATCCGATGATTGCCTATTTCTACGAAACATTGAGTGATGGTTTGTACAGCTACACTGCACCTGCACCTACACCCAGCCGGTTGAACATTCCGTTTTTTGTGAGCCGTGGTTATGTAGTGCTGGCGCCAGATATTCATTACCGCAAGGGTGAGCCCGGCCAAAGTGCTTACGACTACATTGTGAGTGGTGCCCGCCACCTGGTAAAACTCGGTTATGTAGACAGCACCAAGATGGGCCTGCAGGGCCAAAGCTGGGGCGGCTATCAAACCGTGCAGCTCATTACCATGACCAAATTGTTTGCTGCAGCATGGGCTGGTGCTCCTGTTGCCAACATGACCAGTGCGTATGGTGGCATTCGTTGGGAGAGTGGCCTCAACCGTCAGTTTCAATACGAAAAAACACAGAGCCGCATTGGGGCTACATTGTGGGAGCGTCAGGATTTGTATTTGAAAAATTCACCGCTTTTTCATTTGCCTAAAAACAAAACACCGTTGGTGGTAATGCACAACGATGCTGATGGTGCAGTGCCCTGGTATCAGGGTATTGAGTTGTTTACTGCCATGCGTCGTTTGAATCAGCCGGTGTGGTTGCTGCAGTACAATAATGAAGCCCATAACCTGGTAGAACGCCGCAACCGCAAAGACATTCAGATTCGGGAGCAGCAGTTCTTCGACTGGTTGTTGAAAGGCGAAAAGCCAGCCAAGTGGCTCACAGAAGGCGTGCCTGCCACCATGAAAGGCCGCGATTATGGATTGGAATAATGTTGTTGTATACTGATAAAAAAAGAGGGCTGTTTGCCCTCTTTTTTGTTTACATAGTCCTTGTCTCGGGAGAGAAGGATTTGGTGGAAGACCGGAGACAGAAAATCAGATAGTCGGGACTTGAAGGTCCGGAGTCCGTAGATGGCAGACTACTTTACGGCACCTCTCCTTTGGAGAGGCAGGGAGAGGTAAAAGAAAATGTGATGCAGCCATCAGTAATCTGTAGTCAGTGGTCGGTTGTCACTCCGCATTTACGCAAACCATTTGTCTTTCATTTTAAGCAGTGGCTGCTCAATGAATTTGAACGACACATGCGCCACGCCAATGGCCAGGGCGGTGTACAAGACAATTTTGACAACCCACACCTGATGTTGCAAACCAGCCAGCGGGCCGAGTGCTTTGAAGTTGATTTTATTCCAGATGTACGGATTGAAAATGTACTTGGTGAAATACACTGACACTGGAATATGGTAGAGATAAATACCATAGGAAATGCGGCCTAGGTACATCACCCAGCGCAGTTGTAAAAAGCGGTCGATGAATGTAAACTGAATGCTTTGGTAGTAAATTTTTACCAACCAAAAAGTAGCGATGCAAGGTGCAATCACATACATCGACCGGTGCGGAATGGTCAGCGAAAGTATCAGCACCAAGATGCTAGCAGGCTCCAGCCATTTGATTTGCAACCAGCGATGCGGTACAGGATTTTTTTCGCAGAGCAAGGCTGCTAACCCGCCAAGTGCCAATGCATAGGCCCTGGGAAACAAACCTAAATAGGTGTAGCCTTCACTCATGGGAAAAACCAGAAATACCATTTGCAACCAACCCAAGAAAATGATGCTTACTAATGCAGCGAGTAACCATTTGAAACGATTGCGCAGCAGCAAAATGACAAAAGGCCAAATGATGTAAAACTGTTCTTCCACACACAACGACCATACATGTATGAAAGGAATGCCTTTGAGCCCGTGCTCCGCAATGGTATAGTTGAACGTATAGGTAGAGAGCGGTACAATGTATTTGTTGGCGGTGGGATCGCCGGTGAAATACAAGATGCCAATCACCAAATAGTAAATCGGAAAAATACGCAGGGCCCTGCGGCCGATGAACTTTTTGTAAATGCTACCAATACTGCCACGGCTGTCGTAAATGATGCGGGTGATGAGAAAGCCGCTTAACGCAAAAAACAATTCTACACCAAAGTAGCCCGCAGACATACGGTTGCCAATGGAGTAGGCAAAATGCTGCAGCAATACCAATGCAATGGCGATGAAACGAATACCGTCGAACTGTTTGATGTAGCGCATGCTGCTCATAAATGGCGGCAAACTTACAGGAAATGCTTGTGCACCCTGTTGTTTACAAAAAACGACCCGTATGGCTATCCTTGCATTTCTTCAGGTCTTGCGGCAGGCCGGCAAATACCAAAGTACCACCGCCATCACCTGCTTCCGGGCCGAGGTCTATCACCCAATCAGCATGTTTGATGACATCGGTATTGTGTTCAATTACCAAAATGCTGTGGCCCTGTGCTATGAGTGCATGAAAAGAGTTGAGCAGTTTTTGAATGTCGTGAAAATGCAGGCCCGTAGTAGGTTCGTCAAAAATAAAGAGCACATGACCGGCGCTTTTTCCTTTGCCCAAAAAGCTGGCCAGTTTTACCCGCTGTGCTTCACCTCCACTCAGGGTGTCACTGCTTTGCCCAAGCTTTACATAGCCAAGGCCCACATCACTCAATGGTTGAATGGCAGCTAAGATGGCTTTTTGATCGGCAAAAAAAGCAATGGCTTCATCCACACTCATTTCGAGTACATCGAAGATATTTTTTTCGAGATAGGTTACTTCCAGCACTTCGTCTTTAAAGCGTTGGCCTTTGCAGCTTTCGCATTGCAAATGCACATCGGCCAAAAACTGCATTTCTACAATTTGTTCGCCTTCGCCTTTGCAGGTATCGCAGCGGCCGCCATCTACGTTGAAGCTAAAGTGCTTGGGTTGAAAGCCGCGGATTTTACTGAGCGGTTGTGCGGCATACAAATCACGAATGGCATCCCATGCTTTTACATAAGTAACGGGGTTGCTGCGACTGCTTTTACCAATGGGGTTTTGATCCACCATTTCAATAGCGGTGATGCTATCGATATCGCCGCTAATTTTTTTATGTGCTCCTACTTTATCGCCGTATTCCCCTTTTATTTTTTGCAGGGCGGGATACAAAATTTGTTTGACCAATGTGGTTTTGCCACTGCCACTCACACCACTCACCACTGTGAGTACACCCAGCGGAAAAGTCACGTCAATATTCTGCAGGTTGTTTTGCCGGGCACCTTCTACCGTAATGCTTTTCTTCCACTTGTGCAGCTTGGCCGGGCCGGTGATTTGCATAGCGCCATTCAGGTACTGGCCGGTCAGGCTTTTGGGGTTAGCTGTAAGTTCGGCATAGTTGCCGGCGGCTACCACCTCGCCGCCCATGTGGCTGGCCAGTGGGCCCATGTCGATGATGTAATCGGCTTCCCGCATCATCATTTCATCGTGCTCTACCACCACCACCGTGTTGCCCAAGTCCCGCAGGTTTTTCAGCACCTGTATCAGGCGTTTGGTATCGCGGCTGTGCAGGCCAATGGAAGGTTCATCGAGTATGTACAACGAGTTGGTAAGGTTGCTGCCCAGCGAACGGGTAAGTTGTATGCGTTGGCTTTCACCACCGCTCAGCGTGTTAGCCAAGCGGTTGAGGGTAAGATACCCAAGACCTACATCCATCATGGTTTGCAGGCGTACTTCCAGCTCCATCAGTAGGCGTTTGCCCACTTCAGCATCGTATTCACTCAGGCGGAGTTGTGCAAACCACTGCTGCAAATCACGGATGGGCATTTCACAAAGTTCGCCAATGTGTTTGCCGCCAATTTTTACATACAAGGCTTCTTTGCGCAGCCGGTAGCCACCGCATTCGTGACATTGGGTGCGGCCACGGTAGCGGCTTAGCAGCACCCGGTATTGTACTTTGTAGAGGTTTTGTTCTACCTCTTTGAAAAAAGCATTGAGGCCATCAAAATAGGCGTTGCCCGTCCACAGCAGTTTGTATTCGGCAGGTGACAAATCATGCACCGGTTTGTGAATGGGAAAATTAGAAGACTTGGCCGCCCGTACGAGTGCCTTGTTCCATTCGCCCAGTTTTTCGCCACGCCAGGGGGCAATGGCACCCTCGTATACACTCAGGCGTTTGTCGGGTATCACCAGGTCGGGGTCAATGCCCAGCACTTGTCCAAAACCCTCGCAGGTAGGACAGGCACCAAAAGGATTGTTGAAAGAAAACAGGTTGGGTACGGGTTCTTCAAACTGCATGTCATCCAGCTCAAAACGGTTGCTGAACGAGAGCATTTTGCTGCTGTTGATTTCCAGCTGGCAGCTGCCTTCGCCTTCGTAAAAAGCCGTATCCACCGAATCGGAAATGCGATGCAAATCGTCTTCATCAAAATCCCGAATCACCAGCCGGTCCACCAACACATAGCCAGGCGTTTTGGCCGTCATCTTTTTATCAAAAGCGGCAATTTCAGTATCGTCTTCCAGCAGGTCTTCTATGCGTAGGGTTTCGCCTTTTACATATACCCGTGTAAAACCCTTTTGCAGTAAAATATTCAGTTCTTCCTTGGTGTTGCGGTTAGCATGTTTTTTAAACGCCACCAGCAGTAATACTTTATCGCCTTCGGGCAATGCTTTGATGCTGTTAATGACGTCGGTTACGTCGTCTTTTTCACCTCGCGGCCGCTTACTGGTGAAATGGTGTGGCCAATGCGGGCATACAACAGGCGGAGGTAATCGTACATTTCCGTCATGCTGCCCACGGTACTGCGGGGCGTACGGGTGATGACTTTTTGCTCAATGGCAATGGCAGGGCAAAGGCCCTTGATGTAATCCACATCGGGCTTGTTCATCCGCTGCATAAACTGGCGGGCATAGGCACTCAGGCTTTCGGCATAGCGGCGCTGGCCTTCGGCAAAAAGGGTGTCGATAGTAAGGGATGATTTGCCTGACCCGGAAACGCCGGTTACCACCACCAGTTTGTTGCGGGGGATGGCCACATCCACATTTTTCAGGTTGTGGGTACGGGCACCTTTTATGAAAATATGATCGGCAGGTTCGATGGCGGTTTCAGCGGGCTTTTTTCCCTTTTGTGACACTTTCATGCGGTATTTGCGTATAAATTCTTTAGCTTGCTCTCAAATCGGTGTCGAAACAATAACGCCCCGGCCGGTTAGCAACTTCGAAGATAATTCTAACAGACGGGCTGTTTTTTTTGTTTTAGCATATTTTTTGCAGCACCAATAAAATACCTGGCTGGGTTACGCACTATTTTCATTCTTTACCAAAAAGCATTTGCCTATCGCAATCATTTCTACTCTACTTTCTATTCACCACTTAAAGGGAGAAATGATGCTTTCTTACGCTAATCGTTCCGATTCGCAGCTGATACACGCCTATCACAATGGCGATGGTTTTGCCTTGGAAGAACTTGTCAGCCGGCACAAAGACAGGGTGTACACCTCTATTTTATTTCTGGTAAAAGACAAATACCTCGCCGAGGATTTGTTTCAGGATGTGTTCATCAAAATCATTGACACCATCCGGCAAAACCGATACAACGATGAAGGCAAATTCATTAGTTGGGCCATGCGCATTGCCCACAACTTGTGTGTCGATCATTTCCGCAGGGTAAAGCGTAGCCCCACAATGATTAATGGCGACGGTAAAGATGTGTTTGACTGGCTGCATTTTTCAGATGAAACTGCTGAGAGTAACATGATGCGCCGCCAAAGTCACGACCGGGTGCAGCGGATGCTGGAGCAATTGCCTGAAGAACAAAAGGAAGTGATTGTATTGCGCCACTACGGCAACCTTAGTTTTAAGGAAATTGCAGAGATCACCAACTGCAGTATCAACACTGCTTTGGGCAGAATGCGTTATGGCCTCATCAACCTGCGCAAACTGATGACGGAGAAGCAAATTTCTTTATAAACATTGGTGATAAAATGTGCCCGATTTTGAGGTTTTGTAAACATCATTTCGGTGTAACATTGCATTACAAAATTCGCAGTTAGTTATTGACAGACATACTTGTCGCTCTGCAGTTCCAACTGCAGTATTTAGGCTTAACGATTCGCCTGTCATAGTAAAGCGGATGGCTATTGCAGAGTGACAACCAAATTGGCTTACAATTTTTGTATAGCACTAAAAACCCCGGAAAGTCCGGGGTTTTTCTTTGTTGTTATTTTTTGTCGGTGAAAAGTTTTTTCACTTTGTCCAGATGCGCCAAAAAGCCCGGTATACTTGGGTTGTAGCCATATCCTTCGGGAGTGAGTAGCTTACCTTCTGTATCAACAAACACATAGTAAGGCTGTGCATTATTGTTGGTGAGAGCAACTTCAAAGTCGAGGTTTTTTTCGCCCATGCGTTTCAATACTTTGCCATCCAGCTTGGAAGTGGTCCATTCATTTTCAGGCAATTGAAACTTGTCATCTACATACAAAGACACTACTACAAAATCATTTTGCAACCGTTGCATTACTTCCGGATTGCTCAGCACTTCCCGTTCCATTTTGCGACAGTTGGCGCAGCTGTGTCCGGTGAAATCTATCATCAATGGTTTGTTGAGTGCTTTGGCTGCTGCCAGTGCTTCATCGTAATCAAAAAAGCTGTTGACGCCGGGTATCTCCGATTCGAGTAAGTCAGTATATTTTTTAGGCTGCGGACCAGTAGGTAACGTAGCTGTATTGCTGCTGTTGACATTGCCGGCAGCCAGTTTAAAATCTTGTGTTTTCATTTCGGGCAGCCAGGCACTGATGCCATTGAGCGGCGCCCCCCACAAACCCGGTATCATGTACACAGTAAACGATAGTGAAGCAATGGCAAAAAACAAACGGGTAACCGAGAGGTAAGGTTGACCGTAATCGTTTTTCGGCAGCTCATTATCGTGGTGAAACTTGAGTTTGCCTAACAGGTACAAACCGAGCAAACCAAAAATCACAATCCAGAGGCTGAGGTACACTTCGCGGTCGAGGATGCCCCAGTGATAAGCCAAATCGGCGCTGCTGAAAAACTTGAGGGCCAGTGCCAGTTCAATAAAACCCAATGATACTTTAATGGTATTGAGCCAGTCGCCGCTTTTTGCCATATTATTCAGCAGGCTGGGGAAGATGGTAAACACAGCAAACGGCAGCGACAATGCCAGCGAAAAGGCAAAGAAACCCACCAGTGGCGCCCAAAAACTGCCCTTGGCTATGAGCACCGTAAGGGCACCAATAAACGGCACCGTACAGCTAAACGACACTATCACCAACGTGAGGGCCAAAAAGAAAATACCGCTGTAACTGTTGAGTCCACTTTTGCTGTCGATTTTATTGCTCCAACTGGCGGGCAATGTTATTTCAAAAGCACCCAGGAAGGAGATACCGAATATCATGAAGAGCACAAACACACCCACGTTGAACCAGGCGGAGCTGGCCATTTCGTTGAGGGCGCCTTTGCCAAACACAACCGTAATCAGAAAACCGATGAGGGTAAAAATACCAATGATGGAGCCGGTGTACACAGCTGCATTTTTAATGCCTTGCTTGCGGGTTTTGCTCCGCTTGGTAAAGAAACTTACCGTTACTGGCACCATGGCGTAAATACAAGGCATGATGAAGGCACCCAAACCTGCCAGGAAGCCTTCGAGGAAAATTTGCCACATGGATTTTTCTTCTTCTGTGCCGGTGGCTGCAGCTGAAGCTGCATCGCTGCCGGCAGGAATACTAGCGGTAAAAGGGTATTCGCCATTTGGAAATTCATCGCCCTTTATGCCCAGCCACACCAGTTTGCCGGATACAGATCCGGTTTCGGCATTTACCCGAAGGGGCAAGCGAAATTCCACAGAATCTTGGTACACACGGTAGCTGCCGCCACTGCCGTCGGGCAAGGTTTGCAGCTGTCCGTTTTCAGTGATGATAGCACCGGAAACCAGCAGGGTAGCACTGCTGCTATCGAGCACAATGCTGCTGATGAGCGGGTCGTCGGCCGAGGCGGCTTGGCTGGTAAACAGCGCCATCGAATCTTTCATCAATGCTTTGATGATGAGCACAGCGCTGGTATCGCTGGTGCGTTGTACGCTGCTGCTAAACTGCACGGGTTCCTGCTGTGCCAGGGCAGGCAACACGGCCAGCCACAGCAGCAGGGCGAACATAATTTTTTCATACTCAAGAGAGCTTACCGAAGATTATTGCAATGCAATGGTGAAAGGCTTTTCCGTAGGGGGCAGGCACTGCTTATCGTCGCAGGCCATGTATTCTACTGTGCCGGAAAACGATGTTTTCAGCGGCTTTTTGAGTTTTACTACCTGCACAAAGTCGACAGTTTTTTCATAAAACTTCACCATTTCAGCAGTACTGGGGTCGCGGAGCGTAACGGCTTTGCCCACCACTTTTACCTTACCCTGCGGGGTGGCCAGCGGATTGCTTTTGAGCACAATACTGGTGGCTACGCCAATATCGGCGCTGTGGTCGATGGTATAAATATGCCATCCCGGCTCGATGCTGGCCGTAAGGTGCAGCTCGTAGGTAGTGGCATCAATTTTTTTGGCAGAAAAGGTCCACTTTACCGGATTTTTTACCTGGCTCATGGCCATGCTGCTCAGCAAAAGGGCTGTCAATAAAGAGAAGAATTGCTTCATGGTCTTCAATTAAGTATAGGTATAGCAACAACGAATGGCGGTTGTGGTTGCAATGATAACCAAACCCTTGCATGCACAAGGCGACTTAGGGCACAAGGGCCCGCCAATTAGCAAAATGTTTAGGCAAATCAGCCTCAGGCTGAGGGTAACGATTTAAGAAACGAGGCCCAGCTCACGAAACACCTGAACGCCGTCGGTATTGCCAAGAGCATTGCTGCAGGCACGTTCTGGGTGAGGCATCATGCCAAATACATTGCGGCTGCTGTTGCAAATGCCGGCAATATTACGGGTGGCGCCATTGGGGTTGGCCTCGCCGTTTACTTCACCTTCGGGAGTGGCGTAGCGATAAATCACCTGTTGGTTGGCTTCGAGGCTATCTAATGTGGCGTCGTCAGCAAAATAGCGGCCCTCACCATGGGCAATTGGAATTTGCAGGCCCTTGGTATTGGCACCGTTGAGGTACACGTTTTTACAAATAAATTGTTGATTGGCATTGCGGAGCAATACGCCGGGCAGCAGGCCGGCTTCGCACAAAATCTGAAAGCCGTTGCACACACCCAGCACTTTGCCGCCTTTGTTGGCAAACTCAATCACACTTTGCATCATGGGGCTAAAGCGGGCAATGGCACCACAGCGCAGGTAATCACCGTAGCTGAAACCGCCGGGCAGTACAATGCAGTCGTCGGTGGTAAACATGCTCAGGTCTTTGTCTTTGTGCCACAGCATGATTACTTCCTGGCCCAAATCGTACGCCAGTGCATCGTGCATATCTCTGTCGCAATTAGAGCCGGGGAAAACAACTACACCAAATTTCATGGATTGTGATTTTGATTGAGGCCGCGAAGATAAAGGTTTGCTGGTTTAGGCAGGGTAAGTTCAACCGTTCAAGTGTACACAAGTTCGAAAGTTTGGAGACCATGTATGGCTGAAGAATCAGCAATCCCTTTCCTTACATCACGCCGCTTTTCCAGCCCCAGCCTACTATGGCTACCACTATAATCAGCAGCCAGAAAAAGAGGAGCTGCCCGATTCCTTTGCCTTCGCTGGCAAATGAATTGGCCATAAGGCAGCCGGCAGGAAAAGCCAATAGTGCCAGCATACCTGCCATGTGCTGATGCGGAAAAAATAAGCCGGGCATAGCCAGCAAGCCCATCATGAGCAGGCTGTACCAGTTTTTGCGGCCCTGTATTACCATGCGGCGGGTTTGCTGTTGCCATGCGGCAAAGCTTACCAAAAACCAGAGCGTGGCCATTCCCACAGCCAGCCACCAGTACCAGGAAATATTATTGGCCAATACCGCTTTTCCGATAGAAGGCAGGTGCTGTTGCGGGTGCCAGTTATCGGTCAGAAATTCGATGGCCAGCACAAAGTAGGCCGGGGTGAGCATAGCCGCTAATAGCAGTACCCACTCTGCCAGCCGGAAAGGCCGCATAAATGCCAGCACGATAAAACAGCCGGGCAGCCACCACACAAATGGATGGTATAACAGGTATGCCATACCTGCCAGCAGGCCGGCATTCATGATATTGGTGCGTGGATGCTCTGACTGATACAAGCGGGTGAGGCTGGCAAAAACGCCAATGAGCATGGGCAAAACCAGCAACGCAGGGAGCGCCAGATTAGACACAGGAAATAGCGAGGAGAAAAGCAACATGGCAGTAGGTACCAGTACATGTCGCTGATTGAACATGCGGCGGTTGCCGGTTACAAACCCTGCATAAATGACCGAGGCCATGAGGGCGATGATGCCCACTACCCGTATGAATCCGTTGTTTAATGCAGCGCTATGTGCATTGAGCCATTGCGATAGCAAACCGCCATCCGCCACAAAGGCTGGTGTTTGTGCGGGTGCTGAAAAATAGCCCACTTTGAGCAGGATGGCCAGCAATAACAAGGCAGGAACCTGTAGCGAACTTCTTTCTTTGAAATACCCAATCACAAATGCAGCGGTTTTTTGAAGATGGCCACAAATGTAGGCATTGCGCTACAGGCGCCAACAGTCTTTTAGCTCAGGATAAATAGCGTTGCTTACTGGGCAAATTCAAGCCGGGCAAAGCACAGCGAATTGCGGTACAGTGTTGGAATGATCACCCACTTTGCGGTCTACCTGTTTGGCATACTTGGGCATAAACTTGTAATCCCTTTCCTGACTTTTGATGGTTGGGTTACGAATGACACGGCCTTCCGGTGTAAGGGTTTGATAAGCCAGTACGGTGTTGCGGGCTTCCTGATCGTTGTAGAGGTAGTGCAAACCGGCGCCGGTATTGATGGCTTGATAGCTAATCATGCTTGCTGCTGTTGTCGTCAAATTGTGATTTAATCACCTGGTTGGTGAGGAGCATTTTACCATTTTTATCAAAGGCCAAAATGATGATGTTTTCAGCATGATAGCGGGTAATATCATTGTTGCCATAACCCCAGGGGGAACCCCAGCCCCAAGGAGAGCCCCAGCCATAGCCACCCCAGCGGTAGTAGTCCATTGGCGACATCCACGGGTTCATCATACTCCAGCGGTTATAAGGATTGAAGTTGCCCCTGCTGGTGGTGTAGTTGCTTTCGGCATTCATCAGAAAAGCACCATCGCTGCGGATGGTAATGTCATGAATGTAAAAATCGTTGAAAGCGTTTTTGCTGCTGTTTTGTCCACGGTTGTCCTCCCGCATCTGATCGTCGAAAGGAACGGTATTTTGTACTACCCAGTTGTCTGCAGCTTTATCAAAAATAGCATTGGCCACGCCTTCAATGGTTGTTTTGCGACCGGGGTAGTAAAAGCCTGTAAAAAGATAACGATTGTTGTGGTTATCTATTTTCAGTTTTACCTCATCCAAACTGTAGTTCTCTAATTTCAGTTCTCTTGTTTCGAATGCGTCTTTTTTAAGGGGCTTCAGCAGCAGAAAAAACTTGGTAATGTTGTCGTTGTTGCCCACCCGTACACCACGGCCAAAAATGAGGTTGCCATGATTGTCGACATTAAAATCGGTGAGGAAATCATTGCGGTCGCCCATGTCTAAGCCCAACTGTTGGGTGCTGTGCAGCAAGCTGAGTTCCTTATCGTACACCAATGTTTTAAATTGAAAACGGCGTTCGTTTTTGGTATTGATGCGAAACACCATGATGTGGCTTTTGTCTTCGCTGGGTATAATGGAGTAAATTTTATCGTCTGAGCTGTTGCCGGTAATGGTGGTATCGAGTGTAATGGGTTCAGTCAGGTTCTTGCCCTCGGCATCTAGCTTCACGGCCATTACAGAAATCACGCCTTTTTTCTGAAACTGATAAAACAAATAGGAGTGATTGGGATAGGCTACAAAAGTGGCTTCAATGGTTTTTTCGGGCATGTAAGGCATTTCAGTGTTTTTGACCAGTTTCATTTGCTGATCGTACACCGATATGTAATTATTGGACCGATAGTTTTTAAACACCAGATAATTACTGCCATACTGACCAATGATTTCAAAGTTGATTTGTCTGGCTTCGTTGCGGTCTGGCTCACTGTACACCAGCTTTTGTGCCAGCACGGGGGTACTCAACAAAGCGAGGCAGCAAAGGGTCAATATTTGGCGTAAGTATTGCATAATCATCAATTAATCGTTTTACGAAGCTGTTGGTTCTATAACAAATTTGAGCCCTGTTTGGTATCATGGGTTGTATGGCGGCAAAAAATTAACCTTCTTATCGCACAAACACGTCTTTTTTCAAGAAACCTGTTAAAGTAAACCATTGGGAATACATGGTGTACCGGCCTTTGATTTCTTGCCCTTTCAAAGCAAACAATAACCATATCAACAATGAAGCGCCCCATTTGATGAGATATTCCACCGCTTTTTTTGCCACAGCGGTTGTCCCATTTTCCATGGTCACCCGTATGCGTTCTTCATTGCCTGTTTTCAAAAACAATTTTTTGAAATAATCGAACGTGAGGCGGTGGGCATCTATGTTGTGATATACCAATGCTTCGGGCAAAAAATACACGGCTTTGTTGAGCTGCGTAACTGCATGATAGATATGCTTGTCGTCGCCGCGGAAAGTCAACTGGTTGTTGAAGCCACCGGCCTGCAACATCAGCTCCTTACGGTAGGTCATGTTGCAACCAATGGGGTACTTCATGCGGCCTTCAAAAATGCGGATGGGTTCGCCATGATCTACACGGCCAATAAAACCGTTGAGGTATTTGTTCATCCACGCTGGTTCGGGACTTTCCGAATATTTTGGGAGCACCCGGCCACCGGCACCGGCGGCTTCAGGATGGGCTTCCATGAATGCGGCGATACTGGCTACAAAATGCGGCACGGCTTCGGCATCATCATCAATAAACGTAACGATACCGGAACGGGCTTCGGCAATGCTGCGGTTGCGGGCAAAGCTCAAGCCCTTTTGCGGCTCATGCACATACCGGAAAGGCAGCTGCGGATGCACTGCTATAAATGCTTGAACAATGGCAGCGGTTTCGTCGGTGCTGGCATTGTCTACTACTATCACTTCCCACTCATGGGCAGGCATGGTTTGCTCGGCCAAACAGGCCAAACAAGCACCAATAAATTTTTGCCGGTTGTACGTACAGATTGCTACAGAGATGCGGGGCGCCATTTGCATAGGCCTGCAATTTACCGAGGCCACAGTTTTGTACGCCATTTTTCCCAAAGGGCTTGCAATTCTTCACTCAGGTGAAACCGCAGCACCATGAACACGAAGAGGGCCCCAAACAGGAGGCTGCGCAAAATGCCGTCGATAAACAAATTGCTATGTGCCGGAATGATATACACAGCTGCAATAAGAGCACTGCCACCCAGCAGTACGGCCGCATTGCGCCAGGTGAAGGGTTGCAGCCCGAATTTTTTCCAGAGAAAAACAAAACGGATGCCGTTGTAAATAGTCATGGCAATCACGTTGGCCAATGCAGCGCCCATCATGCCAAAATTGCGGATGAGCAGGTAGTTGAGCGGAATGCCAATAACTGAATACACCAATGTGCTGGCAAAATCGAAACGCCAAAAAGTAGACAGCTGAATGAGCATGGAGTTGAGACCCGTACCCAGGTTGATCCAGCGGCTTACAATGAGCACGGCCAGTGGCAACACCATGGCGGCGTAGGCACTGGGAAAATACCGTTCGATGTTGTGCAGGTTTACCAGAATAAGACCACCCAAGCCGATGCCTGCCACCAGCAGGTTGATACAGCTTTTACGGTATACACTCAGCAGTCCGGTCATGTTTTTGGCCCGCCAATACTCACTGATGAGGGGCACACTGCTGGTTTGCATGCTGCGCATGGGCACTTCCACTACCTGTCCAAAATACTGGGCCACGGCATACACACCCGCCTGGCTAAAATTGTACATGCTGGCCAAAAACAATGTGTCGCACACCACAAAGGCTATCTGGCTGATGGTGGTCATGAATACAAAACTGCCGAGGCTCAGCATTTTGTATTTGAGCCTGCGGGTAACCTTGCTGATGCGGAAGTGGAGGGGCAGCCCATGATGCTTCCGAATCATGTAAATGAGTATAGCTGTGGCCGGTAAATAAATGCAGGCGAAAAGTTGCATAAAGCCATCGAAGCTGACCAACTGCCAACCAAAAAGTAACAAGCATGCAGTGGTGAGCAACCGAAACACCAGTTCTTTCAACGTATTGGCCAAAATGGTTTTGCCGGCAAACCATGCGTACAATTCCATGTATAGAAAGGTCCCCTGAAAAAGAATGAACAAACTCAATGTGAAATAGTAGGGCGAAAACAGCGGATTGTTTTTGCCAAAGATGAGTACGATTTGCGGTTTGAGTATTTGCAACATCAGCAATACCACAGCCATGCCAATGGCAAAAAAGCCCATGGTAATAGCGGGCAGGTCTATTTCGTTGGGCCGCAGGTGGCGTTTGTAAAAAGGAAAGAATTTGGCAATTACCGGAGTGGTGCCCAATGTAGCCACGTTGGCGAGTAAAACCGCAGCTTCGGTAATCACCCTGGTAAGGCCCCACTGCTCTGTACTCAAAATTTTTGGCTGCAGCACAATGAGGTTGAGTGCACCCACGCCAAAGCCGGCAAAGATGACCAGCGTAGACAGAATCGATTGGCGTTGAATGGTGGTTTGGCTCATAGTGTTGCCTTGCAAAGAAATAGAAAGCAGCACATATGCCGAGAGAATGCTAGCGAATCAGGGAGAATAAACCTTTGTGCTCTACAATTCCACAGGCGGTTTCTGCAACTACAATGTAGGCATACTGACCGGAAGGCTGAGCAGTACCATTGCGTTTGCCATTCCAGCAGTCACTCGCTTTTGTGGTGGTAAAAATCAATTCTCCCCAACGGTTATAAATTTCAAACTTGTACACTTTTACATCGCCCCATTTACCTATACCAAAACAATCGTTTAGCCCATCGTTGTTGGGAGTAAAAGCTGTTGGCATTTGAAATAAGCCCATATTCTGGCTCATTGAAATTTTTAAGTTTACGGTATCCGCCGCTACGCAGCCAACATCATTCACCACTTTTACCCAATAAGTACCAGATTGACTGATGTCAATTTTCTGTGTTGTACTACCAGTGCTCCACAAATAGCTGGCGCCATCGTTTCCGGCAGAAAGTGGAAAGGAATTTTTGATACACAGCACGGTATCATCACCGAGGAAAACGTTGGGCACCTGTAATCGACTATAGTTTATACTGTCTGCAAAACTGTTACCGCAGGCATCTGAAATGGTAAGCCAGTAGTCGCCTGGTGAAGTAATTCGGGTGCTGATGTTTTGCGAGTTGTTGCTCCAGACATAAGTGGCGGCATTAGAGGGCCCCGTCAGTGTAAAACTGCTGTCACCGCAACTTCGGATATCATTGCCCAGTGAAAACGGACTGGCCTTGGGCATTTGCCGAATGGTAATACTGTCTCTGTAAGTATTGTTGCACAAATCCTTTACCTCTGCCCAATAAATACCCGGCTGTGTAATTGTAATGCTGGAGCTGTTTTCATTGGTACTCCAAGTAAATGATGGCATTTGCATATTCGCATGGAGTGTCTGTGAAAAATTTCCACAATACAATGTATCGTTGCCCAGATTGGTGTAAGCAGGAGCGTGTTGTGTAATGTTAATCGTATCACTCATCGCTTGATCACATATATCCCAGGCAGTTAACCAATAGGTGCCGCTGGCTGTACTGCTGGTAAAGTTTGTCGTATCGCCATTGCTCCATAAATATCTTGCGTACTGATTGGGAACCGACATTGGCCATTTATTGACGCAAACGGTAGTGTCATTACCTAAAGAAAGAGGCGAGGTGTTTAGGGTTCTGTTGATGCGAATCGTATCAGAGTATTGCTTGCCGCAGCTATCTGTCACGGTTAAATAAAAAGTGCCTCCAATAGAAGTGTTGATAGATTGGGTAGTACTGCCATCATTCCATTCATAACGTAACATGCCTGGAGGGCCATCAAGAGTAAAAGGACCACTCTGGCAGATGTTTTTGTCGGGGCCAAAGTCGAAGGTTGCGCCTTGTGGTTGGCGTACAAATACGGAATCTCTGGTGTAGCAACCACTCCTGAATGTTACCTCTAACCAATACCAGCCTGGTTGCGAAGGTTGAATAAAAGCACTCGTTTCTCCGGTACTCCAACGGTAATGTGACGCATCAGTAAACTGCTTACCGATAGCCAGTGTTTCTCCCGAACATTGATTAAGCGTATCTCCAAGATTAAGCAGCGGAGCTTCCATAACCACAATGGTTTTACAGAATACAGACTGACTGGCCTGCCCTTCATTCATGTGCAGAGTTATATTGTATTTTCCGGGTTGAGAATACGTATAAACAGGAGGGTTGAAGGCAGATGAAGACGGAATGTTTGTGCTGGAGCAGTTGGCAAAGGTGAAAACTGTAAAGCTGTTATTCCGCACATTAGTCACAAAGAAATTGAGCTGATTGCCTGTTCTGAAAATGGTAGAAATACTATGTGGAAAGTTCATATTGCCGTTGTTGCCTAAATCTGTTGCAACTGGGGCGTCATTCAGCAGAGAGTTGCCAAAATCAAGTTTCATAAGTGAAGAGGAATTGGCATTCACCACAAAACCGAAGTTATTGCCACAATCTCGTATCAGTGTAATGTCTCTTGGTGCATTTAGTGTACCGTTTACTAAGGCAAGATCCTTGGCAGAAGGAACAGATGTGATATCGTTACCAAAATTTAATCGGATAATTCGGTTGTCATCCTGACTCACAACATACAAATAGTAATCGCTGTTCTCTTCAATACCGAAAATTCCTGTGGGGTATCTAAGGTTACCTAAGTTACCAAAATTGATGCCTGTAGGCATATTATCTAAGTTATCTCCAAAGTCATAACGGGTCAGGGAGTTATTGTAAGCGCTTACAGTGAAAGCATACCACTTCCCATTTTTATTAAAAATAGAAATGTCTACAGGGAAATCGATGCCTCCAATCGCTCCATAGTTTACAGCAGTGGGGGTATTCAAGAGACTATTGCCAAAATTAAGTTTAATCAACGCGGATTGTGATCGTTGTCCACCAACTACAAATGCAAACCACTGTTGACCATCATGCACAATTTGAATGCCTTCGAGATAAAGCGGCATAACCCCCAGACTGCCTAGGTTGGTGATGGAAGGATTGTTGTTGAGGCTGTTGCCATACCTTAGTCTGCTGATTGTTCCAGATAAATGATTCACGACTAATCCTATCCATTCGCCATTGTCATTAGCATAATCCATAAATACGGGCGTATTCGATTCAGGAGCAACTGAATAGTTCTGGGCGGTGGGTATTTGGTTAAGGTCGCCGGCACAAAAATTCCAGTAATAAGCTTGGCCTGCAGGGCTGCTATTCTGAATGTAAATTGGTGCATTCAAGCACACCGTGTCCGGGGCTACGAATTGGGCGCTTTGTCCTCTGGTTCGAGAAATTGACCAAAATAGCTGCAAAAAAATGAGAAGGACTATGAGTAAGTGCGACTTCATGAAGGTGTAATAACTGTGTGATTTTTTATAGTATTTGTGCGATATAATTGATATCTGTAAAATGATAAGGCTGCTTACTGCACAATGCCTTAATTTTTATGATAGCAAGATAAGTTTCATTATTGATGATGCAGCGTTTTAATTGCACTCGCAGCTGTTTCTGAAGTGAAAAAATGCTACTGGCAGTAATTGGTTCGGGTGTTATTGCCTATCACCAGGCACAGTAATAGGTTGCGGCTATTAAAAAGGTGCTATAAGACTCTACGGAATACATATTGATGAAGAGGCACTTGCTTGCATAGCAAACACATTTTGTGCTCAAGCAAAAAGTACAAGTATAGAAGAAACAATTCCTAAGTGGAAAAAGAAATAGGAGGGAGATAATATAAAGGTGTATACATTAGGGAGACTGCAAATGTTACGCCTAAATTGGTAGTACCAGCGGCGCAACAGATGTTTACAACTTAATTATAATTCTGCCGGTATAATCAATCCTGTTCAGCAGTACAGGCTGTTTGTCGAAATATTCCAGCACTGCTTTTTTAGCACCCTGCCAGTGACCGAAATCATCAATGATTAATGCACCATTGTTTGCCAGCAAAGGATACAAATGAATCAATTCATGTTTGGTGCTTTCATACCAATCGGTATCAAG
This sequence comes from Phnomibacter ginsenosidimutans, assembly GCF_009740285.1. Lineage (GTDB taxonomy): Bacteria > Bacteroidota > Bacteroidia > Chitinophagales > Chitinophagaceae > Phnomibacter > Phnomibacter ginsenosidimutans. Next base: position 1,311,454 of record NZ_CP046566.1, read on the forward strand.
GCGCAGTAGCGCAATGGCGGCTGGTATAGTTGCTGGAATGGTATCTTCTACCTTGCCTTGTACGTAATGAATATTTGCAGTAGGGTAGCCGGTGAGTTGCATGTTTTGCTGTACATCTTGTAAATCGGCAAAGGCCCAAATGCCAGCCGTTTTGTTGTGTGTGGCCAAGAGTTGCGCTGCATCGCTACCCGATATGTCTTTGTCGGCTTCGGTAGGTTCGCTCATGCCTTCAAAGGTGTCGTAGAGGTACAGGTGCCTGTTTTGAACACCCAGTTGTTTCAACGTAAGGGCAATCATCATACTGCTGCCGCCCCGCCACACACCACATTCCACAAAATCGCCGGGCAAGTTTTTTTCTATGGTATAGATTACTGCTTTGTGCAAGGCATACAGCCTTTCGGGGCTGGTCATGGTATAGGGTTTTACCTGTTGGTACAACTCCATAAAAGGTTCATCGCCCATCATATCGCCTGCTACTGGTTCTTCCATTTGCTTTTTGGTAATTACGTAGCCGAGTTGGCCCAACAACTTATTGGCGAGTTTGATAACCATTGAATTGCCTGATTTTCGGGCAAATTAATGGAATCGTTAGTTTTGGCCCTCATGAATTATCCCGCCGCCATATCATTGGTTCCAAAGGCTTTTAATCCGGGCATCGCTTCCCCCACATGGATTACCAGAAAACTATTGCTACATGCCGTGCTGCAACATGCCCCTGCTTTGAAAGGCAAGCTGCTAGATTTTGGCTGCGGCGCCAAACCATACAAGTCTTTGTTTTCAGTAGATGAATACATCGGTGTCGACTTTCAGGGAGAAGGGCACGACCACAGCAATGAGCAAATTGATGTGTACTACGACGGCAAAACATTGCCATTCGAAAACGACAGTTTCGACAGCATTTTTTCAACGGAAGTGTTTGAGCATGTATTCAACCTGCCGGAGATGCTCGATGAATTGAACCGGGTACTGAAGCCTGGCGGGCAAATGCTCATCACCTGTCCGTTTGCTATTTGTGAGCATGAGCAACCCAACGATTTCGCCCGGTATACGTCTTTTGCCATCAGGCATTTGCTACAGCAGCATGGGTTTGAAGTAGTACAGCAAGAAAAACTGGGTACCTCTGTGCAAGCACTCTGGCAAATGCGCATTACCTATTGGAACCTGCATGTGTTGTATAAACTACGCAATATTCCTGTGATAAGAAGTGGTGCAAGACTATTTTTCAATAGCATGATGAACGCAGCTGCATGGTTATGTAATGCTATTCTTCCTTTCTCTAATGATTTATACCTGAACAACCTGGTGTTGGCCAGAAAAAAGTAAAAAAACAGGTATGAAAATCGGCATCATTTCAGTCATACACGAACCTTGGGGCGGCAGCGAAGAGCTATGGGCCAGCATGGCAGAAATAGCTTTGCAACAAGGGCACGAAGTGTTGTACTGTACATTGCGTTTTCCGCAGCAAGCCACCAAGGTAAAAGCCTTGCAGGCAAAGGGATTGAAGCTGGTATACAGAAAGGGATACGTGCCCAAACAAGAGGCTTCGTGGAAAAGGCAATTGAAAAAAGCAGGCTTGCTGTTGCAAAGCCAATGGCGCAATCCATTTCAGTCTTTGATGGATGCAAAGCCTGATCTTGTTATTTACAATGGCACTACTTTTTCAGCCATTGAGCATCCGGAAATTTTTGATTGGTGGAAAACAACGACTGCCACAAAAATTATATTGTCTCATTTTTTGCCTGAGCACAATGCCGTCTTGCATCCGCATAGGCGAAATCAGTTAGCTGATTTTTTTCAGCAAGCAGCGCATTGTTTTTTTGTAAGTGAACGCAGCAAACAAAATACGCAAAAGGCATTGGCGGTTTCGTTGCACAACAGCAGCATCATTCGCAATCCCGTGAATATGCCGGACATCTCAGCGTTGCCTTTTCCTCCTTTTCAAAAAGGCGTAGTGCAACTGGCCATGGTGGGCAACCTGCTGGTGATGCACAAAGGCCAGGATACGATGTTGCAAACGCTGGCACAACCAACCTGGAAACAATTGCCCTGGCACCTCAACGTGTATGGCCAGGGCATGGACCAACCTTATCTTGAGCAATTGGCTGCTATGTATGGCATTGCCGAAAAAATCAGTTTTCATGGCAGGGTGGCCGATATTCGGCAACTTTGGTCGCAGAACCATTTGCTGCTGATGCCATCCGTAATGGAAGGCATGCCACTGGCGGTGGTAGAAGCCATGCTTTGCGGCAGGCCGGTGCTGGCTACCGATGTAGGCGGACACACTGAATGGATCAATGATAATGTAGATGGTTTTATTGCTGCGGCACCTTCTGTTTATTGCCTGAGCGATGCCTTGCAAAGGGCGTGGCAACGACAACACGAATGGGCCCGCATCGGGCAAATGGCACACGAAAAAGCGACTCATTTGTATGACCCGCATCCGGGACAAACACTACTCACACAATTAGAAAAAATAGTTGCTGCCCGGCAATCGAAGTAGCAAATAGATGAAGTAATAGCATGAAGAAAAAAATCCTGTTCATATTCGGCACCCGGCCCGAAGCCATTAAAATGGCACCGCTGGTAAAAGCCTTTCAGCAAGAAAATGAATGGTGCGAACCCTTGGTGTGTTTGACAGCACAACACCGTCAGATGCTGGATCAGGTGATTGATTTTTTTGGCCTGCCTGTGCATGCCGACCTGAACATGATGAAGCCGAATCAAACACTGTTTCATATTACTGCCGATGCATTGCTGGGCTTGGAAAAAGTGTTGGATGACATGCAGCCAGATTTGGTGATTGTACAGGGAGATACCACCACTGCCTTTACCGGGGCGCTGGCAGCTTTCTACAAAAAAATTCCGGTAGCACATCTGGAAGCTGGCTTGCGGAGCGGTAATCATTACTCGCCGTTTCCGGAAGAAATCAACAGAAAACTCATTGGACAAATTGCAGATTGGCATTTTGCTCCCACGCCATTGGCGGTGGAAAATTTGCAACACAAGGATATTCACGGACAGGTATTGCTGACAGGCAACACCGTGATTGATGCCTTGCTCATGGGATTGGATAAAGTGAAGGATGATAAGGAATTGGCAGCACGTTTTTCATTTATAGATGCCAGCAAAAAAATGATCTTGGTGACTGGTCACCGACGTGAAAGCTTTGGGCAGGCGTTTGAAGATATCTGTCGTTCATTGTTACAACTGGTAGAAGAAAATGAGGACGTGCAAATGGTATATCCTGTACATCTCAATCCCAATGTTCGGGAGCCGGTCTTTCGGTTGCTGGGCAACCATCCTCGCATTCACTTGATAGAACCGGTCGATTATCCTGCCATGATTTGGTTGATGCATGCCAGCTATTTGATATTAACGGACTCTGGAGGTGTGCAGGAAGAAGCCCCAACCTTAGGTAAACCTGTATTGGTAATGCGGGAAGTAACGGAACGTACTGAAGGCATTGCTGCCGGCACCGCAAAATTGGTAGGCACCAATCCGGATGTAATTTTAAGCGAAGCTAGAAAACTATTACATGACCATGAAGCTTACGCTGCGATGGCCAATGCTGTCAATCCTTATGGTGATGGCACTACTTCGCAAACCATTGTTCAGTTTGTAAAAGCCCAACTGGCATGAGTAATCCGGCATTGATTTCCATAGTACTACCTACTTACAATGGGGCCAGGTATTTGGCTACTTCTATTGAGAGTTGCATAGAGCAAACCTATCCGCATTGGGAGCTCATTGTCATCAACGATTGTTCTACAGACAATACATTAGAGATAGCCAATGCTTTTGCCGAAAAAGATCAGCGCATCAGGGTAGTGAGCAATGAGCAAAACCTGAAATTGCCCATGTCGCTGAACAAAGGATTTGGTTTGGCTAATGGCGAATATTTCACCTGGACATCTGATGATAATTATTACAGCAAAGATGCATTGGCAGTCATGCTGGAAGCATTGCAAAATCAGCCCAATGCTACGCTGGTATACGCCGACGAAACCTTGATAGATGATGATGGAAAAGTAACCGGCACGTGGTTAATGGGCGATGTAAACCAACAGGTGGCCACATGGAAAGGATGCGGCGGTTGCTTCTTGTACAAACGCCACATGCAGCAAGCATTGAAGGGCTACGATCCCGCAATGTTCATGATTGAAGATTACGATTTCTTCCTGCGTGGATTTGTGCAGTTTCAATATTGCTATTTGCAGCGGGCCGATTTGTACTATTACCGGTTTCACCCGGCCTCACTTACCGGGCGGTACATGCCGTACGTGGCCGTGTTGCAAAAGCTGGTGATAGAAAAACAACTGGATGCACTTTCGAAGAAAATACAGCCTAATGATTTTGCTTTGTTGTTGCGCAAACTGAGTGTGCATTACATGGTCAACAAAGGCCATGCTGCGAAGTATGCGCATTACATGCAACTCTTGCGCAAGGTTTCATTTCGTCAATGGCTAATTACTTTATTGTATGTTCCGGTAAAAGGCTTCATGCGTTTTGCATTGCAGGCAGCGAAGTCTGTCCAGTTATTTTTTACTCAATTGTTCGGTTAATCTTTACGAGTTGAAGCCCGCTTTATCCATCATATTAGTCAACTACCACTCTGGCACATTTATGTACAATTGTGTGCAAAGCATTGTACAGGAAACAGTAGGAGTGGAGTATGAACTCATACTAATCGATAATAGCCCGCAGGATGGAGCAGCTAAAGGATTGCTTCAATCATTTCCACAGATTAAATACCAGGCATTACCAGCCAACGAGGGATTTGCCAGAGCCAACAATGCAGGCATTGCTTTAGCCAAAGGTGAAGTGATATTACTGTTGAATACCGATACGATTATTCGTCAAAATGCTATTGGTCATTGCTTCGAAAGATTACAACAAAACGAGGAACTGATTGCTGCTGGTGTGCAACTCGAATATGCAGATGGCAGTCCACAGGTAAGCGGCAGTTTTAACCTGACTGGAGGGCTTAATTTTTTAATGGTCATTCCTTATTTCGGCCGAATGCTGCGTTGGCTCTCCATGCAAATTGGTGTCAAGAAACCCAGCATAGCAGAAGCCGTTTCTGATACTGAAGTAGACTGGATTAGCGGCGCCTTTTTAATGGTAAAAAGGTCTGCTATTCGCCAGGCAGGACCACTGATCCAGACTTTTTTTGTACCATGAAGAAAGCGAGTGGTGTGGCCGATTGCAGCAGTACGGAAAGCTATGTTTGTATGGCGATTTGCGGGTGACACATTTGGAAGGTGCTTCTGCTAATACTGCTTTCCAGTCAAAGACAAATGCCTACAGCAACCTGTCTGATAAAAAGGGTTTTCAGCTACTGTTGTCTATGATGGTGCGCATCAGAAAGCAGTTTGGGTTGCACTGGTTTCTATTGCATCTCAGCATTCATTTACTGGCAAGTATTATGGGGTTACCCATTGCTTTTTTACATTCTTTTTTGGGAGGATTTAATAAGCTCAAACAAACATGGGGCTACACAAAAAATGTATGGCGCTTGTTGCCTTTTGTGATAACCATCATTCAAAAGCAACCTTTCTTTTATAAAGTGTTGTAGTCAATCAACAACATAAAAAAGGCTGGATGCTAATGGTAGCATCCAGCCTTTTTGTTGCGTTCATGTATTTATGATTCGCTTCTTTTTCTAAAATATTGCATGTACAAACCAAGCAACAGCAGCACCAACACAATCGCAGAAGTGATGGTAGTGGTGTTTGAGCCCATCTTATAACTCTCCGGCTCAAACTTCAATTCCAGCTTTTGGGTACCGGCAGGCAGGGCTACACCGCGAAGCACATAATTGGTTTTGACAATGGGTACTGGCTTGCCATCGGCATAGGCATTCCAGCCACGGCTGTAATAAATTTCGCTGAGTACGGCAAACTGTGGCTTGCCTGCAGTATTCACCGCATAGCTGATGTCGTTGTTGCGGTATTGCTGCAGCTTGATGCTGGCTGTACTATCCCATTGTGGCAATGCGGCAATTTGCGTTTTGAATGTGTCTTGCACGGCCACGCTGTCTTTCAGGTTGCTGCCTTTGAGGGCATTCATTTCTGCAGCCGCATCTTTTACAAAACCAATGTGTTTGGCCAACCAGGCAGCACCAAAAGCATACGGGTTTTGTTGTACTTCGGGGCCTTGCTGGCCGGGTACAATAAAGTATTTTGTATCGAGCATGCTTAGTACCTGCATGTTGGGGCTGCCGCTGCTCAATTGGTATTCAATCAGGTCTTGGTAAATGCTCAGCTTGGCCGGATGATACCCACCAATAGAACGCACAAACGCTGAAGTCAATGCATCATTAAACACATCGCCGGTTACATTAAACACCCGGAAATGCGGATCGGGATCTTGCTTGATTTGTGTGAGCACCTGATTGAGTGCCGGATTGCTGGATGCCACAAATTGCATGGCTTCTGTGTTGTCGGCTTCTTCAAAGTTGGCATCGTTTAAGTAACGGCGACCAATGGCCAGCAAATCAAAGGAACTCAACAAGAGTAATCCTGCCATAGCAATGCGCAGGTTGAGTTTGTTTTTTACAAAAGCAAACAACAACAGGAATCCGGCACCTGCAAAAGCGAGGCTGCGTAAGTAATCGTTCATGAAGAGTTCCTTGCGGTCTTCGCCGGCAGCATTGATGATGGCTTTGGCGGGTTCGGCAATTTGCGGAGCACTCTTGGTGATAGTCGACATCATTTCTTGCTCAGTGCCAGAGCGGAAGCTGGCCGTGAAATAGTAGAGCAACGCAACAACTAAAACACCACCGGTAAATATGCCAGCCATGCGTACGGTTTTCCATTTGGCAGCAGCGTCTTCAGTGCCAAACAAAACGGATTGCAAACCAATCATGCCAATCATGGCAAACAACAATTGCGGTACTACCAATATCATGGCCGGTGCCCGAAACTTGTTGTACATGGGCAGGTAGTTGAACAGGAAAGTATTGAAGCCTTCGAAGTTGCTGCCCCATGCCATCAGTATAGAAAGTACCACAGCGGCCAGTGCCCACCAGCGGTGCTCGTTGCTTTTGATGAGCATGCCCAAGGCAAACAACAAACAAATAATGGCACCGAGATACACGGGGCCTGACGTAAATGGTCGATCACCCCAGTAAGCTGTACCAAAGCGGCTCAGTTGCTGTGCCGTTTGCTGGTCGAGCTGGCCCGACTGAAACGCACCCATCAAGGCTTCATAAAATTTAGAGTCTTCGCCTAGCGATTCGCTGGCACCACCATTTACGTTGGGCACCAGCAGGCTCAGCGTTTCGGGCTTGCCATAGCTCCAGCGAAAAGCATACTCAGCATCGAGTCCAGAAGAAGCTGCTGCTTTTCCATCGGCCTTAGCTACGGGCAGTAGGTTAGCCTTACCACCACGCATACTTTCTTTGCTGTAATCGTAGGTGGTAAATAAGTTGACAGCGCTGGTGAGAGCACCAATACCTGCAGCTGCCAATGCAATGCTACCAGCAATAAACATGTGCTTGTATTCACCTGCTTTTATCCAACGAATGACATACGCAATGGTCATAAACAACACCACAACCATCATGTAAAAAATGATTTGCAGGTGGTTGTTTACAATGAGTGCTGCGGTAAATGCTGCGGTAAGTGCACCGCCAGCCCAATACTTTTTATTGTATAGTAAAATGAGTGCTCCCAACAGCGCTGGCATCAGTGCCATGGTGATCATCTTGGTATGGTGACCAACCGCAATGATGATGGGATCGTAGCTGCAAAAAGCGAAGCCGATACTGCCGAGGATTCCAATCCATGGATTAATGCGCAATACCTGGCTCAGGAAGTAAAAACACACACAGGCCAAAAAGAAATAACTGAATGGCTCTGGCAAATACAGCGACATGGCTTTGATGATGTGTGCCGGCACATATGCATTGCTGGGGAAAGCAATGTTGTAGGTGGGCATACCTCCAAACAGGCTATTGGTCCACAGTGGAAAAACGCCGTTTGCTTCTTTGTAATTAAAGGCATCCTGTGCCATGCCTTTCCACTGTGTAAGGTCGTGCTGTGCCACGGCTTTGCCTTCGAGGGCTGGCTTGCAATACAGCAGGGTTACTACCAGAAAAATGCCAATTGCCAGCAAGTGTGGCAACCATTTTTTGAAATCAATCTTCGCCATTTGTTTGAGTATTTAGCACCCGCTGCAGCGGGGCGAGGCAAATTAATAGTATTTTGCCTGCTTTGGCTAATCCACTTTGCTATGAACGGGCAGCTGCAAAAGTACTTATCATCCTCAATACTTGCTTTTGGCTCACGGTGTCGTTTGCCCTGTGGCAGTATAGTGGCGACTTTCCGCAGCAGCTGGTGAGTACGGTGATTGTGCTGGGTGTATTGTCGGTGTTGGCCAACGGTTATTTCTGGGCGCAGTTTTGGTGGAAAAGGAAAAGCCGCCGCACTCCGAACAATCCTTGGTTTTTGGCATTTATAGGGCTGTCTTCGTTGGCTCAATTGTACCTCCTCATTTTTACCCGCTCATGATACTAGACATTATTCGCAACAAAGCCACCCGGCTCTTCATTATTCTGGGCGGTTTCTTTATCGCCAATGCATTGATTGCAGAATTTATCGGCGTTAAAATCTTTTCGCTGGAAAGAACGTTGGGGATAGCACCCTTGAACCTGCACCTTTTTGGCGGCGATTTTTCATTCAACCTCACAGCGGGTGTGTTGCTTTGGCCGGTAGTGTTCATCATGACCGATATCATCAATGAATATTACGGGCAAAAAGGGGTGAAGTTTTTGAGTTACCTCACAGCAGGTTTGATTTCGTTTGCTTTTCTGTTGTTCTTTTTTGCCATCCGGCTTACGCCAGCAGATTGGTGGGTGGGCAGCAAAGCCAATGCCGGTGTAAATGATATGCAGGCAGCTTACGGTGCAGTATTCGGACAAGGTTTGTGGATCATCATTGGTTCACTCACCGCCTTTTTGATTGGACAAATTTTGGATGTGCTGGTCTTTCACAAAATCAAAAGCATCACGGGTGAAAAAGCCATTTGGGCCAGGGCAACGGGCAGTACATTAGTGAGCCAACTCATTGATAGTTTTGTGGTGCTGGGCATTGCTTTTTATGTAGGCCCTACATTAGATCCATCCAACGGTACTCCGTGGACTTTGAGCATGTTACTCAGCATAGGCACGGGCAATTACATTTACAAATTTGTAGTAGCCATTGTCATGACGCCAATTATCTATGCCGTGCATGGGGTTATTGAAAAATACCTCGGTCACGATTTGGCAGCACAAATGAAACGAGCTGCTATGCAGCGGTAAAAGACAAGTTTACTAGTTTGAATGTTGACGAGTTCACAAGATGTGAAACATATGGAAGAACTCGTGAACTTGTAAACTCGTGAACCTTCAAACTGTATTTACCCAAATAAATCCGAACTCAGATAGCGGTCGCCGCGGTCGCAGGCAATGAATACGATGACGCCACTTTCCAGTTCGCTGGCCAATTGTAAGGCAGCAAATGCTGCACCGCCACTACTCATGCCCGAAAAGATGGCTTCTTCTTTGGCCAGTCTTCTCGCCATCAGTGTCGCATCTTGCTGGCTCACATCTATGATGCGGTCCACCCGTGCTGGATCATAAATTTTAGGCAGGTATTCCACAGGCCAGCGGCGTATGCCGGGTATCGAAGATTCTTCTGTGGGCTGGCATCCTACAATTTGTATCGCAGGGTTCATTTCTTTCAAAAACATAGACGTGCCCATAATGGTACCCGTGGTACCCATGCTGCTAACAAAGTGTGTTACTGCGCCATCTGTATCTCTTACAATTTCAGGGCCGGTGGTTTTATAGTGGGCCAGATAATTATCAGGGTTGGCAAACTGATTCAAAATAAAATGCGAACCACTCGCTGCTTTTGCTTCTGCATAGTCACGGCATTTTTCAATGCCTTCCAGCAAGGTTACTTTGGCACCAAAAGCCTCCATGGTGAGTGTACGTTCCTTGGTACTGTTGCTCGGCATTACCAGTTCAATTTCCAAATTGTACAAGCGGGCAATCATCGCCAATGCAATGCCGGTGTTGCCGCTGGTGGCTTCAATCAAAGGCATGCCGGGTTTGATATCACCCCGCTCCACCGCACTGCGAATCATGTTGAGTGCCGGCCGGTCTTTTACACTGCCGCCAGGGTTATGGCCTTCCAGTTTTGCGTAAATGGTTACGTTCGGGTTGGGGTTGATGTGCTGTAATTGCACCAGCGGTGTATTGCCTACCAAATCGAGAATGCTTGCCATGGTATAAGGTTATAAAAGCGTTGACGAAAATATCAAGCTTGTATTTGTGTTTCTACTTTTATTTCAGGCCGGTGATACACGGTGCTGTAAGGGGCTACACTTTTGGTGAGCCACACGTTACCACCAATAATGCTATGGTGTCCTATTACGGTTTCGCCGCCCAGGATGGTGGCGCCGGAGTATATCACGGCATGGTCTTCCACCGTTGGGTGGCGTTTACTGTTGGCCATGCTTTTGGCTACGCTTAAAGCCCCGAGCGTTACACCTTGGTACAGCTTTACATGATTGCCAATATGCGTAGTTTCACCAATGACTATACCGGTGCCGTGGTCTATAAAAAAATGATGGCCGATGGTAGCTCCGGGGTGAATGTCTATGCCCGTTTGTGCATGTGCCTGCTCGGTCAAAATGCGGGGAATGAGCGGCACATGTAGCGAGTATAAAGCATGCGCCAAACGATACAAACTGATGGCCTGAAAACCAGGATAGGCACGTACTACTTCAAAGCTGTTAGTGGCTGCAGGGTCGCCGGCTACAATGGCGTCAATGTCGGTATTGAGCAACGCATATACTTCGGGGAGTTGTGCAAAAAAAGCTTCGGCAATTTCCTGATTGTTGCAGCTGTGGCAGGCTTTGGTAGCGTTCAGAATGCTCACCAATTCATCTTGCAATGCAGCCAGCTGATGGTCGATCGCATCAGGCGTTTCGTAGCGGTACTCGGCTTTTTCCGGAAACAAAATACAGAGCAGCGACATGGCCCATTGGGCAATGCGATGATTGGACGGAACGGGCTCTACACCGGCCTGCTTTTGAAACAACTGCTGCGCAAATGAAGTAGACATGTTGGTAAATGTGCATGCAATTACATGCGGTAACAAAAGTAATGGCTACCCAATCAATGAAGATTGGGGCTTTGTTAAACCATCCAAAGCTGCAGGAGAATTACCTTTTTCGCAACCTGCTCAATACTGCTGCTTCACCATATCTGCCACAATCTTGTCGATGGGGAGGGTGAGTTGCTCGCTGCCGAATTCATGCCAGTGTACAAAGCGGGGCGTCTCAATTTCGCCGGTCTTTTGGTAAATGGCCATTTGCTGTTCGTCAAAATTAAACGGCTTTTCCCGCAGGGGAGCAGTAATGGGTTCTAGTGCAAATGCTTCGTAGTAAATACTGATGATTTGATACTTGTTGTTGAATGCACTCGATCTGAAAAAAATCGGTGGTGTAAATGTGTTTGCCCACTTCTACTTTCAGGTTCAGTTCTTCCATAAACTCACGGGCCAGGCAGTCACGGGTGCCTTCTCCAAACTCTAACCCGCCACCGGGAAACTTGGTGATGAGCATGCCTCGGATGTATTCATCACTCACCAGTACCCGTTTGTTGTCGTCCATCAAAATGCCATACACACGAATGCTGAAATCACTCATCGGGAAATTTTTTGGCGTACAAAATACCAGCCCAGCCATAAGCCAAGGCTAACGGATAAAAATACCGGGATGTAAAATGCATAATGCGATTCTTGCCCGGGCAGCGGCACATTCATGCCATAAATGCTGGCTACCAATACGGGTATTTGCAGGGCAATGGTGACATAGGTCAGTCGCTTCAACACTACGTTTTGATTGTTGCTGATGATGCTGGCGAAAGCATCCAGCGTACTGCTCAAAATGTTGGTGTAAATATTGGCCATTTCAAGGGCCTGACTGTTATCAACAATCAAGTCGTTGAGGTAGTCTCTTTCTTCTTCATTTAACCCCAAAAAGTTGGTGCGTTCCAGCTTCATCATCAGCAGTTCGTTGCTGCGCAAAGCCGTCACGAAATACACCAGACTTTTTTGAATGCGTACCAGTTCCAACAGGTCATCGTTGCTGTTGCTGTCGTACAGTTTTTGCTCCAGCAGGTTGCGGCGATGGTTGATTTCTTTCAGGAAGTCCATGAAGTTTACCACCACTTTTTCAAATATTTTCAGCACCATCAGCTTGCGGTTGTCGGGCTTGCGGTTTTGAAAACTGTTGAAGAATTTTTTGATAGCGCCGTTGTCAAAGCTGTTGACCGTTACAATTTGGTTGTGGGTAAGAATGATACAAATAGGAATGGTGATGTAAAACGCATCGCTGTCATTGAACGAGTTGTTTTCCGCAGGGGTTTTTATCACAATCAACCGCACATTATCGTCTATTTCGTAGCGGCTTCTTTCGTCGATATCGAGGGAGTCACTCAAAAAATCGAGGGGTATTTCCAGGTTGTCAGACAACTGCTGAAATTCCTCCTGCTTGAGTGGCGGCAGCACATTTACCCATGCACCCGGCTCCGGGGCATGAATTTCTATGGTGCGTTGGTCCTGATTTTTGAAGTATTGTATCACGGGTGGCAAAGATGCGTCATTCTATCATTGGCATACATGAAGTTTCTGCGGTCATTTTTTGCCCGTCATGTCCGAACCATTAATGCCGCTCATTGTTGATGGCATCATGCGACAGGCGGTGGTAGTAGTTTGGTTGAAAAGAGACTTGCGCTGGCAAGATCATGCGCCTTTGCAGATGGCTATTGATACAGGCTTGCCGGTGCTGCCGCTCTATGTATTTGAGCCTGCTTTGCTACAGGTGCCCGATAGTGATGTGCGGCATTGGTGGTTTGTTTGGCAATCGCTCCAAGCCATGCAGCAAGCACAACCAGCTGTGCCCATCTTGAAGCTGCATGCGGCTGTGCCTGATGCCTTTCATTGGCTGCTGCAGCACTACGATATCAAAGGTTTGTACAGCCATCAGGAAACGGGTAACGACCTTACATTTCAGCGGGATAAATGGGTGGCCAAATTTTGCCAGTCCAACAACATCCTTTGGCAGGAAACGGCTGACCGTGGTGTACAGCGGGGTTTGCGCCGCCGCCAGCAATGGAATCAGCAATGGATGGCGTACATGGAAGCACCTATTTGCCAGCCAGCATTCGACCGGGCGGTTTGGGCAAGCCTTCCCGCCAATGGTCCTTTCGTTCATTCGTTTGATGAATTGTTTCCTGCTTTCTCAAGTTTGCAAATGCAGCGGCAACCCGGTGGCTCGGCGGCAGGTTGGCTATACTTGAATGGCTTTTTAAAAGAAAGAGGGTTGTTGTATCAAAAGCATATTTCCAAGCCCTTGCTTTCCCGCACTTCTTGCAGTCGGTTGTCGCCGTACCTGGCCTATGGCAATTTATCCATCCGTCAGGTATGGCAGGCCACGCAACAACGTATAGCCGAAGAGCCATCTATGAAAAGGCCGTTGCGTTTCTTCAGCCAGCGGTTGTTGTGGCACAGCCATTTTGTGCAAAAGTTGGAAACCCGCCCGGGACTGGAGTTTGCCAATACTAACGATGGGTTCAACGCCGTTCGGCAAACAGTAAATGACGAATTTGTAGCCGCCTGGCAGCATGGGCAAACGGGTATACCCATGGTAGATGCCTGCATGCGTTGTGTGGTAGCCACGGGCTATCTCAACTTCAGGATGCGGGCCATGCTGGTGAGCTTTTTTACCCACCACGGCTGGCAGCCCTGGCAGGCGGGTGTGCATTGGCTGGCCCGGCAGTTTTTGGATTACGAACCGGGTATTCACTTCCCGCAGTTTCAGATGCAGGCGGGTGTAACCGGCATCAATACCATCCGCATTTACAACCCCATCAAGCAGGGCCTCGATCATGATGCTGAAGGACAGTTCATCAGGCAATGGGTACCTGAGTTGGCCAAGGTGCCGTCCCCTTTCATTCATCAGCCTTGGATGCTGAATGTGTTTGAGCAACGGGAATTTGGTGTGGCTTTGGGCAGTTCTTATCCGGCTCCCATTTTAGAGGTAGATATGGCTGCACGACATGCCCGGGAGCAATTGTGGCAATTGAAAAAATCCAGCACAGTTCGGCAGGCCAATCAGAACATACTCGGTACGCTTACCAGCCGGCGTACCGAAGAAGACGCTATGGGGGCTTAATGCTTCGGCATGGGCAAGCCCATCAGCCAGTCGAGTTGTGGATCTTTACCTAAAACAAACGTATCGGTGCCAATGATGGCAAAGCCCATTTTCTTGTAAAAGGCAATGGCCGCTTCGTTTTGCTGCCACACACCCAGCCACAGGTAGTCGTGGCCATGCTCGGCGGCATGTGCTTTGGCTGCCGCCATCAGTATGCGGCCAATGCCTTTGCCCTTGGCTTCGGGGTGTACGTAAATGCGGGAAATCTGCAGGGGATTGTCGAAAGGCATGGGCATGGGCGGCTGGCTCCATTGCAATTTCAGCAGGCCAACAATGTGGTCGTTTACCAGCGCCAGCAGGTACAGCACATCATCCTGATGTATTTCAGCTGCCAGCACTTCTGGAGCATAGGCCTGGCTGCAATACAGCTCCATGTCCTCAGCTGTATTGTGGGCCGCATAAGTATCTCTGAAAGTCATTTCGGCAAAGCCGGCCACAGCTGCAGCATCTGCAGCAGTGGCCGGTCGCATCCAGCATTGGGTAACATCCATGAGTTGAATTATTCTGCTAATGATGACAAAGACTGATGAATAATCTGCACACATTCCCTGATTTGCGCTTCGGTGATGCACAGGGGAGGAGCAAAGCGAATTTTGTCGCCGTGAGTAGGTTTAGCCAGTAATCCGTTGTCTTTCAGCGTCAGGCAAAAATCCCAGGCGGCTTCGGGGTTGCTGTGTTTGATGACGATGGCATTGAGCAAGCCCTTGCCCCGCACTTCGGCTATGTAGGGCGATTGCAAGGCTTCCAGTTCGCTGCGCAATAAAGCACCGAGGCGTTCAGCGTTGTCTGCCATTTGTTCATCTTTCAGTACCTGCAGTGCCTCCATGGCTACAGCACAGGCCAGCGGATTGCCGCCGTAGGTGCTGCCATGCTCACCGGGTTGTATGTTCATCATGATGATGTCGTCGCAGAGTACGGCACTCACAGGCATGGTGCCGCCGCTGAGAGCTTTACCCAAAATGAGAATGTCGGGGCGAACGTCCTCATGGTCGCAGGCCAGCATTTTGCCGGTACGGCAAAGACCAGTTTGTATTTCATCGGCTATAAACAACACATTGCATTGGTCGCACAAAGCCCGAACGCCTTTCAGGTAGCCATCGTGTGGTACCACCACGCCAGCTTCTCCTTGTATGGGTTCTACCATAAAAGCCGCCACGTTGGGGTCTTGCAGGGCACGTTCCAAATCGGAGAGGTCGTTGTAATGCACCAAATCAAACCCAGGCATAAACGGCCCGAAATTGTGGTAACTGCTGGGGTCGGTGCTGCTGCTGATGGCGGCCAGTGTTCGGCCCCAAAAGTTGCCCTTGGCAAAAACAATCTTTGCCTCGTTTTCAGGGATGCCTTTTTTTACATACCCCCAGCGGCGGGCCAGTTTAATAGCGGTTTCGCCACCCTCTACGCCGGTGTTCATGGGCAATACCTTGTCGTATCCGAAATAAGCGGTGATGAATTTTTCATATTCACCCAACAGGTTGCTGTGAAAAGCCCGGCTGGTGAGGGTGAGCTGTTGGGCTTGCTCAGTAAGCCGCTGAATGATGCGGGGGTGACAATGGCCTTGGTTCACAGCCGAGTAGCCACTTAAAAAATCGAAATAGCGTTTGCCGTCCACGTCCCACACAAATACGCCGCTGCCTTTTTCCAGTACCACCGGCAGGGGGTGATAGTTGTGAGCTCCGTGCTCCAGTTCCAAATCAATAAAATATGCCGACCGAGCCGAAACGGCAGCTGTTGAAGTATGTGCCATAATAATAAATGAATAAAACAATGCTGCTACCGGTGAAGCCGATAACAGGGATGAACAAAAAGATGAATGCGGAAAAAATCAGGCCCGGGCCATGGGGTGGTCCAAAAAGTCGAGGTTGGTACCTAAAAATGATATGTTGGGATGAATGGCCATTTGTAAAATCGATGGCAAGTAAAGGCTTTTTTTGGCAAATGCCTAAAATGGATCGAAAAGAGTTGGTAGTTGGCTAAGAAAAGAGTCTATTTGCCCTCCAATTAAAAAAATAAGCGAAAGAGGGCTGTAAATCTTCAAATTTCATTTTGTTGTTTGCTGTAGATGCTGCACCTTTGCCGTCCGAAAAAAACAAGATCATGGCAAGAGTATGTCAGGTAACAGGTAAAAAACCAATGACTGGTCATCATGTTAGTCACTCTAACATTAAGACCAAACGCAGATTCAATCCGAATTTGCAGACTAAGCGTTTCTTCCTGGCCGAAGAAGACAAATGGATTACCCTGAAGGTATCAGCTGATGCAATTCGTACCATCAATAAGAAAGGTCTTTTTGCAGTGGTAAAAGAGCTTCGTGAAAGTGGCGTAGCTATCTAATCTCAACCTTTTATAACACTCGAAATATCTATATATCATGGCAAAGAAGAGCAAAGGCAACCGGGTACAGGTGATTCTGGAGTGCACTGAGCACAAGCACAGCGGTGTAGCCGGTACCAGCCGTTACATTTCTGTAAAGAACAAAAAGAATACTCCTGAGCGTTTGGAACTGAAGAAGTACAATCCCATTCTGAAGAAGGTGACTGTACACAAAGAAATCAAGTAATCCATACCGTTACCTGTCGAACTGTCAACCGTTAACCTGTCAACTCATTTCATATGGCAAAAGTAGCTTCAAAAAACTCGAAAGTAAAAGATGCTAAGGCAGCAGCCGAAGCCAAAAACTGGACCAAAGTAATTAAGGCTGTACGCAGCCCTAAGACTGGTGCCTATACTTTCAAAGAAGTGATCGTTCACAAAGACAAAGTGAAAGATTTCCTCGCTGAAAAGTAATTTTCGCAGGATGAAAATAACAGAGCTGTCATTCCGATTGGTTTGATGGCTTTTTTTATTTTCTACAACAGTGGCAACATTGCCCCGTTCTCCGGAACCTTCATTTTTCTACTTCAGGAATTCAATGCATTATGGGCTTTTTCGATAAACTTTTTGGCAAAAAAGAAAAGCAAACCCTCGACCAGGGGTTGGAAAAAACCAAGGAAAGTTTCTTTTCAAAAATCACCAAGGCCGTAGCCGGTAAAAGCAGCATCGATGATGATGTGCTCGACAACCTGGAAGAAGCTCTTGTTGGTGCTGATGTTGGTATTGAAACCACAGTGGCCCTCATCGATCGCATTAGCGACCGGGTGAAAAAAGACAAATACCTCGGCACTGCCGATCTCAACCGCATTATGCAGGAAGAGATGGCCGGCATTTTGGTGGATGCGCCGTCTTCGTTGGCTTCGGGCTTCGACCTGCAAGGCATGCCCAAGCCTTATGTAATGCTGGTGGTAGGTGTAAACGGCGTTGGTAAAACGACCACTATTGGCAAGCTGGCACATCAGTTTAAAGCTGCAGGCAAATCGGTTGTGCTGGGCGCCGCCGATACATTTAGAGCCGCGGCAGTAGGCCAGCTCACTATTTGGAGCGAAAGGGTAGGTGTACCTATTGTAAAGCAAGCGATGGGCAGCGATCCTGCTTCGGTGGCTTTTGATACCGTACAAAGCGGCATGGCCCGTGGTGCTGATGTTATTATCATCGACACAGCTGGCCGCCTGCACAACAAGTTGCACCTGATGGAAGAACTCAGTAAGATTCGTCGGGTAATTAAAAAGCAACTGCCCGAAGCACCACATGAAGTATTGTTGGTGCTCGATGGCAGTACCGGACAAAACGCATTGGAGCAGGCCAAACATTTTACCGCTGCCACAGAGGTTACCAGCATGGCTGTAACCAAGCTTGATGGAACGGCAAAAGGTGGCGTAGTCTTGGCCATCAGCCATCAAATGAATATCCCGGTTCGCTATATTGGCGTTGGCGAGAAAATTGAAGACCTGCTGGTGTTTGACAAAAAAGAATTTGTACATACCTTATTTTCAGTTCAATAACGGCACAGAATTTTTAATGTGCCAACACCGTAGGGATGCCTAAATTGCAAAGGCATCCCTACTTTTTTTCATGAAAAGAATTTTCCTTGGATTGGCAGCATTGCTGGCACTGGCGGCAGCTTATTTTTTTATGCCTAGTATTTTGCCCGACGGGCAACAGGTTAAACCTGTTCAGTCACTGGAAGTTGATCCTGACGACCGGCCTCATGGAATGTTGTGGGTAGAAGGGGGCGCATTTAGCATGGGCAGCAACGATGATTTGGCCAATGCAGATGAACAACCGGCTCATTTGGTAAAAGTCGACGGCTATTGGATAGACGAGCATGAAGTAACCGTAGCGGCATTCGATAGCTTCGTTAGGGCTACCGGCTACAAAACCGAAGCTGAAATACCGCATAGTGCCGGCCAATGGCAGGCATGCTGGCCTGCTGCAACGCCATTTGATGCCAAAGCAGCCAATACCGCAGGCTCATTTATTGCCACTGCATCTGGCGATACAAAACACTGGCAATGGACGCAAGGTGCATCGTGGCGCCACCCATTGGGGCCGGCATCTACTGCTCAGCCTACTCATCCGGTACAGCACATTAGCTGGAATGATGCCATAGCCTACTGTGCCTGGCAAGGTAGCCGCCTTCCCTCCGAGGCAGAATGGGAATATGCTGCCATTGCGGGAAGAGATTCGATGCGATCGGCATGGGGAAAGAATACGCCCGAAAAGCCGGCGGCTGCGGTAGCATTATCAGCTGTGCAGCCTGTCAAATCTTTCGCTGCCAATCCCTGGCGGCTGTACGATTTGGATGGAAATGTAGCCGAGTGGTGTGGCGATTGGTACGATGCCCGTTATTACAAAGGCATGGGCAATGCAGTGGCAGTACAAAATCCGTTGGGCCCTTCGGCTGATAGCAGCAAACAGCTGACTAAGAGAGTGCTGAAAGGGGGCGATTATTTGGCTGCAGGACCCGATTTCTCATCCTGCAGGCCTTCTGCCCGCAGAGCCATGCATCCTTCTTTTTCGGGCAGTGCCACGGGTTTTCGCACAATCATGACTGCCCCAATGTGGGAGGCCAAAAAAGTGCTGAGCAAATTGAAAAAGCAGGATTGATTTAAGGCTTGTAAAAGGCTGATGTTTGGCGATGTTTCTTCACAAAGTGCTGCCATACAATACTGCCTCTGTAGCGGCCCGGTCCACGAAAAGATTGTCGGTGGCCAGGCCATTTTTGGCTGCCTGGCATTACGAGCCAACTTAAAAATGCGCCCCACGCTTTTATAACAGATAATGCATTGCTGCTATTGTTGCTAAGCAGCATTTGCAGCGCAGCTGCCATGTCTAAGCCAAGGCGTATGGGTAGTAGTAAAACCAACCAACTGATGGGCATATTTCTGGTAAGCATAATCAGATTATTGCGAAAGTTGAACCAGGTTTTGCGAGGGCTTTCTTTGGCCAAACTACCGCCACCCAGGTGGTACACAACTGCATTTCCGTTATACCCAACTGTCCATCCATTGTTGAGTGCTCTCCAGCACAAGTCTATCTCTTCATTGTGCATAAAAAAGAAAGGGTAGAAGCCGCCCAAACCATCAAACACTTTTTTACGTACAAGCATTGCCGCACCCGATGCCCAAAACAACAATTGCTCATCGTTATATTGTCCATCATCTTTTTCAACAGACTCAAACAAACGACCGCGGCAAAAAGGATAACCCAGCATATCCATTAACCCGCCACCGGCACCAGCGTATTCAAAATATTGTGGGTTTTTGTCTGCACAAATACGTGGTTGTATAAAAGCCATATCGGGTTGGCGTTCCATACTGTCTGTGAGGGGGTGCAAAAAGCCGGGTGTTACAGCCACATCTGTATTGAGCAGTAAAATATAGGGTGCATCAATGTGCTGTAAGCCCATGTTGTAGCCCTGTGCAAAGCCGCCATTCATTGGGTTTACAACCAATTTTACCTGTGGAAAATGCTGTTGCAAAAAGGCTACTGAGTCATCGGTAGAGGCATTGTCTATTACCCAAATGCTATGGTTGGGATAAGTAACGTTGAGTACACTTGGCAAGTAAGTTTCCAGATGCTTTCGCCCGTTGTAATTGAGCAGTGCAATGGCTACATGTGGATGGCTTTGCATGAGTAACAGCTTCTTAGTTTATACGCCAAGTTCTTTCCAGCGGGCAAGATATTTTCCTACCATATCAAATTCAATATTCACTGTGTGGCCAGCTTGCAGGTGCTGCATATTGGTATGCGCAAAAGTGTAGGGGATGATGGCTACAGAAAAAAGATTGTCGACCAAATTAAACACCGTAAGACTGATGCCATTCAGGCAAATACTTCCTTTTTCAATAATGAGGTGGGCAAATTGTTGAGGATAACTGAAGGTAAACAGCCAGCTGCCATCCTGATTGCTTACTGATTCGCAGGTGGCAGTGGCATCCACATGGCCTTGCACCAAATGGCCATCGAGGCGGCCGTTCATTGGTACGCAGCGTTCGAGGTTGACCGTGGTGCCTGCCTGCCAATGACCAAGGTTTGTTTTGCTGAGGGTTTCTGCAATAGCGGTAACGGTATGGGTGCCATTGGCCACATTTTCAACTGTGAGACATACACCGTTGTGGCTCACACTTTGGTCGGTTTTGAGGGTATGGCTCAAAGAACTTTCGATGGTAAAAGTACTGTTGGTGCCCGTTTGGCTTACTGCCACAACGGTTCCGGTGGTTTCTACAATGCCTGTAAACATAGTTTCGTCAAACTGTTTCAACAAAATTGCAGGAAAAGGTTGGCTGGTAATGAAATAATCCTATTTTTGCGCCCTTAAAATTACCAAAGGGGGTATCATTCCATGTTAATCATTGATTCGAAAGACTGCGAAAACATCGACAAGGCACTCAAGAAGTATAAGAAGAAATTTGAACGTGCCAAAACGCTGACTCAATTGCGTGAACGTCAAAGCTTTACTAAGCCTTCTATTAAGCGTCGTGCTCAGGTACTGAAGGCAGTTTACAAGCAGCAGATTGCCAGCGGCAAAATCGAAGCATAATTTACTCGGATAAACCGATTAATATTCTATAGCCATAAGGGGTATACCTTTATGGCTATTCTTGTGTATGGATGTATCAACCGCGATAGCCCGTTTTCTTGATTATTTAAAATTCGAAAAGCGTTATTCAGCGCATTCCATTCAGGCATACCAGCATGATTTAGCACAGTGCAGTTTTTTTCTGCAACAGCAGTTTGATGTAAGTACAGATGTGGCTGAAATCAGTACATCCATGATTCGCACCTGGCTGGCTCAGTTAAAAGACGATGGCATGGAGGCCCGTACCATCAACAGAAAGCTGAGTGCATTGAAATCCTGGTTCAGGTTTATGCGCCGCCAGCAATGGTTGAATACCAATCCACTTGCCATTATCAACGGGCCGAAAGTGCCCCGCAAGCTGCCTTCATTTGCCAACGAAACGGAGATTGATAAACTCTGGAACAACATTGTGTATCCTGATACATGGCTGGGCTTTACGGAAAAAATGATACTGGAGTTGTTGTACCAGACCGGCATGCGTAGGGCAGAGCTGATCAACCTCAAAGAAAGTCAGGTAGACAGCGGGCAGCGGGTACTGCGTATTTTGGGCAAAGGCAATAAGGAAAGGCTGATTCCGGTAAGCCCTTTGTTGCTGGCGCATTTGGCGCAGTACATGGCCGAAAAAAGAAGACAACTGGAAACGCCGGACACAACTTATGTGCTGGTAAATGAAAAGGGCAAGAAGTTAACGCCACATATTGTGTACCGAACGGTGGTTAAGTATCTTGGAGAAGTGTCGTCATTGGCCAAAAGAAGTCCGCATGTGCTACGGCATAGTTTTGCAACACACCTGGCCAATGCCGGGGCTGATCTTAATGCCATCAAAGAATTGCTTGGCCATAGTAGTTTGGCTGCCACGCAGATTTACACCCACAACAGCATCGAAAAACTGAAAGATGTACATCGTCAGGCGCATCCCAAGGCTTAAAATATAGTGGGCTTAAAATTTCCTCAATTAGTAGATGGGGTTTCGTTTTTTACAATTGAAAAGTTGTAACTTCCAGTAAAATCAAAGCCTATGTAGTATCCAACGGATCGTCCTGATTAGTTCTTTATTTATTCACTTAAAATTGAGTTGTTTATGACCTTGAACATCCAATCTGTGCGGTTTGATGCAGACGAAAAACTGATTGAACACGTGAACAAGAAAATCGCCAAACTGAGTACCTATCACGACCGCATTATTAAAGTAGATGTATTTCTTAAACTGGACAATGTAGTACACACCATCAAAGACAAAGTAGCAGAAATCAAAGTCACCATTCCTAAAAACGAGGTATTTGTAAAATCCAGTAGTAAATCTTTTGAAGAGTCATTTGACAACGCATTTGAAAGCGTTTGTACACAGATAAAACGAAAAAAAGAAAAACTTGCCTAACATTTTACAAAAGCCCCGCCTCCAAAGCGGGGCTTTTGTATGAATCATGAATACATGCCTTTCTACTTTACATCCCCATTCTTTTTCTTGATTATATGCTGCTGTTGTAGTTGGTCCTGCAAGCAGCCTTCGGCAGCGGAAACCTTTTTGAAAGCTACAAGCAAACCTATCATCGCAGTGCAAATACTGCCGTTGGATGATGCGGATACAGCTGCCCTTCAATTTTTGAAAATGGCAATAGCAGACAGTTTAGATGTGCCTGTTGAAATTTTACCGGCGTCCACCATTCCAGCAAATGCATGGTATGCAGCCCGCAAACGCTACTGGGCAGATAGCATTTTGCACTGGATGAAAAAAGATGCCCGCTTGCCGGGAGAAAAGCGGCTGGCAATAACCGGGAAAGACATTGCCGCTACAACCATCAAACAATACAATTGGGGAGTGATGGGGTTGGCACATCAGCCAGGAAGCGTTTGTGTAGTGTCTGATTACAGGTTGCATAGCGCTTCAACCACGGCAGAGCAGCGTAGGCACAAGCTCCTTAAAATAGCATTGCATGAACTGGCACATACCAGCGGATTGCCACATTGTAAGCAGCCCAATTGCCTGCTGGCAGATGCGGAAGGAAAGGACAAAACCAAACAGCTGAGTGGCTTTTGCCATAGCTGTAGAAAGCACTTAATGGGGCAGTAAAAAAGTTTTTTCCATTTTTTTTTGACGTATACCTAATTCGCTTACTTTTGCCATCCCGAAAAAACGGGGTAGTTCTTTGTTCTGAATTGCAGCATCGCTGGAAATTCAACAGAAACGCCACTTTAGCTCAGCTGGTAGAGCAACTGATTTGTAATCAGTAGGTCGTTGGTTCGATTCCGACAAGTGGCTCATTTGAAGTGTGGAAAACAGAGTTTGCAGTGTGGTTGAATACAACTTACTTCGCGGCTCGTTTATCTGGCTTTACAAGGGCAGTTTCCAGAGCGGCCAAATGGGGCGGACTGTAAATCCGCTGTCTTTCGACTTCGGAGGTTCGAATCCTCCACTGCCCACCACTCAACAAGAGAATGTAACAATTGACTTCAGTCAATCTGTTGCATTTTTTGCTGAAAAAAGTTCTTTTGAGAGTTGAAGCACGAAAGTGTTTTTACTCAAGCTTCTGCGGGAGTAGCTCATTTGGTAGAGCGATAGCCTTCCAAGCTATAGGTGGCGAGTTCGAGCCTCGTCTCCCGCTCACCGAACAGTTGACAACAGGCAATTGACAGGTTAGATGCAGTTTAGAAACTGTATAATGTCAGCAGTTCGTTGTCATCGGTTGAAAAGCCGTTGTAGCTCAGTGGTAGAGCACTTCCTTGGTAAGGAAGAGGTCGTGAGTTCAATTCTCATCAACGGCTCCACTACAATCCGGTTGAAAACACAGCATAGCTGTATGATTTTCCGGTTTCCAAGTTTTTAATTTCCGGTTCGCCGGCTGTTAGAATAAATAAACCACAACAAAAACAAATAAAAATGGCAAAAGAGACCTTTAAGAGGGAAAAACCCCACGTTAACGTAGGTACTATCGGCCACGTTGACCACGGTAAAACCACCCTTACCGCTGCCATCACTAACATCCTTGCTAACAAGGGTTTGGCAGAAAAAAAGGGTTATGATGAAATTGATGCTGCTCCCGAAGAAAAAGAGCGTGGTATCACCATCAACACCGCTCACGTAGAGTACCAAACAGCTAATCGTCACTATGCTCACGTTGACTGCCCTGGTCACGCTGACTATGTGAAAAACATGATTACTGGTGCTGCACAAATGGACGGTGCAATCCTGGTTGTGGCTGCTACCGATGGTCCTATGCCTCAAACTAAAGAACACATCCTCTTGGCCCGCCAGGTAGGTGTTCCTAAGATCGTTGTGTTCATGAACAAAGTAGACCTGGTAGACGACCCTGAGTTGCTCGAACTGGTTGAAATGGAAATTCGTGACCTCCTCAGCTCTTACGGTTTCGACGGTGACAACACTCCAATCATCAAGGGTTCTGCTACAGGCGCCCTGGCTGGTGAAGAAAAGTGGTTGGCTGCTATCGACGAACTGATGGAAGCTGTTGATACATACATTCCGCTGCCTCCCCGCCCGGTTGATCAGGGCTTTCCTGATGAGCGTGGAAGACGTATTCTCTATCACTGGTCGTGGTACAGTTGCTACCGGTCGTATCGAACGTGGCCGTATCAAAGTTGGTGAAGGTGTTGAAATCGTAGGTATGATGCCTGAGAAACTCACCTCTACCGTTACTGGTGTAGAAATGTTCAAAAAACTCCTCGACGAAGGTGAAGCTGGTGACAATGCTGGTCTGCTCCTCCGCGGTATTGAAAAAACTCGGATCCGTCGTGGTATGGTAATCTGCAAACCAGGTTCTATTACTCCACACACTGAGTTCAAAGGTGAAGTTTACGTACTGAGCAAAGAAGAAGGTGGTCGTCATACTCCTTTCTTCAACAAATACCGTCCTCAGTTTTACTTCCGTACTACGGACGTAACTGGTGAGTGTGCTCTGCCTGCAGGCACTGAGATGGTAATGCCTGGTGACAACACTTCTCTGCACGTTACATTGATTCAGCCAATCGCTATGGAAAAAGGTCTGAAGTTCGCTATCCGCGAAGGTGGCCGTACCGTAGGCGCTGGTCAGGTAACTGAGATCATCAAGTAATAATCAAGTACGAAGTACGAGGTACGAAAGCAGAAGTTGTACAAAACTTCTACTTTCGTTCTTCAACCCTCGTACTTCTTTTTTACGGGCATAGTTCAATGGTAGAATAGCGGTCTCCAAAACCGTTGATACGGGTTCGAATCCTGTTGCCCGTGCTTCTTTTCGCGAAAAGCACTCTATTGTATGAAAAAAATTGGCACCCATTTTCAGGAAAGTTACCACGAGCTGGTAGAAAAAGTCACCTGGCCAACGTGGAACCAGCTGCAGCAATCAACTGTAATTGTACTCGTTGCTACATTGCTGATTACCGCTATGGTATGGGTAATGGATATCGCCTCTGAAAATCTTCTCAAACTCGTTTACTCATTCTTTAAGTAATGGATACACCAACTACACCTCAGGTAGACACGAAGTGGTATATGTGCTGCGTGTGGTAAGTGGCAAGGAACGTTCTGTAAAAGAATACCTTGACAAAGACGTGGTACGCCAAGGCTGGGCCGACCGTATTGTACAGGTTTTTCTGCCCATGGATAAGGTGTATAAAGTGCAGAATGGTAAAAAGGTAATGCGGGAAAAGAACTTCTATCCTGGTTACGTTTTTATGGAAGTGGTTGATGGTAAGCTGAACGAAGACATGATTCAGCATATCAGCAATATTTCCAACATCATGCACTTCCTTACAGATGGAAAAGGTTCGAAAGGAAAAATCATTTGCCTCCGCAAAGCCGAAGTAAACAAAATGCTCGGCAAAATGGATGAAATGAGTGAGCAGGGCATCACCATGAGTGAACCATTTATTGTAGGCGAAACCATCAAAATCATCGACGGTGCTTTCAACGACTTTAATGGTGTAATTGAAGAAGTAAACGATGAAAAGAAAAAGCTGAAGGTGATTGTAAAAATCTTTGGCCGCTCTACTCCAGTAGAACTCAACTACATGCAGGTAGAAAAACTTAGCTAAGACTCTTTTGTCCAACTATATAAAGCCGGAGCTCATGCTTCGGCTTTTTTTATTGTATAAGTTTTAAAGTGACCAACAAAGAACACGGACTGTGTCAAAAAACAGTCCGTATTCTTTACTATCTACTAAAACTACTTAAAACTGCAGTTGCACTTCCACTTTTGTTTGGTCCCAGGCAATGGTCATGCTACTGCTGCTGAGGGTAATGGTGAGTTGCTCTGTTACATCAGTAGTTGTTTGAGCAGGCACTTTTACTTCCAGCACATTTTTGTCTTTAATCTTATCGTAGTTGTAAGCGCCCCACTGCTTCAGTTCGCTGTTGAGGATAACGGTCCATTCACCTTTTTCAGGAACAGTGAAGAGGGTATAAGTGCCGGCCTTCACGGCTTTGCCGCCAAACATGCCGTCTTTTTTGAAGGTAATTTCTGTGGCTTCATTGGCTCCTGTGCGCCATACTTTGCCAAATTTTTCCAACTCGCCAAAAATCACCCGGCCTTTTTTAGAAGGACGGCCGTATGATACGCTTACATCTGCACTACTCACGGTTTCACGAGGGCTGGCAGGTTTCTTTTCCTGTCCAAAACAACTGGTCATAACTACGGCCAGGCTGGCAAACAATAAAAACTTCTTCATGGGATTTTTCTTTTGATGAATGAGAGATGAAAACTAAAACCTTTCCTGCATTGCTGCACATAAATAATGCCAAACAGGGCCGATTGGTTCATGAACGGAAAGCGTTGGGCCTACTTCTTTTGGCCAAAGCATCAGCGCAGCACGGGTGCCATGGCATCGGCCAGTAGTGCCGCCCACTTGGCATATTCCTTACCACTGGGGTGCAGGCCGTCGCCGGCAATGAGGCTGGCATCTGTGCGGCCTTCGCGGCTACCCGGTGTAATGTCGATGTACACAATGCCTGCGGCCAGTGTAATTTCTTTGTTGATGCGGTTGAATTCATCAATCTCCCGGGCAATTTTGGCGGTATCGGCGTTGCGGGCAAATGGGGTAACACTATAGTCGGGAATGCTGAGTACAAACACCCTGTTTTTGCGGTTGCCGGCCAGCCGTATGGCCTGCTGCAGGCAGCTGCTAAACTGCTGCCGGTATTCCTCCTGACTGCGCTGCTGGTATTGGTTGTTGACGCCAATCAACAAACTTACCACATCGAAGTTGGCGGTTGGGTTTTGAGTTTGAATGGCATTGAGCAAAGCACCGGTTGTCCAGCCGGTTTGAGCAATGTATTGTGGCTCATTCAGCCGGTAGCCACGGCTGTTGAGAATAGCCACCGCCTGATGAGGAAATCTGGAATCTACCGCCACACTTTGGCCAATGGTATAGCTATCGCCCAGTGCCAGGTAGTTGAGTTTGGCAAGGGTAGGCAGCGTGTCGGGAGGCGGCACTACCACATTGGGGCCAGTGCCGGCACTCCGCTTGGTGCAGCCCGCAAACGATGCCGCAATCAGCGTTGGAAACATGGCCAAAATGAATAGCCCAAACAGGTATCTTTGTTGCCCTTTCATTGAAAAAATTCGTAATGCTGAAATAAGATATTCTAACAGCAGTAATTACGAGCAGAACCTACAAAAAGTTTATACAGCTATGGCAGAAAAAATTAAAGTAGCCAATCCTGTGGTAGAACTCGATGGCGACGAAATGACACGCATTATCTGGAAGTTCATCAAAGACAAACTGATTCTTCCTTACCTCGACATCGACATTAAATACTATGACCTGGGCGTGGAGTACCGCGACCAAACCAACGATCAGGTAACAGTGGATGCCGCCAACGCCATCAAAGAATATGGTGTGGGTATTAAGTGTGCTACCATTACCCCCGATGAGGCCCGTGTGAAGGAGTTTAACCTGAAGCAAATGTGGAAGAGCCCCAATGGTACCATCCGCAACATTCTGGACGGCACTGTATTTCGTGAGCCCATCGTAATCAACAACATTCCCCGCTTGGTAACAACCTGGGATGCTCCCATCATTGTTGGCCGTCATGCATTTGGCGACCAGTACCGTGCCACCGATTTTGTAGTGCCCGGCAAAGGCAAACTCACAGTGAAGTTTGAAGGTGAAGACGGCCAGGTAATTGAGCATGAAGTGTTCCAGTTTAAAGGCCCGGGCGTAGCCATGAGCATGTACAATGTGGATGAAAGCATTAAAGGCTTTGCCCGCAGTTGTATGAACATGAGCTTACAGAAAGGCTGGCCTTTGTACATGAGTACAAAAAACACCATCCTGAAAAAATATGATGGTCGATTCAAAGACATCTTCCAGGAGATTTACGACAACGAATTCAAAGCGCAGTTTGAAGCAGCGGGCATAACTTACGAGCACCGCCTCATTGATGACATGGTAGCCAGTGCCCTGAAGTGGAACGGCAACTTTGTATGGGCTTGTAAAAACTACGACGGCGACGTACAAAGCGATACCGTAGCACAAGGTTTCGGCTCACTCGGTCTCATGACTTCTGTATTGGTTACGCCTGATGGCAAAACCATGGAAGCAGAAGCTGCACACGGTACCGTAACCCGCCACTACCGCGAACACCAAAAAGGTAAGCCAACCAGCACCAACCCCATCGCCAGCATTTTTGCGTGGACACGTGGTTTGGCTTTCCGTGGTAAGCTCGATGGCAACGATGCCCTCATCAACTTTGCCAATGCACTCGAAGCGGTGTGTATTGAAACCGTTGAAAGCGGCAAAATGACCAAGGATCTTGCCGTATGTATTCATGGCAATAAGGTAAATCATGGCGAACACTATCTGTATACAGAAGAGTTCCTCGATGCCATTGACAGCAACCTGCAAGCCAAACTGGGTGCTTAATTTATTGCAATAGTCATTATTTGTAAACGGTCTGTACCAAACGGTGCGGGCCGTTTCTTTTTTTGTACAGGTGGCCACTGGTTGTATTTTCAGTGCATGAAAAATATTTGTTTCTGGTTGTTGTTGTGTTGCAGTTTTTCCGCCTTTGCACAATCCAATTATCATACAGTAGCTAATCTGTCCTATTATCCAGAAGACACAAAGCAGGATGCTTACCAGGCATCGCAATGTGTACTTGATGTATATTATCCCGTGGGTAAAAAAGAGGTAGCTACCGTTGTGTGGTTTCATGGTGGTGGCATTACCGGCGGCAAAAAGGAATTGCCCAAAGCCTTGCAGGAAAAGGGTTACATAGTGGTAGGTGTTGGCTATCGATTATCGCCAAAGGTACAATCACCTGCATATATTGAAGATGCTGCTTGCTGCAGTAGCATGGGTGTATAAAAACATCAGTCGCTTTGGTGGCAGCTCAAAAAGATTGTAGTGAGTGGTCACTCGGCAGGAGGTTACTTGGGCATGATGATAACGCTGGATAAAAAGTATTTACAGGTGCATGACGTGGATGCGGACAGCATTGCTGCGTTGGTGCCATTCAGCGGGCAGGCCATTACGCATTTTACCATTCGAAAAGAAAACGGCATTGCTGAAAAGCAACCCACAATCGATTCCATGGCACCGTTGTATCATGTGCGGCCTAATTCACCACCCATTACCCTTATCACCGGCGACCGCAACAAAGAGCTATTGGGCCGCTACGAAGAAAATGCGTACCTGTGGCGAATGTTGCAATTGGTAGGCCACAAGCAAGTGCAGCTGTTTGAGCTCGAAGGTTTCGACCACGGCACGATGGCAGAGCCTGCTTTTCCATTATTACTACAAGTGCTGAAATCCTTGCAATAAGACGTCGTATTATTGAAGATTAAAATTCAGTACAATGTATTGTATTGGTATGGACTTTTTGTATGCAGTATAATTGAGTAAGAAAGATGAAACGACATTATCCTTGGTTAGATTTAGTAAGATTTATTGCCGCTTTTGCGGTAGTGGCAGCACATTACAGGGCCGATTTTTTTGTGGATTACAGCGAATTGCCAAAGCATCAGCAAAACATATTCACCACTGCATTTTATTTGGTTACCAGATTGGGAGATGAGTCTGTATTGATTTTCTTCGTGTTGAGCGGGTACTTAGTTGGCGGCAGGTCGCTTGAAAAAATATTGAGCAATAAAGTGGATATTACAAGATATGCCATTGATAGAGTCGTCAGAATCATTACTCCTTTGTTAGCCTCTGTTTTATTAGTGGTGCTGATTGATTTGATAATTGGGAAACCGATTCCGTATATCGATTTATTAGGCAGTCTTTTTTCTGTACAGGGAATTTTTACTTCATTTCATTATAACTATCCGGTTTGGTCATTGGCATATGAAGTATGGTTTTATGTGTTTATGGGTGCAGTTATGGTCATTACCCGCGGAGTAAAACGCTGGAGTATATTATTCGCATTTGTATTACTGGCCATTATATTGCTAATATTTACGAAAGAGTTTGAAGCAAAGTATTTATTTGTTTGGCTGATAGGCGCTTTCGCATACTTTATACCGGCATCTGCTAAGCCCTCAATCTTTAAAAATGTATTCTGGCTATTGATGTTAATGGCGGCTGTTGCACTGTCTCAGCTTACAGCCCCAACGAAAGCGGTAAGCCTTGGCATTTCATTTTTAAATGATAGTGTAACAACCATTTTACTTGCTGTTATTGCATCTCTTTTTATTCGGCAACTTATTCAAAGTCAGCCAACGAATAAGCTGGCCATACAAATAGATAAAACCGGAAGCAAACTAGCAGATTTTTCCTACAGTTTGTACTTAACTCATGCTCCTGTCATATCACTGTTGTCGTACCTGGGTGTCACCAAAAGTGAGGCCATTAGTACTGGAAGCATGGGGGTATTCGCCTTCACTATAGCCATTGCTTTACTAATAGCCTACCTGGTTTATCTTTCCTCAGAAAAGCACACGTCATTCATAAAAGGGAAAATCAGAAATTGGGTTTTGAAGGAATCATTAAAGTAAACTTTTGCAAAGCGAACCAAATTTTACAACGAACTCATTTTCGATCCTGATTTCTGATTTACAAGCATTTTCGATTTTTCATTTTTAATAAAGCACATGAAAATCTTACTATTACTTGCTGCGTTGACTTTAAGTCAATACATGGCAATGGCTCAAAGGAAAAAGCCTGCCGTTGCAGTGCAACCAACTGAAAATGTTGCATTAAGCCAGTCAACGGCTGCTGAAGATTTGCGGTCTGTAAAGTTTCGCAGCATCGGGCCATTTCGTGGTGGCCGGTCTGTTACTGCCACAGGCGTAAAAGGCAATCCACAGGTATACTATATGGGTACAACTGGTGGCGGTGTTTGGAAAACAGAAAATGCCGGGCAAACCTGGTTCAATATTTCTGACGGCTATTTCAACACAGGATCTGTTGGTGCAGTAGCTGTAAGCGAAAGCGACATAAATGTAATATACGTGGGTATGGGAGAGCATGCACCCCGTGGTGTAATGACCAGCTACGGTGATGGCGTGTACAAAAGCACTGATGCAGGCAAAACCTGGAAGCATGTGGGATTGAAAGCAACGGAGCAAATCAGCTGGATACGGATTCACCCCACTAATCCTGATATTGTATACGTAGCAGCGCAGGGCAATTTGTATGGCCCCAACCCGGAGCGGGGCGTGTACAAATCTGTTGATGGCGGTGCTACATGGAAGCAAGTGTTGTTTGTTGACAATAGCACTGGCTGTGCCGATTTGGATATTGACGTCAGCAATCCAAGAGTGTTGTATGCCGCCATGTGGGATCATCAGCGCTATCCTTGGGAAGTACGTAGCGGCGGTAAAGGAAGCGGTTTGTACAAGAGTGTAGATGGTGGTGACACCTGGGATAAAATTGAACAAGGCATTCCTAAACAATTGGGTAAAATGAGTGTGAGCATTTCCAGAGCAAACCCCAATAAAGTGTATGCCCTGATTGAAAGCGACTGGGACAAAGAGCAAGGTGGCTTGTACATCAGCAACGATGCAGGTGCTTCCTTTTTTCAGGCCAGTAAAGATCACCGCCTTACACAACGGGCTTGGTACTATGTAGAAGTATTTGCGGATCCGCAAGAAGAGAATACGGTGTATGTATTAAACTCACCGGGTTTAAAATCGGTGGATGCTGGTAAAACATGGACCAATATTCGCGGTACGCATGGCGATTACCATCAGTTGTGGATTAACCCTGCTAACAACCAAAACCAAATTATCGCCAATGATGGTGGTGCAGCGGTCACCTTCAATGCTGGTGGCAACTGGAGTACGCAAAACAATCAGCCTACTGCACAGTTTTATCGCATCAATGTAGACAATCAGTGGCCGTATCATATTTACGCTGGTCAGCAAGACAATACCAGTGTAAAAATCATGAGCAATAACCCCGCCGGTTGGAGCATCGGTGAAAGAGAGTGGACTTACAGTGCTGGTGGTGAAAGTGCGTTTCTGGCTTTCGATCCCAACAACCCACGTTGGGTAATGGGTGGTAGTTATCAGGGCACTATCGAGCTGCTGGACACAGATGCCAAAGAAGGAAAAGGCGTGATGGTTGCACCAATCCAATATCAGGCACTCATGCCTAAAGACATGAAGTACCGTTTCAACTGGAATGCGCCGATCATTTACAGCATGCACGAAGCCAACACGTTTTATCATGCAGGCAATGTGTTGTTTAAAACCAGCGATGGCGGTAAAACATGGGCTGCTGTTTCACCAGATCTTACCCGCAACGATAAAAGCAAGCAGGGCATGAGTGGTACACCATTTACCAACGAAGGTGCTGGTGGCGAAAACTATGGCACCATTGCTTATGTAACGGAATCAAAGCATGAAAAAGGCGTGATGTACACGGGTAGCGATGATGGTTTTGTACAGCTCACCAAAGATGGTGGCACAACCTGGAAGAACGTTACTCCTGCTAACCTGGAAGAGTGCCTCATCAATAGTATTGAAGTATCGCCACACGATAAGGCGACTGTATACATTGCTGCTACTACCTTCAAGTTCAATAGTAAGCAGCCTATTTTGTACAAGTCGAATGATTATGGTACTACGTGGACAAAAATCGTAAGCGGCATTCCTGATGGAGCTTACACCAGAGTGATTCGGGAAGATGATACCCGCAAAGGCTTGTTGTTTGCCGGCACCGAAACAGGTTTGTATGTTTCATGGAATGATGGTGCCAACTGGCAACAGCTGCAGTTCGGATTACCTGTTACGCCTGTAACAGATTTGCGGATTCATCATAACAATCTCATTGCTGCAACCATGGGCCGTTCTTTCTGGGTGTTGGACGATTTACACATGTTGCGTCAATACAAAGGACGTGAATCTGCCAACAGTTTCGCTATTTACAAACCCAACGATGTAATACGCACCAGCTCGGGCAGCATGCTCGATGGCGAATACGATCCGGCAGCAAAGGAAATAGGTGCTGCTACACTTAGTGCTGGTGTAAATGCTGCGAGTGGTGTAGTCGTGTATTATCAGTTGCACGAAGATGTGGCAGATTCGGCCACCTTGTACCTCGACGTGATTGATGACATCGGTAAAGTAGTTCGGACTTATTCTTCCAAAGCCGATCCGGAGTTTGTGTCATTCCCCGGCGGGCCCGATGCTGATCCCGTATTGCCTGCCAGCAAAGGTTTGCACCGCTTTGTGTGGGATTTGAGATACCCAACTTTAAAAGGTGTGCCAAGAGTATTTATTGAGGGCAGTTATCAGGGACGCAAAGTGGCGCCAGGTGCGTACTTGCTGCGGTTGCGTATGGGTAGCAAAGAAGCAACGACCCAAGTACGTGTAATGCCTCATCCAAAAATTACAGCCACCAAAGCTGAGTATGCCGAGCAGCAACAATGGCAAAAGAAAGTGGAAGATGATATCAACGACATTCATCAGTCGGTGCTGAATATGCGGAAAGTGCGGCAGCAAGTAGCAGGCATCAACGAACGTCTGGCTAAAAATGCGGCGCAAAAAACCTTGTACGACCAAGGCCAGGCCATTGTGAAAAAACTGCAGCAGTGGGAAGATGAACTGGTACAAAACAAGGCTCAATCCAATGATGATATCATCAATTTTGTAAACAAACTTTCTGCCGACTACATTTTCCTGCGTGGCGAAATGGACACCAATATTCCTTATGTAACCAAAGGACAAAAGGAGCAGTTTGATGCCATGCATGCCATTTGGGAAAAGCAAAAAGCAGCCATGCAGCAAATGCTGGCCAATGAAATATCAGCCTTCAATAAATTGTATCAACAGGCAGGGTTGCCGGCGGTCTTAATACCGAATTAGTAAATTATAGAAAGAGGAACACTTGTTGTTCCTCTTTCTTTTGCCCCAATACCTGCAGGTGAAACCATGACATACGTCAGGTTTTGCAACATTGATGAGCAGGAACTTTGTTATGGTTTTTGATTGTAAAGCTGTGTACGGGCCAACTACAAACATTGGCTAAAATTATTTTGGAAGGAAATGATAAAAGTTATTTTTTCGCACACTTTTTGCGTCATGCAAAGATGATTTGCCCTTATTGTCCCCTCTGAAAGAAAGAAAATCCTAGAGGTAAATCATGTTGATATCATAGGTTTCTGTACGAATTATGATACCTGCTATGCTATTGATAAATAGGATAGTAAGGCTTGTTGTCTGCTTCATTGTAATGAGGTAGTTAACAGGGTTTGTATTTATGAAATTGCAAAAGAGTTGAGTATCAGAATGATTTTCCATCATCGGCAAACTCAACCTTTCAATATGAAAAAATCGCTACTCAACCCTTTCTTTTTATGGCCTTTCGCCCTTGTGTTGTCTTCATTAATGCTGGTAGTTCCGGCTTATTCGCAACAGGTTTTTGATGCCAACTTTGCCAATATTGATTTTTTGGCTGCTAATAAAGTGCACAAAGTTGGCACAAATGGCAGTGCCGCAGGAAATATAACGCTCTACACCAATGTGATTACTATTGGCAGTCAGCAAATCGATTGCATTGTAACTACAGTAAGTATATCTGGTGGCACATTCACATTGCCCGGCAGTGCTGCTGGCGGAACTATTCCATTTGATTATTCATCATCAACCGGTACCGGCATGTCGGCAAACCTGGACCGATATTTTGCGCCTACTTTTAGTTGGGATGTTGCGGGAGGAAGTTGTAAGTTTCTTTTCCAGTTTATATTGGGTGGTAGTTACAACAACACTACCAATACGGGCACCAATGTCATCTTGCAAAATGTATATCTCAATACTTACGACATTGACGGAAATGGTGGTACCAATTCAAATCAGTACAATGATTTTGGTGAATTCAATTCGGCTCAATTATTAACTGGCACGGGCAGCAATATTATTGTTTCATACAGTGCAGCAACAGGCTTAACCAGATTTAGATCAAGTACAAATGCCAATACAACTGCTGTAACAGCCGATGCAAACCGAATCAGGATTATTTATACTACAGTCAGCCATTTTGAAATTGTAGTGGGGGGCGCCAATGGTGCAGCTTATTATTTCTTAGATATTGGCCAAGGGCCGGTATGGACAACAACGCCTACTACTTTATCGGTTCCGGTGCTCGATTTGAATACGGGCACTACAGGTATCGATAATACCGGTAGTTTTTGTAAAGATCCGGTTTCTATTACCGCAGGAGCAACAAATCTTACCGGCACCGTAGGCACCATCAGTGCCATCGACTTTGTGTTCGAAAGAGCTACCATTTTGAATGGTACTCAGGAGATGTTTATTCCGAACAGTCCTGCCAGCAGTACTGATACTATTAAGTTAGGCTTTACTTCAAACAGTACTCAAAACTTTACATTAAGTAGTGTTACCTACAATGTGGCTAAAATTGCTGGTGGTACTGGTGTTGATACAATTAGAATTACGCCAACTTCAGGCACATTTACCACCGCACAAGTAGAGGCGATGTTGGATGCGATGAAGTATTACAATGGCCGGGTGCCTGCATCGAGCGGTACCAGAAACTTTGAGATTACTGTATTGGAAGGAGCATATAAATCTGTTCCTGCAGTTTTTGCAGCATCATTTGGTTGTCCTCCATTAAACATCAGTGGTAATGTATACAATGATGCTGATGGCATGACAGACAATCAAATAGACGGAACAGGAAGTAACGGAGGTGGAACATATATCAATCTTGTATCAGCAGCCGGGTACGTACTGTCCAGCAAAGCTATTGCTGCAGATGGTACTTTTTAGTTTCGCTACTGCAGATGGTATTCAGCCATCGTCTTCTTATACCTTAATTCTGTCTTCATCTTCTCGGGCTTATGGAAGTAGCTTAAGTACATATAGCGCCATATCGGGTTGGGCAAGTGTTGGTGAAAAAAATGGAACAGGTACCGGCAATGATGGAACGGTTGACGGTAAACTCAGTGTTTCCATTGTCAGCACTGATGTAAGCAATGCCATATTAGGAATGAACCAGTTGCCAATATCGGATAATAAAACAGATAATGTCGGCATTCAGTTATCGCTTGGGCGTTTGTATGAGTTAGATAATTTTCCCTTGAGTGGGAGCGACCCCGAACTTAGCCCGACTGCTAATAGTGTAAGCACTGGCGCAACTTTTGTGATTAAAACAATACCTGCGCCAGCCGATGCTACATTGTTGTACAATGGAGTGCCTGTAACTGCCAATACAACGATTAGTAATTATGATCCATATTTATTGGCCATCCGTTTTAATGATATCAGCAAAACATCAACAAGTTTTACGTACGCATTGGTTGATGCAGCAGGGCAGGAAGATGCGACACCCGCAACGTACAATATCAACCTGCTGTATACATTGCCGGTTACGGGTTTCACCTTAACAGGTCAGCTCGTCAATAATATCATTCAATTGAAATGGGCTACTCAAACAGAAATCAACAGCAAAGCATTCATAGTAGAACAAAGTACGGACGCCATTCATTTTACAGCGGTGAGTAATGCTATAGCAGCAAGCGGAAATTCAACACAAATACAGCGTTATCATTGGAGTGGGTCTATAGCAGGTCAACCCTCAATCTTGTATTACCGGGTGAAGCAAATGGATGTAGATGGAAAAATGAGTTACAGCAATGTGTGGCAGTGGCGCAGTCAGCAACAACTGATTTCGCAACTCAATGTTCATCCTAATCCTGCACAACAAAAAGTGTATTTGCAAACGAATCTTTCAAAAGCACAATTGAAAATAATAGATGGACAGGGGAGGATTGTAATGCAACAGCCATGGGTGCAACCAGCTCCGTTGCAATTGAATACATTGAAACCAGGTTATTATACAATTATACTTCAAGCTGAAGATGCCATACAAACAGCCAGGTTGATGAAGTTGTAGCAGTATTGAAAGTGTAGACCCGAGGTAAGATGCTAGCCAATGAATCTTGCCTCGGGTTTTAAAGACCTGTTTCGTTGAAAAGGATACTTTTATTTTGACAGTACAATGTTTTATGATTTCTGTCATTAAGTCGTTCAATCACTCATTTTACATTTATGTAAATGATTTTGTAGTCTGAGATAGGCCATACATTATACTACAAG
The DNA here is from genome assembly GCF_009740285.1 of Phnomibacter ginsenosidimutans. Classification (GTDB taxonomy): domain Bacteria; phylum Bacteroidota; class Bacteroidia; order Chitinophagales; family Chitinophagaceae; genus Phnomibacter; species Phnomibacter ginsenosidimutans. The sequence goes on from NZ_CP046566.1 coordinate 1,349,179, forward strand.
GACTGTCGTTGTTTGTACTATAGGTATTTTGTTGGTATTGAAAGTTGTGCTTTTTTTGCTAGTTGATTGTTCTTTTGTCAAAGAGATTTATCCTGTACCTGAGGAAAGAAAGTAAATGATAAATCTCTCTTATGAATACTTTTTTACACGCTACAGTGTGCAAAGACTCTGATGCCGATGCCACTATTTTCGGTCGGCCTGGCGTCATTTTTATTCTATCAAGTGTGCAATGTTTTCAAGCTTATGGCTAAGGCCTCAGTCTGAATATTTGTCTATATCGTTTTCTTAGTTACCTCTCCCATACCTCAAATTCATTTTATGAAACTCCAGAAAAAAATCAGCACGTTAGTGCTTTTGTTGCTGTGTACCTACACAGTTTTGGCACAAACGCCCGGCTTGATTTATAAGCCCGCTGGCAATGCCTTAGGTAAGTCAATACTCGATCCTAATGGTGATGGATTTACATCGTTGACAACTGCTGGTTTTTCCGGCACGGATTACGGAAGCAATAGCGAATTGCGCATGATACCCTTGCCAGTGCTTGGCGGCGAACCTGTAGGTGATCTTACTTCCGGCGGTGCGGGTGGTTTTACAGATATCGCCAGTTTTGCGAGCAACCAGCAGTCTTGTTACATCCTCAAAAAAAATGTGGGGGGCACCGATTATTTAATCATTCGTTTCCGACAGGGTGGCAATGCTACTTCTTCCAAAGGATTTTCATTTTTGATGGACATCAACAATACATTTGGTACCTGGAGTGGCAACAATCCGGGGTTTGAGAGAGAAGTGGTGTTGCAGACAGGTAGTAATGGAATTGTAGCCGTGTATGAGCATACGCAATCCACTACTACGCTTACGCAATCTTTTCCTATTGATAATTATTGCCAACGTTCCATAGCGTTGAGTACGAACAACAGCGATAAAGATTATTTCCTCGATTTCTTCATTCCATTCAGTGCATTAAACGTAACGACAGAGCCTGTAAGGATTGCAGCTTGTTACATTGATAAGTGCCGGCAGTGGTATTACAGGTACGGTATCTGATTTTAATGGTGTGGATGACCGCTTGTATGGCAACGATAGAACCGCAATAGCAAAAGCATTGATTACGGCTTTTCCGGCAACACCGTTGTCTGATCTTACAGATGGATATACTTATCCTGCAGCTGTGAGTCAAACGCCGGTTGTAAATGCTGGCATTAATAGTGGTAGTACAAGTATTAGTGGTACCAGCAGCGAAGCAGACGGTACTACTATCAACGTTTACAAAAATGGTACGCTGATAGGTACCACTACCGTTAGTAGTAATACATGGACGTTATCCGGTGTATCGGGTTTGGCAGCTGGTGATTTAATTACGGCTAAAGCTACTGCCAGTAGCAAAACTGAATCTGCTGCTTCAGATGCGGTTACGGTTACTGCTGCCCCCATTTGTTATACGGCAGTTCCTACAATTACTTCTGCCACTAATACAGGTGCTGCTTATCTCACCATCACCTGGAGCTGGCCTGCAGGTGTTACCCCTGTTGCAAATAGCGTACAAGTAATTGCATATAGCCTTACGGCAAATAATGGTACAACCTATACTGCAATTAATGCAACACCTGCGCAATACATGGGCGTAACGGGCACTATGCAATATTCGTTAGGTTCTTCGGGTGCTGTAAAAGGAGCATATGTAGCAAAAGTGATTTACAATGGATGTACTTCCGGATATTCATCCACTGCCATTTATGGAAATTCATCTGATGGTTTGCCTACAGTAGCCCCTTCTATAACTACTACGCCTGTATATGCCAATGTCGGTTCAACAAGTATCTCGGTAAAAAACAATGATGCCAGCACGGCTACTTTGTACATATATGTAAATGGTGTTTTGAAAGGAACTTCAGGTACTACTATTGCATCGGCTGCGTCTACTTCATTTTCTATCACCGGACTTATAGATGGTGATAGATTGGAGGCAAGGGCTTTAGGTACTACAACGAACCAAATGTTGTCGCCATTGTCAACTGCTGTTATTGTGCAGGCATCGGCTGTTGCTACCACTGCACCAGTTATTACAGGTGCTTACATTGCTGGTAGCGGCAAAACAGTGACAGGTACCAGCACGGAAGCCGCAGGTACGGTTATTACATTATACGCAGGTACTACATTGTTGGGTACAACTACTGTAAATGCTTACGGCACATGGTCTGTGAGTAGCTTAACGCTTTCTTCTACAGCACCAGCAAATGCGTTGACAGCCTATGCCAAAGCCACTGGTAAAACCCTGAGTGCTGTCAGCAATACAGTAACCGTTGCTGCATCACAACCTGCCGCCCCAAGCATTACAGGCAGCTATGTAGTAGGTGGTACCAGTGTATCGGGTACAGCACCCGTGAGTGGCACCATTACAGTGTATGTTGATGGCAGCCCTGTGGGTACTACAACCGGTACCAGCTGGTCACTTACAGGTCTTGCTGCGGGCCAATTGTATAAAGGCGCAGTCATTACTGCTACCAATACTGTTGGCGGAGTCACCAGTCCATTGTCTGCTGCTGTAACAGTTACCGGTGTTACTAGTTTTTTAATTACCAATACGCTGGACGCCAGCATTGGTACACAGGTAGCAGGTGTGTCATTTCCCATAAAGATTGTAGCGAAAGATGGTGCTGCTGGAGCAGGCAATACATTCACGTCATTTACTGGTAAAGTGGTACTCTCCAGTACTTCAACCATTACAGCTGGTGCAGGAGAAACCATTGGCTTTACAGCTGGTGTGTTAACCCCACAAAACATGACGCTGACAACAGCTGGCATCAACAAAACCATTACTGCAGTGAGTGTTGATGATCCTACAGCAACGGGTGTTGCCACACTTGCTTTGATAGCGCCTAACGTGCAATATCATTTGGTATTGAATGCTCCTGCAGATATTGTAGCAGGTCAAAGAGCAGCGTATACCGTGTCACGTACAGATGCCTATGCAAATGCTGTTACCACAGGTGCATTGACTGTTTATCTTTCTGTAAATGGAACTACCGGAACATTCTATGACGCAGCCGTTGCAGGCAACACTATTACCAGTGTGGTGATTCCAGATGGTCAGTCGAGTGCTTCATTTTGGTATACCGCTACTAAAGCAGATGGCTATTCAGTAACGGCATCAGATGCCTTGCTGCCAGATGGTGATGTGGGCTTACATGATGATACAGACGCTATTAATGTAACTGCGGGTGTTGCTAGTAAATACATGATTACTTTGTCAACTGCGGCAGTATTTAGTACTACCATTCCTGTAACAGCTCAGTTAGTTGATGAATATGATAATCCTGTATCAACGGCAGGGCAAACGGTTACATGGAGTTCGACCAATGGTGGAAGTTTTTCAGCAGCTACCAGCGTCACAGATGCCAATGGATTGGCAACAATTGATTTGACTGTTGCTTCACTCATTGGTACTACACATGCTGTAAGCGGTACCACCAGTTCCATTACGGGCACTGCTAATGTATTGGTGATTGCAGCAGCGGTAGCACCAACTGTAGTTACCAATGATGTGCGGAAGGTGCAATCTACCGCTGCAATTTTGGGTGGCAATATTACCGCTGATGGCGGGGCTGTTGCCACTGCTAAAGGCATTGTTTACAGTACTTCTGATAATACACCGGTGCTGGGTGAACCGGGCGTTACAACAGTATCAATGGGAAGCGGTAATGCGGCTTTCCAGCAATCTGTAACCGGGCTTACTTTGGGTCAACTTTATTATTACAGGGCTTATGCTACCAACATTGCAGGTACTGCTTACGGCGACGTAAAATCATTTTCAGCTGCTTGTAACGGATCTGAAGAGGGGCAGTTGGCTATTCATGAAGATGAATCAACCATCACGGTTCAAATAGACAGTAACTATTTGGCTACAAGTGTCAATTGCCGCACTCTGGCATTGGTTCGTCCGAGTGGTGCACAACCTGTAAGTGGATTAATTGATGGCAAGGTTTGGGTAGGGAACACAGCAGGTAGTTATGGCGGAGTACCGTATGCACCTCGTACCTATCAAATAACGCCGAGAAGCAATGCTGCAACAGCTACGGCTGTGGTAACCCTTTACTATACTCAGGATGATTTTGACAAATACAATCTTACCTACAATGGCAGCGACTTGCCTTACAATGCAGCAGATGCAGAGGAGTTGAAAGATAATATTCGTATTTACAAATACAGTGGTACCAGCAGCGATGGTAGCGGACATCCATCCACTTATTCGCAGCCGGGTATACAAATTACGCCAACCGCAGTTGTTTGGAACGCAACCATGAGTCGTTGGGAAGTAACTTTTAATACCAGTGGTTTTAGTGGTTTCTTCCTGGGCAATGATCAGTTTTTGTTACTGCCTGTTACGCTGAGTCAGTTTACAGGCAAAGCAACGACATCAGGCAATCAGCTTAGCTGGACAACCGGTGCAGAGGTAAATGCAAAAGAAATGCAACTGGAAAGAAGTGCAGATGGTGTAAGGTTTAGCAGCATTACAACTGTTGCTGCCAAAGGCGCAGCGGCTACGTACAACTATACCGATAGTAAAGTGTTGGGTGTACAATACTACCGTTTGAAGTTGATAGACAAAGACGGAAAATACAGCTACAGTCAGGTGATAAAACTGCAATCAGTTGTAACGGCCGGATTCGTGTTGCAAGTATATCCAAACCCTGCCAGTCAATCTGTTCAGTTGAATACAACTTGGAATGCTGGTATTGTAAAAGTGTACAACATGCAAGGGAATGTGGTGCTGCAGCAAAATTGGAAACGAGGCGAATCAGTAAACATAGCCCGTTTGGCAGCAGGTACGTATGTGATAGAGCTTCAAAGCAATGAGGGAATAGCGAAGGAGAGAGTGGTAAAACAGTGATGATACACACTCACTCTGGTGATTGAGAAAGGCGGCAGTCCGGCAACGGGCTGCCGTTTGTGTATCCGCATTAACCTATGCAGATAATCTGACATATATCAGTTTTTTCTTGAAACAATAGACTCAATTTTATAGCAAGGACAGGCTAACGATGTGGACTTATTGAAATAATTACAGCCCTTAATCGTATCAGCTACAACGGCTGCAGTAATGCAGCCGTTCTTTTTGCCCCTATGCAAAACCACCTGACCATTTGCATAGTCAGGTGGTAAATTGTTGCGTTGTTGCGCCGTTTAATTGTCTTTTACTCGTATGGTACATCTACTATAATCGTAGTGCCTTTTCCCTTCGCTGTAGCCACATCAAAGTTGGCATTCATAGCTGCAGCTCTGCTGGCCATAATTTGCATGCCAATACCCTTATCAGGTGAATGTAGCAGGCTCTTTTCGAAACCAATGCCATTGTCGTGTATGGTTAAAATCAATCTGTTACCCGCTTCAGAAAGTTTAATATCGATTTTAGTGGCTTGTGCATGTTTGATGATGTTGTTGACAGCTTCCTGTGTTATCCTGAACAGGTTGGTGCCAAACTTGCCATCGTTCAGCATCAGTCCCGGATGCTCGAAGTTGACTTCCACTTTTTTGTCGAGATTCACAATCAGGTGTTCAACGGCTACGGCAAAACCATAATCATTTACTTGCTTAGGCATCAATGCATGTGCAATACTTCTGGCCTCTTGTATACCCTGATCCAACAGCTGCAGGCCATTGGTAAACTTCTCAAGGGTGCGGCCACCAATCTGATCAATGTCTTTGCGCATGGATGCTATACTCAGCTTACTGGCCACCAGTGTTTGCTGTATGCCATCGTGTATTTCATGCGAAATACGGGTACGCTCAGCTTCTGCGGCATCGTATGCTGCATTAAGTTTTTGTTCTTCGCTGGTTATTTGGTTGGTGATGTCGAAAATGATTCCGTCAATTCGCTTGTTGAGCGACGCACCTTCGTAAGACTGGAACTCACCAATTTCGTATACCCATTTGTAGCTGCCGTCTTTACTCAGCAGTCGATAGCTGTAATTGTAGCGTTGCTTTTGTTGGTAGGCTGTTTCTACGGCGAAATCAAACTTCGGTAAGTCCTCTGGATGAATGAGTTTTCGGTAGTAGATGTTTTCTGTGCCATTAATTTCAGCAGCTCTATACCCGGTTATTTCTTTGATATAATCGTTGATGAAGTTCATGTGATTGTCATCATTGTTGATGCAATTGAACACAACACCGGGGATGTTTTGGATTAATAGATTGAGCTGCTTGTTTTTCTCAATCAAATCAGCCTCGGCTCGTTTTTTATCCGATATGTCGTGTATGATTTCATGAATGACCAAACGGTTTTCAATGTGGATGAGACTACTAAAGATTTCCATTTCGCAGAGTGTGCCGTTGCTCTTTTTGTGCACCATCTCATACCGTGCATTTTTCTCTGCAAGCGCAAGTTGCATTTTTTGTCTGGTGCTATCCGGGTGCAAACTCAGGTCTGTGAGTTTCATAGACTGAAACTTATCGGCAGACCAGCCATAGAATTTTTCTGCGGCAGCGTTAGAGTCTATTATCTGGCCATCTTCAGGATTGATAAGCAACATCACCGAAGTATTGTCTCTAAACATGGTTCTGAATCGCTGTTCACTTTCAGCCAATGCCAGTTCAGATACTTTTTGTTGGGTAATGTCTTTGCCAAAACAGGAAACGCCTGTAATGTCATCATTGGCCAAAATCGGGAACATGGCCACTTCTACCCACATACTGCCTTCAGCAAAATCGTACCGCTCCTCAAATGATTTTCTGCGTTTGTTGTGCAATACAAAATCATAGTGCTCCTTCCACGAACTCTTGAATGGTTCTGGCAGTACCTGAAGAATATTGTCGCCTTTATTCAGCGCAAAACCAAAGCTTTGTTTGAAAGCTTCGCGGAACATACCGTTGATGTACAGTATTTCGTATTGATTGTTGATGGACCAAATATTATCCGAAGTAGTTTCGATAATTGCTTCCAGTCTCGATTCACTTTCTTTCAACGCTTCCTGAGCCAGCAGTTTTTCCTGCTCTACTTTTTTGCGTTCGGTAATGTTTCGGCTTACACCCAACACTTCCAGTTCACCATCCATATTCAACTGTAGCTTAGCTACTACTTCTACCCACACATGGCTGCCATCTTTGTGGTATTGCTCAATCTCCAACATTTCAGCAGGGGGTAATATGCCGGTTGCTTCATATGTTGCAAGTGTTTCCTGAATCTTGGCCGCAATTGCTTTGTAAGACTCGGGTGTCATGGATTCTTCCACAGGCTGCACCATTGATTCTGCAGCAGTATAACCACGCAACTCAATTGCACTCGGGCTTACAAAAGTTAGTGAGAGTGAGTTGATATCTAATATCCAGATGACATCGGTAGAGTTTTCGGCAAGCAAGCGGTAAATAGCTTCGCTCTTTACCAATGCAAGCTCCATGTTTTTTCTTCTGGTAATATCGGTGTCGCCACCACGATAACCTTTGAGATTTCCATGTTCATCTACAATCGGCGTTCCGGTTGTAGCCAGCCATACTTCATGTCCATCTTTGTGTACAGCTGGGTTTTCTAAATCATTGAAGGTTTCTTTATTGCGAAATACATGCTGTGTAAGCGCAATGAAGGTGGAGCGGTTTTCTTCAGGATGCAAATCGTAATAATGCAATTTGCCCACCATTTCTTCCGGGGTGTATCCCAATACTTCTGTGACTACATCGCTTACATAAGTGAAAAGACCGTTTTGATCTACTTCCCAGGCAAAGGTGTGGGAAAGGGTAGTAAGCTGAACCAGTCGTTCTTCGTTTTCACGAAGTTGCATTTCAGCAATTTTACGTTCGGTTATTTCAGTGCTCATGCCACATACCCCTGTAACTTTTCCTTCGTTGTCTTTCAGGGGAAATTTGATGCTGAGAAAATGATGGACAGCTTCGGCTGTTTCTACCAATTCTTCAACTTCTAGTATTTTGTCCGTTTGCATTACATAATTGTCGTGCTCCCGATATATTTTGGCTTGTGCTTCGCCAAATATTTCCACATCCGTTTTACCAATCACATCCTGACGGCTTTTGCCAATCATTGCTTCAAATCTTTTATTGATGGTTCTGTAAGTGCCATCCAGATTTTTTACAAAAATGAGTGAGCCCGAGTTGTCGATAATGTTCTCGAGGAAGCGTTTGTTTTCTTCCAATGAATTTTCTGTTTGCAAACGTTTCTTTACGTTGAGCAATACCTGTGTGTACAGGTGAAGGAGTTGCTGTTCTTTTTCTGAATAGTAGTGCGGTTTTCTTACTGAATCAAAACCGATAAAGCCTAACAGCCGGTTGTTATCAATCAGCGGCAGCGTTATAAGGCTTTGAATGTGTTGAGCTGTCAATACTTCTTTCAACTCTTTTTGCGAATCATCTTTGAGCAGTTGCACATCAGCTATCACAAAGGGCAATCCCTGTTTGTGCTTGTCTAACCAATCGTGCATGCCTTCTACTGAAATGTTTTGGAGATTCATTATTTCTGCACCTATGCCGTCTTCGCACCACTCGTAGGTGTTGGAGCAGGTAAGTGCATCCAAGTCATAGTCGAAAATGTATGCCCTGTCTGCCTGCACAAAACGGCCAATGGTACCCAGTGAATGATGGATGGATTGGTCGAGTTGATCCAGCGGAATATTGATGTAAGTAGTCGCAATCTCCATCAGCATTTGTTGCAATTCTGCCTGCGCTTTCAATTCTGCTTCTGCTGCTTTGAGGTCGCTGATATCGGTAAAGGTGGCAAACACCCGATCGGGCGTGTCGTCGGGATGGATGAACTCGGGTTCAGAGTTAACAATAATCCACCTGTATTTTTCCAGTTCAGGATGGAATATGCCCATTACTTTATTGTGCACGGGTTTGCCGGTCCGCAGGGTTTCCATAGCCGGATGCTCCTTGCCAGGGAAGATGGTACCATCTTCGTGAATAGAATGCCATCTGGAATCGGTAGATATTCTGCCCAGCATTTGGTCAAGGCTCAGGCCCAATATTTTTTCAGCTGCTTTATTGGCTTTAATGATATGCCCGGTTTTGTCCTGATACACTACGCCTTGCGCCATTGTGTCAAACAAGCGGCGGTAATCATTTTCACTATCACGTATTTGTGTTTCAGATTTTCTGCGAACTATGGCGTTGGTTACAATTTCTGCCAGCACCTGCAGCAGTTGTATTTCGGATGGTTTGAAAGAACGGGGTTTGCGAACTGCATCAAAGCCAATGAATCCGATATTCTTCTGATGCACCATGAGTGGCAATACCACCAATGACTGAATGCCTTGTTCTGCGAAGTGTTGGTACAGTGCCGGTGTATCTCTCAGTGCCTCAATGTTGGGTACATGATACACTTCTCCTTCATTGTGTGCTGCCAAAATATCGGCAAACAAATGCATGGGCAACGATTGCAGGTTGCCAATTTCAGGCGTAATATTTTCTGCACACCATTCATAGGTATTGCTGGAGGTACTGTTACTGTAGTCATGCTCAAATACATACGACCTGTCGGCATGTGTAGCCAAGCCTACCTTTTCGAGCATGCGGTTCATTACATCATCAAACTGTTCTACCGGTGCGTTGATGAATTCTGTAGCCAACTGCATCAGCAGATGCTGAAACTCTTCCTGATTCTTTAAACGTATTTCAGCTAGTTTTCTGTCAGTTACATCTACGGCAGTGCCTGCGTGGGCCACCACTTCACCCTCTTCATTTTTTACCGGCAGCGATTTGTTTCTTAACCATTTTATTGCTCCGTCGGGTGTTACTATCCGGTACACCATGTCAAACTCCAACGTTTCTTTGTACCGTTCGAAGTTGTTCCAAACCATTTCCCGGTCTTCCGGATGTACTGCATTGAAGAAGAAGCGTTCTTCTTCATGTAAATCAGCAATTTTTCTACCGAATACTTTTTCATAAGCGGGGTTGATGTAGAGCAGTTCTTTAAAATCTGCTGAACGGAGCCAAAACACTTCATTTACCGTTTCTGCAATCTGGCGGAAACGGTTTTCACTCTCGGCCAATTGCAATTGTGCAAGCCGTTTGTCGTGCACATCATTAAATGCAACCAGGCTGATGTCGCCAGAAATTACAAACCCGATTTCAAAGTATCTTGATTCCCCGTTTTTACACACAATGGAAACTTCCATAGGTGTTACATTGGTTTGTGTTTGCAATGCTTTCAACACTGCAGCATCCCATGCAGTACGTATGGCTGTCCGGTATTGTTCTTCGGGGTAGGCGGTTGTCCACCATTTTTCTATGTTGGGTATGTCTTCTTTTGTATATCCGGTGAGTGTACGGAAATGCTGGTTGGATAATAGTATTTCTCCTGTAGCAGAAATAGCTACCAGTCCTACAGGTGTTGCTTCAAACACCGACTTGTATTTCTGCTCACTCTCTTCCAGCAGCAAAGCGGCCTGTTGGGTTTCGGTGATGTCTCTCGAAAGGATGAGCACATTGCCGTTTTCCATCAACTGCAACTTGGCGTCAAAGTAGCGCAAGTTGTTTTCGCCCAATTCCATTTGGTATTGCCAGTTGAGTACTTTTTTTCTTTTTTCACCAATTGAAAAATCGGATCAAGAGAAGCACATATTTCTGGCGGCATTACTTCATTGAAGTTTTTGCCCATAAACATTTCCGGCGGCATCAGCAGCTGTGCTTCGCTGGAGGATTTGAATGCAGTGAATTTGCCTTCCCTGATCGAGAACGAACAGCAAGTCGGGGATGGCCTGTAGCAGTGAGTCGATGTATTGCGCCTGTGCTTTTAATTCTGTGGTAGAGTGTTGTTCTGCCGTGATGTCTGCAATTACACCAAGTGACTTAATTGGCTTTGCATTATCATCATAGAAGGTTTCGCATCTTTCATGTACATACTTTATTTCTCCCTGTTTTGTATAAATGCGATGTGTAATATCGTATGGGATTCTTTGGCTCAGATGCTGTTGGTAAGTTTTGTCTACCAACGCAGCATCTTCTTTCGGCATCATACTCATGTATTGCTGGTATACAGGAACAGGATCTGTTTCATCCATGCCAAAAATGTCGAAAACATCTGACGACCAGGTTATATGATTTTGTTCAATATTGAATGTCCAGTATCCTGTTTTAGCAATTTTCTGCACCTGCTTCAATATCACTTCCCTGGCTTCTGCTTCTTCTTTTGCTTTCAACAAAGTTTGCTCGGCCTGTACCTGCTTGGTTACATCCGTCATAATGCCAATGGTGTACAGTGGTTCACCTGTAACTTCATCAAAGTCAGTAACGCCACTTGCATTGATGTACTTAATGCTGCCGTTTTTCAAAACAATTCTATGCCTTACGTCGTATGGCGCCTGTTGTTGAAGGTGCTTTTGGTAGGCGTCATCCAACAGTGCTTTGTCGTCGGGGTGTACAAAGCTGAGGTAGAGCGGATAGGTAGGAATAACAGAGTCGGGGATGAGGCCCAAAATTTCATACACCGCATCGGACCATTGCAACTGGTTTTGCAAATAATCCAACGACCAAGAGCCCATCATGGCGATGCGTTGTGCCTGCTTTAGCAACAATTCATTTTCCTCAGCTTTGTCTTTGGCCAATTGCAATGCTTTAGTTGCCTGAATTTTTTCACTCACATCACTAAATACTCCCGCAATGGTCATTTGCCCATTGTATTCAACAAATATGGGCGTGATTTCCATTTGTAATACGGTGCCCGATTTGTGTATTACATCATACAACAAAGTTTCATGCATTACACCGGCTTCCAATTGTGCAAAGTCTTCTCTCACCCGCTCATATTCGTATGGCGGATGCAGGTCTTTGGGAGTGAGTGTATAAAACTCTTCGGGGGTATAGCCAAAGAGTTTGCAAAGGGCGTTGTTTACATACTCAAAACGATGGGTAATGTGATTGACAATGCCAACGCCTTGTGGCAGGCCGCCCATCAGGTTGTGCATGTTTACCGATGCTCTGGCTACAGCCTGCTGTGCCATACGCAGGTCGTGTACATCTGTAAATGTGATGATGTTGATTTCGCTGCCTGGCATAAAGCCCAGCTGAAAATATCGTTGCTCACCGTTTTTGCAGGTGATGTAAGCTTCAAAAGCAGTTACACTGCTGTTAGTGGCTTTTGCGTGGTTGATAGTTTGTAGCCATTCTGTCGATATTTTCTCGCGGTATTCAGCATCGGGGTAGGCATTTTTCCACCATGCTTCCGGGTTGGCCACATCCTGATAGTCGTAGCCGGTCATTTTTTTGAAACTATCGTTGCCCAGCAAAATTTCGTTTTCGCTGCCGGTAACCACAATACCTACAGGAGATGCATCATATAAGGTTCTATAACGGGCTTCGCTTTGTGCCAGCGCAATCTCCGCTTTTTTTCGGGCTGTGATATCGCTGCTTACACCCATGATGCCAATGGGTTTGTAGTTGTCGTCGCACCTAAAATTTTGGTGGTACTCTTTACCCAGATAGGAGTGCCATCTTTTCTGTACGCCTCAATTTCCATGGTCACTTCCCGGCTTTGCAGGGCAGGGTTGGCTTCCAGCTCGGCCAGTAGCTTTTGGTGTAAGGTTTTAAAAGTGTCGATAGAGTGCTGCGGAAATCTTTTTTCCAGCGGCGTGGTAAAATATTCTTCTACGGTTAGTCCATAAATCTTTTCAACCGATGGGCTTACATAACTGGCTTTGTATTGCAGGTCGCCAATCCAAACCATGTCGGTCATTTGCTCAGCAATTCTTCTGAACTTGGCTTCGTTGGTAACCAGTGTTTCTTCCGCTATTTTCCGTTGTGTAATGTCGACAAACGTCATCAGGTGATACTTTGCCTGTGAAGACGTAACCTATCTCAACATTTTTCAGGCTACCATCTTTGCACACAATAACGGACTCTATATTGGGGACGGGTGATTTTCTTTTGCCATTATTGCTCAGGATAATTTCCCAGTTCTTTTGTGCACTTTTTTTGCTTTCTACCGAGGGGTAAGCCTTTTCCCACCAATCTTGCAGGCTGTCTATGTCGTAAGGCTTGTAGCCTGTTAGTTGCTGAAATTTTTTGTTGCCCAAAAACACATGTTCGTCTTCGCTTATGGCCACCATACCCACAGGTGCATATTGTATGAGCGACTGATAGTTTTGCTGTTCTTCTTTCAGCGCCAATTCGGCCAGCCGTTGTTTGGTAATGTCCATTACAATACCAATGGTTCTCACTGGTCTACCCTGTGCATCAAATTCTGTCCGGCATTTTTCGTGCACATACTTCAGCGTTTTTTTTGCCGTGATGATTCGGAAAATAATGTTGAAGTCTGACCGGTATTCGATGTGTTTTGAAAAGGCAGTATCTACCAACTCCACATCTTCAGGATGTATACAAACTGCATGAAAAAGCTGTGGGTTGGCTCAAAATCACTACTGTTAATATCAAAAATGCGACAAGTGGTTTCCGACCATTTGATGTGATAATCCGAATGCCGGATTTCCCATGAGCCCATGTTGCCAATGTCTTGCGCCTGTCGCATGAGCATTTCACTGGCTGCAATAGTTTCCTTGGCTTTTGTTTCAAGTTCAGCAAGTTGTTTTCGTTCTGTTACATCCTGAAACAAGCCAGAAATACAGGGCCGCCCTTTGAACGAAACAATAACGGCAGAAATATCTACGGTAAAAATGTGGCCGTCTTTGTGCAAAGAATCGAGGTTGGTAAGATGGGAGGTTTTGCCCTCCAGCATGCTTGTGAATGTTTCTATTACCCGCTGTGTTTCGTACTCGGGGTGAAGCTGCACCGGCGAAAGTTGTTCAAACTCTTCCGCTGTGTAGCCAAACATGTCGCAGATGGCTCTGTTGGCGTATACAAAATTTCTTGTTTGTATATCTGCCAGCAGCATGCCGTTGGGCAGTTCGTCCATCAGCCGCTGCATATTGTCAGTAGCTTCTTTTCGGGCCTTTGATGTTTGAGCGTAGCCCGGCAATGTTTCAATAAATACAGAAATGCCCTGAGTGTCGGGGTAAATGCGGTAAGCATACCAAGCCTTTGAGTCACGGGCAGGTACTTCCAAAAATTGCTGCTGCTGTGTGCTGATGGCAGCCTTAAATGCGGTAAGAATTTCCGGTTCAAAAAAAGGATTGTTGCTAATGACGGTGTTGTTGATCATCAGCGTTTCCTTGCTTTCTCCAAGTAATGTGGCAGCACTCTCGTTGGCAAACACACAACGCAGGTTAGGGTCGAGTGCCAGGCAGGCGTCGCCAATCCGGTCAAGTGATGCTTGCAATTGCCCGAGTATGTATGCTAATGTTTCTGAGTCTCCTCGCTGGTTGGCCATTTGGCTTTTTAGTTTATAGGTTCAGTTGTTGGTGAAGTACAATCAGGCCAACGGATTGACATGCCATCATCATACGTCCGGTATTGGCAGGAGCATACATCAACCACCTGTGGGGTATAGGGTTACCCAACAGGACAGGTCCATTCTTTCTAATCAGGGGGAATTAAACTGAATCGGCAGACAGTCCAAACTAAGGCTATATACGGGGCCGAAACTCGTACAAATTAACGGCCATTCTGCCAAACATCATAGCCGTAAGGCTGTAATTCGGCTTCATTTTCGGTAAATGGCCGTCAGATATCTGTAAATGTTGTGTGTGTGGTTCGTGAATGGATACCCCTCCCTCAAGAAGTACTTAAAAATATTAAAAATTGCCGTCTCAAAACCTGCTGTAAATCAGGCCACACAAGCATTTCATCGATAAGTTTTACCCGTTGGCCAGATTGCAAAAAACCAGAATGCAAGGATGTGCACATTTGGCGCAAAAACCTTCTTGTTTCCTCACGGGCAAGCCTTACTTTTGCGGCCCAAAAGCATTAATCCGAATGAGTGGTGCATTAAAAGAGGTTCGTAACCGAATCAAAAGCGTACAGAGTACCCAGCAAATTACCAAGGCCATGAAAATGGTGAGTGCCGCCAAGCTGCGCCGTGCACAAGATGGTATCCAGCAAATGAGGCCCTATGCCAAAAAATTGCAGGAAATGCTGAGCAATATTGTGAGCAATACCGAGGTAGAAGCCGGCGGTGCCCTCACGGTGGAGCGTCCTATCGAAAAGGTATTGGTTATCCTCATTACCAGCGACCGCGGCCTTTGCGGTGGCTACAATGCCAACCTGGTAAAGCTGGCCAAAGCCACCATTCTGGAGCAGTACGCTGCCCAGCATGCCAAGAAAAATGTAACCGTTTGGAACATTGGTAAAAAAGGTTGGGAAAGCCTGAGCAAACAGGGTTTCAATACCGATGCTACCCATAAAGACATTTTCCTCCACCTCAGCTTCGAAGCCGTGCAGGCTTGTGCTCAGGCTGCCATCAACGGCTTCCTGGCCAAAGATTTCGACGTGGTAGAAGTGGTATACAGCGAATTCAAGAATGCCGCTTCACAGCGTTTTCAGGTAGAACGTTTCCTGCCCATTCCTAAAATGGAAAAGAAAGCAGGTGCTGCCAAGGCCGACTTCATTTTTGAGCCCAACAAGGAGCAACTCATTGCGGAGCTGATGCCCAAAATTTTGAACACCCAACTGTATAAGGCCGTGCTGGATGCCCACGCCAGTGAGCATGGTGCCCGCATGACGGCCATGGACAAAGCCACCGAAAACGCCGGCGAACTGCTGAAGAGCCTCAAGATCAGCTACAACCGTGCCCGCCAGGCTGCCATCACCACCGAACTGACCGAGATTGTGAGTGGTGCCGCCGCCCTGCAGGGATAAGCTTTGCCGACAGTTCGAAAAAACAACGCATAAAATTGAACATGAAGAATTGCTTTTCGGTAATTCTTCATTTTTTTGGTACCCCATTCAGCCCCGCTGATTTTACACTTTAAAGCATTCAGGCATGGAAATATCTGTGATTATACCGCATGTGGAAGCCCTCATTTTCGCCAGCGAAAAACCGGTAACCACCCTCGACCTGCTCGAACTGGTCAACAATGCCATTGCCTTTATGGAAGAGCGGGCCACCCTCGATCAGGTGGAGAGTGCCATTGAAGCCGTTCGTGAAAAATACAGCAGCGAATTTTATCCCTTCGAAGTACGGGAAAGCGGCGGTGGCTGGCAGTTCCTTACCAAGGGTACCTACCACAAAACCGTGGCCGTGCTCAATGGCGATAAGTTTTTGAAACGCCTGAGCTCTGCAGCACTGGAAACACTCGCCATCATTGCCTACAAGCAGCCCATTACCAAGGGCGAAATTGAAAGCATCCGTGGGGTAAACAGCGACTACGCCGTGCAAAAACTGCTGGAAAAAGAACTGGTGGTGATTACAGGTCGTAAAGAAGATGCCCCCGGCCACCCACTCATTTATGCCACCAGCAAAACCTTTATGGATTACTTCGGCATCAATAGTCCCGAAGAGCTGCCCAAGCTCAGCGATATTGTGCCCACTGATATGGTGATGCCCACTGCTGTAGGCGAAGCCCACATGGTAGACAGCGATGTGGAAGCCGAGCAGTCAGATGCAACCGCACCAGCCGAACATGCAACTGATGAAAACAGTGGAGAGGTAAATATGCTGGCGGTAAATGCCGATGGCGAAATGGAAGAAATCATGCTGAATGCAGAAGCCACCATAGATGCGGCCGAAGCCATAGAAGAAGTGCAGGAAGAAACCACTGAAATAGAAACGGCTGAAGAAGCTGTCGAAAACGATGACACAGCTGCTGATGCACCTGATGAAGATGCCGCGGCGCCTGCCGATGACGAACCAACACAAGCTTAATTTATTGACACATACCTGCAAACCCGCCCCACGACGGCGGGTTTGTAACAACAAGCAATCTGATACAGCATCATGAGCCTGGAACAACACCTGAGCAACGAACAGCTCACCGCCATAGCCGCCGAGTACGGCACGCCCGTTTACGTGTACAACGCCGATAAAATCACTGCGCAGTACCAGCAGCTAACCACGGCTTTTGCCGGACAGCAAGTGCGTTTTTTTTATGCTTGTAAGGCCCTTACAAATCCGCATATTTTGCGCCATGTGCACAGCATGGGTGCTGGTATTGATTGCAGCTCTATCAACGAAGTAAAACTGGCCTTGTATGCGGGTGCACAGCCCGGCAATATTTTGTACACCAGCAACGGCATTGCTTTTGACGAAATAGCTGAAGCCGTGAATCTGGGTGTGCATGTAAACATTGACAGCCTCAGCAATCTGGAAAAATTTGGTGCCCGCTTTGGCAACAGCTATCCGGTGGGTTTACGCCTTCGCCCAAACATTATGGCAGGAGGGAACCTCAAAATTTCTACCGGGCATGATAAGAGCAAATTTGGTATACCGGTAGATCAGGTGCAGCAGGTGCTGGCACTGGTGCAGCAATACAACATCCGTGTGAATTGCCTGCACATACATACCGGCAGCGAAATAAAAGACGTAGACATATTTGTGCAGGGCATTGAAGTGCTGTTTGATATTGTGCCCATGTTTCAGCATTTGCAATACATCGACCTCGGCGGCGGCTTTAAAGTAGCCTATCGTAAAGGCGAGCAGGTGACAGACATCAATGAGCTGGCAGCCAAAGTTGGTGCTGCTTTTGCCAACCATCCTAACCCCAATGGGCAACCGCTGGAAGTATGGTTTGAGCCGGGTAAATACATGGTGAGTGAATGCGGTTATTTCCTTGCCAGTGTAAACGTGCTCAAGGAAACAGCAGCCGCCACTTTTGTGGGCATCAACACGGGCTTCAACCACCTCATTCGCCCCATGTTTTACGATAGTTATCACTACATCAAAAACATCAGCAACCCTGATGGGGAGCCGAAGCAGTATGCAGTAGTCGGCAACATTTGCGAAACCGACACTTTTGCCTGGGACCGCAAACTCAACGAAGTGCGGGAAGGTGATTTGCTGCTGTTTTATAACGCAGGCGCCTACGGGTTTGAAATGAGCAGCAACTTCAACAGTCGCTACAAGCCTGCTGAAGTAATGGTGAAGGATGGAGCAGTAACACTCATTCGCCGCCGCGATACCTTTGAGGATTTGCTGCGCAATGTGGAGCCATTGTAGTGTGTTTTATTTTTCGCACAGAGGGCACAGAGGAATACAAGTTTTTTTTCGCCCATGCTGCTGTTATCATCAGCATATTACAGCGTAGCCTTGGTTTGTGTCATCAGGAACCGCTATTCAATCACTTCGGTTTTACAACATGCTGCCGGATGGCGAAATACAAGCCCAATCCGGTAGCCAGCGAGGCTATCACAATGCTTCCTTTTAGGCCAAATGTTTCGGCAAAGAAGATCAATATTTTTTGCTTGCCTATCTGGGTGCTGGATAGTTCAATAGTGGTGCCCTGTTCAATGTCGTACGCAAACGCCACCAGCAGTGCTGAGGAAATAGCGATAGCTAATGCATACAACCAGCGTTTTAGTTTTTCCATAGCGTAAAGCGCAATTTACAGCGATATGGAATTGCTTTTGCTGCTACTCGGCTTTGCTGCCTGATATGTAAATAAATTGGCGATGCATACAACCAGCCGGTATAAAATCCTGCACCCTTTTATCCAACCATTTTCCCGCTTCATCCGTACTATTCACACTGTTACGTTGGATTGCTTTACAGGCAAGCCTTTATTTATTTAAGTTTGAGCCAAATCCATTCCGGACATGACCAAATTCTACACCACCTTTTCGCTGCGGGCACTGCTGTTGTGGGTGCTCACAGGAGCAGTCTTGCAAAGCACTGCACAAACCATCACCGGCACACCGCTTACCGGCGCTATGCCTGTTACCCTCAGCGTGGCTGAGCTCAATAAAAAAGCCAATGCCATCGTTCGTCAAAACGTGGTAAAAATCAGGGAGGAGCTGAGTACCAAGCGTACCCGACAGCCCCAGGTATCGCCCGATGCCTTGCAAACCGCCAGCTTTCCAAAAGGCAGCAGCAGCCCCGTAATAGCGCAACAAAACACACAAGCCATCCATAGCAATTTTGCAGCGCTGCAAACCTATGAAACCAGCGGTGTGGTAGTAACCCCGCCCGATTGTATGGGCGATGTTGGACCTACGCAAATTTGCGTAGCCAGCAACAACCGCCTCAAGTGGTACAGCAAGCCTACGGTGTGCGATGCACCGCTTACTACCAGTACTACTTCTGGCGCACTGGCCCTGAGTGGTGCTGCGTTTTCTATTTACATTGAAGACTTTTTTGCCAGTGTGAGCAATGGATCAGAAGTAACGGACCCACATGTGCAGTACGACCGCCTGAGCCAGCGTTGGTTCATTGTGGCCATCAACACGGCTACCGCCAGCAACCGCATTATGATTGCCGTGAGCAATGGCCCCACCATCACAGATTTGACATCCTTTTCTTTTTACCAATTTGCCCACGACCAAGGTGCCGCCACAGGCAGCTCCGATCAGGGGACAGTTTTGTGATTACCCCACGTTGGGTGTCGACAAAAATGCCCTCTATATTGGAGGGTTGATTTTCAACGCTACATCGGGCAATTACATTGGCAGCAGCGTGTATGTGGTGCGCAAGTCATCTTTAACATCGGGTGGCCCGTTGGTGTTTACCCCTTTCCGCGGACAAGGCACTACCAGCTCCGGTATTTTTTGCCCGCAGGGCGTACAAAACGACGACCCTAATGCCACGCAGGGTTACTTTTTGGGTGTAAGTGCTGAGTTTTATGGAGTGCTCAATTACATCGTGGTCAATAATCCCGGTGCAACGCCCAGTGTTACCACCGGTACCATCAACGTGCCTGCCACTTCTTTCCCTATTGAAGTAACGGCACTGAATAGTACAGAGTTGCTGGATGCAGGCGACGACCGCTTGCTCAATGCGGTGCTGGTGCGAAACAAAAACAATGGCACGGCTTCTATTTGGGCCACCCACAACATTGGCGTTACCAATACAGGTGTGGCCAATACCTCGAGTGCCGACAGGGTGGCTACCCGCTGGTATTCGGTAAACGTAAGTGGCAGCACCATGACACTGGGCCAATCGGGCACTTTGTTCGACAACGCTGCCAGTAGCCCCAAGAGTTTTTGGATGGGCTCCATCTCGGCCAGCGGACAAGGCCATGCTGCAGCCGGTGCTACACAAGCTGGTGCTGCCGCAGCTGCCAACGCCATTATTGCCGGCCGCTATGCCAGCACTACGGCTGGCTCTTTGTTTGCACCGGTGCAAGTAACCAGTTACGCTGAATCGTACAACCTGCAATCGGGCGAAACCCAACGTTGGGGCGACTATTCACAAACCGTAACCGACCCCAGTGACGATATGACCATGTGGACGTTTCAGCAGTTTGTATCGGGTACCGACCGCTGGGCAGTTCGGGCTACGCAAATAAAAGCACCACCGCCAGCCGCCGTCAGCAATATGACAAGCGTTACCTGTACCGGCGACCGTACCATCAGCATTACGCTCAATGGCACTGCCGGCGCCAACTTCGCTGGTTACTACGATCCCGGTACCGATGCCAACGGACCTGGCTATGCCCGCCGCCTGGCTGTAAGCAGTACGGGTGGAGTGGTTATCAGCAATCTGAACTACGTGAGTCCCACGCAACTCAGCTTTACGCTCAACTATGCCAATGCAACGCTGGGTTCTCAGCAAACGCTTACCATTACCAACCCCGATTGCCAATCGGTAACCTACAACTATACCTTGCCCGATGGTTGTGCGCCACTGCCCGTGAGTTGGGTGAGTGTAGAAGCTGCCTGGGTAAATGCCAAAGCTGTGGTGAAATGGAAAGTAACCAACGAAGTAAACCTGAAGGAATATGTGGTAGAACGCAGCAGCGACGGTCGTCAATACACCGCCATTGGAACCGTGAAAGCTTCGGCTGCATTGGCTGGCCAATATCAGTTTACGGATGAACAAGCCGGTGCTGAAAATTACTACCGCATTCGCCAGGTAGATCTGGATGGTGCCATGGCTTACTCCAGCAGTGTATTGCTGCGCAAAGCGGGCATCAGCAAGCTGGGTGTGTATCCCAATCCTGCCCGTGAAACTGTTCGCCTGACGTTGCCTGCAGCAGCCGGTACGGTTCGCCTGCTCGATGTAAAAGGCGCAGTGCTCTACAGCAGCAAAGTGGCCGGCAACATCCTCGATCTGCCGGTAGCGGCCTATCCTCGTGGTGTGTATGTAATAGAATTTGTAACGGCCACCGCTAAAGCAGAACAAGAAAAACTGGTGTTGAAATAATCACCAACCATCATCAAAGCATTGCATAACTCCCTGCCCGTTGGCGGGGAGTTTGTTTTTGGGTGCGGCCCATGTTGGTCGCCGAACGCCGCCCATGTTGGTCGCCGAACGCCGCCCATGTTGGTCGCCTGACCAACATGGGCATTACAAATTACAACTGAATGAGCTCTTGATTCCTGTCACAGTCCGGCAGGATTGTATCATCAGTATTGGCCCGCTGTTGCGGAATAGTTGTGCTAGAAGTCGAAATTATTTGTTGGTCAGCGACCAACAAAGGCGGAGAGAGCTAACTATCAATAATTATTGTATTCATACTTAAAGATGATTGTATCAGGGCGAATGTCAATCCTAGTGATGCTTTCGAGTGGAAGGCTGTTTGAGAAATAGCCGAAAGTCTTGTCTATGGATGAATCGACCCCTTGAAAACTGAGCCCGTAGTTACCGTCAGCCTTAGGCATGCCTGTCATACTTGTTTTGAATATGACTTTCTGATTTGGTTCAATATCGACATACTTGTTTACGTCAATATCTGGTTGAATAGTCAAATTCTTGATGGTGTGTCCTGTCGAATTTGTAATCTCAAAACGAGCTTGCCGTTTCGATTTACAGGAGCAGATTAGCAAAGTGAAAGCGGTTGCTAAGGATACCATTGATAACATAGGAGTGCTCAATTTCATAGCGTCATTTTTAGAACTTATTACATTGTTCGGTTGAGATTTACGCCTTTATTGGTCGCCGGACCAACAGGGCATTACAAATTACAAAAGAATGTGCTCTTGATTCCGGACACAGTCCGGCAGGATTTAATCTTCACCACTGGTCCGCTGTTGCGGAACGCTTTCGCCAGAAGGGGCAATTATTTGTTGGTCAACGACCAACAACGGCGGAGTAATAAAGCGATTTGTCCACTTTGAATAGAACAGAACAAAACCAAGCATTAACATTGGTAGTCCATTGGCCAAATAATACCATGCTGAATGATGATTAAAAAATTGTCCTGGTGTCAAGAAAATTATTTTCAAATAATGCCATCCATCTATGTCAAACCTTTTAAGCATATAACTCAAAATAAAAACGAGCAAAGAATTCAGCCACCACCATTTTCGTTTGATGGATATTGACAAAGAGATGATGAATGCAACTAAAAGTCCTACATAAGGAGAAGTGTACATCCAGTACATGACATTTTTATATCTCGTCTCGTCAAAAGATTCTGTCTGCCATTTGTCTGTAAATACTTCGATGCCTTTCACGTCGTGCAAAAAAGAAAGTATAAAAAAGATTGAATGAAAAACCAAGTCGCAATAACGTGAATTAGAATTAGTCGCCAGTTGAGTGTTGATATACTATTAGGGTGTGTCATTTTATGATTGCTAACGTTGAAGCATTGGCGATGTGGCGATATTCTGTGTTCCGTTTGCCCGGTGCCGCTGCTGATTAAAGATACAAAAGCTCATTGCTTGTACTGATGCCAGGCGTTATTCGTCTGCCGAAACCGAAGCTGAGTGGTGAACAAAAAGCCGAGAATATATTTGTGGCCCCGCCATATTGCCAATGTAATGTTAGCTGCCTGTTTGGTCTGTCCACTGCTTTGGTTTTTGATTTAGTAAAGTGTTGCCATAGTATTCTTTGGGTCGCATTTCTGTAAACTTTTCAAAGTCAATGAAACTTATCAAGCAATGTGGGCACTTGAAAGAATTGAAATAACGAAAGTGTCCGTCTGAAGATGTTGGCAACAAACTTTCTAATTCATTCAATTTCGCTGAGTCAATTATTTCTTGCAGCTGTGTCGGCATGTTAGCAATAGCACCATAGGGAACAAGTAGTGTCTCCTTGCTGTTAGTTGAATAGAAATATTGTATTTCCGAAAAACCTGCATGAAAATGTTGCAGCGAAAATGATTTTGAGCAGTTGTCACAAACACAAATGCATCTTACAGCCGTTGGTGTAACTGTCCCACTAAAATGTAAGCCACGGTCAAAAAGTCCTTTGCCGATTAATTGTATGTTTTTGTCGTTGGCGTTTGAAAGAAAAAAAGGTTGAAATCTTACTGCTTCATAGTCTTGGTTTGTCCATTTGGGAAACGATGTGTCGCTTTTAGAAATTACGCCGTCTATCATAACAGCACTGTTGTCCAAAATACGAATTGAGCTGTGAAGAAATTGTCCTGTAAGATTTGAGTTTGCATTTAATGTGTCAATACGATATAACCGAATTAGCTGATTGTTTTCGTATACTTTAATTTCTGGTGTCGCTTCTGTCAAAGCAAAAACAGTATTAAGTTCTGCTGCCTTGCCAACATTGTCGTTGGAATTGTCAATAAAGATGCTGTCACCTTGAATGGTTAATCGTTTATTTCGTTTGTTGAAAAGTTTGAACATAGGCGGCGGTCAAATGGCAGCAATTATATAAATATATGCTACTCTTTTCAAAAAAAAGCCTAACGCAATATCATTCACAATCAACACTATTGTATTAGGCCTTTTGTCTTGTTTATGAGTACAATCCACCCGGTTATACATGTTGTATTGTTGCTGCTGTGCTACTCGTGTTCACCTTCCAGCCTTTGAGAACTCCAAACCCCAAACCAAAAACATCCAAACCAAAAACCAAAATTGAAACCGTTACCATAGTTGGCGCAGAACAAGTATTTTGCTGACTCATCCTTTCAATTTGCAACCATGCCCATACGAATGGTAGATGATCCGCAGGATCCCAACGAATTCAACGACAACAGTGGTGGTGGACGCTCCGGTGGCCGTGGCGGAGGAGGTGGTGGCGGTTTGCTCAACCTGTTGCCACTGCTGCTCATGTTGTTTCGCAAGCCCGGTGGCCTGCTCATTTTGGTGTTGCTCGGCGGAGCCTATTTTCTGATGAACCAGCAGGGTTGTGGCGGCAGTTTTTTACAACAGGCCGCCAGCGCTTTTAGTACGGGCGGCATGCTCAGCAAGCAGGAGTTTGCCAAGGCTCCGGTGTACGAAGGCCTCAGCGATGATGATGTACGCAACCCGCTGCCAGAGTATGTATCGCTGGCCAAGTTTGCCCCCGACAGGCAAAACCAGGGCCGGCAGGGTAGCTGTGTGGCATGGAGCAGTGCCTATGCGGCACAAACCATTCTCATGAGTGCCAGTACGGGCATCAATCCCAATCAGTTAGCTTTTAGTCCGTCGTACATGTACAACCAAATTGGCCTCGATGGTTGCCAGGGTTCGTACATCATTCGTGCCATGGAGCTGATGCAGCGCAAGGGTGGGGTGCCGTTCAATAATTTCCCTTACGATGAAACCGATTGTAGCCGCAATCCGCCCACGTCGCTGGATGCATTGGCGGCTGCCAATAAAATTCATGGCTTCAACCGCCTCACGGGTTCCGATGCGCCGGAAGGCATCAGCATTCGGGCCATTAAAGAGCACCTGGCTTCGGGGGCACCGGTGGTGATTGGCATGATGGTGGGCGGTAGTTTTATGGAAGGCATGATGGGCCAGAAAGTATGGCAGCCCTCACAAAGCGATTACAACCAAATGGGTTTTGGTGGCCATGCCATGAGTGTGATTGGCTACGATGATAAACTGGCTGGCGGTGCTTTTCAAATCATGAACAGCTGGGGGCCGGAGTGGGGCGAAAATGGCATTGGCTGGGTACGCTATGCCGACTTCAAAGAGTTTGTGCGGGAAGCCTACGGTATGGATCCGTTGCCACAGCAGGGCGCCGCTTTGCAGCAGGCTTTCGATTGCGAAATAGGATTGGTACAGGTAAACGAGCAAGCGAAACCTGCAGGCTATATTCCGTTGCGCAATGCAGGCAGCAATGTGTTTACCAGCAATACCATTGCCAAAGGTTCCCGGTTTAAAGTGGAAGTAAAAAACAGTACCGAATGTTATGTGTACGTGTTTGGTCAGGAAGTAGATGGCAGCAGTTATACCTTGTTTCCGTATCCCACAAAAGAAGATGTTACTAAAACAGCTTACACAGCCTATTGCGGCATTACCGGTTATCGCTTGTTTCCCAAAAACAAGAGTATGATGCCCGATAGCATTGGTACCAAAGATTACATCGCTGTTGTGGTGAGTAAAGAAGAATTGCCTTGGTACGAATTGAATCAGAAAATTTCTACACCCCGCAGCAACTATGCCAGCAATGTTAGTAACGCACTACGGAGTTATGGCAGCGCTTCGTTGCAGGTAAGCAGCACCGGCAATGGCAACCTGCGCTTCACCGCCGATGCTGGTGTCAAAGGCGTGGCATATGCTGTGATAGAAATCAATAAGCAATAAAAGGAATGAATGGTTGTTTCACTTGTCAACCTACCAACCTACCAACTTTCCAACTATTCAACATGTCCTTCCATCAATTTCAACAAACCGCCAATCATCGCTTCAAGTTCGGCTTGTTTATGTTGTATAAACTGCCGAGTGCTTATTTCTGTGGGGTGCGGTTGCGCAGCATCACCGAAAAATCGGCAGTAGTGAGTGTGCCCTTCAAATGGCTGTCGCAAAATCCGTTTCGCAGCATCTATTTTGCCTGCCAGGCCATGGCGGCCGAAATGAGCACCGGTGTGCTGGCACTCGGCCACATACACGGCCGCAAGCCTGCCGTGAGTATGCTGGTTACGTCTATCAAAGCAGAGTTTGTGAAGAAGGCTACTGAGCGGATTTATTTTACCTGCGACGATGGCGAAGCCATGCAGCAATGTATAGAAGCTGCGCTGGCTTCGGGTGAAGGCAAAACATTTACCGCTACCAGTACCGGCCGCACCAAAGACGGTGAAATAGTGAGCCGCTTTTGGGTAGAGTGGAGTTTTAAGGGGAAAAGTTGATAGTTGATAGATGACAGATGATAGTTGGTAGTAGAGAGCATCAACAGGTAATGTCATGCTGACGAAGGAAGCATCCCTCCGTACATTTCCCCCTCCGGGGGCTTAAAAAAAGCGACCAGTACTGGTCGCTTTTTTAGTTGTATAACGTGCTTGTATTTGCTTATTTGATGGCAGCAATGCCGGGCAATACTTTTCCTTCAAAATATTCGAGCATGGCACCACCACCGGTGCTGATGTAGCTCACTTTATCGGTGTAGCCAAACTCATTCACCGCTGCTACGCTATCGCCACCGCCAACGAGGCTAAAGGCGCCGTTAACGGTGCTTTCAGCTACAGCATCGGCAATGGCTTTGGTGCCGGCCTGAAACTTTTCCATTTCAAACACACCCATGGGGCCATTCCACAAAATGGTTTTCGATTTGCGAATCACTTCTGCAAATACACCGGCAGCTTTTGGGCCAATGTCGAGGCCCATCCAGCCATCAGGAATGGCGTCGCTAGGCGTAACGTTGGTGTTGGCATCAGCGGCAAATTTGTCGGCAATCACACTGTCTTCTGGCAGGTGAATGCTTACACCTTTGCTGTGGCTTTGGCCAGCAAATCGGTAGCTGTAGCAATGCGGTCATCTTCGCACAAGCTGCTACCGATTTTGCCACCACGGGCTTTCATAAACGTGTAAGCCATGCCACCACCAATGATGATGTCGGTAGCACGTTCGAGCAGGTTTTCGATGATGAGAATTTTATCACTCACTTTGGCACCACCAATGATGGCGGTAAAAGGTTTTTCGCTTTGGTGCAATACTTTTTCTGCAGCGGTAACTTCGCCTTCCATCAGCAGACCAAACATTTTTTTGCCGGCATCAAAGTAGTCGGCAATAATGGCGGTGCTGGCATGTGCACGGTGAGCAGTACCAAAGGCATCGTTTACATACACATCGCCAAGCTTGCTCAGTTTGGCTGCAAACTCTGGGTTGCCTTTTTCTTCTTCTTTGTAAAAGCGCAGGTTTTCGAGCAGCAGCACTTCGCCGGGCTGCAGCATCGATGCGGTGAGGTAGGCTTGTTCGCCAATGCAATCATCGGCAAACAATACTTTGGTGCTGCCGCCCAGCAATTCGCCGAGGTGAGCTACCAAATGCTTCAATGAGTATTTGGCTTCGGGACCTTCTTTGGGGCGGCCGAGGTGACTCATGAGAATAACGCTGCCGCCATCGGCTAAAATCTTTTGAATAGTAGGTAACGCTGCCCGCATACGGGTATCGTCGGTAATGGCTTGTGTTTGCTTGTCCAGTGGTACGTTGAAGTCAACACGGATGAGGGCTTTTTGCCCGGCAAAATTGTGTTGTGAAAATGCTGACATAGGTCAATGCGGTTTTACGGTTCAAAAATCTTGTGCGGCCTTTGCAGGCTTGTTTGCTTGTGGCTGCAACAGGTTGTTTACAGCATCCGCAAGATAAACATGTTGCCTCAGTATCAAGGCTGACAAATATTAGTTTGCTTCCTGCTTTTCCTTGGCTTCAACAGGTGGTGGCAGGTGTTCCATTTTTTCAATCAGGCCAATCAATTGACGAATGCAATCGAGGTTGCGTTCGAAGCGGTTTTCTGCACTTGATAAAGTGATTTTGCGCAGCGCAGAGCTGATGTACATGTAGCCTTGCGTGGCTTCGCTGCTGTTGTAAAAACAGGCATTCCATGTATCCAGTTCATCTGAGTATGCCATGCGTACGCCATTGCTGTACGCCATCAAAATGGGCTCAGGAAACCAGCTGGTAGGCAGTACGGAAACTTTATTGTTCAAAGCAAATTTGTAAAGGGCTTCCTGAAAATGCAGGTAACTCAACGTACGCTGTTTAATTGCTTCTGCAGATTCTGGTGCTTTGGGTGCAATGCGCCAACTGTTGGCTGAAAATTTTACCGGATCGGCCTTTCCTTCATTGCCAGCAGGCTCCAGCGTCAACACCGATTCTACTTTTTCCGGGTCCATGGTCGGAGTGCGGAATTGCTGCACCTGCAGCTCATCTCCCGCAAGGGTTTTGTACAGCCAATAGCAATCCATCTGTTCCAGATTGCCCTTGCGAAAATGCAGCTCAATGGTTTTTCTGGCTTTGTTGTGCATCCAGCTACCACTATCGATGCCGGTGCTACCTGTAACGGTGTAGCTGCCATCGTTGTAAAATCGATACATGCGGTTGCCGTTGCCCATTTCGGTGCCTGCGGGTGAAGCCACCGTTTGCAGCCACCAAAGCTGTTCCAGCTTCATGTTTTTATTGTTTGGCATCAGGTTACAGCCCAGTAAGCTAATGCAAACAAAAAGGCTGCCGATGATGCGGCAGCCCTTGTATTTCCGGTAAAGAAATTGCATACAGTCTATCAGAATTACTTGCTGATGAGTTGAGCAAAATAATGAACAGTGCGAACCAGTTGGCTCACGTAGCTCATTTCATTGTCGTACCAGCTTACAGTACGTACCAGCTGTGTATCGCCTACGGTTTGTACACGGGTTTGAGTACCGTCGAACAGGCTACCGTAGCTGATACCGATGATGTCGCTGCTTACGATTTCGTCTTCAGTATAACCAAAGCTTTCGTTGGCGGCGGCTTTCATAGCGGCGTTGATTTCTTCTACGGTTGTCTTTTTACCCAACACAACAGTCAGCTCAGTGAGAGAACCGGTGAGGGTAGGTACACGCTGGGCGCTACCGTCGAGTTTGCCTTTCAGGCTGGGCAGAACCAGACCAATGGCCTTGGCAGCACCAGTGCTATTGGGCACAATGTTTTGAGCAGCAGCACGGGCACGGCGCAGGTCGCCTTTAGCGTGGGGTGCATCCTGAGTATTCTGGTCGTTGGTATAAGCGTGTACGGTGGTCATTAAACCGTTTACAATGCCGAAAGTATCTTCCAACACCTTGGCCATAGGAGCCAGGCAGTTAGTAGTGCAGCTGGCGCAGCTGATGATGGTTTCGCTACCGTCCAGGGCATTGTGGTTTACGTTGAACACGATGGTCTTCGGATCGCCGGTGGCAGGAGCGGAGATAACCACACGCTTGGCACCTGCAGTCAGGTGAGCTTCGGCCTTGGCCTTATCTGTGAAGAAACCGGTACATTCCAGTACCACGTCTACATCGTGGCTACCCCAAGGGATATCGGCAGGATTCTTTTGTGCGTAAATTTTGATCTCCCTCACCATTCACGGTGATGTTGTCTTCGCCTGCTGTCACCGTTTGTTCAAAACGGCCCTGTGCACTGTCGTACTTCAGCAGGTGAGCCAGGGTTTTGGGGCTGGTTAAATCGTTGATAGCAACTACATCGATACCTTCCATATTGTAAATCTGGCGGAAAACCAGGCGGCCGATTCTGCCAAAACCGTTGATGGCTACTTTTACTGTGCTCATAGTATTTTGTTTGTGATTGTGTTGTTTAAATGCGTCGCGAAGGTAACTTATTGGTCGCACTTTTGGAAGTTGTTAAAAGATGATAAATATCAGCGAAAACGAAATTTTTTTGGTTGAATGAATCAGCCCCCTATTTTTGCACTCCCAATCGAAAATGGCTCGTTGGTCAAGCGGTTAAGACGCCTCCCTTTCACGGAGGAATGACGGGTTCGATTCCCGTACGGGCTACAACAGAAACCTCAGCATTTGCTGAGGTTTTTTGTTTGCTATCTTAGGCCCAAACCATCTGGGCTCATGCAACTTTTCCGATTCCTATTTGCAGCCTTTCTCTTTGTGGCAGTCTCTGCACCGGCACAATCACTCAAGGGCAAACGCTTGCTTGTCTTTTCCAAAACGGCAGGATTTCGGCATGCGTCTATTTCGCAGGGCAAACAACTGTTTTTGCAAATAGCTGCCAGCGAAAGATGCAAAGTAGATACCACCGAAGATGCCGGCTTTTTTACCCCTGAAAAATTGGAGCCATACGATGTGGTGGTTTTTTTGAGTACCACCGGCGATGTGCTCAATGCCGCACAGCAATCGGCTTTTCAGGAGTACATCCGCAGTGGTAAAAGCTTTTTGGGCATCCATGCCGCCACTGATACCGAATACGATTGGCCATGGTTCAATCAGTTGGTGGGCGGCTATTTCAAAGACCATCCCAAGCCGCAAACGGCATCGTTCATCAACCTCGACAGCAACCATCCCGCCACCAAATTCTGGCCGGCTGTGTTTTCGAGATTCGAAGAAATTTACAACATCAAATCATTGCAAAAAGACCGGTTGCATTTTGTGCTGGCTGTTGATGAGACCTCCTACACAGGTGGCAATATGGATGGCTTTCATCCGATGGCCTGGTGCCATACATTCGAAGGGGGGCGGGCCTTTTACACAGCATTGGGTCATCATCCCGAAACCTACAGCGACGCTGATTTTCGCCAGCATATTTTAGGCGCATTACAATGGTTGCTGCAATCGTAACCTGAGAGGATATGATTTATCTCACTCGGCAAAACGGGCGACATTCCTTAATTTGCGACCACTTTGTTCAACTTTAATACAATCACAAATGTCTATTTCTGCTCAGTTCCGTCCTGGTGTTCTCTGGGGCGATGAAGTACAACAACTTTTTGCCTACGCTAAAGAAAAGGGCTTTGCCATGCCAGCGGTAAACGTAACCGGTACCAATACCGTGAACGCCGTGCTGGAAACTGCCCGTGAAGTAAAGTCACCTGTTATCATTCAATTGTCGCATAGTGGGTCTCAATTTTTTATTGGCAAAGGCATCAAGAATACCAATGAAGCTGCATCCATTGCAGGCGGTATTGCCGGTGCATACTATGTGCATCAGGCCGCCAAAGCTTACGGTGTTCCCGTGATTTTGCATACTGACCACTGCGCCAAAAAAATTCTCCCTTGGGTAGAAGGTTTGCTGGCAGAAGGTGAAGCATATTTTGCCAAAACCGGTACGCCATTGTTCAGCTCTCACATGCTCGATTTGAGCGAAGAACCCATTGAAGAAAACATTGCCATCAGCAGCAAGTTCTTGGAGCGGATGAGCAAAATGGGCATGACCCTCGAAATTGAATTGGGTGTAACCGGTGGCGAAGAAGATGGTGTTGACAACACGCATGTAGAAAAATCAAGACTGTATACTCAGCCTGAAGAAGTGAGCTATGCGTACGAAGAGCTGAAGAAAATCAGCCATCGTTTTACAGTGGCTGCTTCGTTTGGCAACGTACACGGTGTGTACAAGCCCGGTAACGTAAAACTCGAACCAAAAATCCTGCGTGATTCTCAGGCATACATTCAGCAGAAGTTTGGCACCGACCACAATCCTGTTGATTTTGTATTCCACGGCGGTTCTGGTTCTACTACCGAAGAAATCCGCGAAGCCATTGGCTACGGCGTTATCAAAATGAACATTGATACCGACGTACAGTGGGCATTTTGGGATGGCATTCGTGCCTACGAAGCCGACAAGCATGGCTACCTGCAAAGCCAGATAGGCAACCCCGAAGGCGACGATTCTCCAAACAAGAAGTACTATGATCCACGTGTGTGGCTCCGCAAAGGCGAAGAGAGCATGATTGCCCGCTTGAAGCATTCCTTCAGCGACCTGAATGCTATCAATAGTTTGGGCGAATAAATCATTCATCAAACAGCGTTGCATAAAGAGGCGAGTGTTGTACTTGCCTCTTTTTTTATTGCGTATCACGTAAATCAATACAACCATTGGGTGATTTGAATCATTCTGTGCTTGGCAGGCAATGCAATACCTTTACCGCCTCAAAATTTTTTACATGAACAACTACGAAGAATCGTTGCAACTGCACAAAACCCTGCGGGGAAAGATTACGGTGCGCAACAAAATGGATGTACGTACCAACGAAGATTTATCGAAAGTGTATTCGCCCGGTGTAGCTGCACCCTGCGAAGCCATCGCTGCCGATAAAAACAAAGTGTACGATTACACACTCAAAGGCAATTGTGTAGCTATTGTAACAGATGGATCGGCTGTGTTGGGTCTTGGTAACATTGGTCCTGAGGCTGCCATGCCAGTCATGGAGGGCAAGGCCATGCTGTTTAAAAAATTTGGCGACATTGATGCCTTTCCGATTTGCCTCAATACACAGGATACGGAAGAAATTATCCGTACGGTAAAATACCTGGCACCCACTTTTGGTGGGATCAATCTAGAAGATATTGCTGCGCCACATTGCTTTGAAATAGAACGTCGTTTGCAAGACATCGGCATTCCTGTTTTTCACGACGACCAGGATGGTACAGCCATTGTTGTATTGGCCGGATTAATCAATGCAGCAAAACTTGTAGGTAAATCATTGTTTCAATTGAAAGTAGTAGTGAATGGGGCAGGAGCTGCTGGTACTGCTATCACCCGTTTGTTGCGCTGTCAGGGCTTTGGCGATGATAAAGAAGCTTGTGTGTCGGTAAAAGATGTGATAGCCTGCGATAGCAAAGGTATTGTGAGCAAAGACCGCACCGATTTGAATGAAGAAAAAATCCATTTACTGGAGTACACCAATACAAACAACGTGAGTGGTACGTTGCAAGATGCGTTGAAAGGTGCCGATGTATTTATTGGTGTGAGCAAGGGCAACCTGCTTACTGCTGATGACATTCGGCTGATGGCGAAAGATGCCATCATTTTTGCACTGGCCAATCCTACACCTGAGATCATGCCCGACGAAGCATTCAAAGGTGGCGCTGCCATTGTGGGTACAGGCCGCAGCGATTTGCCCAATCAAATCAACAATGTGCTTGGTTTCCCTGGTATTTTCCGCGGTGCTTTGGATGCCCGTGCTCCTCGTATTACACCGGCCATGAAGCTGGCAGCGGCGCATGCCATTGCCGATCATTTGCGCAACCCAACCCGGGAGCAAATTATTCCGGCTACCCTCGACCCGGCCGTGGCACACCATGTAGCCGAAGCAGTACGTGCCGCAGCTGGTATTTAGCTTGTGCCTTTGGCCTTCAGCCTTGTGCCTTCCGCATTTGTTTTTCGTTGTTATACATCGGCTCCTGCAAGTTTTTTGCGGGAGCTTTTTTGTCCCTACATCTGCCGCCTTCTGGTTGCTTGCTTTCAGCCCTATGCCTTGTGCTTTCTGCTTTCCTTCCAATTCTGTATTTTTCTTTTCTTAAAACACCGACCATATGATGAGAAAACTCATTGCCGCTCTGGTAGCCGGCACTTTAATCATGCTGTGGCAAACGGCGAGCCACACTTTTTTACAACTACATACCTCGCAGGAAATGTACACACCAGCGCAGGATACCATTTTGCAGGTGTTGAGTACGCACCTCAAAACGGATGGGCAATATTTCATTCCCGGTGTGCCACCAGGCACCAGTATGGAAGAAATGGAGAAAGTAATGGCAACGTCAATGGGTAAGCCTTATGCCAGTATTTTGTACCATCCTGTGCAAGACATGGATATGACAATGAACATGCTGCGTGGTTTTGGCACTTACATTATTTTGGCCTTCGTACTGGTTTGGTTGATTGGTCAATTTAAGCAACTCACATTTAGCAACGTGTTGCTGGCATCGCTGGCAGTTGGTTTTATCAGCTTTAGTTTTCATCCGTATGCAGGATACATTTGGTACAAAATACCAGGTGTAAATATTGAGTTGCTCGACTCATTGCTTGCCTTTGGATTGGCGGGTGTATGGCTGGGCTGGTACCTGCCCCGCAAACAAAAGAACTAAGTCATTTACTTTATTTTGATTATCAGAAGAGACGCCTATTGGTGTCTCTTCTGTTTTTATAACGTACAGGTATTGCTGCTTCATGTTTTGTTAACGCTGGCACAACCATTCGGTAATGTTGGCGCAACGATTCGGTAACGCTGGCCGGATAGGTTTGCCCGCAAATTAAAACTGTTTATGAAGCAGCGACTACACCCTTGGCAGTGGGTTTTATCCACTGTATTTGCCCTCTTTTTATTATTGACCAATACCGCTATTGCGCAGGAGGCAGCCATTCGTGGTAAAGTAACGGATGCCGCCACCAATGCAGTATTGGCAGGCGTTTCAGTAAAATTATTATCCAATGGAACAGTGGTAACCACTTCTAATGAAGGCGAGTTTATGGTGAATGCCAAGAAAGGCGATCGCCTGGAGATTAGCTATGTTGGTTATGCCACCGAAACGGTTCAAGTAGGTACCGTTACTTATCTCGAAATAGATCTCAGTGCCAATGCTTCGCAATTGGGCGAAGTAGTAGTAACGGCATTGGGCATTCGCAAAGAGAAAAAGAAACTGGGCTACGCCATACAGGATGTGAAAGGTGAAGACCTGACTGTAGCCCGTGAAACCAACGTTGTAAACCAACTGGCTGGTAAAGTGGCTGGTGTTACTGTGGTGGGTAGTGCATCGGGTGTGGGTGGTTCTTCACGTGTTACCATTCGTGGAGAACGTTCCGTTGACCTAAATAAAAACCAACCGCTGTATGTAATAGATGGTGTGCCTGTGAGCAACGCAATTACCGGTGCCAACGGCCGTGGCAATATGGAAGTGGATTTTGGTAACGGCGCCGGATTTATCAACCCCGATGATATTGAAAGCATGAGTGTACTCAAAGGACCTGCTGCTTCTGCATTGTATGGTTCACGTGCTGCCAATGGGGTGATTTTGATTAAAACAAAATCAGGTAAAAAATCAAAAGGCATTGGCGTAGAAATCAATACCAACGCCACTTTCGAAAAGGCATTGAAATTGCCGGAGTATCAAAAAGTATACGGCCAGGGCAATGGCAACGGTGGCGATTTTGCTTTTGTAAACGGTGGTGGTGCAGGCCTTACCGATGGAACGGATGAAGGTTGGGGCCCCGCTTTTCGTGGTCAGTTGTATCCGCAGTTCAACTCACCCCGTACCTTGAATGGTCAGCCCATTGATTTTTTTGGTGGTGATTTGAATGCACCTTCAGGTAGTGTGATTACACCAACACTGTGGGAGCCCGATATCGACAACCTGAAAAACTTTTTGGAGACAGGTAAAACTTTCACCAACAACGTGGCCTTGGTAGGGGGTAATAAAAACGGCGACTTCCGGTTGAGCTATACCAACCTCGATCAAAAAGGCATGGTGCCCAACACCGATTTGAAGCGGAATACTGTTTCATTCTCCGGTGGTTACAACTTCAACGATAAGTTTTCTGCCAAAGCCTTTGTGAGCTACATCAAAAGCGAAAGTGGCAACCGCCCGTCCATTAGCTATGGTACCGAAAGTTTGATGTATCTCTTCAACTGCTGGCTGCCTGCATCGGTAAAAGTGTCTGATATGAAACGCTTGTGGATGAAGGGTGCAGAAGGCTTACGTCAGTACAGCTGGAACTACAACTACCACGACAACCCGTACCTCACCGTGTATGAAAATACCAATG
This sequence comes from Phnomibacter ginsenosidimutans, assembly GCF_009740285.1. Classification (GTDB taxonomy): domain Bacteria; phylum Bacteroidota; class Bacteroidia; order Chitinophagales; family Chitinophagaceae; genus Phnomibacter; species Phnomibacter ginsenosidimutans. Next base: position 1,384,453 of record NZ_CP046566.1, read on the forward strand.
GTCAATATTATGATCGCATTATTGGTAATGCATCATTGAAATATGATTTTACAAAGTGGTTGAACCTGCAGGTTCGTGCTGCTACCGATTGGAGCAACGAACGTCGGGAATACCGCCGCGGCTTTAGCACACAGCGTTTTCCTTTTGGTCAGTACCGTGAGGTAAACATCATCAACGAAGAACGCAATGCCGATTTCTTGTTGAACTTCAACAAAGAACTGGGAACTGATTTTGTAGTAACCGCCAACGCTGGTGGCAACCAAATGCGCCAGAGCAGCCGCTTCAACGAAACCGTTGCAGGCCAGCTCAACATACCCGGTATTTACAATCTTACCAACAGCCGTATTGCATTAGAAACTGCACAACGTAATGTAGCCAAGCGTATCAACAGTTTTTACGGTTCAGCCGGTGTGGCATATCAAAACAAAATCTTCCTCGACTTTACTGGTCGCAACGACTGGAGTAGTGCCCTCACTTTGCCCGAAGATTTGAAATCGTTTGGCAACGAAGACAATTCTTATTTCTATTCATCAGTAGCCCTTAGTGCCATCGTTAGTGATATGGTGAAGCTGCCCAAAGTCATCAGCTTTGCAAAAGTTCGTGGCAGCTTTGCACAAGTGGGTAACGATACCGATCCTTTTACGTTCACACAATCATTTAACCCCAGCACACCATACGGTTCAGCACAAGTATATGGCGAAACCGACCGCCTCACCAACCTGAACCTGAAGCCTGAAATCAGCTCTGCCTGGGAGATGGGTGCTGATGTTCGTTTCCTCAACAACCGCATTGGTGTAGATGTAACGTACTATACCAGTATGACGAAGAATCAGATTCTGAATATTCCTTTGTCGCTGACTAGTGGTTACAACAGCCGCAGCATCAACGCCGGTAAAATCAAGAACTGGGGTTGGGAAGCGATGTTGAATTTCCAGACCATCAAGAACAAAAACTTTACTTGGACTACTGATATCAATTTCAGCGCCAACAGAAGCGAAGTCATTGAACTGCGTGATGGCCTCACCAACTTTGTAATGGCCAGCCGTAGTGTAAGCGTGGAAGCCCGTGTAGGCGAACGCATGGGGGATTTGTACGGCATTGGTTTTGCCCGTGTACAAAACACGGATAAGAATGCACCATACTACGATGCGAGTGGTCTGTATGTTGGTCAAATGGTGTTTGATGCCAACGGCCGTCCTGTAAGAACCACCAACCGTATTAAGCTTGGCAACTACAATCCTGATTGGTTGATGGGCATCAGCAATAGTTTTAATTACAAAGGTGTACGCCTCAGCTTCCTCTTCGACATCCGCAGTGGTGGCGAAATCTATAGCCACACACAAACCGTAGGTCGTGAAGGCGGTATCATCATGGAAACACTCGAAGGTCGTGCTGATGGTTATGATTTGAGCAAGCCCGGTAACGGTGTAGTTGGTCAGGGTGTAGTATTTGTAAATGGAGTGCCTAGTCCCAATACCAAAAAAGTAAGTGCCCGTGAATGGCACACTGCCTGGACTGGCGGTCGTGGTATTGCTGAAGGTGTGATGTACGACGCCTCATTCGTAAAGCTCCGTGAGCTACAAATTGGTTACAACATTCCCGATAGAGTGTGGGGCAAGTTGCCATTCCGTGGTGTTGCCGTTTCACTGGTAGGCCGCAACCTGTTTGTGTGGGACAATGTACCTCACGTAGATCCTGAAAACATGAGCTATACTGGTGGTACTGCATTGCCTGGTATAGAATACATGGCCATTCCTTCGGCCCGAAGCTATGGTTTCAACCTGAGCCTGAAACTTTAATCGCTTTGCCACGCAAGCAGATTGATGAAGACTTTTATTTCAAACAAGAAGATCAACCCAACGAATATGAAACTTGTACAAATGATGACTGCAGTAGCCTTGGTAGCGGCCACGCTTACCGGTTGCGATAAAGATTTCCGCAGCATCAACACCGATACCAACGTGCCTACACAAGTAACGCCCGATTTATTGTTGAGTGGCGTTATCCGCAACATGATGAACCAGCAGGTAAGCGATGCATGGGGCATTGGCAACATTGTGGTGCAATACCATGCTAAAATTCAGTTTGTAAACGAAGACCGCTATCTCTGGAACGAACAAAACGGTGTATGGAACAGTGTGTATGGTAATTACCGCAACCTGCAAAACATTTTGACACAAGTAAGTGGCGATAATAAAAATGCCTACCACGGTGTTGCACTGATTTTGAAATCGTGGATGTTCAGCCTGATAGCCGACGCCTATGGCGATGCTCCTTACAGCGAAGCCGGCAAAGCGAAAATTGAAGGTTTATATCAACCAAAGTATGATAAGCAGGAAGACATTTACACCGGTATTTTGGCCGACCTGAAAAAGGCCAACGAAATACTGGCTGCCAGCACCAATACCATCTCTGGCGATTTGCTGTATGGTGGTGGCGCTTGCTGCCAATTTAAAATGGCGCAAACTCGCCAACTCACTGCGGTTGCGTTTGCTGATGCGGTTGTCGAAAAAGAAAAACGTGAATGCAGATATGCAGGCCATTCTCAACGATGCCAACACGTATCCTGTATTTATGAGCAATGCCGATAATGCAGAAATGAAATACCTCGCCGCAGCACCCAACCAATGGCCGCTGTATGGTACCCGTGTAGGTAGCTTTGATGAGTTTCGGGTAAGTAAAACCTTGTCCGATCGTTTGTCTTCAATAGGTGATCCACGTTTGGCGGTGTTTGGTCGTCCTTCACAAAAATCAGTAGCAGCTGGTACGCCGGTGATTGAAGGCATTCCCAATGGTTTGGGCGATGTACAAGCATTGAACTACAATGGCGGACCGCAAGGAGTATCTCGTGTAGGTTACACATTTGCTTGTCTGGTGTGCAACGATAACGGACAGGCAGTGCCCGATCCAGCAGCGGCCCGTGCCGTACTCATGAGCTATGCCGAGTTGCAATTCATTTTGGCAGAAGCCAGAGAGAAAGGCATGATTACAAATGGGGATGCAGCTACTTTTTATCGCAATGGCATCGAAGCCAACATGGCCTATTGGAAAGCGTTGGTGCCTGTGCAGTACAATATCAACCTCGATGTACCTGCCAGCTACTACACACAAGCTGCAGTAGCTTACTCCGGCACCAGTGCTGAAAAACTCGATAAAATTTATTTGCAAAAATGGGTGGCCTTGTACTTCACCGGTTTGGAAGGCTGGCACGATTGGAAGCGTACCGGCAAACCAGAAATTGTACCCGGCGCCAACAACTTGAACAACAACAAAGTGCCTGTGCGTTTCATTTATCCGCAAAGTGAGCAATCACTCAATGGCACTTTCCGTGCCGAAGCGGTAACTCGTCAGGGTGCTGATGATATCAATACCCGCACCTGGATTGCCCAATAATTATCACACAAGTTTTGCAGCCTGCGTCGCTTTTGATGCAGGCTGTTTTTTTCTTTCCTAAATTTCGCCATGTTTAGAATTCTTGCCTCCGTTGTATTGCTTGCTGTGTGTTCGCAGGCAATGGCACAATCCAATCCATTTATCTTATCGGTGCCCGGTGTAAACCAATATGCCAAAATTGATACTGCCGGTGTTTCTGTGTTGCCCAGTGGTCGTTATGTAACGCCCGTGGGACAAACCATTCGCATCACACATGATCCGTTTGGCATGGCTGTTTCACCCGATGGCAAAACGGTCATCACATTGCACAACGGCGTGTTCAGCATTATTGATGTTGCTTCGATGCAAGCCACCCGTGTACCCGATTATGCTGGTAAGATTCCATCGCCGTTGAGCAATGGTTCTTTTTTGGGAGTAGCATTTCATCCCACGCAAAGCCTTGTGTATTTAAGCGGTGGCGACAACGGCGCAGTCATTGTGTACGATTACAAACGCCTGCAAAAAGTGGATTCTATTTCGCTGAACGGCGTGTTTGCAGGACAAACATTTGACGACAGCTTCACCAGCGATTTAATTTTTAATACTGCCAACAACGAACTGCTGGTGTTGGACCGCGGCAATTTTCGGTTGGTAAGAATCAACCTGGCCAACAAGAAAATTACTGCCTCTATCGAAACTGGTCGTCAGCCTTTTGGTCTGGCCATTTCGCCCGATAAAAAAACGGTGCTGGTGGCCAACGTGGGCATGTACAGTTATCCGTTGGTAAAAGGTGCTACGCCCGACAATGCCAACGAAAAAATGATTGACTACCATCCATATGGACACAACACCAAATCTTCAAAAGAAGGAACAGAAATTGATGGCAAAGAAATTCCCGGCGTAGGCGATCCTAATGCGCCGGAGGCCATGAGTGTGTACAGCATCAATCTGGCTACTAATAAAGTAACGCATCGCTTAAAGACCGGTCACCTGATTGGTGAGTTGGTGGAAGATGCGGAAGTGATTGGCGGTGCCAGTCCCAACTCTATTGTTATGGGCAAGCAATACGCTTATGTAACCAATGCTACCAACGACAATATTTCCGTGATTGATTACCGCAAGGGAAAAATCGTTGACCATATCGATATCAAAGTAGATCCGCTGCTCGATAAATACCGCGGCTTGTTGCCCTTCGGTATTACCATGAGTGCCGATGAAAAAACATTGTATGTAGCACTGTTGGGTTTTAATGCTGTTGCGGTGATAGACATTGCCAGCAAAACCACCAAGGGCTTGCTGCCCACTGGCTGGGGACCGGCAAGAGTGCTGCTAAGCAAAGAGCAGCAATACCTGTACGTGATTTCTTGCCGTGGGTATGGTGCGGGGCCGAACGGTGGTAAAAACTTTGTAGCACCACCACAGGGTACTTACGTGGGTGATATTCAGCTGGCTACTTTTCAAAAAATAGCCATGCCCGATGCAGCGCAATTGAAGGCTTACACTACAAAAGCCATTCAGAATACCTATCAGAAAATTCCGGTGAATCAAGTGGCGAATACACCACTGCCTGCATTGCCGGGTTTGGGTAGTACGCCCATCAGGCATATTGTTTTCATCAGCAAAGAAAACCGTACCTATGATGAAGTGTTTGGCCAAATGAACAGGGCAAAAGGCGATGCTACACTGGCCCGTTTTGGAACAGGTGTCAACATCTTTACCAAAACAGATTCGTTGTACAATGTAGATGTAATGCCCAATCACAAACGCATTGGCAGCCAGTTTGCTTTCAGCGATAATTTTTATTGCGATAGTGATGCCTCTATTCACGGGCATCACTGGATGGTGGGTGTTATTCCCAATGAATGGGTAGAAGCCAACTCAAGTGTGAGCAAAACGGCAAAGCTGTTTTCGAATGCACCGGGCCGTCGTTTTCCTGGTAGTACCGGAAGTATTGACCCCGAAGATTATGCTGAAATTGGTGGCTTGTGGGAAGCACTGGAACGCAAAGGCATTTCGTTTTACAACTTTGGTCAGGCCAATGAAACAGCCCATGTACGGGAAGAGTGGAACGATACTGCTACCGGTGCTGCACACTTGGTAATGGTGCCCATGCAAAACGCCTTGTGGACAAGAACCTCACACAACTTTGCCGGCTACAATACCAACATTCCCGATCAGTTTCGGATGAAACAATTTGAAGAGGAGTTCACCAAAAAATGGTTGAACGGAAAAGACAGTTTGCCCCAATTGCTGACCGTGATGTTGCCCAACGATCATGGTGCCAGACCAAGACCAGAAGACGGTTATCCGTTTACGCATTCCTACATGGCCGACAACGATTTGGCTCTGGGCAGAATGTTGCATTTTTTGAGCAGAACACCGTACTGGAAAAACATGCTGGTGATTGTAACGGAAGATGATCCGCAGGGAGGTGTAGACCATGTGGATGGTCACCGCAGTATCCTCATGATGGCGGGTCCTTATGTCAAGAAAAACCATGTGTCGCATACGCATGCCAACTTCGGTACCATCCTCAAAACCATGTACAATATTTTGGGTGTGCCGTATGTAAATCAGTATGATGTTACGGCCAGTTTGCTCAGCGACTTCTTTACCAACACACCCGATTTTTCAGCCTATGATTTGGTATTGCCTGATAAGCGGGTATTCAATTGGGACAAGGCCATGGAGAAATACAAGCAGCCCATCGACTGGCGTAAAATTCAGCAAGGACCAAAGATGGATGATGCCGGTGAACAACGGGTGGAGCATTATAAAACAGGTGGTCAATAATTTTTCGGGAAACATACAATTGCTGTGATATGAAACATTTACTCTTTGCTGCATTGCTGTTGGGCATACTGCCGGGTACTACCGGAGTAGCACAGGCACAAACAAAAAAAGTAACCTTACCCAACGGCTGGTCGTTGACACCTGCGGGCAAGCAACTGCCACTCGGCGATTTGCCGTTGAACGTGGTGGTTTCGCCCGACAAGAAATTGCTGGCCGTTACCAACAACGGACAAAGTGTGCAATCCATTCAGCTTATTGATGCGGTGAATGATAAAGTGCTGCACAGCGTAGAAATTCCAAAGAGTTGGTATGGTTTACACTTTAGTGCCGATGGTAAAAAGTTGTATGCATCGGGTGGTAACGATAACCGCATTGTGCAGTACAATATTGTAAATAAGCAATTGCAGTTGACTGATAGTTTTTTGCTGGGTAAAAAATGGCCCAACAAAATATCACCTGCTGGTTTCGATCTGGATGAAGCCAAAAACCTGATGTACGTGGTGACCAAAGAAAACGATGCCTTGTACATTGTTGATTTGGCCACCAAGAAAATGGAACAGTTTCCATTGGGTGCCAAAGCGTACACCTGTTTGCTGAGTCCCGATAGAAAGAAACTCTACATTTCGTTGTGGGGTGCCGATCGGTTGTTGATTTGGGATACCCAAACCAAAACAGAAATCAGTCGAGTTGCTGTAGGTGATAACCCCAATGAATTGTTGCTCACAAAAGATGGTCATTACTTGTATGTGGCCAATGCCAATGACAACAGTGTGGCTGTAATTAAAACAGCAACGACTGCTATTGTAGAAGTGTTGAACACCGCTCTGTATCCCAATGCGCCCAATGGTTCTACCACCAATGGTATGGCATTGAATGAAACAGAAACTACGTTGTATGTGGCCAACGCCGACAACAACTGCATGGCCGTATTTGATGTGGAAGAAAAAGGCGAGAGCCGCAGCAAAGGTTTTATTCCTACAGGTTGGTATCCTACCAGTGTGAAAGTTGTAGGGAGGAAAATCTTCGTCAGCAATGGCAAGGGCGTTACATCACTCGCTAATCCTTACGGGCCCAATCCGGCAGTGCGTAAGCAGGCCGTTACCTATCAGGCAGGCGATGCCAAAAAGCCACAGGAAGTGCAATACATTGGCGGCTTGTTTAAAGGTACCCTCAGCATTATTCCTGAGCCCGATGCACAACAACTGAAAGTGCTGGCCAAACAAGTGTACGACAACACACCTTATACCAAACTGAAAGAATTGATGGCAGCCGGTGAACCTGGCAATCCTATACCCATGAAGGTGGGCGATGCATCACCCATTAAGCATGTGTTTTACATCATCAAAGAAAACAGAACCTACGACCAGGTGCTGGGAGATTTACCACAAGGCAATGGTGACACTTCGCTGGTATTGTTTGGCAGAAAAATTACCCCTAACCAACATGCGTTGGCTGAGCAGTTTGTGTTGCTCGATAACTTTTATGTAGATGCTGAAGTAAGTGCCGATGGCCACAACTGGAGCACGGCTGCGTATGCCAATGATTACACCGAAAAAAACTGGCCCACCAGCTACGGTGGCCGTGGTGGTACCTATGATTTTGAAGGACAGAAAAACATTGCGCATCCACGTGGTGGTTTCATTTGGGATCATTGCTTGCGGGCAGGCATCAGTTACCGCACCTATGGCGAGTTTGCCGATGATGGTCAGCCAAACATTCCAGCGTTGGTGGGCAGGGTGTGTGCCAACTTCACCAGCTGGGACGAAAGTGTGAGAGATACAACGAGATTTTATCAGTGGCGCCACGATTTCGATTCATTAGTAGCGGCCAATGCGCTGCCACAGTTGAATACGCTGCGTTTCATCAATGATCACACAGAAGGATTACGTGTAGGAAGACCAACCCCTTTTGCCCACGTGGCCGATAATGATTATGCAGTTGGTTTATTCATTGAGTATTTAAGTAAAAGCCCGGTATGGGAAAAATCGGTGGTGTTCATATTGGAAGACGATGCACAAAATGGCCCAGACCACGTGGATGCGCACCGCTCCACGGCTTATGTGGTGGGCCCTCACGTAAAACGGAGTTATGTAGATCATACCATGTATTCTACCTCTTCTATGTTGCGCACCATCGAGCTTATTTTGGGGCTGCCACCCATGAGCCAGTACGATGCTGCTGCCATGCCCATGTGGCGTTGTTTTACACCACAAGCCAATACAACAGCATTCACCGCCATTGCACCCAATGTTGATTTGAATGAGAAGAATGAGAAAGTAAATGCATTGTCCAAACTGAGTGAAACATTTGATTTTTCGAAAGAAGACATGGCGCCGGATGTGGCCTTCAGCGAAGTGATTTGGAAAGCGGTGAAAGGTGAACATAGTGTGATGCCAGCACCCCGCCGCAGTGCATTTGTATGGAGCGATGAAGAGGAAGAAGAAAAGGAGAAAGAAGAAGCCAATGTGAAGCAACCGTTGCCTGCAAAGGCTTCAGGTAAAACCAAACGATAATTCATGCAGCGAACAGGATTAATGATCATAGCAGCATTGGCTGCGCAAACGAGTATTGCACAACAGACCGTTGATGCAAAAGATTCCACATACACCACACTACAGCAGGTAGTGGTAAGTGCTACACACAAAGCCCGTGAACGCAGCCAAACGCCCTACAGCATTGAAGTGCTGCAACAACCAGCACAACAAATGCAGCAGGCCCGCACCACTCCCGAAGCATTGGCCTACGTACCAGGTGTATTTGTGCAAAAAACCAATCATGGTGGCGGCTCACCTTTTCTACGCGGCCTTACGGGCAATCAAACACTCATCATGATTGATGGCATTCGTTTCAACAATGCTACGTTTCGATTTGGCCCCAATCAATATCCCAATCTGATTGATGCATTTAGCATTGATAGGATTGAAGTGCTGAAGGGAAGCGGCAGTGTGCAGTACGGTAGTGATGCCATGGGTGGCGTAATTCATGTGTTGACAAAGAAACAAGACTACACTGCAAAACCAACTTGGCATGCCAATGCCACCGGGCGTATTACCACGCAAGACATGGAATATACAGGCCGTGCTTCCGCAGCTTATAGCAGTAATCATTTTATGATGCAAGCCGGCTATACGTTTCGGCAGTTTGGCGATTTGGTAGGGGGCGATACAACGGGAGTGCAACGTCCTTCGGGTTATGACGAAAGAGATTGGGATGTGAAAATGGCAATGCAGCTCTCTGATAAAACGGAATTGATTGTGTCGAGTCAGCAGGTAGTGCAGCGTAATGTGCCTTTGTACCATCGGGTGAAGCTGGAAAATTTTGCTTACTACCGTTTTTCACCACAGGTGATGCAGGTATCGTATGCGAGGCTCAACTGGAAGCCGGGTATGCGTTTGGTAAATGAAGCCAGTTTTACTGCTTTGTATAAATACAGCAAAGAAGGCCGCCAATACAACCGCAATGGCAATGCCAATTTTTATGATGAACTGGACAAAGTGAATAGTGTAGGTGCTACGGCTGAAGTGTACAGCAGTTTCAACCAGTGGTGGACAGCCAACAGTGGTATAGAATGGTACAGCGATAAAGTTCGCAGCAGTAGAATACGCACTAATGGTAGCAGCGTTTTTAACGAACGGGGCTTATATCCGGATGCTGCTGTGCAGGATAATTTTTCTGCCTACAGCCTGCATCATTTTCGTTGGCGAAAGTGGGTGGCAGAAGCCGGACTTCGCTACAATCATTTCATCAATAGTTTACCCGGTGCTATTACACAATTGCCCGGTCAGCCAAAAGAAAATGCGGTGAAGTTGACGCCGGCTTCGTTGGTGGGTAATGCTTCCTTGTTGTACAATATCAACCCGAAGCATATAGTGTATGCATCTTTCAGCAATGGTTATCGTGCACCGGGTTTGGATGATATGGGCACATTGGGCTTAGTAGATTTTCGATACGAAGTACCCGCTTACGATTTGAAGCCCGAGAAAAACAGCAACATAGAATTCGGATATCGCTTTGCTGGCAGGCGTTTGCAGGCATCGGCTACTTTCTTTTACATGCACATCAACGATCTTATCAGCAGGGTACGCAGGGGAACAGATTCCATACAAGGATATCCTGTGTATATCAAAACCAACGATCAGCAGGCATTTGTTCGTGGCTTTGAAATCAGTGCACAATATCAAATTACCAAACAACTACGGGCACAGAGTTATGTAGCGTATCAGTACGGGCAAAACCTCACCCGCAGCGAACCCATGCGTCGCATTCCACCCATGAATGGCTTGAGCAGTCTGCTGTATCAGGCATCCAAATGGTACGTTGCAGTGGAGCACCAATGGGCGGCTGCACAACAACGATTGGCACAGGGTGATAAAGACGACAACCGCATTCCAAAGGGGGGCACACCCGCCTGGATGCTGTGGAATATGCATGCCGGATATCAAGCCTCATCATTCAGTGTGAAGCTGTCGCTGCACAATATCAGTAACGAAGATTACCGTACCCACGGCAGCGGCATCAACGGTATGGGCCGGGCACTGGTGGCAGGAGTGAGTTATCATTTGTAAGGAAACTGTGGAAAAACTGTACTTAAAAAAACGGCTTCTGATAACATTCGCTTAACATTCGCCTGTTAGTTTTAGCCCATGGCAAAGTACAACGTCTTCCATCTGAAAAGTCCGCTGTCGGACGAACCAATTGAAGTAAAGCTGAACATGGCCGATCAGTACGTACGCATTGCTTCGCCGTACCACGAACTCATTCAGCTGCGCCATCAGTTGTTCAATCCGCACCTCATTACGGTGGCCAATTCTTACGGGTCACCTTTGTTTCAACTACATGCCCAGCACAAAAACAAGCAGCAGTGGACGGTGCAGCACAGCGGTGGTGAAAGCTTCAGCATTGGCTTTCAGCAAGGCCAGCAGGTAGAAGCGGTGCTGACCAATGAGCAATCACTGCATTTGCAGTTTAGTGTGCTCGAAGCCGTGCAGCCAACCCCTGCCGAAATGCAAATGATTGGCGCAGCATTAGCCGCCTGCCATTTACACCATCAGTTTGCTACTTCTGCTGCCTGAGTTTTTACCGCATAGCTTCGTAGCTGCTTTCTGCTATTTTTGTTGCACATGGATGTACAAATAGCCGATAGCTGGAAACAACGCATGGAAGATGAGTTTGGCAAAACTTACTTCCACAACATTGTGCTGCACCTCAAAACGGAGCGGGCAGCTGGTAAAACCATTTATCCGCCGGGTAGCCAAATTTTCAACGCCTTCGCTTTAACGCCTTTTGATAAAGTAAAAGTGGTCATCATTGGGCAAGACCCCTATCACGGGCCACGCCAGGCGATGGGCCTCTCGTTTAGTGTACCAAGGGGAGTAACAGCCCCGCCTTCGCTGGGCAATATTTTCAAAGAACTGCGTCAGGATATTGGGATGGACATTCCTGCACATGGCGATCTTACTACTTGGGCCAACCAAGGTGTATTGTTGCTCAATGCGGCATTGACGGTGCGGGCCAATGAGCCCAACAGCCATGCGCAAATTGGCTGGCATGAGTTTACCAATGCCATTATTCGCAAGCTGTCAGACGAACGTACCGGATTGGTATTTATGCTTTGGGGAAAATTTGCGCAAGACAAGCAGGTGTTGATAGATGGCACCAAACATCAGGTGTTGAAGGCGGCGCATCCCAGCCCGTTTAGTGCCGATAAAGGTTTCTTTGGTTGCAGGCATTTCAGCAAGGCCAATGAATACCTCATGAAACAAGGGCTGGACCCCATCGATTGGCAATTGCCGGAATAATATTGTGTAGTATGATGAAGAAAATATTTGCCCGGATATGGGCTTTGTGGGGGCTCGTTATTTTCATTGCCACGTTGCTCATATTTGTGTGGCCCATTGTGTTGTCTTTTTTTATCAAAGATCCCAGAGGGTTTATGGTATTCAAAAACACTTCCAAGTTGTGGATGACCATTTACCTGTATGCTATTGGATGCCCCATGCGCATTAAAGGCAAACAGCATTACAACAGCAGCAAACAGTATGTTGTCACGGCCAATCATTCTTCTTTTTAGATGTGCCGTTGCTGACCCCTTTCTTTCCGGGGCCCAATAAAACCATTGCCAAAAAATCGATGTCACGCATACCATTGTTTGGTTGGGTGTACACCCGTGGCTCTGTGCTGGTAGACAGAAAAAGTGATGCCAGCCGCAAACGCAGTTTTGACGACATGCGCAAAGTATTGCAGCATGAAAAACTGAACATGGCCGTGTATCCTGAGGGAACCCGCAACCGTACCGGGCAACCGCTCAAATCCTTTTACGACGGGGCTTTTAAGCTGGCGGTAGATACGCAAAAAGACATCATTCCTGTTGTCATTCGCAATACGGCAAAGGCCTTACCGCCCAGTCAGTTTTTTTATCTGCTGCCGGTACCGCTGGAAATGGAATTGCTACCCGCCATACCCGTTGCGGGTAAAACAGCCGATGCTTTAAAAGCAGAAGTGTTTGACATAATGTGGAAGGCAGTTGCCGAAAATGCTTAGTTGTAGAAGAATCGGGTACGGTTTACTTTCAGGTCTCGCAGTATAGCAGACTTTGGATTGATGCTGATGTTAAATGACCGATACAAACCTACCGGCACTACGTTGATAGACAGCTGCCAGCAGTGGAGTTCTCTGCTCAAAAACATGGTGAGGTTTTGCAGTTTGCGGGTGGTTAAATCGTAATACATGCTGCCACCCATTTTCCATTTTGGAGAGAGGTTAAAATCGCCGTTGAGATTGAGGCTTGAGAATGTGGTGGTTTTGAAACCGCTGTAATCGGCTTTGCGCTGTTGTGTAAAACTCAGCGAGTATGCTACGGTCAAACTCCACGGCACATTAAAGTCTGCAAATTCGGCCGGGTTGCTGCGTACATATTCTTGCTGGCGCAGTTGCTCGTCGGGTGTAATGAAATCGCTGTTGCTTTCCTCTTTGTTATCGTCCTTGGTTTCTTCTTTTTTCTTGCTTTGAAAATTGGCCCCAATCGACAAGCTGCCCGATGTAAAACGGCCCAGTTTGAATTGCTCGGCATTCCACATAAACTTGTTGATGCGGCGGCCGATGCTGTCTGTTTGGTAAGGATCTACGCTGGTAGAACCAGTAATGTTGATTTTTTCAAACAAGGTGGTACTCATCAAAATACTGAAGGGAGACAATTGCAAGCTATCCGCCATAAAGTTGTAGGCCGAGTTGATAGACAGGTTATCGAGCAAGCGGATTTTTTTGGTAGCGGCGGCAGAAGTGTCTTTCTTATCCCGCACTTTCATCTCCAGGTTGTTTTGTACACCAAAACTCAACCCACCAAACTGCCCTTCGCCAAAAGCACTGAAAACAGAACCGCGGTATAGGCTAAACCGATCGGTATTTTTAGCGGTATCTATTTGTACCTCGTAGTAGTCTTTTCTGGCAAGATCGGGTTTATAGTTGGCGCTAATGGAGGGCCGTATCACATGCCGGATGGCTTGTATGCGTTTTTCTTTACCAAAATTGACGGTACCAAAAATGGCTGTTTGCGTACCTAAACCAAAACTCATTTCCCGTGAAGCATAGAAGCCTTTCGTTACGGTGGTGTCTACTTTTTTTCTTGTGTCGTTCCAGCTCAGCAATACCTGTTGGCCATACCAGCGTTCGCTGAAACTTACCGATGGCGAAATGGTAATGGGGCCCAGTGCAGGCAAGGCCAGGCTAATGGGAATCTGGTGTTGGGCACCCCATTGCATGGTGTCAATAATTTCACGGAGGTTGTATTTCAGATAGGGGCTGTCGCTATCGAAAAAAGAAAACTGGTTGAGCACCTGGCCGCTGTAACCAATACCCAGTTTTTCGTACCACTTGGCAGTACCCACACTTTCTTTTTTCTGAAACGGATAGAAAGTATTCACTGTCATGTTGAGGTTGGGCAGGCTCACATTGTACTGGCCGGTTTGGTTGTTTTGGCTGTGGTTGCCCGTTACACTCATGTTGTATTTACCATCGCCCCAAGTTTTGGAGTATTGAATACTCGACGCAATTTGGTTGGTAAAGTTGAGCTGGTTGTTGTTGGGTATAAACTGGTTGTACTTGGTGCTACCAAAGTTGATATTGGCACTGAAAGTGGTACCGGGTCGGGCTTTGCTGTCCATGCTGTGGTTCCACGAAAAGTTAAACGTACGGGTATTGACGTAGTCTGGATCGCCTTTGAAATTGATGCGGGTGTTTTGAAAATTGAACCGCACACCACCATTGTATTTATATCTTACCCGGTAGCTGGGGCTCACATTGATGGCATAGCCGCCATAGCTGTAAATATTGCTCCGCACCGTTATATCAAAATTATCGTTGAGCACTTTGTAGTAGCCCAAGCCTTCCAAGCCCAAACCAAAACTTTCGGTAGCGGTAAACTGTGGAGCCAGCAAACCAGAGTGCCTGCCCTGGCTCAATGGATAAATGCCAAAAGGCAAACCAATGGGAATGGGCACTCCTTCAAATTCGGGATAGGCGAGGCCACTGTATGCCCATTTGTTGTTCACCAGTTTCATCTTTCTGGCCTTAAAGGCAAAATGCGGTGTATCGAGGTTACAGGTAGTAAACCTGCCCATGGAGGCATAAAAAGATTGGGCATCAATTTTTTTGATGCGGTCGGCAAACACAAACATTTCGCCCTGCTTGGTATACGTGCTTTTGGTAAGGCCACGTTGTGTTTTGAAATTGTAAAACATGGAGTCGCTTTCCGATTCCATGTCGCCATCTTTCAGCACCGGCCGGTCGAGTACTTTGCCCGTGCTGTCTCTTTCAAAATAGGCTTTGGCAGTGCTGCTGGCATTGTCAATTTCTATGCGGCCCGCTTTCAGGTCGAGTGTTTTGTAGGTAGTATGCGCCTTGCCATACAAGAAAAATGTGCGGCCGGGAATATCGAGCACACCACTGTCGGACGCCTCGTAGTTCACCGGGCCGTCCAAACTATCTGCCGAAACCGGCAATGAAAACGTATCAATTCTAGTAACAAGGCTGTCTTTTACCCTTGCGGTAACGGTAGGTTTGCCCGGCGCCTTTTTAATTGTATCGGCCGGCACCCGCTTTGTTAAACTATCCCTAATGCTGCTGTTGGTTTGCCCCTGTCCAAAACTGTAACACGTTATAAACAAAAGTGGAAAAAACCATAGAAAGCAACGGAGTACATTTGCGGTATTTTCACGAATGCTGGCTGTCATAATGGGTTAGCGAAAGTAAGATTAAAGATGAACGCCGCTGTGAAGAATTGTCTAAAGTGTAAAATGCAAACAATGCTGCGAAAAACATTGGTACTGGCTGGGTTACTGATTACGGTGGCAGGCTTTGCGGGTGGAACAGAAACTGGTAAAAAAGAAGGCCCTCAAAAGCCGCCATTGAAAACCATCATTATCGACCCCGGACATGGCGGGCACGATGGTGGTGCCAAAGGCGATATTTCACGGGAAGCCCTGCTGGCACTCGAAATTGGCTTACAGGTTCGGGAACTCATGAAAAAAGAACTGCCTGAGATGACGGTCTTGATGACCCGTGAAGAAGACAAGTTGCCAGGCAACCAAACCAACAAAAACGCGGCCCTTCGGTGGCGGGCAGATTATGCCAACCAGAGCGGTGGCGATTTGTTTATTTCCATTCATCTTAATGCTTCTTTATCAAATCAACGGTATGGCAAACGCCAAGTAGGCACCAAGGAAGAAACTTACTATGTGTACAGCGGCAAGGGCAAAAAGCGGAAGAAAATAGCTAAAACCCGTACGGTACCTGTCTACGAAAAATACAAGCTGCCAGCCACAGTCAGTGGCACCCAAACCTATATTCTGGCCCGCGACTGGTATAACCTAAAGCTGAAGAGTGTCGGCAACAAGACAGAAATTTATGAATTGGGCGAAAGCGATACACTGGATGCAGAAATGTTGCAAATGGATCCTGTAGAAGCAAGGATTCGGGCAGCACAATACACCAAGTATTTCTTTCAGAAAAGCATGACACTAGCATCGCTGGTAGAAGAAGAATTTGCTGCCACCGGCCGCCGCAGCTGGGGGGTAATGCAACGCGACTGGGACGGCATCTGGGTGCTGCAGGCTACACAAATGCCGTCTATTCTCATTGAAACGGGGTTTGTAGACAATCCGGAAGAAGAAGCATACCTCGCCAGTTTGGATGGGCAAAAAGAAGTGGCCCGGGCTATTGTAAATGCCGTTAAAAAATACAAAGCCATGCTGGAAGCAGCCGCCGGTGGCAATGCTGCACCGGCCCCCGCCAGCAACTAATAGGTCGCTAATCGTTAAAAAAAGGATGCATGGAAAATACCCTGCATCCTTTTTTGTGCAACCGCAATGTGGTTTGTGTTTATTTTGCCGTATGGCATTCAAAGTATCGAACGAAACCAAGGTAGGAGCTCTCACAGCCATTACCATTACTTTATTCATTCTCGGCTTCAACTTTTTGAAGGGTAGAAACCCTTTGAAAAAGGCTACATACTTCTACGCAAAGTTTGAATCGACAGACGGTTTGCAAGCATCCAACCCTGTGGTGATTAAAGGGCTGAATGTGGGCAATGTGTATGAAATAGTGCCCGCCGACCGCGACCTGAATGCGGTGCTCATCACCATTCGGTTAACCGAAGACATACAAGTGCCCGCCAATTCTGTGGCGCATATCAAAAGCAACCCGTTGGGTACGCCTTCTATCGAAATTGTAAAAGGCGATGCCAAAACCTACTTAGTGCCCGGCGATACTTTGCTGAGCGAAAGCACCCCCGGTTTCTTCGGCAGTATTTTCGATAAGCTCGGCCCCACGCAGGCTGCACTGGATAAACTGCTGACCTCGCTGGATTCAGTGGCCAGCAAAATCAACAAAACAATGACGCCCGGCACTCAGGCCAATATTCAGGATGTGGTGGCCAACCTGAGTCAGGCAACGGCGCAGCTGAATACCACTATTGCTTCGGTAAATGCCATGCTGGATGCACAAAACGGTTCCATTGCCAAAACGGCCAACAACCTCGAACAGGTATCTGGCACACTGGCTGCCAACAAAGAAAAAATCAACAGCATAGTCGGCAATCTGGAAACTACGTCGCAAAAGCTGAGCCAGCTGAACCTGCAGCAAACCCTCGACCAACTGGCTGGCACCATGGAAAGCCTGAAAGCCACACTGGCCAAACTCAACAGCCAGGACAATTCGGTGGGTTCGTTGCTCAACGACAAGAAATTGTACAACAACCTCAACTCAACTGTCAACAGCCTCAACCTGCTGATGCAGGATTTGCGCCTTCATCCCAAACGCTACGTCAACGTAAGTGTGTTTGGCAAAAAGGATAAGACCGAACCGCTGATGAAACCCATGCAGGAAGATTCGGTAACGCAGGAACAACGCCGTAACTAACATACAGTTATGCTCAGGGTTGGCATTACAGGAGGCATTGGTTCGGGCAAATCTGTTGTGGCCCGCATTTTTGAAACACTGGGCATACCCGTGTACTATTCCGATGCCGAAGCCAAGCGGTTAATGAATACCGATGCCACGCTTCGTACCAACATCATTGCTGCTTTTGGTCCTGAAGCCTACAATGAAGCGGGACTCAACCGCAGCTGGTTGGCAGCGCAGGCTTTTCAGCAACCCGAGAAAACGCAATTGCTCAACAGCATTGTCCATCCTGCAGTAATAGCCCATGGCAAGCAATGGCTGGAACAGCAACAAACAGCTTATGCCATTAAAGAAGCCGCTTTGTTTTTTGAAAGCGGCTCTGCCACCGATATCGATTTTATGATTGGCGTGTATGCCCCGCAGGCCTTGCGCATACAGCGGGTAATGCAGCGGGATGGCCTCGGCCGACAGGAAGTGCTCACCCGCATGAGCCGGCAAATAGAAGAGACGGTAAAAATGAAACTCTGCGATGCAGTGATTCAAAACAACGAACAGGAAATGCTGATACCGCAAGTACTGCAGTTGCATCAACAGCTGTTAGCCATGGCTGAGAAAAATAGCACTAACTGAAAAATGAGCGTTGGGCGTTAAGCCGGCGTGGTAATTTTTGTTGCTCCATCAATAGCAAGATCGTAAAGGGAGACAATGGATGTATGCCAGCGGCGTACACTGTTTGTAGTAGCGTTGTATGGTGATGTCTATTCTGCCCCAGCGGGGCAGCCTTTCAAAACAAAACATCTTTTATTTGTCAGGTTGCCCCGCCGGGGCAATGCTTCAATCTTTATTATAATTTCTACAGACAGGCTACGCCGCTGGCGTAGAAAACCTTTACAGTAAATATGGCCTGTATAAAAATCAGGACAAAATCAATCCTTTTTTCTGGTAAAATACCTCGCCGTTTCTACTGCCGCCATGCACAGCAACCACTGTGCTACGCCATAGGTAAGCATAATGAGCAAGCCAGCCTGTGGTACAGCTGCAGCAAATTTGTTGTAGGCCAAAATAGAATCAGAAGCCACAAACAAAGCTGCACCGGCACCAAATTTTACCGCCACTTTACCCGGCAATTGTCCACGCAAAGCCAGCGCCAGCAGGAGCATGCTGGTAATAACCGCAGTGTACAACAACACGGGAATAAACATGTCGCCCAAGAAAGGTTTGAGCCGCACAAACAGCGACACCGCATAGAGTAGGACGGCTATCAGCACCCAGAAATAGGCTTTGGCCCACTGGCCAAAAGAAATGGTACGCAGCTTGTTGAAGTACACGATGTAGCAGACATGTGCCAACAGAAAACTACCCAATCCCGCCATGAAAAACAATGGCTGTTCGCCTCTCATGAGCAGCACATCGCCCACCCATGAGAGCAACAGACCTGCCGCCATCCACCGGGAAGGAGTGTAGTGGCGAACGGCATCTGATTGTAACAACAATGCCAACAACACTGGCATGAGCAACGGCTTACAAATAAGATGCAGCCATTCATTGGGCAAGGCATTACCCAATATATCGCCCAGCAAAAGGGCGAAAAAAACGATGCTCAGAATGCCGGTTTTGCTACGCATGTTGATGTCAATTTTGCGAAAGCATTTACTGTGCAGGCAACAATCTTACCGGGCGTTTGAAATACCGGCGCAACGAATCGCGGAGTTGTGCTGTGTCTTTTACCGCACTGCTCGACAAAGTATAAAAGGTAAACCGAACGGAGTCGGTGGTTTCGAGATACACGGGAGTTTTCAGCTGTTGCTTCAGCGTATCAAACTGATTGAGCACAATGGCTTTTTTTACTGTGCTTGTTTCTCTGAAAATTACTTTCCAATTGCGGGGCTGCAAGCTATCGGGTAGGGCGGGAGCGGGCAGTGCCGTAGCTGCAGAATCTACCTGCTGGGCTACAACAGTATCATAGATGCCTTTGTCTTGATTACTTGGCACTTCTACACTTGTAACTGCAACAAAGAATGCATTGAATATTAACCAAGCAGCTACAGCAAGTAACCCAAGCATAGCCAAGACCATAATGACTTTTGTTTTTGGCGACATGCGGTTGCGCTTTTCTTCATCATAAGCAGCGCCGGGCCCTTGATGCGCCGGATCTTCTACGTGGCGTTCTTTCAGTTTGCCCATGGCTTCTTCGGCTTTAATGGCCATAAAGTAGCCGGGGGTAAGGCTCAGTACACCTTCTTTATTTTTAGCCAGGGCTCCAAGTCCTTTTATTTCAAACGGGTTGCCAATATTGAGAAACTGCAACGCCATGCTCAGGTACGCCTCAATATCATTTTCGGCAAGGCTGGCAATTTTGCCCCGTTGGGTGGCATAAAACCGGATGAACTCGGGAGAAGTAACTGCCGTTTTTTGATGCGTAAATTGAATGCCACTGATGGGAACCGATTTGTTCTTTTGGATGTATTCGGCGTCTGGTACAGCATCGGTGAGGCGAATAGTACCAATGCCCTGCAGCGAAATTTCTCCATGCTGGTACACAAAAAGCGTAATCAATTGTTCTACGGTCACGGTGGCAGTTTTAAGTGATTGCGAATGTAAGTGATTTGCCGAAGGACTGAGGCGGCGGCAACCGTCTCTGCCCGGTAAAATCATTTCTTAAAATTCGGGCTTTTCCACCGGCTACTGCAACGCTTTGGTTGCTGCCAATGTCAAACCACTACTTTTGCGCCACAATGCTGACGGATAAGGAAAAAATGTTTCTCGACTACTGGGCCAAAAACCGCGACCGGCAGAAAAAACTGCTGTACCAGTTGGGGGTGGGTTTACCATTAGGTCTGGTATTGGGTGCTGTCATCATGGCCAATTTTTTTTCGGGCTGGTACAAGCGGGCCGATATGATTGCCAATAGTCAGTTCAATCCGGTGGTGTTGTACATTGCGGTATTGCTGATTGCTGTTTTCTTTGCGGTGTTTTCCAAAAAGTTTCAGTGGGATCAGCAGGAGCAGCGCTACAAAGAGTTGCTGCACAAACAAAAAATCAATCAAGACAAACAAAACGAGGAAAAGCAAGACCATGAAGTTCATGAAAAAAATTAGCGTAGTGTTGTTGATGTGTGTAGCTGTTGCTGCCACACTCGCCGGATGTACCAAATCAAGCACGGGTTGTCAGGTACAAGATCCATCGAAAGAAGAAGCAGCCATTCAGGCATTCATTGCTGCCAAAGGCATTACGGCTACCAAAAGCAGCCGGGGGCTGTATTATCAAATCATCACGCCGGGCAGTACCAGCAGACCGCAAAATACCAGCGTTATTTATTGCACCTACAAAGGCACTTTGCTCGATGGTACCGTGTTTGATCAGCAAACCAACCCTGGCCTCACGGGCTTTCAACTCAGTGGTTTGATTGAAGCTTGGAAAATTGGTCTGCCACTGATTGGCAAAGGCGGTTCTATTAAAATGATATTGCCAAGTGCATTGGGCTATGGTTGCACGGGTAGTGGTAGCAGCATTCCACCCAATACGCCATTGTATTTCGAAATGACCTTGGTTGATTTCTTCAACTAATCATCTTTCTCCAATAATCGAATATGGCATGCTGCGGCGTGCCATATTTTTTTACAGACATTTGAGCCAGAAAAATTGTTGCCATGCCACACGAAGCCATTTCGGTATTTGATATGTTTAAAATAGGCGTAGGCCCCAGCAGCAGCCACACCCTTGGCCCTTGGCGGGCTGCACAGCGGGTGGTGCAGGGGCTGATGCAGCGCAACCAGCTTGCATTGCTGACGAAGCTGCAAGTGTTGCTCTACGGCTCACTGGCCAAAACCGGAAAGGGCCATGGTACCGATGTGGCTATTTTGCTGGGCCTGTGCAACGAAGACCCCGAAACCATTGATGTCAACAGCATTAATCCGAAGGTGGAGCAGATCAAACAGTCGGGGAAATTAGTGCTGGCCGGCCAACAGGAAATTGATTTTGTGTATGCCGATGATTTACTTTTTCTGGCCAACGAATTTTTATCTTTTCATCCCAACGCCGTTACGTTTTTATACAGCCTGAGTACAGGTGAACAATACAGCGAAACCTGGTACAGCATTGGTGGCGGTTTTGTAGTGCAGGAAGGCGAAGCGGCCGGCACAACTGCAACAAACGTAACACTACCATTTCCCATCAATACAGCTGAGGAACTGCGCCATTGGTGCATGAAAACCGGTATGCCCGTATGGGAAGTAGTGCAGGAAAATGAAAGCACCTGGCGCAGTGAAGCAGATACCCGTACCGGCGTGTTGCGCATTTGGCACACCATGCGGGATTGTGTGTACCGGGGCTGCCATACCGCAAGTTATTTGCCCGGTGGCTTGCAGGTAAAACGCCGTGCGGCCGACCTCAACAAAAAACTGTTGGCGCAGCAACCCTATACCGATTTTGACAGCTTGGTTGCAAGCCATTCGTGCCGGCGGTAGTCATTTTAAATACACGCTGGATTGGGTGAGTTGTTTTGCCCTGGCGGTAAATGAAGAAAACGCTGCTTTTGGCAGGGTAGTAACAGCACCTACCAATGGTGCTGCAGGTGTAATACCCGCAGTACTGATGTATTACATTGCTTTTTGCAATGAGCAGGAAAGCAGTGCCGCTTTAGAAGAAAAGATTTACCGCTTCTTGCTCACGGCCTCCGAAATTGGCAGCATCTTCAAAAAAGGCGCTACTATTTCAGCCGCCATGGGTGGCTGCCAGGCAGAGATTGGCGTAAGCAGTGCCATGGCTGCTGCTGCACTGACAGAAGCGTTGGGCGGCTCGCAAAAACAAACACTGATGGCTGCCGAAATAGCCATGGAACATCACCTTGGCCTTACTTGTGATCCCATTGGCGGTCTGGTGCAAGTGCCATGCATTGAACGTAATACCATGGGCGCCATCAAGGCCATCACCGCTTGTCAGTTGGCGCTGCAAAGCACTCCGGATTTTGGTATTGTTAGCTTGGATAAAGTAATCAAAACCATGTGGGAAACGGCTTTGGACATGAACAGCAAATACAAGGAAACTGCCGATGGCGGACTGGCGGTGCATATTCCTATCAGCCTTGCAGATTGCTAGTGCGGAAAATCTTTGATGAGGCGCCGTTGTTCTGCATTGCAGTTGCTGGCAAAAATGGCTGCCATTGTTTTTTCTTGTTTGAGCTGCGCAAAAAAATCATCGAGGTATTGGCTGGTCATTTTTTTGAAAGCTGCATCAACCGATTTGCTTTCTGCAAACACCGCCCGAATGTTTTTTTCCTGTTGTAAAAAACGTTGTACCACTTGTACAAACACCGGCCACTCCGGATGGCAAATGCCGCGGTACAACCGTTCATGAACAGTTTGTATGGGCAGTTCTTGTGGTGGCGAAGCGTATGGCGCATCAACCAATCCACATTGATCGAAATCGAATGGCACCACATAGGGTCGTTGCGCTGGCTTTCCAACCAGTGTTATGTTGTGTTCATACTCCACCGACCAATCAGTATTGCCAATCATGTACTGAAACAACACCATACTGAAATAGCTGTCTGCTGCCACGTTGATGGGCGTCAGTTTTGCTTCTTCAACCGGCATCAATGAAAAGCGTTTGGCCAATGCTTCATCATCTTCTATCAGAATGCCGGTGAGTGGTGCGTTGAGTTTGGCCGGAATGTCTTTGTCTGTCAGCAGTACGGTTACCAACCTTGTTTGAAAAGCAATGGGTGCTACCAAAGCATAGGCTTTGTACACCAACTCTTCACGGGCTACATAGTTGCCCTGCTTGCAAGGCAGTACGAGTTTGAGTTTGTTTTGTTTGTAAAACAAGCTGTTTTTATCCAACGCATCTTTGGGCAGGTTCAAGAGCAACGGAGGAAGCATACAATTGTTGGCATCCTTTCGGAATTTGCCCCTCGTTTTTGCTTTAATAACAATCGTGTCGTTGTTGTACATCAACCGGGTTTCGTGGTAGCTGGAGCTGTCGCCGCGGTCTTTTAGCAATGCTTTGATATTGCCGCTGAGTTGTATGCTGATGCTACTGTCTGATGCAAACAAAGCGGTTGTTTTCTTGGCCACAGGTTGAGCAGGCAGCATGCCTGTCATCATCATAAAAAGAGCAGCAATGCCCGTACGTTGTATGCCCGCCATCAAAACCCTGCGCATAAAAATGGCTGCTTTTCTGTTGGTGAAAAGCAGCCATGCAAAGGTATTTGTTTTAGGCTTGAATTACTGTCCGGGGTTCCAGTCGAAAAAAGCATCCATGTCTTTTTTAAACTGAACCAGCGAAGGTTTGTGGATGTAATACATGTGACCGCTTTCGTACCAATGGGTGCGTACACGGCTGCGTTGCTCTGGCCGCAGCTGCATGTGTTCCAAATCGTACTGTGCTGTAAAATAGGGAGTAGCAAAATCATAAAAACCACCACCCAGGTATACTTTCAGCGAAGGGTTTTTCGCCATGGCATCCCGTAGGCTTTCGGCCACATTCAAAAACTGGTTTTGCACGTTGTTGTAATTCCAGGGCCGCACATTGCCAAAGATGTTGTAATCCTCTTCGGTGGTAAACTTCAGTTCCCGCTGAAAGTAATCGTTCATGGTGGCAGTAAATGGCCCGTCGATGTTGGCAAACGAGGGGTCGAATGATACACTCTCTCCGGCATCTTCCAAATCACGACCCACAAAACGGCCATCCAAACGGCCAATGGTCAGGCCATCGGTTCGGCGCAGTTGTTTGTAAAAACGATCTTCGGTTACCCGCAGGTTCGATTGCAAACAATACTCTTTACTCAGGCCGGTGAAGTAGGCCATCTTCTCTGCCACTTTTTCTTTTTCGGCCTGCGATAGCCAACCGCCTTTCAGCAAAGCTGTAGCATATTCACCCATGGCAAAGGCTTCACTTTCCCGCAAGGTTTTTTGCAAATCGGCTTGCAGCGCAGGCGATAATTTTTTGTGGTACCAGGCAGCCGCGGTGAATGTGGGAATGTACAGGACACGGGGTAAATCGTGACCCACATAATAATCATTGCTGCCAAAATTGAGTACTGCAGAAATGAGGATAACACCATTGATGTAGATGCGATAGCGGTCTTGTAAATATTTTGACAAGCCTGCTGCACGGGTGGTGCCGTAGCTTTCGCCAGCCAGGTATTTGGCGCTGGCCCAGCGTTGTTTTTTATTGAGGAAGGTTTGCACAAATGCGCCTACGCTACTAATGTCTTCTACATAGCCATGGAACTGTCCGGCTTTTTCGCCGGGGGCGGGTCTGCTGTAGCCGGTACTAATGGGGTCGAGAAAAACGAGGTCTGTTTTATCGAGCCAGCCATATTCGTTGTCTACAATTTTATAGGGTGGCGTGGTGGCTTTGCCTTCATCATCGAGCAGCACACGGCGGGGTGCGATGCCACCCATGTGCAGCCACACCGATGATGAACCCGGACCACCATTGAAACAAAACGTAATGGGCCGCTTGTCGGGTGTTTCACCATCTTTAAGATAGTAGGTGTAAAACATTTTGGCAATCACTTTGCCGGTATCGTTGCGCAAGTGCATGTAGCCACATTGCACGGTGTAGTTGAGCTTGCTGCCATTAACCGTAATGCTCTGTTTGGTAACCGATTCGGTACCCGGTACCACCGACCAGGTTTTTTCTTTTTCGGCAGGCTCATTTTTCGGCTGGGCATTTGCACTGCCCATTGCCAATAGCAAGGCTGTTGCCAGTATCCAATGTTGCATAACTCCGTTTTAGTGATGGATGAAAATAGTCGTTCCTCAACGTTACTTTTTTTGAATAATGGCATACGCCTCATCTGCAGCTACGCCAATTTGATCGAGGCCTTCGGTGAGCTCCTGCGCATCCAATGTGCGGCTGCTGAAATCGACCCGCACCATCAGGGTCTCATCTTCATCATCCAGTCCTACTTTGATGCGGTCCAGATCAAGCGCCAGCTTCATCAGCTGTTTCATTTGCTGCACAGAAATGGTAGCACCCGCTTTTTCCTGAACAATACTAAAAAGAACAACCATGCCTTCCGATTCGGTGGCAATGAGGTAAATTTCTTTGTTGTGTTTGCCTTCTACTTTGGTAACGTAGATATCGCCATCTGTTTTGGTAAACTCATATCCGGTTTTACCAATGAGGCTACTGAGTTTTCCAGGTTTGGCCGTTTCAGTTTTTGTTTGTGCCTGCATACTGGCGGGCAATAACAGTAGGAGGATGTAGAAGATGTATTTCATGGTTGTTTAGATTTTAAGTTGGTAGGTTGAAAAGTTGGAATGTTGGTAGGTTGGAAAGTTGGTAGGTTCAATGTATGTAAATCAGATATCAGACATCTAACATCCAACATCTAGCATCTAACATCTCTTTTACCATCCAATACCATAATCTTCCCCGTGGTTGCTGCTGCCACCCCAAAAGCTGTTGTGCTTCCAGTCGAAGAAAATAGCATTGATGGGGCCGCTGCTGCGTTCGGTAAAGCTGAGCTTGTAACCCATAGCCTGCAAGGCTTTGCGTACTGCTTCGGGGGTACGGTTTTGCAAAATGATATCACCGGCACGTGGGGCACGGTCTTTCATTTTGGTGCCACCCAGGCTCAACCATAACTGATTTGTATTGACGTTGGCTGCTTCGCTGGCTTGCTGTACGTTCATGCCAAACTCCACTACGTTCAAAAAGAACTGCAACAGGTTTTGATCTTGTGTATCGCCACCCTGCACGGCAAAGCTCAGGAAGGGCTTGCCATCCTTCATAGCCAATGATGGTGTGAGTGTAACTCTTGGGCGTTTGCCGGGTGCTACTACGTTGAAGGGATTCAACGCACTATCGAGTACAAAGCTTTGCATGCGCTGGCTCATGCCAATGCCCGTGTTGCCGGCAATGCAGGCAGGCACCCAACCACCGCTCGGCGTAATGCTTACTACCCAACCATCTTTGTCGGCAGCTTCTACACTGGTGGTGCCACGCAGCAGGCGATCCATGTACATTTCATCTTGTGCAGAGTGCTGATAGGCCAGCTGGCGTACATCATGCGAAGGGATGGCACCGCCACCGCTGGCCGTGGTATCGGCCAGTTGTGCCCAATGCTGTAGCAGTTGGCTGTAGGGGTTGGTTTTGCCTTCGAAAGGATAGGGGTCGCCGGGCAGTGCAGGCGACAAATTTTTTGTGGGGTCGATGAGTGTAGCCCGCTGTTTGGCGTATTCCTTGCTTAGCAAACCTTGCATGGGTTGCTGTTTGTTGAAGTAGGGATCGCCGTAGTAAAAGTCGCGGTCGGCAAAGCTGAGGTGCATGGCCTGCGACACCGTATGAATGTATTGTGCACTTTTGTAACCCATGCTTTTCAGGTCGAAGTTTTCGAGGATGTTCAACGCTTGCAACATGCTGGGGCCTTGTGTCCACTGCTGCAGTTTGTATACATCAATGCCTTTGTACGACACTTTCACCGGTTCTTCTTCAATGGGTTTCCAATTGGCGAGGTCTTGCATGGTAATCAGTCCGCCCTGCTCCTGACAGCCCCGCACAAATTCCTTAGCGATATCGCCTTTGTAAAAGCGGTCGTACGCCGCCATGATGGCTTGCTTTCGGGTTTTGCCCGCTTTCAGTGCGGCCTGTTCTGCTTCCACCATTTTGGTAAGGGTGTTGAGCAGGTTTTGCTGGGTAAATATTTCGCCGGCTTCGGGGGCTTCGCGTTTTTCGCCGAGGTGTGGCAAAAACACGGCCTTGCTGTAGGGCCATTGTTTGATGCGGTCTTTTTGCCGCTCAATGCTGTTGGCCGTTTGTGCTTCTATGGGGTAACCCGCAGCCAGTTGCATGGCAGGTGCCAGCACTTCTTTCAGGCTTTTGGTGCCATAGTTGGCCAGCAGGTGGCAAATGCTGCCGGGGGTGCCGGGCGTTACCGCAGCCAGCGGCCCATACTCCGGCGGAAAAGCATAGCCCTTGCTTTTGAAAAATGCGGGAGTGGCGCCGGTAGGAGCTACGCCCAGGCCGTTGAGGGCAATTACTTTTTTGGTGTTGGGATTGTAGAGCAGCACTTGTGTTTCGCCGCCCCAGTGCAGCACATCCCACATGGTGCAGGTGGCGGCCAGCATGGCACAGGCGGCATCTACCGCATTGCCCCCTTGCTGAAACAGCATGCTGCCAGCGGTTGCCGCCAAAGGTTTACCCGTAATGGCCATCCAGTTTTTGCCATGCAATACAGGTTTTTGGGTGGGTTGCGCCAGCAGGGGCAGCGACAGTACCAGCCCCGCCACCAGGCTCATCCATTTTCTCATACACATACAAATTCGTTTTTGGAAAGATACGTGTTGTAAGACGACAGGAAAGGCTTGGCCAGTTGGGTGAATGCCTTTGTTGGTCGCTGACCAACAAAGGGGTGGGGCAATGGATGATGTTGGTCAGCGACCAACAAAGGCGGCGGAGGCGGTACAAACGATGATGCAGGTCTGACGACTAACATCGGCAGGAAATGTGCCTTTGTTGGTCGCTGGCCCTTGTTGGTCGCTGACCAACAAGGGATTTCCAAAAACGGATCTGTTTTTTAGTTTAGAGAATGATTTTGTACGACCACCACCCACAGTTTATCACCATCACCAATCTGAACTGGTTGCCCGTGTTGCAAAACGATCACCACAAAGAAATTGTATTAGAAGCCATTGCACGAAGAGTGGCTTTACAACAGGTAACAGTATATGGATTTGTCATCATGCCCAACCATCTTCATATTATCTGGCAATTGCACGATGGCATCAATAGGGCCGACTTTCAACGAGATTTTTTAAAGTTTACTGTCAGAAGCATCTTGTATTTTATGCAGATGAATGATGACCCATTGTTGACATCACTACAAGTAAAAGCTGCTGACCGGCAATATCAGGTTTGGGAACGCAATTCATTGAGCATTGACCTGTATAGTGAAGCGGTGTTTGTGCAGAAGTTGAATTACATACACAACAACCCGATACAGCCAAAATGGAACCTCGCCCAATGGCCGGCAGACTACCCTTGGAGCAGTGCCGGATATTATGAAACGGGCTCGAGTCCGTTTTCGTTTGTCACCCATTATCGTTCTTGAAATCTCTTGTTGGTCAGCGACCAACAAGGGCAATATGTTCACCCTCGCTGATGTTGGTCGCTTATTGCTGCCGGTATTGGACGCTGACCCACATCACGCCTGTTTATTTTGACTTGTCGTAAACCGATGCAACTCTTTGTTGGTCAGCGACCAACAAAGGCGGAGGAAAGGCTGTTAGCCGAGGGCCAATATTACTCCCGGTTTAATGTTGGTTTATCGTAACATGATTCCAACGAAGGCAAAGTTGCGGATTACAAATCCGATGATACGGCTTCGGGATTGCAAATCCCGAAAAGCGGGGGGCGTCACTTAAGAAGTGTTTGTATTGCAGCAATGTACTCTGTGTTGTCGGTCATGCTGTTGTGTCCTTGTCCTTTTAAGGTGATTAATGTGTCACCTGTTTTCATTTCCGATTTCAATTTTAGAGAGGAACCGTAATAAATCACTTCGTCTTGGTCACCGTGAAAAATTGCAACAGGCATTTCACAGGTTTTCAAATACTCATTAGTCTTAAACTTGTATTTTAAAAGGAAGGTTGGAATAATTGGATAAGTGTGTCGCATCATGTCTGTCAAGCTGTAATAAGGAGCTTGTAAAATGAGTAGCCTTGGGTGATTAGTAGCTGCAAGATGTGCAGCCGGCCCAGTACCTATGGAATAGCCCAAAACAACAATGCTGTCTTCGTGAAATCGCTGTTTCATTTTGTCGTAAGCAATTTGAATGTCATCAAACAACTGTGTCTTATTTTTTATGTCACCTTCACTCTTGCCGTATCCTGGGTAATCAAAAATAAATACGTTGTAATGTAAGTCGGTGTAACGTTTTGCCACATCGCCCCAACTATCTAAAGAACCAGCATTACCATGCAAGTAAAATACCAACCTTTTTGAACTGTCTGCCTTGAACAACAAGCCATTTAATAAACTTCCACCTTTTGTTTTGATGTTTATCTCGTCAAACGGTTGAGTGAATGAGAACTTGTGATTTTTGTCCAGCTTGTCAGGAAAGAAGAGTAGCTTCTCTTGAAAAAAATAAAGTCCTACACAAATTAGGACATAAAAAATGAGCAACAGTTTCAGCGTCCGGAAAATTACTTTTTTAGTAGAGAGCATGGTCTATTTAAAATGACAGCCAACGTTCGAGTATTTGCGAAGGCAGGGAATTCATTGATTGTCTAGCCCGGTACAAATGCCCATTTGAAAATATGTTGTTGAAGTTATGTACTAAAGCTGAACATTGAATGTCGAGCCCGAACCGCTGCTGATGCTTGCATATAGTTGATGTTACAATTTCCAGCCCTGCTTTTGCAAATACTTTTGTTGGTAGCCGTTATTCTTCGTCAAAAGTTTAAGCTGCTTTGGCTTTCAATGAAGGTGTCATTATAAGTCCGATAACAAAACCACTTAGAAGCCCACCAACATGAGCCGCATTGTCAATGCCTCCAGCTAAGCCCATTAAAAGATTATAGCCGACAAAAAATAATGTACTTACCAAGAAAGCTTTGCTGAAGTCTTTAGGAAATACTTTTACAAGCATTAGTGAAAGAAAAAGTCCGTAAAGCCCAAATATTGCACCTGATGCACCAATACTCACTGTCGCAGTATGCCACCAAAGACTTGTCGCACTTGCTAAAATACCTGTCAATAGATAAACAGTTAAATATTTTTTTCTGCCAAGCAACGGCTCAAGAAATATACCTACAAACAATAGTCCCACCATGTTTGCGATAATATGCATAAGTCCGCCGTGTAGGAAAATACTGGTCAACAAACGCCACCATTGTCCGTTAGTTGTATAAGGTCTAAAGTTGGCACCCCAATGCAGTAAGTCAATGCCTTTAAATGAAATTACTCCAAGCCCTTTTATTACCATGATTAAGTAAACCAGAATATTTAAATTCATGATGATTGGGGTAATGAAAAATCCCTCTTTGGGAATTAAAAGGTCGAACATTTCTTTTAAGTCTGTGTCTTTGGGTTTAACTCCTTTCTTGAATTTTTTAAGGCTTGCCTCATTAAACTTAGGAAACAATAGAAAGATAAACCAAACAGCAAATCCAATTCCAAACGCTTTGAAAATCCATCCAAATTTGCCACCATTCCTGTTTTCAAAAGGGTCGTTATGTGCAATAAAAATGGTTGGTTCGTTATATCTTACGTACCTGCTTTTTTTGATAGCTCTATCAAATTCAGTATGGTCATCGTTTCTTCCTATTTTTTCGAGATAGACAAAATTTTGAAAATTGGTTGTGTCAAACTGGGCTTGACATTCTTCCGTGAAGGCTTTGAATTTGTCCTCTTTTTCAGTATCAGAAAGGCGGTTGCTTATACGCTTTGAATATTTTTTACCAAGGAAATAAGAGCACTCGCCTTTTATACTGTCGTCTGGATTACTAAGGATGGGCAAAGCAACATAAACAAATAAATTTAAATCTTCATTGTGTTTACCGCTAACTGTTGCAGTGTTGATAATTCCAATATTATCCTTGTCGATAAAGTATTTGTCAAGTGAGTAGTATTTTGTTACTTCTTTTTTTTCGAACTGATTGATAATGTCAAGCTTGGTTAGTTTTCCAGTTGCTGTTGATAAATATTCTTGGGCAACAATTGTCGGAAATGCAATTGCCATAGCAGCTAAGAATTGATAGCCAAATGAAGCATTGTCATTTTTGAAAGCCAGGAGCTTTATCCGTGGTCGCAACCAAATTAAAACAGGTATCCAAGGAAGGGCAAAAGGAAGCCATATATGGATGATGTCTTCCTTTAAAGGAATGAAGTCCGTCTTAATAAACAGTAACCAGTTGAGAAAAGTGTAAAGTCCGACGAAGCAAATTGCTATAAGTACAAATGGTAAAAACAGTAGTCTAAGCTTCTCTTTAAGTCCTTTCATAAAGTATTAGGGTGTGTCCGATATAATGGCTACCAACGAACAAGGCTTGGCGATGGCGGGGTTTTGAGTTGGGTCACGCTTGGCTGTCTGCCGTTGAATTGTGATAAAATAGTTGAATTTAAATTCTTGCTGTTCGGTCGAGTTCTGTCGAGCTGGAACCGAAGTTGAACAAAGTTCCCAAAGTTGCAATACGAGTTCCGTCACACCCCACTATTGCCAAACCTCCTGTTGGCAGCATACTCTTTTCCGTCTACCAAAATTTCCATTTGCTAATACCTGTCAACTCTTTTATTTTAATTACTTTGTCTGATTTGTTGTTACTTAATTCAAAGTCAAGCTGTCTATTAATTCCATCAATTATCCAAACGTCAAAGTCTGCACAAGAGCCAAATTCGGTTGTATTGCCATTGTAATAAGTATAAGTTTTGTCAACTTTTATTTGCCCTACAATTTGTATTAAACTTTCAACATTTTTGTGTCTAATTGGTGAATACCAATGAATGTTTGGGCTGTCCTTCCACATTGCAAAATTTAGAACTAAAACGGTAGAATTTCTAAAGTCGTCCAGAGATGGCTTGCTCGGTTGATTAATACGTGTTGCTGCAATTAAGTTGTTGCCATATTCAGTGTCATAAATTGCTTCCAATACAACTGCTCCTCCGTAATTTCCATTTGCAAGTTTGAACGTTACGCAATCCCCTTTTTCAAAAACGGGGTGAAGGATTTTAGATTCTTTCTTCTTTTTTCTTGCTTTAGCTTTTACCTTTTCAATTGAAATGTCCGCAAGGAATTTGTCAAGAACTAATTTCCTTTTTTTTAAGTCTTTTTCATCTGCCTCAAGTTGTCGCCAAACTTCAATGTCCGCTCCAGTGTCAACAATATTTTTAACTCGTTGATAAAGTTCTGTGTCAAGCTGTTTACATTCCCATTGTGCTTTTGCTAAGGCAAACCAAAAATTGTTACAGTCGTCTGTGTCATTAATTGTTTCTTGGTTAGCTTGAATAAGTCGTTGAGAAATTTCTTTAACCTCAAGCCCGTCATTATAGAGTTCGAAGAATTCGTCATAAATGTCTGCGTAAGTGTCGTTAGATGATATTGCTGTTCCCCAGGCTCCCATAATTTTTAGAGTGTCGCTTTAGAGTTGCTGCCAACGGCCAGGGCTTTGCGTTCGTGGCGGTCTCAGGGAACCTCAGCCCAGCCCTGGTTTAAAGATGATTAGAATTACAGCGATCAGGGGTTTAGGCGTCAGCCGCCATGACGCAAAACCCAGTGTTAGTAGCCGTTTTTTGTCGGCCCGTTTCTAATAACTTTCAATCTTGTATAACGAAAAACCTTTTCTGCTTTTGGGTCTCCTTTGGTCGGATTATAACCAGTCGGATAACCTGCATATGAAATAATTTGTCCAGTTACTTGAATTTGTAAAGGAAGGTTGTTGCCTTGCCACAATTTGTCAGCATTGATAAGTTTATCAGTTGCTGGCTCTAAAAAATAATATTCTCTTACAGTATCTGCCGATGATTTTGTATCACTCCATTGCGCACAGGTACATTCTACTGCGTTGTATGATAAGTTAAGTGTCGTGTCGTCTTTTGCTGAATATTCAATATCCTTTTTGAACACATCAATCTTTGTATAACGAAAAACTCTCGCTTTGTCCAACTGTTCCTCCCCTTTAGTTGTTCCTTTTGGATAGTCGGGTCTTACATAAAATTGTCCAGTAACTTTTATAAAGTGTCTTCCTGGGTCAAAGTACATAGGAAGTTCTAAATCTTTGTTTGCCGGCTCAATAAAAATACAATGCTCTGCAAGTTTATCATCTTCGTAGTTTTTAAAATCATCAGGTGTTACCCAATTAGCACAAGCACAGCCCCAAACAATATAACTCATCTCTAAAGTTTCTATCTTGCCGTTTAAAGTATTTGATGGATCAGAAATGTCTTTCTCTTCTGAACTTTGTCGTACCAAAGTGTCGTTTGGGACTGCGGTTTTGTCAAGTTTGTTTTGGTTAGTCGTACAAGCCGTAAAAAGCAATATGATTGGTAAGAGTTTCTTCACTTGTAGGGTGTCTGTAAAATGGCTACTAACGTTAGACGGCTTTGCGATGGGCTGGTAATAGCGGCAAGTCAGACCGAACCGAAGCCGAACAACGATGTAAAGATGAAGATAACAAGTTGCCGCTTAATTTTTAAATGTCAGCCGGAACAAAAGATGATGGATGCGATACTGCTGATGGCTTATTCGTCAGCCAGCCTATTGCAAAACCGAATGTTATATGCAGCCAAAGTCGTGTCACCTTAAAGTATGTGTCACCTAGTTTGGGTCTTTTGTTTGGTTGTTGTGTCAACAGATGAAACGTCGTTCAAAGATTTCGTTGTTTTATGAATGGGTTGGTGAAGTTGTGTGTCTGTCGTTGTGGGTGACAGTATGGAGCTACTTGACGTATTTGCTGGTGATGTGGCTGCGTTGCCATTAGTGTTGTCGGGACAAGGCTTTTTGGTCAGGTTTGTCACTACAATCGTCAATCCGCTACCAATCAGTGACGCAATGAAATATTTAAAAATGTGCGTCTTAAAATCTTCTGTCTGCCAATAGAATTTTTTGAGGTTGTGGGTTAGTGTCAGACGTTGAATGAATGATGGTTTTATAAAAAACCTGGTGTCGCCAAAGTGCTGTTTGAGGTCATTGGATTTAAGTTCATGTGTCAGTTTTGCGTTGCGATAGGCAAAGTCGGCTTTTGAAAGTTTTTTGATAGCAAACGGGAATTGCGTGTCTTGGCTTAGTTCTCGTTTTACTTGTGGCACTTCTTTTCCTTGCATGATGTACAGGGCATATCGTTCAGCGTCGCCCATAGGTTGCGGGAAAGAATAGGAAATGTCAACATGGGTAATGCGGTCTGAGTTGATAGTCACCGTGCCGACTTGTTTGAATTTGTCGTACCCTTTATAAACAGGAATGGTCATATTAATAAGCAGCTATGAATTGGAACGTCATTGGTTGCATATAACGTCCCGCGGCTTTGCGACGTTCGCAGGATGTGGTGCTGTATGAAGATAAGGCTGCTGGCGAATGTTGCAAAACCGCAGTTGCCTGCAGTGGCCAACCGTACTGCCAGGAAAATACCCGTCGGGCTATTTGTGCCAATGGCTGATTGGCGAAGTCGACCAACGGGATCGGGGGAGGGAGCTACCGTATTTCTACGGGATTTACCGAAGCCACCGGCTCAGGTATTGACAATGTCAATGCCAGCCTTTAGCTTCGCCTAAGCTGCTGAAGCGATTCGCTTCGAAAACGCCGGTTTTCAGCAAATCTCATTTGCGCAGCTTAACCGGCAAAATCCATTGCCCCATTTTGCCTCCCGTAAATCAGCTGAAATACACCCCCGATTTTCCGGCAAACGGAGTAAGCCATTGCGGCGCAACACGTAAATATATGATACTATTTCAAAAAACGCCTAATGAAACATTATTGATTATCAATGTTATAGCGTTATACATTTTGTATTGTTATTAGTACAATACACCCGGTTATACATGTTGTATTGTTGACGTTACAATCCTTCTTTAGTTTTTGTTCATCACCCATCAACATCGCTTCCCCATCACTTCCGCCGCACCGTTATAATATCCACCTGCGGCGTGAAGTACTGGTTCTCTTCGGGGCGGCGGTATATTTTTTGTACCACATCCATGCCCTTGGTTACCTGTCCAAATACGGCATAGCCCTGGCCATCGCCGTTGTTGTCGCCGCCAAAGTCAAAGCCCGGTTGGTCGCCAATGCAAATAAAGAATTCGGTGTTGGCGGTGCCGGTATCTTGCCGGGCCAGCGAGAGAGCCCCGTTGATATGCCGCAGCCCTGTTTGCTGCGTGTTTTCATGGGGTATGCCTTTCAGGTATTCCCGTTTGTTGCCCGTGCCCCACAGGCCGCCCTGTATCAGTTCGGCAGGGGCGCTACCCATGGGTTGATTGTCCTGGTTGAGGATGCGGTAAAAACTGCTGCGTTGGTAAAACCCGGAATCGACAAACCGTAGAAATGCCGCTACGCTTTGCGGCGCTTTGTCGGGGTACAGTTCGGCTTCAATATCGCCGTATTGTGTTTCAATCACAATGCGGGGATGGCCGTCTTTTTCTTCATTGCTTGATGGGCCACATTGGGCCCACAGCACACTCATACAAACCAAAACAATCCATTGTTTCATACCCGCAATGTACAGCAGGATGTATTCCATTAAAAGAGGGTTAATGGAGGGAATTTTATTCAATAACCCGTAGTGCTTCTGTTAACGCCAAGAACAGCTGTTTTTTTGAATGCTTCACTCAACTAATGGGTTCTGATAGCGGCATTGTCACTTTCTTTTTCTTGAAAAAAGAAAGTAACCAAAGAATCCCGATAGCTATCGGGATTGCCTTGCCAACGCCTCCCTCTGTGTTATTTGTCTTGAATTACTTACTGGATTTAATGCTTGTCCGCCTGTTTTTTTAATTACAAACATCACACTAGTTAATAAAAAACATTATCAATCGATCCGCCATTGGCTGCAAAAGCCAATCAACTATCTTGCCCCTTCCCGAATTTAAAATTGCCCATACATGAAAAAACTGATGATGTTGCTGGCACTGGCAACAGGCATAGGACAAGCCATCGCCCAGCAAAGCAGGGTAGCCATTATTCCGCAACCGGTTTCGGTGAAAGAAAATCCCGGTAGCTACCTGTTGCCCAAACAAATTGTGGTAGATGCACCCAACATGGCGTCGCTGCAATACACGCAAAAATGGTTGCAGCACAAACTCACTACCGCTACGGGTTACACCATGCTGTTTACACAAGGCAAACCTGCTACCGCCAGCATTGTGCTGCAGCAGTTGCAGCCGGCCAATGCTACTTTGGGCAAGGAAGGTTATGAACTGGAAGTAAACCAAAAACAAATCATCATCAAAGCCAATGAGGCCGCCGGTTTTTACTACGGCGTACAAAGTTTGGTGCAGTTGTTTCCCAAAGAAATTGAAGCGAAGCAAGTGCAGAAAAACGTACAGTGGACCGCACCCTGCGCCAACATTACAGACTATCCCCGCTTTGCCTGGCGTGGATTGATGTTTGATGTGTCCCGTCACTTTTTTACCAAGCAGGAGGTGAAAGATTACATCGATCAGATGGCCCGGTATAAGTTCAATGTGTTTCACTGGCACCTCACCGACGACGAAGGCTGGCGCCTCGAAATCAAAGGCCTGCCCAAGCTCACATCAGTAGGGGCCTGGCGGGTGCCCAAAGAGGGTTACTTCGGCGATATGAGCAAGCCCGAACCCAACGAGCCCAAAACCTATGGCGGCTTTTACACGCAGGAAGATGTGAAGGAAATTATTGCCTATGCCAAAGAACGTTTCGTGAATATTTTACCCGAAATAGATGTGCCCGGCCATAGCCTGGCGGCCATTGCTTCGTATCCCGAACTGAGCTGCACACCCGGTGCCGAAAACTATGTGGTACGTAGTGGCGAAAAAATCATGAACTGGTTGGGCGACGGTAAGTTTACCGCCATTGTAGACAATGCGCTGTGCCCTGCCAACGAAAAAGTGTACACGTTTTTAGATCAGGTGTTTGGCGAAGTAGCGGCCCTGTTTCCTTTCGATTACATCCACATTGGTGGCGATGAATGTGCTCATAATTTCTGGGAGAAAAACGAGCAGATTCTGGCCCTCATGAAAAAGGAAAACCTGAAAGACATGCACGAACTGCAAAGCTATTTTACCAAGCGGGTTACTGGCATTATCACGGCCAAAGGCAAGAAGGTGATTGGCTGGGATGAAATACTCGAAGGCGGTCTGGTAGACGGTGCTGCCGTAATGAGCTGGCGTGGCGAAAAAGGCGGCATTGAAGCAGCCAAGCTGAAGCACGAAGTGGTAATGAGCCCCACTACTTACAGCTATATCGATTACATGCAGGGCGATGTGGCCATTGAGCCACGGGTGTATGCTACGCTGCGGTTGAACAAAGCGTATCAGTTCAACCCCGTACCTGCCGGTGTGGATGCACAATACATCAAGGGTGGACAGGCCAACCTGTGGACAGAGCAGGTGTACAACATGCGTCATGCACAATACATGACCTGGCCCCGGGCTTTTGCCACCATCGAAAGTGTGTGGACGCCTGTGGAGCAAAAGAACTGGTCGAACTTTGCCGGCCGTGTCGAAAAACATTTCGAACGACTGGATGTGCGTCAGATTAAATACGCCCCCAGCGTGTACGAACCCAGCTTTACTGCCCGCCTGGATGCCGACGGTCAGTTGTGGGTAGAAATGCAAACGGAACTGGACAACATCAAAGTGCACTACACGTTTGACAATTCCTTCCCCGATCAGTTTTATCCTGCCTATACCACGGCAGTAAAAGTGCCGAAAGATGCGGTGCAACTAAAGGTGATGAGCTACCGCGGCGATACACCGAAGGGAAGATTGATGACCATTTCGGTAGAAGAACTGAAGAAAAGAGCGGGTAAAAAATAAACCCGCAGCCATACAAAAAATCCTGCTGAATTCGGCAGGATTTTTTTGTGCCACTCACCCTATGTTTGCGCCCCTTTTTTGTGTGAACACATGGCCAGTCAACCTCAAACTGTTTCTGTAAAAACCGTGCTGCTGCTACAGCCCATGCGGCTATTGCACCGGCATCCGGTATTGCAATTGTTGCAGGTGAGCAAGAAAGACAATGGCATGGTAGAAATGGAAGAGCTGCCCGTGATGCAGGCCATTGTGACGCAGCACCTCAAAGGGCTGGATGCGGAGGCCCGCAAGGCGCTGATGATGGTGAGTGAATCGGCCTTGCAAAAAGAAAAACTGCTGATTGAAAAGCGGTTTGAGTTGCAACGCACTGCTACCGACTGGGCGGCTTTTTACGACAAAGCCATGGCCCGTTATTTTTTGCAGGTGCTGGGTCAGCTCAAGCAATATGGACAACAGCTATCGTGGTACCACCGGCTGCCGCATGGTGCTACCAATAAAATCGTTACGGCACCTTGTGTGTACCATCCCTTTGCCGTGATGTTATCGTTTTGCATAACTGTACAAAACGATATACCACAAATTGATGTTTGGGTAGAAAAAGGAAAGGAAAAAACATCGCTCAATGATTATCGGCGGTTTTATTTTTTACTGGAAAAAGACCACCAGTATTTGCACCTGCCGCTGCGTTGCTACGAGTTGTTGGAATGGCTGGATGAACATACCTGGGATGAACAAACCATGCCGGCTATCGATTATGCCCGTGCTGTGGCCAATCATATTCGCCAGCAGGGTTTTGAGGTACAGGCCGATGCATTGGAAGATGCCGTCGCCATTACCACTGCGCCTGCCCGCCGGGTGTTGCTCAGCGAACTCAACAATGCTTTTTTGATGCTTACGCCACAGTTTGTATATGAAGACTGTGTGATAGAAGGGGCGTACGAACCCATTACCAAATACAAACAAGATGAGGTAACGCTGCACATTCACCGGGATGAAACAGGGGAGCAATCGCTGGTGCAATTTTTACAAGGCTTGCATCCCAACTTCAGCCGCCAATACAACGGGTACTACTACCTCAGCTTTGCCGATGCGCAAAAGAAAGGCTGGTTTCTGAAAGTCTATCATCAGCTGCTGGATGCGGACATTGAACTGCGGGGCATGGATTTGCTCAGGCATTTTAAATATGCGCCTTACAAACCCGAAACAAAATTGCAGATACTGCAAGAGCTGGTAGATGTGTTGCAGGTGAGCATGCAGGTGAGTTTTGGAAAAGAAAAATTCCATTGTCCGATTTGCAAAAAATGTTGCTCAACGGACAAAAAGCAGTGATGCTGAAAGATGGTAGCCTCGGTGTATTGGGCGAAGAATGGTTGCGCCAATACGCAGGCATGGTAAAGCATAGCCGGGTGAATGGCGATCAGCTGCAAGTGCCCCGCTGGTTGGCCATGAGCCTGGATGCTACCGATGATAACGCACTGCAATTGACGCAGGTGCTGCCAGAGCAGTGGTGGCAACAATGGACGCAGTGGCAGCGGCAGGAAGATGCGTTGTATGCATTGCCGCAAACCTTGCAGGTACAAGCATTGCGACCGTATCAGCAGAAAGGATATGAATGGTTGCGGCTGCTGGCCGAAGCTGGTGGCAGCGGTTGCCTGGCCGATGATATGGGCTTGGGAAAAACATTGCAGACCATTGCCTTTTTGGCGCATCGTTTTGAGCAAGACAGCACCGCTCGTTTTTTAGTGGTATGCCCCGCCTCGCTGATGTACAACTGGCAGCAGGAGTTGGAAAAGTTTGCGCCGGTATTGCGCAGCATCGCTTATCATGGAGCACAACGCAAAGCCGATTGGATAACAGATGAACAGTATCAGGTACTCATTACCAGCTATGGTACGCTGCGGCAGGATATAGAACAGTTTGCTGCTGTAACGTTCAATACAGTGGTGGTAGACGAAAGTCATTACATTAAAAATCCGGTGGCACAAATTACCCGTGCCATTACACAACTGCAGGCGCCGTTTCGCATTGCGCTGAGCGGCACACCGGTCATGAATGGAACGGTTGATTTGTATGCACAGCTCAATTTTTTGTTGCCGGGCATGTTGGGTAGCAAGGAATTTTTCCGAAGAGAATATGCGTATCCCATAGAGCAACAAAAGGATGAAGAGAAGGCGGCTGCGTTGCAAAAAATGATTGCACCATTTATTCTGCGTCGCACCAAAGAACAGGTGGCTGCAGATTTGCCGGAGAAAACAGAATCGATACTATGGTGCCACATGGGGCATGATCAACGCATGGCGTACGAATCGTTGAAAGATGAAATACGCGGTAGTGTGTTGTTGGAAATAGAACAAAAAGGATTGCAGGCTGGCAAGCTATCGGTGTTGGCAGGCTTAACCAAATTGCGGCAGCTGTGCAATAGTCCGGTGCTGGTAAAAGATGCCAATCTGTTTTGTGAAGACAGCATCAAAACCGATGTGTTGATGGAAGAGTTGAAACAAATCATTCCGCAGCACAAGGCGCTGGTGTTTTCACAATTCACGGGCATGCTCGATGTGTTGGAGCAAGCTTTGATGCAGCATCGCATTGTTTTCAGCAGGATAGATGGCAGTACACCTGCACAAAAACGGCAGGAGTTAGTGAATGTATTTCAATCAACAGATACCGATGCTTCGGTGATGTTGATTAGTTTGAAAGCAGGCAATGCCGGCTTGAATTTAACGGCGGCTGATTATGTGTTTCTCGTGGATCCGTGGTGGAATGCAGCGGTAGAAAATCAAGCGATTGACAGAACGCATCGCATTGGGCAAACGCAGCCCGTATTTGCGTACCGTATGATTTGTAAGCATACAGTAGAAGAAAAAATATTGCAATTGAAAGACCGGAAAAAGAAATTAGCCGAGTCATTAATTACTACAGAAGATGGCCTGATGCAAGAGTTGAGCATTGAAGATGTGGCCTTTTTGTTTCAGTAAACTGTCATGTAATTGTCCGGATGATGCCCTTTTTACTGTAAAAAGGGCATTAACATTTTCGTAATTTACCGTTGGGCATGATGTAGATGTGTAGCTGAAACTCAATGCTGGAAAGGGTTTCAGGGAGTGGTGGGCGGTTTAGGCGTCATGCAGCAAAGCAAAATCGGGTTGTGGTACGGAAAAAATGCGTTCTATGTTTGCATTGTCAATTGATACACACACCAACCCAATCCAGATGCATGGAACGCCGTACACAAAAACACACATGCACGTTTAAGTGACGGTTTCAACTCTTCGATTGTTAGCCGAATGAAATGAAGAAGCAGATGGATCGAGACAGATTTATTAAACCATTAAAAATCGCAAGAGTTATGAAAAAGTACACGTTTATTATCGCAATCGCAGCCATGGTAATGGCTATGCTTCCTGCCGGCGAAACATTTGCCCGCAAAGCAAACACCCGTAAAACTGAAAACCAGAACGCTGGAAATATCGTTGTTCGTCACTACGGTTCAGACGACCGCTTCATTTACCTGCAGGTTCAACTGCAGCAAAACAATGACAAGCCCGCTGTATTCCGCATTGCCGACGAAATGGGAGAGTTGTTGTTCGTTGATCGTATCAGCAGCAAGAACCACACTGTAACCGTTAAGTTCCGTCCTGAAGAATTGGAGCGTATCGAATTGGAACTGACAACTGCAGAAGGTGTGTTCCGTAAGAAACTCGCCGTTCAGGTAAAAACATTTTCTGCCGCCGTGGTAGAAGAAGTGAAGTAAGATTCTACAAACAGAAACAAGCAATCAACAATCGGTGCCTGTATTTTACAGGTGCCGATTTTGCTTTTATCCTTTCACCAGGCTGTCTAGTATTGCATTGATGTATTGGCTTACTTCATCAGCCCTGTTCCATATCATAAAATGGCCGGCATCATTGAGCCAGTAATTGGCTTGCACTCTTTTGGGCAACAGCAATTTGTCGGCCCGTCCATGAATGTGCATGATGTTGTGTGCAGGTGTTTGTGCCTGCCATGTCAGAATCATATTGACAGCCCGTTTCACAAATAGATGATGCGTGTCTTTCAGCATCATTTGTTTGATGTACGGATCTTCCGCCTTGCTTTGCGTATCAAAAATGTATTTGTTGAGGCTGCTGAATTGCGTCACCATCCAATAGGGAATGATTTTATGCAGTCGTAATTTGCCTGCTGTACGCATCCATGCGGGTAGTTCTTGTTTGCATTTGCAACTACTGATGATGATGGTTTGCTGCACTGGCATGATGCGACTGATTTCTGTAGCCAGCATGCCGCCAAATGACACGCCCAATAAGATAGGTTGTGGATGTTGGATTTGAGCAGCCAGTCGTGCTGCATATTGCGGAAGTGTTTCTCCTGCATCCGGCATCGTCCATTCTATGGGATGCAAGATTGCATTGTGCAATTGCAACTGTTGAAAAATGCGAAAATCGGCGCCCAGCCCACTGATACAATACACATGATGCATACCTGATATTACCTTGCTGATTGCATAAAGGTAAATCAAGCATGCATCAGAAATTATTGTTGGTTAATGGGATGATGACGATGTAGAATCAGCTACGACTGTTCCACCAGTATTGGCACTTCCTGGAAACATACCGCCGCAATTCCAGGCCATCCCATCCATGGCTTGCCAGTAGCTGAGCCAGTAGTCCTGTACATCAACAGTCATCAAATATCCTTCGGTTCTGTTGTACACGGTTTTTACACCCCAGCTACTAAAATTGCCATACAAAGTGGTACCCATAAATGGTGCAGAGCCACCCCACATGCGGAGCAATGCATACCCTCGGTTCGTTTCTATGACAAAGCTGCTACAGCCAAAATCGCTGGCAACCACTATGCCTTTTTCTTTGCGCAACCAGTCACTTTCATCTACTGGCGGACGAACAATGGGTTGTTTGCTGCAAGCAGTTAATAACAGCAGCAGGGGCGTGGCGATGAGTAGTAGTCGTTTCATAACGATTGCTTTAGTATGCCTGTATGACGGAGCACCAAAGCTTTCAGTACGCAACGTGAGGTTAAAGATTTCTGAGTGTTCTGTTAAGGAAAGGTTAGACTGTTAAAGTACAGCCAGCCTAAATGCTAAAAGGCATCAGCGATGTTGTAGCTGCACGTAGATTGTTTGCCCAACCATTACAGCCTGTTGCATGGTTCTGCAAAATAGCCGATGTCCTTGTACATGAATACCGAGCAAAAGGGTAGGGCCTTCAAATGCAATGGTTTCAATTTGTGCTTGCAGCAAATGTGGCGCAGGCTCAAGGCTTATCTGCCATTGTTCGGGCCTGCTGATGTGCATGTGTTGTGTAACCACGTTTGAAAAATATGGAAACCAACTTTGTATTTGTGCAACCGGTATTTCGTTGAATACGCCAAACAAACCTGCTGCATAATTGGAAACGGGATGATGGTATATCTCTCTTGCGGATCCTTGCTGAATGACCATTCCGTGTTGCATAATCCAAATCTCATCTGCCCAGCTCAGCATGTCAGTCGTATCATGCGAAATCATGATGATGCCAATATTCAACGTGGCTTGCAGGTTGGCCACAATGCGGCGCATCGATTGCTTGTGCAGGGTGTCCAAATTTGAAAAGGGCTCATCGAGCAACAGTAGTTTAGGTTGGGTGGTAAGGATTTTTGCCAGTGCTATCCGTTGTCTTTCACCACCCGATAAGCCGCTGTTGGTTTTGCGCTGCAACAGGTGGTCTATTTCACAAAGCCGGTAGAGTTGCAGTTGCTCCTCA
The DNA here is from genome assembly GCF_009740285.1 of Phnomibacter ginsenosidimutans. Taxonomy (GTDB): domain Bacteria; phylum Bacteroidota; class Bacteroidia; order Chitinophagales; family Chitinophagaceae; genus Phnomibacter; species Phnomibacter ginsenosidimutans. The sequence continues at coordinate 1,428,216 of NZ_CP046566.1, forward strand.
GCATTGAGTTCGCTGCCATAATCCAGCAAATCGGCTACGATGTAGTTATTGCGCAATTCAAAATGCTGGCTCAGGTAAGCAATGCCTTTGTGACCTGGCAACAGTTGATCGTTGGGGCCCAAAATTCGTTCGCCATTGAAAATGATTTCGCCGCCATCGGGTTGCACATGGCCGGCTATCATTTTGAGCAGTGAGCTTTTACCAGAGCCCGTTTCGCCGGCAATGGCCAGCCGGCAACCATTGTGCAGGTTGAAACTGGTGGGTGCCACTACCTGCTGGCTGCCATAGCTTTTACTTACTTGTTTTGCTTCCAGAAAATTCATACAGGCTTCGAAAGTAGGCATTGTTGTTACGCAAACCTGTTGCTGCAAAACACCTCATTGGTAGATGAAATGCGTATAATAAAAATCCCGCCACCAAAATGGTAGCGGGATTTTATATTGTATCAACTTCCAGTCTTTCTGACTTGTTTACGCACCAAACTGCTTACGGATGATGTTCAGTGCCGCACCGGCCTTGAACCACTCAATCTGCTGCTCGTTGTACGTGTGGTTTACGCTGATTTCATCTTTGCTGCCATCGGCATGGTTCAGTACCAGAGTCAATGGTTTGCCGGGCGCAAATTCAGTGAGGCCAACAATGTCAATGCTGTCGTCTTCCTGAATTTTTTCGTAGTCAGCTTTATCGGCAAAAGTGAGAGCCAGCATACCCTGCTTTTTCAGGTTGGTTTCGTGAATGCGGGCAAAGCTTTTTACCAGCACGGCACGTACACCGAGGTGGCGAGGCTCCATAGCGGCGTGTTCACGAGAAGAACCTTCGCCATAGTTTTCGTCGCCCACTACAATACTGCCAATGCCGGCGGCTTTGTAAGCACGTTGTGTAGCAGGTACCGGGCCGTATTCGCCTGTCAGTTGGTTTTTAATGTTGTCTGTTTTTTCATTGAAGAAGTTGACCGCACCAATCAGCATGTTGTTGCTGATGTTGTCGAGGTGACCGCGGAACTTCAGCCATGGGCCGGCCATACTGATGTGGTCGGTGGTACATTTGCCTTTGGCTTTGATGAGGAGCTTCAGTCCTTTCAGGTCGGTACCTTCCCAAGCTGGGAATGGATCGAGCAGTTGCAAACGCTTGCTGGTGGGTTCTACAATTACGTTTACACCGCTGCCATCTTCGGCAGGTGCCTGATAACCGGCATCTTCCACTGCAAATCCACGTACAGGCAACTCATAGCCACTGGGTGGGTCGAGTTTTACCTGCTCACCTTTTTCGTTGGTGAGGGTATCGGTAATGGGGTTGAAAGTAAGGTCGCCGGCAATCGCCAGGGCTGTTACCAACTCTGGGCTGGCCACAAATGCCATGGTGTTGGGGTTGCCATCGGCACGTTTGGCAAAGTTGCGGTTGAAGCTGTGCACAATGGTGTTGCGCTCCTGCTTTTCGGCACCCATGCGTTCCCACATACCAATGCAGGGACCGCAGGCGTTGGCAAATACCGTAGCACCAATTTGGGCAAACGTATCGAGGAAACCATCTCTTTCGATGGTGTAGCGAACCTGCTCAGAACCGGGGGTAATGGTAAATTCTGCTTTTGTTTTCAAGCCTTTTTCGGCTACCTGCTTGGCCAGGCTTACAGCACGGCTGATGTCTTCGTAAGAAGAGTTGGTACAGCTACCAATCAAACCCACTTCTACTTTGGTAGGCCAGTTGTTGGCGGCCGCTACTTCCTTCATTTTGCTGATAGGCGTAGCCAAATCGGGCGTGAAAGGTCCGTTCAGGTGCGGCTCCAGTTCGCTCAGGTTTATTTCAATTACCTGATCGAAATACTGCTCGGGGTTAGCATACACTTCGGGGTCGGCAGTCAGGTGCTCGGCAATGCCATCCGCCAGTTCGGCTACTGCTTCGCGGCCGGTAGCTTTCAGGTAGCGGCTCATGCTTTCGTCGTAGCCGAAAGTTGAAGTGGTGGCACCAATTTCGGCACCCATGTTACAAATGGTTCCTTTACCGGTACAGCTCATGGCCACGGCACCTTCACCAAAATATTCTACCACAGCACCAGTTCCGCCTTTTACGGTGAGGATACCGGCTACTTTCAAAATCACATCTTTAGGAGCGGTCCAACCGTTGAGCTTGCCTGTCAGTTTTACACCAATGAGCTTAGGCATTTTCAGTTCCCAGGGCAGGCCGGCCATCACGTCGCAGGCATCGGCACCGCCTACACCAATGGCAATCATGCCAAGGCCACCTGCATTTACCGTGTGGCTATCGGTACCAATCATCATACCACCGGGGAATGCGTAGTTTTCCAACACCACCTGGTGAATGATACCGGCGCCGGGCTTCCAGAAGCCAATGCCATATTTATTAGAAACAGAAGCGAGGAAATCGTACACTTCTTTGCTTTCGTTTACCGCACGTTCGAGGTCTACCTTGCTGTTGTCTTTGGCCACAATCAGGTGGTCGCAGTGTACGGTGCTGGGCACGGCTACCTTGGCACGACCGGCCTGCATAAACTGGAGCAGCGCCATTTGGGCGGTGGCATCCTGCATGGCTACACGGTCCGGTGCAAAATCTACGTAGTCTTTGCCACGGGCAAAAGCAGCGGTAGCATCGCCCTGCGTCAGGTGGGCATACAAAATCTTTTCAGTGAGCGTAAGCGGACGGCCAACGGCTTTGCGGGCTGCGGCCACACGACCGGGAAACCGTTCGTACACCGCTTTGATCATGGAGAGATCGAACATAGCGTATTAATTGAAAGTTTGATGATTTACTCTTTTGTAAAAGTGCTGCGAATTTACGAACCGAAGGCATACAGCCCGATACGAAAATCAAGGCTTTGCAAGCTTTTTCAACCTTTTGTGGGTTACATTGTTAATGAGATGCATATTCTATAACATATGGTTGTAAAATGCAGAAAACCTGCATTTTTGCGGCCCCGAACCAACACAATATTTCACTTACCTCACAAAGGCAACTTCAAAACTAACCTCTATGAAAGCGCAAATGGAAAACGTACGCCAAACCATTGAATACAATGTATTCGGGGTTTGTACTTATTTGGGCGAACGCTTCAACATAGCCACTTCCCGCATTCGCCTGTATTTCATTTACCTCTCTTTTCTCACATTTGGCAGCCCGCTGATTATTTATCTGTTTGTGGCATTTTGGATGAATGTGAAGCGCTACATTTTTTACAGCAAGCGAAATCCACTTTGGTATAAGTAAAAGATAGCGGCTGCTCCTCCTTTTGTTCCTTCGGTTTGTTGTACAAACTCAGCGTTAATTATGGGTTTGGTTCAACGCATTTGCACTACCTTGCCCCTACGCAAAAAATCAAAACGATATGAACAAGCTTCGTTCGTTGGTGGAGTACAACCTGTTTGGGGTATGCAGTTATCTGGGTGAAAAATTCAATATCGCCTCTTCCAAAATCCGGTTGTATTTTATTTACCTGTCGTTTCTCACATTTGGCAGTCCGGTCATCTTTTATTTCTTTCTGGTATTTTGGATGAATATGCGGCGCTACATGCAAAACATGAAACGCAATCCGCTGTGGAATGCCTGATACACAACGCAGGTTCGTACAACAAAAGAGCCGCTCCCAACCGGGGCGGCTCTTTTCATTTAGCCAACAAAACGGCCCCAAACTGTATCGGGACGGTTAAATATCTGCGGCCCCGTTTCCTGAATTGAGTCGTTGAAATGTCGATCATTGCCCGAGCTGCAATGAATCACTTTGTCCATTTGACCGTTGCTCACTTTCGATACCAGCCCTACATGGCCAATGGCGCCCCCGGCTCCAAATACTACAATACAGCCCGGCTCCGGGGTATTGATGCGTTCAAAAATGCCGGCGCTGCTGTTGATGTCGGCCACCATACTGTCTGTGTAAATCCAACCACCATGCCGGCCGTAAAACGGAATGTTGGATTTGCGGGAAAGGCCTAAAATCCAACACACAAAACCACTGCAATCGCATTGCTTATTGGCATTGCTGGGCAGGGCCGCATTGGGGTTCATGCCACCGGCGCCGAGCTTGTAGCGTATTCCTTTGTTGATGGCCGTTTTGGCACGGGCTATCAGCTCCGATTGTTTGGTGTTGACAACTTCAATTTCTGGCTCGGGCACGTCTTCTACATTGGGTATGTAAATGAGCTGCCCCACAAAAATTTTGGAAGGATTGGTAATGCTGCTGTTGAACGACAGGAGCAATTCCATCGGCAGGCCATACTGTCGGGCAATTTTAGACAGGGTGTCGCCGGATTTTACTTTGTGGTACATGTGTGCAATGATTTTGATGTGAGTAAATGGAGATTTCGTTTTGGTTAATGTACAACGATGCCATGGGCCATGCAAGCGTAAATACACCTAACACTACAAAAAAAGCCTGCGGCCATTACAGCCACAGGCTACAGTGAGCAACAACAGTTGCATTATTGTTTCACAATTTCTACGCGGCGGTTGGTGGCTCTACCTTCTGGTGTATCGTTGCTGCCAATAGGCTTTGTTTGGCCGTATCCTTTGGCGGTGAGTCTGGCAGCATCAATGCCCATGTCTATCATTTTTTGGCGAACAGCATTGGCACGGGCTTCACTCAGTTGCATGTTGGCTTCAGCGCTACTGCCTGCTTCGGCGCTGGTGTGGCCGGCTATTTCAAATTTGATAGCGGGGTCATCTTTCATCAGCTTTACCAGGTTGTTGATTTCGCCCATGCTTTCGGGTAGCAAAACTGGAGAGGCCCGTTCAAACAAAATGCCCCTGGCGATGTACACATTGTTGGTCGTAATTTGCTTGGCAGGACTTTTGCCACCGGCCAATATGCGGAAGTTTTTAATGAGCACAGGTGCATCATAATCACCATCAATATTGAAGCGCAGCGATGACGGATTGGCAAACTCAATTTGCGCATTCAAGATGCGGTATTGATTGATGTACACTTTAACGCTCTTTTCATTTACGCTGATGGCAATGTGCTTCCAGTCTTTGAGCACGGCGTTTTCTTTATCGGCCCGAAAGTCGTATGGCCACTGGCCTTGCGCCTGATTGAAAGAGGCTTCGGCATTGGCCCAAATTTTAATGGGGTATTGTTCAAACTGGCCACCATCCTGGTTTTTATCCATAGATGCGTTGGATAAAAACAACGTAACTGCACGGCCATATTGCCAGGCATAATTCACATACTTGATATCGAACTCAATGGTAAACCGTTTGGGTAGGTAGCTGGGAAGTTTCATGCGGGGGCGGAGCGTGGTGCCTTGTCTTGCGGCAATCATCATTTCGCCATCGGCATCGGTTATTTCTGCACGGCCCTTGTCGAGTATCCAACGGCTGGGTATTTCGTTGGCTTCTTCATTGCTCAAGTCATCATTAAAAAGCACCGAATCGCCGGGTACAAAATCGTAGGCTGCATAGGCACCCAGGTTGGTGGTTTTGCCATTGCCAGCAGCAGGCATTTCCGCAGTGGGGGTATTGCCGGCTGGCTTATCGCCATTGATGATCTTGTCAGCGGTTTTATCTACTTCTTTTTTCACTTTGTCGCCCAGCTTTTTAATGAGCTGTGCAGGTACGGCCTGTGCCAGTAAAAAACCGGCCACAATGAGCAGTGCTTTTTTCATGGGGTTGAAATTGAAGGGTGGAAAATGGTATCCATTTTTCCTTACAAATAAGCAACAGAAAATGGCCGCAGGGCATCCCCCAAAACAGGGAAATAACCAAAACAAAAAAAAGGCTGCACCAGTGGTACAGCCTCTATGAAACATGAATTGAATGCTTAGTTGAAAGCGTTGAGCCCGGTTACATCCAAACCAGTGATGAGCAGGTGAATGTCGTGGGTGCCTTCGTAAGTGATGACACTTTCGAGGTTCATAATGTGACGCATGATAGGATACTCGCCGGTAATGCCCATGCCGCCCAGCATTTGGCGGGCATCGCTGGCCACCTGCTTGGCTATTTCACAACTGTTGCGCTTGGCCATGCTGATTTGGGCAGGCGTAGCACGGTTTTCATTCATGAGCACACCCAATCGCCATACCAGCAATTGTGCCTTGGTGATTTCGGTAATCATTTCGGCCAGCTTCTTTTGCTGCAATTGGAAACCACCAATGGGTCGGTCGAACTGAATGCGTTCTTTGCTGTAGCGCAGCGCAGTATCGTAGCAATCCATGGCAGCGCCAATGGTGCCCCAGGCGATGCCGTAACGGGCTTTGTTGAGACAGCTCAACGGTCCTTTCATGCCTTGTACATTGGGCAAAATATTTTCTTTCGGCACTTTTACATTATCGAAAACAAGCTCACCAGTAGCACTGGCCCGCAGGCTCCATTTGTTGTGCGTAGTCGGGGTGGTAAAGCCTTCCATGCCACGCTCCACAATGACGCCTCGCACAATGCCCGCTTCATCTTTGGCCCATACCACAGCCACTTGTGCAAAGGGCGCATTGCTGATCCACATTTTGGCACCATTCAAAATCACATGATCGCCGGCATCTTTGATATTGGTAAGCATGCCAGCAGGGTTGCTGCCGTGGTTGGGTTCGGTGAGGCCGAAGCAACCCAGCCATTCGCCACTGGCCAGTTTGGGCAGGTATTTCATGCGCTGTTCTTCGCTGCCAAATGCATGAATAGGATACATGACCAACGAGCCTTGTACAGATGCGGTGCTGCGTACGCCACTGTCGCCACGTTCCAGCTCCTGCATCATCAATCCGTAACTGATATAGTCGAGGCCGCCGCCGCCATATTGCTCAGGAACGGTGGGGCCAAAGCAACCCAGTTCGCCCAGCTGACGCACAATCTGCTGCGGAAATTCTGACCGCTGCGCATACTCTTCAATGATGGGTGAAATTTCTTTTTTTACATAGGTCCGCACGGTGTCGCGGATCATCAGGTGTTCTTCAGTCAGCAGTTCATCCAGCAGGTAATAATCCGGACTTTGAAAGAGGTCTTGCTGCGGCATAATCGTTGTTTTTTATTGAGAGTGGCAAAGGTAAGGGATGCGGGCAGAGGCACGTCACGGAATGAGTGAAGGCATCATAAATAACAGGCAATGGATGGTAACTGTTGGGGAGGGTGTTCTTTCAATGTATAATGTGGAATAAGGAATAAGAAATAAGAAAAAAGGAAGTAGCATTAACCACAAACAATAAACTACAAACCACAAACCCAAAACAACAAACAAGGCACTTCCAAACTTGTAAACCTGCAAACTTACCAACCTCCCAACATCAGTTCCTTCTTCCTTCCAGCGAAGGATTCTGCACACCCAATAGGTAAATTTCTACGCCGGGTGGCAGCAGGCCCTGGTCTTTTTTGTAACACTGCTGGATGTAATAGCCGAGTTCCAGTTCGTTTACAATGGCCAAAAAATCATAAGGTGGGCGGTACTTAAACATGAAGCGTTTTACGGCAGCATCATCTGTCATACCCGTTACTTTTTTTACAAAGCTCCGGTTGAAGCGATAGTCGATGTATTTATCCTGCTCTTCTTGTATGAGGCGGTTTTGCAGGCTCAGCAATTGCCTGTTGCGTCGAAACCGAAACAGGTTGATGATATCATTGGGATCCATACCCACACCGCCATTAGCTACATTAATATTGCGCAGCGGGTTGGGTTTTTGGTAGTTGAAATATTTGGCATAATCCCGACGGTTGGCCAGCGAATCCATCTTGTAGTTTTTGGCATACACCGTTACAGGCGGCAGGTTGTTGGTTTGCACATGCAGGGCCATATTAAACTGCTCTGTGTCTTGAATGGTAGAAACGGGGTATTTGCCGGTGACTTTGTTTTGGTAAGAAAAGAAAACGGAGTCTGTAGCCCGTACCCAGATTTTGTAATGGCCCAAAGTGTCTGTCATGGTGGCCTGGCCGTTGGTAGCCATTACAGTAACCGATTCCATGGGGTTGCGGCGGGTAATATCGTACACGGTACCTTTTACCTGCACCAATGGCTGTTGCCCCAACACCGTTGCCGAAATCAGCAACAATATTGTTTGCAACCATAGTTTTTTGAGCACAGCCATGTGCCGAAGATAAGTTGCGGCCTTTTACGCCAAACAGATGCCATAATTTTAACGAAATGCCATGAGCCACAGGGGGTTGCATAACATATGGTTATATAACCTTAATCATTGGCTAAAAGCATGATGCTCATGGTGATGGGGAAAGCTGACAAATATCTTTGCCGCCTTCCAACCTTTTACCTGTGCAAGGGTTTTATTTGCAAATCACACAAAAAATGAACAAAACTTACTATGGCCATTGATACCCAACAAGCTGTGTTGCAACGTTCCATTTTCCGGCTTTTCCGGATTATCCGGCTGGAGCGTCGCGAAATTTCGGCCATTTATTTCTACGCCATTTTGTTTGGCCTGCTGCAGCTTACGTTGCCACTGGGCATTCAAAGCATCATCAACTTTGTGTTGGCTGGCAGCTTTAGTACGTCCATGATTATCTTGATTGGAGCGGTCGTAACAGGCGTATTATTCACCGGCATATTGCAGGTGAACCAAATGAAGCTGAATGAAAAAATTCAGCAAAACCTTTTTGCACAGTACACGTTCGAATTTGCGCACCGCATTCCCAAGGTAGACATGAAGAGCGTGGATGGCTACTACATGCCCGAACTGGTGAATCGTTTTTTTGATGTGATTTCATTGCAAAAAGGATTGAGCAAATTGTTGCTCGATTTGCCAGTGGCAATGATTCAAATTGTGTTTGGGTTAATCCTGCTTTCTTTTTACAATGCTGTTTTTATCGTATTTGGTTTGCTGCTGTTGGTAATTTTGTTTCTCATTATTCGCTACTCCAGTGCCCGGGGCCTTGCCACCAGCATTGAAGAAAGCGATTACAAATACGGCGTTGCCAGTTGGTTGCAGGAAATAGCAAGGGTGATGAAGTCCATCAAGTTTTCCCGCAATACAGGCATCCACATTACCAAAACCGATGAACTGGTGAGTGGGTATCTCGAAGCCCGTACCAGCCACTTCAAAATATTGTTGCTGCAATACTGGTCACTCATTTTGTTTAAAGTACTCATTACACTGGCCATGCTGGTAGTGGGCGGCTTTTTGCTGATCGATCAGGAATTGAACGTAGGCCAATTTGTGGCGGCAGAAATCGTAATCATCACTGTGTTGGCCAGCATCGAAAAATTCATCATCAGCCTCGATAAAGTGTATGATGTGCTGACCTCGGTAGAAAAGCTGGGCAAAGTGATTGACAAGCCACTCGAAGTATCGGGCAACATGCCATTGGATACGACCGAAGGCATCAGCATTGAAACGAGAGATTTGTCATTTGCCTACAACAAAGACCAGGTGATTTTGAAACATGTGGACATGCGCATACCTGCCGGCAAGCTGGTGTGTATTGCCGGACCGGAAGGTTCAGGCAAAAGCACGTTGCTCAGATTGCTGACAGGTTCGTTTAGTGAGTTCGATGGCAAAATTCTGATCAATGGTTTGCCCATTGGCAACTACAGTCTTGATTCGCTGCGCAATGCCACAGGCATTTACTTTAGCCAGCAAGAAATTTTTGAAGGCACGTTGTGGGAAAATGTATCGCTGGGCAACTGTGCGTACACGCCGCAGGAAATGATTCGCCTCGCAGAAAAAATTGGCTTGGGCAATTTCATTGCGGAGCAACCCAAAGGTTTTGAAACCTACATAGATCCAACAGGACGCAGGCTGAGCAAAACCACCACGCAACGCATTTTGTTTTTGCGGGCTTTGGCGGGTAAACCCAAACTGCTGCTGCTGGAAGAACCTTGGGAGGGCATGGATGACAGTTCCAAAATTTCCATGATTCGTTTCTTGCAACAAGACCTTAGAGATTGTACCATCGTAGTAGCTGCATCGGACCCTGAATTGATGCATACTGCCGACATCGTTTATAATATTCAACCGGTAAATCCTCAATTGTAAAAGTTATGCGCATTGAACACGTAACAGGCACCATTGGCGAAAGGCTTCCGGTAGATGTGAAGGCCCTGGATTTGGTGTATGAAAAAGACCGCAAACGCTACATGCAAAAATGGGTGTGGGTGTTGCTGGCCGTCATAGTGGTGTTTTTGTTTTTGCCCTGGACGCAAAATATCCGTTCTACAGGTTTTGTAACCACGGTCAATCAAGACGACAGACCACAAGAACTCAATAGCCAGATTCCCGGCAAAATCATTAAGTGGTATGTAAAAGAAGGCGACTTTGTACAAGCCGGCGACACTATTGTACAGCTGGGTGAAATCAAAGACGATTACCTCGATCCGAATTTGATTCCGAAAACGCAGGAGCAAATTGCTCAAAACGAAAACAAGGCCCGCTTTTACGAAGGCAAGGCCGCTACCTCGCAGCAGCAAATGCAGTACCTGCTGGAGCAACGGGATTTGAAAATGGCTTCGCTGGATAACAAACGCATTCAGATAGAACGCAAGATTCAGGCAAAGCAGCTGGAAGTGCAAGCGGCGAAAGTAGATGAGCAGCAAGCCAGAGAACAGCTCGAACGTGCCAAAACCATGCTGGAAAAAGAAGCCATCAGCAAGTTCGATTTTGAAAGACGCAATGCCACTTTTCAAAAAGCGTTGGCGGCGGTTACCGATAAGCAAAATGAACTCGATAACCTGCGGCAAGATTTATTGATTAACAAACTCGACATCAGTAACGCTACACAGGAGTATGCAGAAAAAATAGCCAAGGCACAAGGTGATCAGTTTGCCAGCAGTGGTGCGGTGGCAGAAGCCAAAGAAAAAGTGGCTTCGCTCAGCATCAAAAAGCAAAACATTGAGCAGCGTTCCGGTTATTACTTTTTGGTGGCGCCACAAAGCGGACAGGTCATCAAAGCCATGAAAGCAGGTATCAATGAGATTGTAAAAGAAGGCGAGAAGATTGTAGAGATAGTACCGCAGGATATTGATTATGCTGTTGAATTGTTTGTGAGCCCCATGGATTTGCCACTGGTTGACATAGGTCAGAAAGTCCGTTTTATGTTCGATGGTTTTCCGGCCATTGTATTTAGCGGATGGCCTGCTGCCAGCTATGGTACTTATGGCGGTAAAGTGATTGCGGTAGAAAGCAACCGCAGCATCAACGGTAAGTTTCGCATACTGGTAGCCGAAGACAGTACCGACCGCCACTGGCCGCCGGGCTTGCGGTTGGGCTCTGGTGCATCGGGGTTTGCTTTGCTGAAAGATGTGCCCGTTTGGTACGAGTTGTGGCGAAACATCAACGGCTTCCCGCCAGAATTTTACAAGCTGGATAAGCCCGCTGCCAAAGGCGATAAAAAAGAATAACGAATACAGATTGGTGAATTACGCACAAGCACACTGCATGAAAAGATTTGGTTGGATATTGGCTGTATGCATCAGCATGGTTGCACCAGTGGCAGCGCAAGATTCGCTGGCCATACTGGGGCCTGTGCAATACCTCGATTTAGTGCGGCAATATCACCCCGTGGTAAAGCAGGCCGGCCTGATGGTAAACAACGCCGAAGCGCAGCTATTGGCCAGCCGCGGCCTCTTTGATCCGGCGGTTTATTTTACCAACGATCAGAAAACCTTTGATGGTAAAAACTATTACAACTACAACCACACCACACTGAAAGTGCCCACCTGGATGGGCATTGAGCTGATGGCGGGATTGGAAAATAACGGTGGCGAATTTACGAACCGTGAAGTATCGCTGGGGCAAACGAGCTATGCGGGCATCAGCATACCGCTGGCTAAAAACCTGCTGATGGACCGCCGCAGAGCGGGCCTGGCGCAAGCCAAATTGTTTGTGCAGCAAAGCAAGGCCGAACAATTGCTCATGGTGAACGATGTACTTTTTGAAGCCATGGAAGCTTATTGGTATTGGGTAGCGCAATATCAGGTGTACCGCATTTTGACCAACGCTTGTTACTATCAATACCAAACGCTACGAAACATTGCGCATTACCGTGGAGCAAGGCGACAGGCCCGGCATTGATAGTACTGAAGCATTGACACAACTGCTGACGTTTCAGGCAGCACAGGCCAATGCTTACAACGAATTTTTGAAAGCCGGTTTTGAACTCAGCAATTACCTGTGGACGCAGGACATGCAACCGGCCGTGTTGCCAGCATCAGTTGTACCTGCGGTAAATACTGATGAAACCGATCCGTACAAAATGCAATTCAAACCGCTGAATGAATTGCTGGATGTGGCTGGTACGAACCATCCCAAACTGCAAACCTTTCAGTTTAAACTGGATGCATTGGAAATAGAACGGCAGTTGAAATTGCAGAGCTTGTTGCCAGCGGTAAATTTGAAGTATAACATCTTATCGAAAGGCTATCAGGTGTGGGATAGTTTTGATGCGGCCACTTTGCAAAACAATTACAAGTTTGGTTTGGAAGTGGGCATCCCATTGTTTCTGCGGCAGGGCAGGGGCGATTACCGTTCGGCAAAACTGAAAATACAAGCAACAGAAGTAGACCGCAGTGCTACGCAATTGGGCATTGCCAACAAGGTAAAACAGTACTACAACGAAATGCTGAACCTGCTGCAACAACTGCGTTTGCAGGAGCAGGCCTTACAGGCGTATCAAAAAGTGTTTGAGGTAGAACTCATGAAATTTGAGTTGGGCGAAAGCACCCTGTTTTTACTCAACAGCCGAGAAAACAAAGTGCTGGAAAGCCGCCAGAAAGTGGCCGAATTAAAAGCGAAATACTTCAAGAGTTTGTATGCGGTAGAATGGGCCGCCGGTATCCTGCGTTAATCTTCTTCCTCCACATCGCTGCGCTGTTGGGCAGCAGCATCTGCTTGTGCAGCAATGGCTGCCAGTGCCAGCAGCTCCTTGCGTTTGTAACCTTCTGCTTCATTGTCGAAGCAATTGGCAAACTGTTCCAGCAACAGTTGAATAATCTGCCGGTTGCTGCGGGGTTTAAAATACGAAGCTGTAGATGTAACGCCGATGCGTTTGAAGTACAGCTCAATGTCTTTTAGCTGAAAGCCAATGCCACTGTTGGGGTCGATGTAGAACTTAATGGTATCGGCAGGATGGGTGAGTTCAAAATCATTTTCAAACAATACCTGGTGCGAAAACCAGCCCAGCACAAATTGGCGGGGGATATTGATGGCCCGAACGGGCAAATCGAGTTGCTCTGCGAGTATGAGGTATAAAATGCCATTGGTAATGGAATTGCCCTTTTTGCTTTCCACTACTTTGTGAATCATGTAATCGTTGGGCTGCGTGTACACCAGTTCGCCGCCTTTCATTTTGTAAAAATTGTAGAGAATGCTCTCCACAATTTTGATTTGTTCCAGCGGGGTAAGGTAGCTGTTCATTTCCAGCCAGATGTTGCGGCGCATCCGTTCAATTTCCTGAATGGTTTGCACACTTTGCAACTCGGGGTATTGATATTTGGCTACCAAAAAAGCGCCATAGAGCAAATCGCTTTCGCCATTGGCCCAGTTGGTAAACTCTTGTGCCAGGTTGCTGTAATGAATGCGGTGAATGATAAGTTCAATCCGCTCCTGCAATGCATCGTCCGGCGATTGCTCCCAATACGTTTCCAGATTCGGAATCACACTTTGCCCGTAGCTGAGCAGCTTTTCTTCTACCGATACCAATACTTCCGTATCCGTATCATCCAGCAGTTGGAGCAGCGCATTTATTTCACGTTCACGGGCAGAATACATACTGTCGCAGGTTGGTAAGCGTTTGGCAGTTTAAAATTGCCCGCCAGCCAGCGGCAGTCCAAATCTGTTTTTACACATGGGCTGCATTTAGCCCGAATGCTTATTTGGGTTGCAGCATTTCTACAATGGGTTCGCCAATGCAGCCGCTCGGCATTTGTATTTGCAGCATGGCCGCTACGGTAGCGCTGATGTCGGTCATGTGCGTGGTGCGGTTGGTGCGGCCCGGCGTTACGCCCCAGCCCATAAATACGCAAGGGATATGGGCATCGTATGGATTCCAGCTGCCGTGTGTAGTACCTGTAGCACCACCATAAAAGAAGCCGGCTTTCAACACCACTTCAATATCGCCACTCAGCTTGGGGTTGTACACGTTGGCAAAACGTTCTTTCATTTGGGCAGGCATCACCGCTTCATCCATTTCTGTAAATGAAAAGGCGTTGAGTACATGCGGCAATTTTTTCAACTCGGCAATAATGAAGTTGCTGATTTCTTCAGCATCTTTTCCTGCAGAATCGATGCGGTTGTGGTTGAGGTAAATTTGGTAATTGCTGAAATTGCGGATGGCCCCGTTAATGCCAAATTTTTCTGCCACTTTCTTGTTGATGTCAACCGTGTTGCTCGACAAAGTCTTTACATCAATTTTATGCTTCGCCAAAAAGGCAGGCACATGAGCCACACCATGATCGGCTGTAATAAAGAAGGTATAATTGCCGGCACCTACTTCTTTATCTAAAAAGGCGAAGAAGGCAGCCAGTTCACGGTCGAGTCGCAGGTAAGTATCTTCAATTTCTACAGAGTTAGGACCGTATTGGTGGCCTACATAATCGGGGCTCGATAGGCTTACGGCCAGCAAATCAGTAATGTCATCCTTGCCCAACTGTTCTGCTTTCAATGCTGTTTTGGCAAATTCCAATGTGAGGGTATTGCCATAAGGTGTACCCCGAACGGCGCCATAGTTTTTACCTATATGCTGACGCAGGCTGTGCGGAAAAACCGGTGCAGCTTCACCCGCATTTTTGCCTTCGTAAGGCACGTTGTCGTCGTCGCTGAGTTTGTAGGTGTCAATGGGGTACAGCGTTTTCCAATCGTTGCTGTACAAGCTTGTCTACCAGTTTCTTGTTGTTGAACTGTTGCACCCAATCAGGCAGGGTATTCATGTAGTAAGTACTGCTGACAAAAGCACCGTTGGCACCTTCGTACCAATAAGCAGTACCGGTGTGGCCTGCAGGCAAAATAGCACCGCGGTCTTTGATGGCCACGCCTACCACTTTCGATTGAAAATTGGTCGCCAAGCGCAGCTCATCGCTGATGGTGGTAACCCACAAATTCCGGGGCGACATGGGCTCCGATTTTTCTACGCCGCCTACAATTTTCACATTGTCATCTTCCACGCAATACACTTCCTTGCCTGTCTGCGGATCGAACCATTCATTGCTCACAATGCCGTTGATGGCAGGCACCGAACCGGTGTACACACTGGCGTGGCCCGCAGCTTGTTACAGTAAGTGCATAAGGAATCATGGTGTTTTCAGCAGAAAAGCCTTGCTGCAACAAACGCTTAAAACCACCATCGCCGTAGCGGTTGGCGTAGCGGTACAAAAAGTCCCAACGCATTTGGTCTACCACCATGCCTACTACCAGCTTGGGCTTTTTGGGAGCCGTTGCTTTTTTGGGCGCTTGTGCTATGCCGGCCAGTGCCAGCAGCGATACCAATGCAAAAAGGGAAAAACGTTTCGTCATGACCTTGCTGTTTTAAGAAGGGCAAATGTACAGCCCCACAACAGCCGCCAATTGATAAATTTTTATGAACAAACGGCGCCGCTATCCAAACAAATCGATGGCCGTGCGGAAGGTGTTGCAATGTGCTTCTACAATGTGTTTGATATCGGGGCTATAGCCGCCACCCATGGCAATGCAACAGGGAATGCCTTGCTGCTTGCAGGCCTGCAACACAATGGTATCCCGCTGTTGGCAGCCGGCCATGCTCAGGTTGAGCTTGCCAAATTTGTCGGTGCTTAGTACATCTACACCGCTCAGGTAAAAAATAAAGTCGGGTTGTAGGCGGTGCAGCAATGCTTGCAAATGTTGCTGCAACAGTTGCAGGTAATCATCATCACCAATGCCATCGGGCAGGGGCACATCCAAATCGCTTTGTTCTTTGATAAAAGGATAGTTGTGACTGCCGTGCATGCTAAATGTAAACACCCGTGGCTCTTGTGCAAAAATGCTGGCGGTGCCATTGCCTTGGTGTACATCCGGATCTACAATGAGTATTTGTTTTGCCAGTTGGTGATGCAGTAAATAATTGGCTGCAATGGCCATATCGTTGAGCAGGCAAAAGCCTTCGCCACGGTTGGCAAATGCATGGTGGGTGCCACCGGCTACATTGAGCGCCACGCCATGCTGCATGGCCAGCAACGCACAATCAATGGTGCCTTGTGCAATCATGATTTCCCGCTGCACCAGCTGCGCCGACAGCGGAAAACCAATGCGACGGATATGCGATGGCGTAAGGGCCAGCTGCTCCAGGTCGTGCCAGTAGCCGGCATCATGCGTCAGCAAAATGATGTCTTCGGTGCAAGCTGCCGGCGAAAATATTTGTGCCGGCGAAATGCTGCCTTCGTGCAGCAGCTGCGCCGGTATGAGCTCATACTTAAGCATGGGAAACCGGTGCCCCTCGGGCAGCGGATGCGCATAAATGGGATCGTAAGCAATGTGTACCATGGCACTACAAGGGAATAACTTGCTGGTTGGCAATGGCAAAAACAACGTCTTGCTTTTTTGGTTGAATGGGATGGGTGCCGGTAAACACACCAAAGGCGGGCAAAATGCATTGCTGAGGCGCAAAATAAAAACAAGGCACCCGCAGGCTTTGTCTTCCTGTACCCATCAGCCGAATGCCCGGATGAATGTGGCCGCAGATGATGGGTAGCTCTTGTTGTCCGTCTGCTGGTTCGTGCACAAATCGGAGTCCGTTTTCCTGCCACTCGTTGCAGCAGTCGATGTTGGTTTGGGTGTACCAGTCTTGGGGCAGCACATCGTGGTTGCCTTTTACCAGCAGTATGTGCAGCTGCGCTACATCTTGCCGCCAGCGGGCAAACCATTCATGTTCTTTGTTGGCATGGCTGTGAAAAAATCGCCCACTACCAGCAGCCGCTGCGGCTTGAAATGTTGCAGCAGGGCAAACAACCGCATCAGGTCTTGCTTCAGTACTTCTTGCGGCACGGCAATGCCATGCTTGCGAAAATGGCCGCTTTTGCCCAGGTGCAAATCGCTGGCAATGAGGGTTTGGGTGTCTTCCCAAAACATCACTTTATCGCCATGCAGCCAAAAGCGTTGATTGTGCCAAATCTGTTGCCTTACCATCGGGGCGCAAAGAAACGGAATTGGAAATGAGGAATGCGAAGTGAGAACGGATTATCAAATCCATTCGCTGTGTACTTTTTGCAAGGGCGAATACCAGTTGATATATTGTACCAACCGTGGAAGGTTGGCTGTATTCGGACTGCTGCTGTGCGGCAACAAATGATTCCAGATGATGCAATCACCGGCGTTGGCCGCAATCGGCTTCTTTTCGAAAGCGGATAAATCGGCTGTTCGTGGGTGGCAATTGTTGGGCAAATTGGTCAACCAGTTTGCAATGATGTGGTGAAAAGAAGGAACCACCGTCAACGCTCCTTGGTGAGCGGCGGTATCGGTTAAATACAAAATGCCTTGTGTGCCAAAGGGAATTGGTTGCGCCAAACTTACATCCCAGTGCAGGCCAATGCCGCGATAACGAAAGCTGCCTGTTTCAGGAGGATTAAAGCCACATTTATCTGTGGTAACTACGAGCCCTTTTTGGCCCCATAGTTGCTCAAATGCTTTTCTGATTTTGGGCGCATTCCTGTTTTTATCGATGGCAGGATGCCGGTATAGCGGTACCATAATGCCTTGCACTGTATCGGCATTGTGGTACCACGTGTCGCTGTCGTTTTCATCCATGTTCAGATACTCCCAAATAGCCTGCCGGGCGGCGGCACAATCTGCTTGCGGAATGGCATTCCGCACAATCACGTAGCCGTATGTATGCCAAAATTGTATGTCCGCTACTGTGAGCACTTCTTGTTCGTCATCACTTGTAGCATAACTGTTGCCGTTTACCAATTGATTGCATTGCTGAATTTTCTCGGGGTTGATGCTGCCGCCCGATTGTTGTAGCACCCATTGCTCAAAGGCTTCAAAGCTGGGGCGATGGCTGTATAAAAATTGGTAGGTAGGCAAGAGGCCCAAACCCAGCAGGTCAATCAGTGAACTGTCCAGCTCTTGCTCCTGCGCATATTGCGGATTGGTTTGCAGGCCAAGCAGGACTTTGCCCCACAATCTTTTCAAATGGTAAATGCCGGTGCTGCCGGTGTCCAAACGATCGGCTACTGCAATGGGGGAAGTTTCTTTCATGTGGAGGGGGTGGGTACAATGCCTGCAAATAAACAATCAAAAAATCTTGTGGCGGCAGAAGTGTGTTTACTGCTGCAAGTGTGCTGCGAAGCAGGTCGTTGGTGCCAGTGTCAGTTGCCCATTGTATCGGGCATTACTGCCAGCATGCCAGCACCTATAAAAGAGAAGAAAATCACAATGCTATTGGCTGGCCGTTGATGGTCACACGGTTTTCTGAAATCTCCAGCAACTGTGGTTGATTGGTTGTGGATACCTTTTCTAACAGCGGTTTGTAGAGCTGGGTTAGAAAAACCTGCGGCGAAGGATACAAGTGATGAATTTCCGGATGATTGTCGTAGTACGCTTTGGTTAAAGGTACTCCTTGATAGGTGGTCACAACGCTGATAGTTGGGTACATTATCTGTAAAGTTTAGGTAGTGGTTTTTCGTTTTCCATCCGGACACAGTCCGGCGGGATTGTAAAGTCACAAGTGGCCCGCTGGTGCGGAACACTTGCGCCAGAGGGCTTTGTGCTTGGGTCTGTCTACACAGGAAAGCCTGCTTCCTTAAGTTCATTTAACTCATGTTCCGTGAATTTACCTTTTATTCTATTCATTTGTCGTGGACTTTCTCTTTTACGTTTTACCCAATGGTGTAATTTGATTGGCTCTCCATTTGTCAAAGTGATAGGAAACCATCGGCCTTCACTTTTTCTGTATGCTTTCCATTCAGCAGTTCTATCAACAGTGCCAGGATGCATCTTTCCCCAAACTGGCTTTTCGTGAAAATGAAATTCCCAAGCAAATTCAATGTCCTTAATTGTCTTATCGTCTAGCTTCTCCTTTTTTTTGATGTGCTTGAAAAATCTTGTTCTCCAATCCAATTTATTTGGATTTTCAGCTTTATACAAATCTTCAATTAATCTTGCTATTACGTTTTCAACTGTTCTACTTGTATTAGCATAATCAAAACCTGTTTCTTCAATTCTTTTTCTTATGTCAAGTTTCTTGCCTTTTTTGTTTGCTTGTGAAATTCCAATTAACCAAGTCCCAAGCTTTTTGCCTTTGTAAGTGTATGATTGATTTTGTACTATTTTTTCGTTGTTAGCTATTGCGTCTTTCAACAGTTCAAGCCATTCTTGTACTATTAATTCTTCCCTTAATTTGTGGCCGTCTCCAAAATAAAATCCGACTGCTGTTAATTTGTCAATATGTTCTTGTGGCATTTTCAGTTCTGGATGCTTGTACAGGAGTTTTTGCTTAATGTACCAAGCATGTAAAACATGGTCTGCGTAATCTCTTTTAACTGTAAATGTTCCAAACTCTTCCTTGTATGCTTTAAGCCGTTCAAACATGTAGTCCCATTTTTGCAAATAGGCATCAGTAATCGTCAGGACATGGTTCTTATATTTCTTTCGGGGTTTGTTATCTGTAATTTCAAGGTTTCCTAATTCCCCAATTTCAGGTAGCTTAACTTTTTTGTTTCTTTTCCGTTCGGATTAACAGTATAGTTTACTTGATACTCAAAATTTTCAGTCGGTATTAAGCCATCTGCAAATAGTTTGTCAATATGTGCTTGTGTTACAAATTCAAGGTTAGGGTCAGAAAAATCAAGGAGAGGAGAAAAATAATCTTTGAGTTGATTTAAAACTTTCATTCCAGCACTGTCTTGATTACTGAAATCAAGTAATAATGAACATTCTACATTGTAGAATAAACCTGTCTTGGTTAAATTGGAAGAGCCAGTAATAATTCTATTCTTAGCCCCTTCAAATAGGTAAACCTTTGGGTGATAAATAAAAATGTCAGAGTTGTAGATATAGGTTGAAACTCCTAATTCAAGCAATAGTTCTAATGCTTCTTTTGATGTTATAAACTCGTTGCGTCCTACGAAGAATGTAATTTTCCGATTTTCAGAAATTGCTTGCTGAATAAAAGGTTTTAACTCTAAAATACCTGGCTTGCGAATGAAAGCTACAAAAACTGTTATGTCCGTGAAAACAGGATTTTTAATAGACGAGCAAATGTAGTTGCCACAAGTTTCATTGTCGTCCTCATGAATACCGTGTCCTATAAATTCAACTATCATTGTCTGTTAGTAGGGGGCGTTTAGAATAACGTACAACGTAAAGGGCTTGCTGCTGTGGCGGCATTCATTGAACGTCTGCCCGTAACCGCTGCACCGTTTTATTTAATTGTTGAAGATAAGACTTAAAAGCCTGGCTTTATTTGTCATGCTGAAACTGCTGTTGATGATTGCAAATAGCCGAAGTTACAGCTGTCGCCCCGCCATAGCGGCAAACCCATTGTTGTGCGAATTCATGGTACTCCTAATAGATTCGATTTTACTCGAGATTGTCGAAGCGAAGCCATATGCGTTCCAGCTAAAATAATCGGTTAACTCATAGTCCTTTCTCTTGTATGAATTGTCGGCTCCTTTAGTAACGACAACAAGAAAATTTCTTTTGTTTCTGCCAATTGGTTTTGTCAAGATTGCTGTCAGAGTAATGTCCGTCCAAGAAATTAACTGTTCATCGTCAAATCGAATCCCAGTGCCGTTTAGACTTATTTTTCTGTCGGACTTTTGCATTGTCCTCCAATAAATTGTCAAATGAATTACTAGTCCCGCAATGCATAGCAAAAGCACAGCCGACAAAATTTTAATCATGCCCATTAAAACTAGCCCGACAAACGGCCACAACAGAATAATACCAAAGAAACCTTTCACTGGCCTTGGATGAAACTCGAAGTCAGTTACATCATCTGTTCTTTTAAGCCCTGGAAAATTGTTGGTCTGTTCTAGAATAAAAGATGGTCCCAAAAACTTTTCAATTTTAGATTCTTTTAATTCTTCTTGTTCCTTAAGCCATTTGTAAGATTCATTCAAGGATAGTATCGTTTTAGTTTCGCACAACTCAAAAATAGACGACACTCGCCACATTTTCTACATTGATAATCAATCTTTTTTTTTAAGTCAATCCACATTGTCTGTATTGTTCAAACCGATTGAATGTTCGTTGATAATAATCATGATGTGCAGGCTTGATACTTCTTTCTTGCCCTAACTTCATCCTTCCCAATTCCACCCCATGCGTCGTTTCTTTAACATACTGTTTCGGGTCGTTATCACGGTGTTGGTATTGCTGCTGCTGGCGGTGCCCTTTGTGGTGCGGCGGGTAGATCGTACGCCGTACGCCCAAACCGATTGGTACCGGCACATGATGCAGCGCCTCGATAGCCTGGCGGCTACGCATCCGCCGCCCGTAGCCGATACCGTGCTGCGGGTGGGCTATGCCAAGGTAAACATTACGCCCAACCATGCCGTACCTACGGCGGGCTATGGCAAGCGGGAGGGCAGGCCCGTGCTGCAGGTGCACGATAGCTTGTTTGTACGCACACTGTGGTTGCAGCAGGGCAATACCAAGGCCGCCATCGTGAGTGCCGACTTGCTCATTATTCCTCCTGAGGTGACGCAACAGGTGAAGGCACGGTTGTCCGCCGCCGGTATTGAGTGGAACAATGTATTCATCGGTGCCACGCATACGCACAACAGCATGGGTGGCTGGGGTAAAAACTATATTGGTGAGTTGTTTGCAGGTACGTACAATCAGGAGTTGGTGAACAATCTGGCGGCGCAAATTATTCAGAGCATGGCACTGGCAGCCAGGCATGCCACTGGGGCACAGTTGGTATACGAAGAACGGCAGGCACCCCAACTGGTGCGCAACCGGGTGCTGGGCGATTCGGCGCCAGAGTACCATGTGTTGCATTCGCTGCATGCCTTGTTGCATAGTGGCGAGACCGTGTCACTACACAGTTTTGCGGCCCATGCCACCACCTTGAGTGATTCGGTGATGCAGCTCAGCCGCGATTATCCCGGTGCTTTGCTGGCACAGCTGGAGCAACAGCAACGTTTTGCCATGTACATGGCAGGTGCGGTGGGCAGCATGGGGCCGGTGGAGCCCGATGGCAGCGATTGGCAACAACTTTCATACATGGCCAATGGTTTGGCCGATACATTGCAGCATGGTGCTTTCAAAAAGTCGGTTCCACTCGGCGATGTGCTGTGGCCGGTAACACTGCCGCTAGAGCTACGGGAGCCGCAGTGGCGGTTCACGCAAAACTGGTGTTTCAGGCATTGGTTGTGGAGCCGCTTGTATGGCGATTATCCGGCTGAAGTTAAAGCGCTGAAAATAGGCGACCTCTTACTGGTGGGCATGCCCTGCGATTTTGGTGGCGAACTGATGGCGCCGCTGCAAGCCTATGCACAGCAAAATGGCAAGCACCTGATGGTGACCAGTTTCAACGGTGGTTATTGCGGCTACATTACCCCCGACAACCGCTACGATGCCGAAGGCTACGAAACAAGGGTGATGAACTGGTTTGGCCCGGGCAATGGGGCGTATTTCAGCGAAGTAATTCGCCGTTTGTTGGACATTATGTAAACAGCACGTACACAGATTGCTGACAATAGTCAGGCGTTGAGTGCCGCTGCCATTTTGCGGATGCGTTCTTCCAGATTTTCGGAAGACAGATTGTTGCGGTTGAGTCCGTCGGCAATAATGGGGAAAGAGAGTGGAGTAAACTTCTCCGGCCAGCGAATGATGATATCATGTTGCTGAATGCGCTGCAAGGCTTGTCGTAGCCGCACTTCTTCCATTTGTTGTTCGTACACTTCCTGATAGGCCTGCCGCAGCAGCAGGTTGTCGGGGTCAAAATCTTTAAACACTTTAAAAATCAGCGATGCTGATGCCTGCAGGTGCCGGGCTTTTTTTTGCTCACCGGGCATGCCCTGAAAAATGAGACCGCCAATCACGGCAATGTCTCTGAATTTGCGCATGGCCATTTCTACATGGTTGGCGCTTTGCTGCATGGCCAAAAACAAATCTTCGGTGCTGAATAACGCATGCACATTGCTGTCGTCTACCGGTATGGGTTTGTCGCTCAGCAGTTCAAAGCCATAATCATTCATGGCAATGGAAAAAGTAATGGGCATACTGCGGCTGATGCGGTAGGCCAGAATGGCACTCATGGCTTCGTGTACGGCCCGACCTTCAAAGGGATACACCAGCAGGTGAAAGCCTTCTTTGCTTTCGTGGTGCTCTATCAGCAGCTCGTTGTTGCGGGGAATGTGGGAGAGTTGGGATTGTAATTCGAAGAGGGGGATGAGGGCCTGGAGTTCGGGGGAAGTTTCTGCCTTTGCCCTCCTCTCCACCGGAGAGGGGCTGGGGTTGAGCAAATCATTGTCTTGTATTGCCCCCCTCTCCACCGGAGAGGGGCTGGGGGTGAGGCCGTTCTTCAAATGCTGTCCCTCATGTCTATTCCCCACATACTCCCTCCACCATTCCGGTCTTGCTTTTTGCAGTCTTTCCTGAATAGTCGCTACACTATCTATTGCTGCTAACCTGTTCCTGATTTTTTCTAAAACGGTAATTTGATTTTTTTCAATCTCACTGTTCCAGAATCGCATGATGCCGTAGCCATGTTCCGATAAGTGGCAGGCCCTGAAAAAATCTGCTTTGGCGTTGTCCGGGTCTCTATGCACTGAACCATCTAATTCAATGATGAGTTTTTTCTCGAGGCAAACAAAATCAGGAATGAAGAACAATACAGGGTGCTGTCTTCTGAATTTGTATCCATCCAGTTTTCTATTGCGCAGGTTTTGCCACAGTAGTTTTTCTGCAACGGTGGGCTCTTTGCGCATTTCTTTTGCATGCTTGAGCAGGGTAGGCCATTGCTCGGGGCTGGTGGTCATGTAGCCTGGTCTAGTCTTCTCTTCATTTGACCTCACCTCTTGCCCCTCTCCAAGGGAGAGGGGTAGAAGCGATTGCTTTTCAATCAATGACGCAGCCTCCCCAATCGTCCTTCTCAACACCATGCCCAAATTAGCAGTCAGGCTCATGCGGCCGCCCATCCAGCTGGGTACAATGGCTTTTTTCTTGCTGCTTTTGCGCACCATCACGGTCATGTCTTTCAGCTGTACCAGTTCGAGGTTGCGACCGGCCAGTGTAAACACATCGCCGGGGTCCAGCCGGCTGATAAACCATTCTTCAATATGACCCACATAGCCGCCGGTTACAAACTTTACCTTCATCATGGCATCGCTTACAATGGTGCCAATGTTCATGCGGTGGCGCAGTGCCAGTCTTCTGCTGGTTATTTTGTACACGCCTTCTATCACTTCCACTTTGCGGTACTCATCGTATTGCTGCAGGGCCTTGCCGCCTTCGGTAATGTGTAGCAATACCTGCCACCATTCCTCTTCCGTCATGGTTTGAAAGCACCAGGTACTTTGTACCATGGGCAGTATGTGCTCCGGCCGAAAGCCATCGCCTACGGCCAGCGTACACAAAAACTGACACAGCACATCAAAGCACAAAGCCAGCGGATCCTTGCTTTCCATTTCGCCATCCTCAATGGCGGTTTTGAGTGCCGCTGCCTCCACCAGTTCCAAGGCATGTGTGGGCAAAAAATACACGTTGCTCACTTCACCGGGTTGATGACCAGCCCGGCCAGCCCGCTGCAAAAAACGAGACACACCTTTGGGTGAACCCACTTGTATCACCGTATCTACCGGACGAAAATCAACACCCAAATCGAGGCTGGCCGTGGCAACTACAGCTTTAAGTGTATGGGTATGCAAAGCTTCTTCCACCCATAGGCGTAGCTCTTGTTCAATGCTGCCGTGGTGCAGTGCTATGGCTCCTGCCAACTGAGGGGCTACATCGAGCAGGGTTTGGTACCACCGCTCCGCCATCCCTCTTGTATTGATGAAGATGAGAGTGGTGTTGCTTCGCTCAATAATGGGCACCACTTTTTCAGCCAGCTTAATGCCGAGGTGTCCAGCCCAGGGATATTTTTCAATCTCATCAGGAATGATGCTGTGCACGGCAATGTCTTTGCGCATTTGTGCTTTCACAATCACACCGGGTTGCTGCAAGGGGCGCAACAACACTTCACGGGCTTCATCGAGGTTGCCGATGGTGGCGGAGATACCCCAGAGTAATGGTTGATGGTTGCTGGTTGGTAGTTGGTAGGAGCCCTCACCCCCGCCTCTCCCTAAAGGGCGAGGAGCCAGGAATGTATCGTCTTTGTATTGCTGCAGGTGGCCGGCGGCGTATTGGCCTTGCAGGTAGGCAATGGCTAATTCAACTTGTACGCCACGTTTGCTGCCGAGCAGTTCATGCCATTCATCAACGGCTATTACTTTGAGATTGGTAAAAAGGATAGATGGCCCTTCATGGCCAGTAGCAATTGCAGGCTTTCGGGGGTGATGATGAGCACTTCCGGCATTTGCTTTTTTTGCCGTGCTCTTTCGCTGGTCTCGGTGTCGCCATTGCGGATGCCTACCTGCCAGGGCAGACCAATGTCGGAGATAGCTTCCTGCATGGCACGACCCAAATCTTTGGCCAATGCCCGCAGTGGTGTAATCCACAGCAATTGCAGTCCGTTGTTTTTTTGTTGCTGCCAATTGGTAGGATGCGCATCAATAAACTGAATGATGCTGCCGAGAAAAACAGAAAAGGTTTTACCACAACCCGTTGGTGCATTAACGATACCGCTGTCGCCCCGCAGCATGTGTGCCCATGTTTCTTCTTGAAAGGCAAAGGGGGATAATGCTTTCCCCGCCAACCATTGAGTGATGATGGCGGTGCCGGGGGAAGGCGTGATATGTGGCTGTTGGTTTTTCACGAATAAGCTTGGTCAAATGTAGCGGCATTATTTGCTGCTGCTGTTGCCATACTGCTGCAACAATTGTTTCAAATCATCGAGGGTATTGATTTCTGAAGCTGGTTTGTCTTTGCGCCAGCGGTTGATGCGGGGAAAACGCAGTGCCACACCGCTTTTGTGCCGGTTGCTGGCGGCAATGCCTTCAAAAGCAATTTCAAAAACGAGTTCTGGTTTTACGGTTCTCACTGGGCCAAACTTTTCAATGGCATGTTTTTTTACAAAGGCATCCACTTCGGCAAATTCTTTATCAGTAAGGCCGCTGTAAGCTTTGGTGAATGATACCAGTTTATCTCCATCTCTTACAGCAAAAGTGTAATCGGTGTAGAGATTGCTCCGGCGGCCGTGGCCTTTTTGCGCATAAATCATCACGGCATCAATGGTGAGCGGCTCTATTTTCCATTTCCACCAATCGCCTACTTTGCGGCCCGTTTGGTACACACTGTTGCAGCGCTTCAGCATCAGACCTTCTGCCTTTTGGTCGCGGCTGTAGCGGCGTTGTTCGGTGAGTGATGTCCAGTCGTCTGCTGTTACAACGGGTGACATAAACAAGCCCGGGAGCGGATGTTCTTGCAATAGTTTTTCCAGCAAGGCACGTCTTTCACTGAGCGGCGTTTGGCGAATATCTTCACCTTTCCATTCCAGCAAATCGTAGGCAATAAAACCCACTGGTGATTGTTGCAATAATTTTTTCGATACTATTTTACGGTTGATACGTGTTTGCAGTTGTGCAAATGGACCAATGTGTTCGGGAATGCTGTTGGCATTGGGTTGTAAGGCTACTATTTCACCATCCAGCACAGTGCCGGCAGGCAATTTTTTTTCCCAGCCATGAAACTCCGGCAAATGATCGGTGAGCAATTCTTCGCCTCGGCTCCAGATGTACAAGGCATCCCGCACAATCACTTGCCCACGGATGCCGTCCCATTTCCATTCGGCCTGCCAATCGGTAATGGGGCCAAGGCTTTCAGGTTCCTCTCCTAAAGGATACGCCAGGTAAAACGGATACGGTTTGCTGCTGTCGGCAGTGGTATCGCCGCTGAGTACCAGCTCCGCAAAAGAGGTATTTGATGGATCCCAGTTGCCGCTGATGCGATGGGCCAAAACGGATGCATCAATGCCCGTGGCTTTTTGCAACGCATTCACCATGGTTTGCTGGCTTACGCCAATGCGAAAACCACCGGTGATGAGTTTGTTGAACACAAAGCAAGCATCAAAATCCATTTGCTGCCAATGCTGAAGGATAAACGCTTTTCGGGTTTCTTCATCTGTTTTTTGCAGCGATATGAAAGAAGCAATGAGCTGTGATAAGCTGGGTAACGCATGTTGTATTGCTGCTGTGTTTTTTTGCGTCGCCAGCAACGCAATGGTTTCTGCCAGATCGCCCACGGTATGGTAGCATTCTTCAAACAGCCAGGCAGGTGTTTGTGTGAGTTCAATGCAGCAATCGGTAAGTATGCGGGTGTTGACAAAACGCTTGGGCCTGCGTCCGCTGAATATGGCAATGGTCCATACTTTATCGGCGTCATCGGCAGTTTGGAAGTACTGCAACAATGCCTGCAACTTCTCGTTGGTTTTGGTGCTGCTGCCCACTTCCTGTACCAGTTGTGCAAATGCTTTCATGCGGCACCTCCTGTTGTTTCAGTGGCATCTTCTTCGCCGCCGTATTGCGTTTGCACGGCTTCGCTCCAGGTGTTTTTTTCTTCCCGCAGGTAGCGGCTAAAGCTGTCGGTAAATCCGTGGGTGCTGTACACTTTTTCAGCACCGCACAATTGCACCGCTTGCAGCAGCGACGGCCAATCTGCATGATCGCTGAGTACAAAACCGGCATCCGAATTGTTGCGGCGTTTGTTGCCCCGCACCTGCATCCAACCGCTGCAGTTGGCATCGCGGTAGCGGCCTGCTTTTTTCAGCCATGCAGAACCCGCAGCACTGGGTGGCGCAATCACAATCTGTCCTTCAATATCCGCTTTGTTGGTATCTGCTGTAATGCGGTGGCATTCGGGCAATACAATGCCATCGGCTTGCAATGCTTCATTGGCATTGGCAATGGCACCATGTAACCAAATGCGCAAGCCTGTTGCCGCCAGGGCCCGTTGTATACGTTGCGCTTTACCCAGCGAATACGCATAAAAAACGGACGTGTATTGCTGCTGATGATTATGTGCTACCCATGCACACATCTCGTTGTACACTTGCTGTTGCGGTTGCCATTGGTAAATGGGCAGACCAAACGTGCATTCTGTAACCATGTGGGTGCAGGCCACGGGGTGCCAGGCAGTGCTCAGGCCATCATCTTCCAGTTTGTAATCGCCGGTGATGAGCCATGTTTCGCCATGCGCTGCTACACGCACCATGCTGCTGCCCACAATATGCCCTGCGGGAAACAAGGTGAGCTCTACATCGTGTATGCGCATTGGTTCTTCCCACCCAATGGTTTGCAGGGCAATGTCTTGCCCGAGGCGCTGGCGCAGCATGCCTTTGCTGAGGTGATGGCTGAGGTAGCGGGCCGAACCCCAACGGGCATGGTCGCTGTGGGCATGCGTAATAACTGCCCTTTGCACCGGCCGCCACGGGTCGATGTAAAAATCGCCGGCGGGGCAGTACAAACCTTTATCGGTAAATTGAATGAGCGACATGCCGTGTTCACTTGTTGTTTCGAAGAAAGCGCATAAAACAACAGCGAACAAAGCAAATTGTTAGGACTGGGGTAGGGTCGTTTTTTGGGGAGAAATATCTGAAGTAGTTTGAAAAGAGGTCAGGCTATCCCCCGCAGATTATTGTTGTAGAGATAACGGTAATATAGGTTTTGCTTGCTGGGAATGAGCCAGCCTTCCTGGCGCATCCACATGCCGGTTTGCACCAGTGCATCGGCCTCAGCTCCGGAAAAATAATCTCGTACGGAAAACATGGCATCGTTGGGATGCGTTTCGTAGAGCATGGCCATTTTCAAGGTGGCTTCCTGCAAAATATCGGCAGCAGTCATCAGTTCCATATCCAGCATTTTACTGATTAAAAATTGGGTGATTCTAAGTTCTTGCAGCGTAGCGAAACAGGACCTGCACAGTTTTGCACGGGTAGTGCATACCATCGTTTGGTGTCTGCTCTGCCTGCATAAAGGTTTCTGCAAAAAGCGCAGTAACTTACCACAGCAACGATTTGTTTACGCATCAATCAGCTTGTTATGCAACAATCTACTCCATTGTACCCCTGCTTGTGGTTTGATGGCAATGCCCGAACTGCCGTACAGTTTTACTGCGAAGTTTTTGATGGCGACATCATTTCAGAAAATCCCGTGGTGCTGATATTCCGCATTCGGGGCC
The DNA here is from genome assembly GCF_009740285.1 of Phnomibacter ginsenosidimutans. Lineage (GTDB taxonomy): Bacteria > Bacteroidota > Bacteroidia > Chitinophagales > Chitinophagaceae > Phnomibacter > Phnomibacter ginsenosidimutans. The sequence continues at coordinate 1,457,321 of NZ_CP046566.1, forward strand.
AGCAATACATGGCGCTGAATGGCGGTCCGCAATATCAGTTTACGCCGGCCATTTCTTTAGTGGTCTCCTGCGATACCCAGGATGAGATTGATTTGTATTGGGAGATGCTGGGCTACAAAGGCCATTACCAACCATGCGGCTGGCTGACGGATCAGTTTGGCGTTTCGTGGCAAGTGGTGCCCAAGGTATTGCCAACGCTCATGAACAATCCGCAGCGTGGCACAGCAGTGCTGCAGGCATTGCTGAAAATGCAAAAGATTGACATTGCTGCATTGGAGAATGCTTAGCTGCATATTGGCTATTTTACAATGCTTACAACCATTCATCACATTGTATGGTTTCGCTCTATTATTCTTCTGGTATCACGGTGCATAGCCTGTACATTTGTTAGGATGCAGCATACGAAAAATTACCTTCCGCTTTTATGAAGCAGGGCCATGCATTTCAGCTCCGGATCAGCTGCTTACTTGCTGTGAGTATGCTTTGTACCATCATAGGATTGGCGCAGCCGGTGATACAGTCTTTTGCACCCCTTACAGCCGCCAGTGGCAGTACACTCATCATTTCAGGTAGTGGCTTTTCTTCTGTTGCAGGAAATAACGTGGTTCAGTTTGGTGCAGTAAGAGCTACGGTTCAATCGGCTACAACCACGAGTTTGCAAGTAATTGTACCCGCGGGTGCTACCTACCAGCCCATTACAGTAAACAGCAATGGGCTGACAGCACAATCTTCCCGGTATTTTTTACCGGCTTTTACACCAATGCAACCTTTGGCATTATCCAGTTTTGGATTGGCGCAAACATTGGAAACGGATTATTATCCCAGAGAAGTATTGCTGCATGATTTGAATTTGGATAACAAACCCGAGGTGTTGGTATTGCGCTATTTGCCCAATAATTATTCACCCAGTCATGTATTGCCGTATCTCAACAATAGCAATGATTCTGCCATTATGCTGCAAGCGGCAGGTAGTTTTTTTGCCGGCACGTTTGCGTCCGATATGAAACTGGCCGATATAGATGGTGATGGATTACAGGATGTGATTACTTCCAGTATTGTGCCCAATGAAATTTCGGTATTGCGCAATACGAGTACTTCATCGAGTATTGGTTTTGCCACCCGATTTTTTATTAGTAAAAATGATGCGGCTTTTCATATTGCTGTAGCCGATGTGGATGGAGATGGCAAACCAGATATTGTGGGGAGCAATACGTTGGCAGGTACTATTTCTATGTACAGAAATACCAGTGCCGTTGGCAGCGTTTCATTTGCAGCTGCTATAGAAATGCCAGTGGCCGCCATGCCAAGAACGATTGTACTGCAAGATGTAAACAACGACCGTAAACCCGATTTACTGATGGTAGATGAGGCTAACAAACGGGTGGTTGTTTTTCGAAACCAAAGTACGGTTGGTAATATTCATTTGACGCAACAGGTAGCATTGAATAGCCCCGATGGTTTATTGCCCCAATACCTGTGCGTGGCAGATTTGAATGTTGATGGTAATACCGATGTGTTGTTTAGTACCATCAATGATTTTTATACGCAAGGAAATATATACGCATGGAGGGGCGATGGCAACTGGAGTTTTGTCAATGACGGTGCATTGCCCAAAGCATCTGCTGTGAGTGCCTTTTACAAACCTTCGGTAGCCGATATGGATGCTGATGGCAAACCAGATATTGCGGTGGGCAGGCAAGGTAGTTTTGATGTAGAAACATTTCGTAACACTGGTACTACAGGGTCAGTACTCAGTTTTGCCAGTGCCTCGGTGATGTATACAGGTTCTGCCTCAACTTTGGCTTTGGGTGATGTAAATAATGATGGATCACCAGACATGATTACTGGTTCTACTTTGGGCAGTGCTTCGCAAGTATTTCGCAACAAAACGGGTAAAACCAGCATCACCAATGTGTCGCCTGCAGAAGCTGGATATGGTGCTACCGTTCGCATCAGTGGCCGCAATTTTACAGGCACCAATAGTGTACGGTTTGCCGGCATAAATGCCTTGTCGTTTGTGGTTGAATCAGATACCAGCATTGTTGCTACAGTTGGCCATGCAGCTACTGGTGCGGTAAGCGTTACTGCAACCGCAGGAATTGATGCATGGCAAACCTTTACCTACAACAATGCGCCGCAGATTGATTCTTTTGCACCAGCCATGGCTGCTTCGGGAGATACGGTATTGATATATGGCCGTAACTTTTACAGTACGCATACGGTACAGTTTGGCGAGGTGAATGCAACCTGGTTTGAAGTGGTGCATGCAGGGCTCATGAAAGCCATTCCTGCAACTGGCAATCATGGCTACGTGAGTGTACAAAACAGTTCGGGTTTTTACAGAAAAGACGGGTTTGTTTTTTTACGCAAGCCAGTGCTGCAAAGCTTTAATCCGGCATCGGGCTACAAAGGCCAATGGTTGTATTTGTATGGACAACATTTGGCATTGCCCGGCATATTACCCACGGTATCCATTGGTGGAGTTGTTTGTCCGCAGGTAAGCAGCAGCAATGATTATACGCAATTGATGGTCGTGCTAGCATCCGTTCAAAGCGGTGATATAATTGTACAGCATCCGGGTGGTGCCGACACGCTGCACGGATTTGTGTTTATTCCTGCACCCGATATTATTGCGGCCTCGCCGATGGCAGCTTCTCCAACAGATACCATTCGAATTTCGGGCAGGTATTTCAGTGATGTAACGCAAGTAAAATTGGGCGATTCATCAGCCGCATGGTTTCGGGTGCTCAATGATAGCATGATTGTGGCAGTGGTGGGCCATGGCAAAACCGGCCCAATTACAGTAACCAAATTTTCAGGCAGCGATACCTTGAGTGGATTTGTGTTTGTGCCCTTTCCTGCTCCGCAAATCATGCAATCAACACCAAACACGGGTACAGCTGGTACAAAAGTGCTGCTCACCGGACATTATCTCTGGGGAATCAAATCCATACAACTTGGAGGAAAAGAAGTAGTGAATTTTCAAAACCCTCATCCCGATTCAGTATGGCTTTGGGCGCCGGTTGACGCATCGGGTGGTATACGCATTGAAACTTACTATGGAGTGGTGCTGCTACAACCCGGATTTATCAGACAGCTACCACCGATATTTACCGGTTTTTCACCAGCTGCTGCATCGCCGGGTGATGTGCTTGTACTGCAAGGAAATGGATTTGGCAACAATGCATCTGCAGTTCAGGTTTGGTTTGGGCCGGTAAAAGCGAATATTGTTCAAATCAATAATCAACAACTAACGGTGCAAGTGCCATACTCGGCTGGGTATGATAAAATAACAGTGGTAGTACAATCTTTATCAGCAATAAGTGACCGTTATTTTCAGCCTTTGCATTTGCCAACCGCTGGTTTGCCGCTACGTAATAACTCTTTTGTACGCAGTGGAACAGATGTTTCTGGTGGCATTGCTTACGACAGGCAATCCATAGCGGTGGACTTGAACAATGATGGCAAACCTGATTTGGCTACTTTATCAAGTTACAATGGATTGATGCTGTATCGCAATACCAGTGAAGCCGGAAGTGTGTTGTGGAGTGATGCCATCATGACGGGCATTGGTGGCGCCAGCAGCATGGAGGCCGCTGATGTGGATGGCGATGGTATGCAAGACATTGTATTGTTTGGTGGCGGAGGAGTAGTGCGTAACATTTCCACTATGGCTTCAATCGCTACATCTTTTGTTCCTGTGGGTATCAATGCGACTGATAAGCTGGCCGATATGAATGCAGACGGAAAACCGGATTTGCTGCGGATTGGCGGGGCCAATATTGTTCAGATACAGTTTAATACCAGTACGCCGGGCGACATCCGTTTTAGTGAAGTAGTAAATATTACTACTGCCAATAATCTGCCCTTTACCTGGTTGGCCAATGCCGCAGATATTGATATGGATGGCGCCATAGATTTAATAGGTGTTGGTGGCAACTATCTGCATGTGATTCGCAATACAGGAAACAGTAACCTGCCTGCATTTACGAGCCTGCATCAGAGCTATCGTTTCAATGGCGCCTCCGCTTCCTATTATTATCCGGAGGCAGTTACGCTGGCAGATTTGAATGCAGACGGAAAACCGGAAATGCTGGTGCAGCACAACACGTACAGTACAGCCAGTTTTGGTATTCATGAAAATCTATCAACACCGGGTAATATGTTGCTGGGTGACGTGCAGGTGATGACGAATGCACCAACAGACAAAACCGTACAGTCTGGTGATTTTAATGGCGATGGCAAGCCTGACCTGCTGATTGGCAGTGGCCCATGGTTGTATGTATATCAAAATCTTTCTACTTCGTCAACTGTTGTATTGGGCAACAGAGCTGCGCTACAATATGTAGCTGATGCTGCTTGCATTGCAGATATAGATGGCGATGGCAAACAAGATATTGCCACGCATTCCAACGGTTGGATTGTGCTGCGCAACCGCATGGGCGAAACGCAAACCTTGAGTATGTGTGTAGAAGGGAATGTTACCATTCCTGCTAATGTAACAGGTAGTAGCTATCAATGGCAAATGAATTTGGGTAGTGGTTTTGCCAATGTGCAAAATGATGCTCATATAAATGGCGTGACTACCGCAACGCTTCAGCTCAGCAATGTGCCGGGCAATTGGCTGAACCGACAGGTTAGATGTATGATTGACAATGGCGCCGTATACAGCGAACCACAACAACTGAATTTTACGAATAACTGGACGGGCAGTCAAAACCAACAATGGCATACACCTGCTAATTGGAACTGCAGGGATAGTGCCAGATGAATATACTTCCGTTGCCATTCCCGCAGGCAAAACGGTGCTGGTGAGTGCCAATGCCACGTGCAGGTATTTGTGGCAAGAAAGTTTTAGTGTATTGCGTGTACTGCCCGGCGTTCAGTTAAACATTTTGCAGCGATAATGACATTGTAGCTGTAAACCGAAACCACCGTTGTAATGAGCAAAAAAACGAAGGCTATTGTCAGGTCTATTCTTTTTTGCAGCTACTTTACGCTTGCTGCTCATGTTGTTTTCGATGGGTAAGCAGCTGTTTCCGGCTTCGGCAGAAAGGTGGGCTTATGGTTTGTTGGGTACAGCAGCTGGCTTGGTAACAACGCTTGTATTTGTACAAATAGATAAACTGCGGTTTGCTGATGTGGGGTTGCAGTGGCGGAAAATAACACTGCTGCATTTTGCACAAGGTGTAATGATAGGCGTATTGGTAATGGGCAGCATGGCGGCCATGGTGTTTGTATTGGGTGGCCTACACCTGCAATGGAATACTAATGCCACGGTATTGGGTTCGCTGCTAGCTATTTTGCCGTTGATTCCGCTGGCATTGATGGAGGAAATTGGCTTTAGAGGATATGCTTTGCAACGACTACAAAAAGCAGTAGGCATCAGAAGTGCTATTTGGATAACGGCGTTGTTGTTTGGGGTGTATCATTTGCTGAATGGATGGAGCTGGCAGGCGGCTATGTTGGGAACTACCATTTGGGGATTGCTGTTTGCATGGGCGGCTTGTAAGCAACAAGGCGTTGCCATGAGTACGGGTATTCATTTTGCTGCCAACATGACGACGAGTTTGTATACCGATACAACACCAACTTTTCAATTGTGGCAGATACAAATGGCCAATGGCAGTAGCATGCAAACCTATCAGCAAACATGGCTGACCGAATGGCTGCCGCATGTGGCATTGTTGCTGCTGAGTATTTGGTTGATAGAAAGATTGGTGAAGCAGCAATCAAAGTTGAGAGATGCATAATGCTGATGGGCTGCGGTGGGTGGAGGCCACGCTGCAGGCGTGGGTACGCAGCGCAGCGAAGTACCGGAGCGAAGCGGAGCCGGAACACGCCGGACTGCTGCTACATGCACGATTGCTGACAGCCCCAATACAAAAACGTTATGCTCTTTTTCGATAATTGAGGATGGCCCATACATTGAGCACCACCGCAAATATGGCCATGATGCCGAGGTGGCGACTGATATCGGTAAACCCGCTGCCTTTGAGGACCAGCATCCGCATGACATCAATGAAATAAGAAACCGGATTGAAACGGGTAATGACTTGTGCCCAGTGGGGCATACTATCGATAGGTGTGTATAAGCCGCCGAGCAAAATGAAAATCATCATGAGGAAAAAGGCGATGAGCATGGCTTGCTGCTGTGTGTGGGCATAGGTGCTTATGAGCAGGCCGAGGCCCAACACAGCCATCATGTACACGGCGGCAAATGCATAGAGCAAGGGCAGACTGCCGACGGGTACAATACCATACGCTACCCGGGCAATGATGAGGCCAAGACTGAGCGATACCATACCCAATACCCAAAAAGGGATGAGCTTGCCGAGGATGAAATATTGCTTGCGGACGGGTGTAACGTTGATTTGTTCGATGGTGCCGATTTCTTTTTCCCGAACGATATTGAGGGCCGTGAGAAATGCACCTACCATGGTGAGCAAAATGGCGAGGATGCCGGGCACCATGAATTTTTGATAACTCATACGCACATTGAACCAGTTGGAATTAGTAGTGAGTATTTGCGGCTGCTGGCTGTGCCGCGGCAATTGCAACCAATGCTGCCTTATGTCGGTATTAAACTGCCGGATGATGGTATTGAGATAACCTGCGCCAATGTTGGCCTTGGTGCCATTGACTGCATTCACACTCATGTGTAGAGGCGCTTCGTTTTCCCGTATCAGTGTGCGTTCGAAATGTTGGGGTATGTCGAGAATAATATCTGCTTCATCGGTTTCAATATAGGAAAGCGCCTGTGTGTAAGAGGCTGGCATGGCCACGAGTTTGAAATAACCGGAAGCGGCAATTTGCCGGGTGAGTTGGCGGCTGTAGGTGCTGTGGTCGTGGTCTACCACTGCAATGTTTACATTCTTCACTTCGTAATCGGCCGCCAATGGCATCACTACCAACTGAATGATGGGCATGATGAAGATCATCCGCAGGATGGCCGGGTCGCGGAAGATTTGGCGGAATTCTTTTTCGATGAGGAAGCGGAGCATGGGGGGAGAGTTGATTAGTTTACGAGTTCACGTGTTTACGGATTTGTTTAGCGTTTGTTGATTTTGGATTGTGGTTCTTTGTATTCCTGCTTTCTTATTTTTTATTCCTTATTCCAAACGAATCTTAAACTTCCTTGCAGTTAATGCAATCAGGCCAACAGTCATGCCGGTAAGGATGAGCATTTCTTTCCAGATGGCGGCAATGCCCAGTCCTTTGATCATGATGCTTTTGACAATAATGAAATACCACTTGGCTGGTATGATGTTGCTCATGACCTGTAACGGTATGGGCATGTTTTCGATGGGGAACATGAAACCACTCAACATGAGTGTGGGGAGGAACATGCCCACCAATGAGATGAGCATGGCTATTTGTTGCGATGCTGTGAGGGTGCTGATGAGCAAACCCAACGACAAGGCGGTGATGGTAAAGAGCATGCTGGTGGCCAGCAATAAACCAAGGCTGCCGGCAATGGGTAAGTCGAGTGCAAATACACTGAGCAATAAGATGGTGCCAATGTTGACCATACTGAGCAATAAATACGGAATGGCTTTGGCAATGATGATGAGAATGGGTCGCAACGGAGACGCCAGCAAAATTTCCATGGTGCCATTTTCTTTTTCCCGTACTACGGAAATGGAAGTCATCATGGTACTGACGAGCAATAAAATCATGGCCATGACACCGGGTACAAAATTGTACGCCCCTTTCAACTGTGGGTTGTAGAGCATCCGCATGCTGCTGTTGATGTTGTATGGCAGTTTGCTGCCCAGCAATGCTTGTTGTTCATCGCCAATAATGGCATTGGCATAGTTGGTGACTGTTGTAGCCACGTTGGGGTCGGAAGCATCGGCTATGATTTGAATGGTTGCTTGTCCGCCATGCTGCAGGTTGTATTCAAACTGTGTGGGAAAAATCAACGCCATTTTGATTTTGCCTTCTTTAAAGGCTGATTCAATTTGCTGTGGCGATTGCAGTTCCTGTTCAATATCGAAATACTGGCTGGCAGCAAAGCGTTGGGTAATGCGCAGGCTGCTGGCATCTTTCGAAGGATCGAGGATAGCGATTTTGGCATTCTTTACTTCGTTGGTGAGTGCAAAGCCAAACAACGTGATTTGCACCACGGGCATGCCAAACAAAATGAACAATGTTCGCTTGTCTCTCCAGATGTGGAGAAACTCTTTTTTACAAATGAGAGGAATTGAGCGAACATGGTTCTTTTTAGTTTTAAATACAGCGTTCACGAGTTGCTGCTGCCTTGATCTTGCCGAAGGTGTGTTTGAAGATTTATTGTTACAGCGGTCACAAGTTTTTACTGTTTGTTGTTTTTGGTTTGTTGTTCTCGGTTTGTAAACTTTCTTATTCCTTATTTTCTGTTTTTTATTCCTTATTCACTAATCGCCACTGCGCTTCGCCTTTCTGGCCAGTTGCAAAAACACTTCTTCCATATCTTGGGCATGAAACTGTTGTCTTAGTTGTGCAGGCGTATCCATCGCTTCGATTTTGCCATCTACCATAATGCATACGCGGTTGCAATACTCTGCTTCATCCATGTAGTGTGGTTACAAATACGGTGGTGCCTGCATTGGCAGCCCGGTAAATCATTTCCCAAAACTCTCTGCGGGTAATGGGGTCAACACCGCCGGTAGGTTCATCTAAAAACACCAGTGGCGGGTTGTGAAAAATGGCCACGCTAAAGGCAAGCTTTTGCTTCCAACCGAGGGGTAATGTTTTTACCAGACTGTTGAGTTCGTGTTGTAAATGAAGTTCCTCTACAATGGCGGCGGTTTTCTGTTTGATGGCAGCTGAGCTCATTCCATAAATTCCACCATAGAGGCGCATGTTTTCCCGTACCGTGAGGTCTTCGTACAAGCTAAACTTCTGGCTCATGTAGCCAATGTTGCGCTTCGATCATTTCCGATTGGGTTCGCACATCAAAACCTGCTACGCTGGCTTCGCCGGAAGTAGGAGAGAGCAGGCCGCAGAACATGCGCATGGCTGTACTTTTACCCGCACCATTGGCGCCAAGGAATCCAAAGATTTCACCCTTGTGAACATCTAAGCTTATTGCATCCACAGCCGTGAAATCGCCAAAGGTTTTGGTGAGCTTGTTGGCCGTGATGATATGTGAATTGGTATCAATCATGGGGTTGGTTCATGAGGTGCATAAACACGTCTTCGATATTAGCGGTGATACGTTGGATGTTGATTTGCTCGTGGCCTAATTGCTGTAAGTATTGTTGCAGTGCTTCTTCCGATTGCCAGGTATCAGAAGCAGTGATGTGATAGGTTTCGCCAAAAGGGAAAACAGTCTCAATGCCGTTGTAATCTCTCAGGTGCTGGAGCAGCGTGTACATGCTGCCGGCCTTCACCGACCATAGCGGTTGTGTGTAAGAATGAATGATATCAGCTGGAGGATTGATCTCGTAAAAAACGACCGTCTTGCATGAGGGCTACACGGTCGCACAACGCTGCTTCATCCATATAAGGTGTGGCCACTAAAATGCTGAGGCCCTCTTGCTTTAGGTGTTGCAGCATTTGCCAAAACTCTTTGCGGCTTACCACATCTACACCCGTGGTTGGCTCATCCAAAAACAGCACTTCGGGTTTGTGAATGAGGGCACAACTCAACGCCAGCTTTTGTTTCATACCACCGCTGAGCTTACCAGCCTTGCGGTCTTTAAAAGGTGCAATCTGTTCGTAAATGTCTTTGATGAGGTGATAGTTCGCTTCGATGCTGGTATTGAAAATGCTGGCAAAAAAATCGAGGTTTTCCTGCACCGATAAATCCTGGTATAAAGAAAACCGCCCGGGCATGTAGCCAATTTTTTGTCTGATTTTTTTGAAGTCTTTTACGACATCCAAACCCGCTACAGATGCTGTGCCTTTGGTGGGCAACAGCAAAGTAGTGAGGATACGAATCAGCGAAGTTTTACCCGCACCATCCGGGCCAATGAGGCCAAACAGTTCGCCGGATTTTACCTGCAGCGATACATCCTGCAATGCTGACACCACGGCCTTGCCGTTTTGGTAGTCTTTGCTGATGTTATGTGCGGTGATGCTGTACATGTTTTATGCTTAATGCTGAAAGCGAAAGGCTGAAGGCTTGTGCGTTTGTTGTTTTTTGTTTGTGGTTGTAGGGATGGAGAAATGGTTTTTCACTCTTACTGGTTGTTTTTTCCAGCACCTACTACCTGACTACTAATTACTAATTACACCTGCATTACCAGTCCACTTCTCCATACTGTCCAATTTTCAAATAACCATCGTTCGGTACCAATACTTTGATAGCATACACGAGGTTAGCACGTTCGTCTTTGGTTTGGATGGTTTTGGGTGTGAACTCTGCTTTGTCTGCAATCCAGATGATAGCGCCGCTGTAGGTTTTATAGTTCTTCTTGCCATCGTCTACCAAAACTTTTACCTGCTGGCCGAGTTTGATTTGACTCAGTTGGTCGCCGGTGATGTAGGCTCTTAGTTGCAAATTGCTTAGGTCAGCAATTTTGTACAAGGCTTTGCCGGCACCTACTACTTCGCCGGCGTTGGCATATTTCAGCAATACCGTTCCGTTAATCGGGTTGATGACATTGCTGCGATTGATTTGATCGGCTATGATGTCAGCTCTTTTCGTAAGCGGTGCTTGCTCACTCAAAATGCTTCTGTTAGCAGTACCCACGGTGCTTTGCTGCACATTCATTTGCTGGCGGGTGACCAGCATTTGTTGTTGCAGCACATTGATTTGCGCCACAATATCATCCAGCTGCTTGGGTGTGGCCGCGTCTGCTTTTACCAATGCTTCAAAGCGACGTTTTTCTTTTTCCAACGTGGCCATTTGTGCTTGCTGCACCTGCAATTGCTCTTGCAGCAATTTGAGTTGTGGTTGTACATCGTTGGTTTTTTGTTGCAATGCATTAGCACTCGCTTCAATCTGTGCTTTTTGCAGTGCCAGATTACCAGCATCAATTTTTACCACTACGCTGTCTTGTGCAATTGTTTGGCCTTCTTCAATGGGCATCCACAATATTTTGCCGGCTACTTCGGCTGATACAATGACTTCATCGGCTTCAAAAGTACCGGTGGCATCGTATGCCGGACCTTTGTTGCCGCAGGCTTGCAAGAGCCCTGCTGCGGCTATAAGTAGGGTGAGTTTTTTCATGTTGATTTATTTTCCTGCGGTGGTAGAATAGTTGAGTAATGCCTGTACCAATTGCAATTGATGCAGTGCCAATGCTTGCCGTGCCTGGTCTTCTGCATTCACTTCGCGGAGGTAATCGCTGGCAGTGATAACGCCGTTTTCCAATTGTGCTTTTGCGGCTTCTTTTACCTGTTTTTTCAATGCAATGATTTGGTTATCGGTACCAATGAGTGCCTGCAATTTGCTGATTGCCGACTGCTGTTGGCGCAATTGAGCCGTGGTTTGTTGCATAAAGTTTTCCTGCTGTGCCTGTATGTCTTTGCGGTTGATGGCCGCTTGAATTTTGTCGTTGTTCTTGTTGTAAAAATTGCTGAGGTTCCAACTCAAACGAATACCTGTTGTGGCAAATGGCGCAAATTCATTTTTCAGCATGTTCAAACCCGGGCGGCCATAACCGGCATTGGCAAAAGCACTGATGCGGGGCTGCAGTTTGTTGGTAACGGTCGTAGCTTGCAGCTGATACAAACTGTCTTGCAGTTGGTAGAGTTGCAACTCCGGCCGGCTGATGTCGTTGGCACTCACCATAGCTGGAACTTCTGGGGCTTCCAGCACAGCATCGGCTGCTATTGTTTGTCCGGTGTACAATGCCAACACACTCAACAAGCCTTCACGGTCGTTTTGTAATTCAATGCGGCGTTGTTGGGCTTTCAGTTGTTCTGCCTCCATCAGTGCCAGGTTGGAGCGAAAGGCAGTGCCATATTCCACCTGCGCTTTTACTTTGGCTATGCCCGCTGCTATGTCTTTAAACAAAATGTTGAGCTGCTGTTGCTGCTCATCTATCAGCAAAACATTCAGGTAGAGGTTGTTGATGCGTTCTTTTAATTGCTGTAATGCCACATTTACTTCTTCTTCCCGCAACAGTTGCTGCAAGTGCGTCATTTCTTTTTGCCTGCGATTGATGCCGCCGTCGTATATCAGTTGATTCACATCCAGTGTAGCCCGGTACTGATCTTTACTCAGCGGGTCTATTTTAGGGAAACCCGGAATATTACCCACTTGCAAGGCCGTTACATCGGATTGCCAGCTGGCTTGCGCATTTACACTGAGTTGTGGCAAAAAGTTATTATTGAGATTAGCCGTTTGCGTTTTGGCCGTTTCTGCCGCCAATGCTTTGCGTTTCAACAAGGGCAATTGTGCCGCTGCCTGCTGCTGTACTTGCGGTAGTGTAAGCCGATGCTGTGCGTGGCTCCACCAAGGCCAGCAACAGAGTATTACTAAATAGGGCAGAAGTGTTTTCATCCATTATGGTTTTATGGCTTGAATGATGAACTGGCTGACAGCCGTTTTGCGTTCTTGAAGCAGTTGTATAAATGCAGCATCATTTACATGCATCATGCGTTGCAGCATGGGCCGGGCTACAAAAGGAAACACACAAAGACTCATCACATTCATCATGAGTTGGCGAGGGTCAATGGGGCGAATGATGCCTTGCTGTGCGGCCACTGCAAACTGCTGCGCAATTACTTGAATATTGCCCGCCATTTCCGGCCGGATGTATGTATTGAAAAACTCATCGGGGTTGCGGTGTATTTCGCTGAGCACAAACACCGGAATGAAGGGGTGCTCCATCACAATGGAAATATAGGCTTCGGTAAAGCGTTCAATTTTTTCGAACACAGAACCGGGTTGCTGAAAAATATCTGCCAACTCGGGCAGCAGCTTGCCAAAAGATTCCTTGAAAATCACTTCGAACAACTTCTCCTTACTCCTGAAATAATAGTGCAACAGGGCTTTGTTGATGCCAGCTTCATCGGCTATTTCCTGCATGCGGGCACCGGCAAACCCCTTGCGGATAAAGACATTGCGGGCTGCTGTCAGTATTTTTTGTTCTGCGTTTTCTATCGCTGTTTCAGTATTACCCACTTGGTTTAACCGTTTGGTTAAATGCAAAGAAAAGGAATCTTCATTTACTTGGAGCAATTTTTTTATAAGGCTTGGATTATAGGGGCTGGGAGATGGATTTGCTGAAGCAAACACTGTTGGCAACACCCGCATACTGCCCATAGTTGGATGTTAATTGATAGCCGCATTTCTTGTATAGGGCAATGGCTTCTGGCTGACGGGTACCTGTTTCTAACACTGCTTGCTGATACCCGAGGCTCGAAGCCCATTGTTCCAAAGCCTGCAATACTTGGGCTGCCACACCTTTGCCTCGCATGGCAGGTTTGGTGTACATCCGTTTTATTTCCACTGTATCTGCATCAAAGGGTTTGAAGGCGCCGCAGGCTACAGGTTCTTCATTTTCATACAATACAATAGCATGTCGTATGTGGCTGATACCATTGAATTGGGCGTAGAAGCTATGTTCTTCGCCGTCTCTTTCCGCCAGCTCTGCATCGAGCAGTTGTACAAGGGCGATGAAATCGGGAAGGCCGCTGTCTGTATGTAGTATTTGATAAGCCATCGGGGCAATATAAAAAGAAACCCCGTCTGCATTTGCAAACGGGGTTTGTGTAGAAGGAGGCTGTTGGCTCCGGTCTTCTGACTTTCCCGACTTTACCTCTCCCGGCCTCTCCAAAGGAGAGGGGACGTAGGGTGGGCGGTTGCTTTTTTGTCTCCGGACTCTAAACTTTCGGACTTTCCATCTTCCGGACTTTACCTCACCCGGCCTCTCCAAAGGAGAGGGGACGTAGAGTGGGTGGTTGCCTTTGCTCTCCAGACTCCAGACTTTCGGACTTTCCGTCTTCAGGACTTTCCGACTTCCCCGACTTTCGGTCTTCCCGTCTCTCGAGTGAAAAAAGAAACCCCGTCTGCCATTGCAAACGGGGTTTGTATTGAAGAGAGGCTTTCGGTCTTTCGGACTTTCCGTCTCCCGACTTTCTTAGTAATCCATTCCGCCCATGCCTGGGTGACCACCTGCAGGAGCTGCAGATTTAGGTTCTGGCTTGTCGGCAATCACACACTCCGTAGTGAGGAGCATACCGGCAATAGAAGCGGCATTTTCCAATGCTACGCGGCTTACTTTGGTGGGGTCAATTACACCAGCCTTGAAGAGGTTTTCGTACACTTCAGTGCGGGCATTGAAACCAAAGTCTTTGGTACCTTCTTTAATTTTCTGCACTACAATTGAACCGTCGATGCCGGCGTTGGCAGTAAGGGTACGCATAGGCTCTTCCAGTGCACGACGTACAATAGCCATACCTGTTTGCTCATCTGCAATCTGTCCTTTTACCTTGGCTTCCAAAGCTTCGATAGCACGGATATAAGCCACGCCACCACCAGGTACAATACCTTCTTCTACAGCGGCACGGGTAGCATGCAGGGCATCATCTACGCGGTCCTTCTTTTCTTTCATTTCTACTTCGGTAGTAGCACCTACGTAAAGTACGGCTACACCACCCGCCAGTTTCGCCAAACGCTCCTGGAGCTTTTCACGATCGTAGTCGGAAGTAGTGGTTTCAATTTGTGCTTTGATTTGGTTGACACGGGCAGCAATGTCCTTCTTGTCACCCTTGCCACCAACGATAGTAGTATTGTCTTTGTCGATGGTTACGCTGGCAGCCTGACCGAGGTAAGTGAGGTCAGCATTTTCCAACTTGTAACCTTGCTCTTCGCTGATAACGATACCCTTGGTGAGGATAGCAATGTCCTGGAGCATTTCTTTGCGGCGGTCGCCAAATCCGGGTGCTTTTACAGCAGCCACTTTCAAGGTACCACGCAGTTTGTTTACCACCAATGTAGCCAGTGCTTCACCTTCCAGATCTTCGGCAATGATCAGCAGCGGACGACCGCCCTGAGCTACTTTCTCGAGGATGTGGAGGATATCTTTCATGGCGCTGATCTTCTTGTCGAAAATCAGGATGTAGGGGTTCTGCAGTTCAGCTTCCATCTTCTCGCTGTTGGTTACGAAGTAGGGGCTGATATAACCGCGGTCGAACTGCATACCTTCTACTACATCTACGGTAGTGTCGGTGCCTTTGGCTTCTTCTACGGTAATGACACCTTCTTTGCCCACTTTGGCAAAAGCTTCGGCAATGAGCTTACCGATGGTTTCGTCGTTGTTGGCAGAGATAGTTGCTACCTGCTGAATTTTCTTGCTGTCGTTGCCTACAGCCTGGCTTTGTCCTTTCAGGTTGGCTACTACGAGGCTTACGGCTTTGTCAATGCCACGCTTCAGGTCCATGGGGTTGGCACCAGCGGCTACCATTTTCAGGCCTTCGCTAATGATAGATTGAGCCAGTACAGTGGCAGTAGTAGTACCGTCGCCGGCAATGTCAGCAGTTTTGCTGGCTACTTCCTTCACCATTTGGGCGCCCATGTTTTCAATGGCGTCTTCCAGTTCAATTTCTTTTGCTACGCTTACACCGTCTTTGGTTACTGCAGGAGCACCAAATTTCTTTTCGATGACAACGTTGCGGCCCTTAGGACCGAGGGTTACTTTCACGGCATTTGCCAGGGTATCAACGCCCTTTTTCATTTTATTGCGGGCTTCGATATCGAAGAAAATTTGCTTAGCCATATGGATAATTTGAAAATTTTAAAATTTGAAAATGAGAAAATGGGGATGCTTTTGTTGGTCGACGCAAGCGAACATTAGCACATTAGCTAATTAGCTAATCGGCACATTTTAAACGATGGCCAGAATGTCGCTTTCACGCATGATGAGGTAGTCGGCACCTTCAATGCTGATTTCAGTACCGGCATATTTGCCATACAATACGGTATCACCAGCTTTTACGGTTACGGGCTCATCTTTTTTGCCAGGACCAGCGGCTACTACTGTGCCACGCTGAGGTTTTTCTTTGGCTGTATCGGGGATGATGATGCCGCCGGCAGTTTTTTCTTCCGCTGCAGCGGGCTTTACAATTACCCTGTCATGCAGGGGAGTCACCGACAGTTTTTTCTCTTTGGCCATAAAACGTATTGTTTTAGTGTTTTAAATGAATGAGTTATGTGCTGGCCTATCTGCCATAATTGTGCCATGGGCGGCAACTGGCACTTGTTAAAGCCATTTTTGCAGATTGGTACGTATATCTGCTGTCATGTGGCGGATATTCTGTACAATTTTTCAGCAGGAATTGCCAAAAAGACATTCATCAGGTGAACTTGGCGGGGCCAAGTTTTGTATGTTAGCAACCCAATAAAGTAATATGATCAAATTTACACCTTACTTATTGTTAGTGGCCGGTCTTGCAGGCTCAGGTATGCATGCCTTTCAGGCCTATCAAAATGCCGCAGCCGAAGACAATCAACACACCAAAACACTCAAGGAACTCAAACGCGAAGCCAAGCAGGATGGCATTGACAGAGCCATTGCCTGGGATTATGAGCTTACCCGGGAGCCCGGTACCGGTAGGGTGCCGGTAGAAAAATTGCTGGAGGTCCGTAAACTCCGCGACCAGATTATTGCCACAAAAAAAATCAATCCGCTGGCACCTGTTACAGGTATTACCTGGGTAGAAAGGGGGCCAAACAATGTGGGTGGCCGCAGCAGGGTAGCCTGGTTTGATTTGGGCGACGTAGCCAATGGCTACAAAAAGTATGGGCCGGCTCAGTTGGTGGCGGTTTGTGGTATACCACCGACATTACGGCAGCCTCACCTACATGGATAAAAGTGAACGACTTTTTTGACAATATAGCCGTTACCTCATTTGCACAAAATGCCAGCAATCCAGCTGTAATGTACTTCGGTACCGGAGAAGGTTGGTTTAATGGCGATGCCATTGAAGGTTTGGGCATTTGGAAAAGTACCAATGGCGGTACCACCTGGACCCGCCTGACCAGTACCGGCAATTTTGCCTATGTGCAAGATTTGCAATTGGACAATTCCGGCAACTTATATGCCTCTCTACGCAACCGCACTGTCACACAGGCGGTGGGCATTCAAAAATCAGTGGATGGCGGAGCCAGTTGGACGCAGGTATTAGGCGCTCCGGTGCAGGGGCCCAATAGTCGTGGCGCCGATCTGGAGCTGGCTGCCAATGGCGATATGTATGCCAGCATTGGTTTTTTTGCCACCGGCAGGGTTTATCGCAGTGCACAATCCATCCATGGTATCAATACCGGAAATGTGGGTACTTGGGAAGATATTACACCAGACCCAAGTACCAATGTAGTACCGATTGCATCGGCCACAGATGCGTATGACCGTATAGAACTGGCGGTATCGCCCAGCAGCAGCAATTTGCTATATGCCATTTTTGAAGGAAACGGCACTCAGAATGCCGCTTACATTAAGCAGTATGATGCCAATACCAACACCTGGACCAGTAAGAGTGTGCCTACCATTATTGACCAGGGCAGCAACTCGAATTTTACCCGTGGCCAAGCCTGGTACGATTTGATTGCGGCAGTAGATCCGCTCAACAGCAACAGCCTCTACATTGGCGGGGTTGATGCGCTGCGTTCGGACAATGCCGGCTCTAGCTGGAGTCAAAAAACAACCTGGAGCTTGTTTGCAGCAACCGGATATACAACTGCACAAAATGTTCACGCCGACCACCATGCACTTACCTATGCACCCGGCAGCAGTAGTCGTATGGTATTGGGTACAGATGGCGGTATAGATTACACTGCCGATGCTGACAATACCACGGTAGGTGTATTCCCCACATTTGCCCGCAAAAACACCGGCTATAACGTAACGCAATTTTATGCTGTGGCAAATCACCCTACTAATCCGAATTTTTTTTTGGCAGGGGCGCAGGACAACGGTAGTCATCGCTTTACTGCAGCTGGTATGAACAGCACAACACAGGTAACTGGCGGTGATGGGGCTTTCTGTCATATCGATCAGAATGAGCCAAACATCATGATTACCTCTTACGTGTATAATAACTACTATGTATCTACCAACGGAGGCACTTCATTTTCCAATCGTTTTAAAGCCAATACCGGAGGTTTTATTAATCCAACGGATTATGATGATTATGCCAATATTCTTTATGGTGGCAACTCTGCCGGCACCTATTTCAGGTATTTAAACCCAGCTACAGATGGCGCAACAAATAATGTAGCTGTAAGCAATTTCGGTAGTGGTAGTGTTACTCATGTAAGTGTGTCGCCTAGTATTAGTAACCGCGTATACTTTGGCACCAATAATGGAAGAGTGGTGGCAGTAGACGCTGCCAATACTGGTACATCCAAAACAGGTACGCTGGTTTGGAACTCTGGTATTGCCGGTTCTGTCTCTTGTATAGCAATTGACCCTTCTAATGAGCAACATATGCTCGTTACATTTAGCAACTATGGTGTAAACAGTGTGTGGGAAACCAACAATGGCGGGGCTTCATGGACTTCTGTAGAAGGCAATTTGCCAGATATGCCAGTACGTTGGGCCGTATTTGATCCCCGCAACAGTGATCATGCATTGCTGGCAACAGAAATGGGCGTGTGGAGTACAGATAATTTGAATGGAACATCTACCGCCTGGGATCCTACGAATACGGGACTAGCCAATGTACGGGTAAACATGTTGCAATATACTCATGGCACAGGTGTGCTTTCTGCAGCCACACATGGCCGCGGTTTGTATACAGCTCAAGTGCCTGCCCGCACTACACCAGATGTAAATTTTCAGTTTGCAAAAGCTGTAATGACTGAGGCAACAACGGGTTTTGCTGATTGTAGATCATATACAGATTACACTGTTTTTTTAACCATATCTAAAGCACCTGTAGGCGATGCAAACGTAACTGTACAAGTGGGTGCAGGTACTACAGCCACAGAAGGTCAGGATTTTCAAATTTCGACCAACGGAAGCTTTGCAACACCGAGTAAAAACACTGTTTTTCTAAGTGGTTCTTCGTCCTCCAAAGCCATTACAGTGCGGGTGTTTAATGATGCTCAAATTGAAGGAGAAGAAGTTATTAATCTCACTTATAGCTTGTCTGGCAGTACAGATGCAGCTACAGGCTTGTCTGCTCAAACTGTAAGTATAGTTATACCAGATGATGATGCGTTACCATCAGCAGGTGGCATCACCACTGTAACTGCTGGCATATACGAAGCCACATTTACTCAGCCATTCCGAGGTGATTTTACAGATGCTAAAACACAAATGATTTATACCGCAGCAGAGTTGAGAGCATTGGGCTTGGGGGCTGGAACCATTACTCAATTAGGATTTGAAATCACCGCTAAGAATTCGTTAGGGGCATATGAAAATTTCAGGTTGTCAATGAAACAGGTCAGCCTGGAAAGTTTCAATGGTAACGTGGCATTGCAAACAGGCTTGACTACCGTTTTTAGTACCCCTAATTATTACAGTCAGGCAGGCATCAATGATTTTATGCTGCAAACACCATTTGCATGGGATGGGGTGAGTAACATTTTGGTTGAAATGTGTTTTGATAATGATTTGGCCAACCCGGCTGCCGGTGGTGGAGCCGATCCAGTTAAAACTGAAATCACTTCTACCAGCAATGATGCATCACCGGCTATAATGGCTATTTGGAAAAGAGAAAATGGCAACAGTTGTGATGGATTAACCAGCTCGGGTACCTTGTACACAGGCGCCGGAACCAGTTACTATCGTCCGGTGATGCGCTTCAGAGGTGCATCCAGCGGATCTGTAAATATTGCAGCCGCAGTAAACACCAACAATACCTACTATTTTGGACCATTTGCTGATATCTATATCTACAACAGCACAGGTTCAGAAATTATGGCCCGTTTGCGCAACCTGTCGGCACACGATTACGGTTGTACTGTGGTAAACATCGACCGTGCAGGTACTACCAGCAAAGCCTTCTGGAACAATACTACGGCCAACCATCTTTTCGATAAAACATTTACAGTAACACCAACCAACAACAACGCATCAGGTAGTTATGAAATCACTTTGTACTACACAGATGCCGAAGTACAAGGCTGGCAAACTGCTACCGGCCAAAGCTGGAACAGTAGCATGATGGTGAAAACAACTTCGCCCATCAGCAGCTACACCGCAGGCAGTGTACCGGTAAATCAGGTTGAAGTAAACGCATCACCGGTGCGGGGCACATTTGGTACGGGCCGCACTATTATGGCGCAGTTCAATACCGGTTTCTCCGGCTTTGGTGTAGGCGTGCCAGATGCAACTTTACCAGTTACCTGGTTGGATGTACAGGCCAAGGGCAACAGCGATCACAACCTCATTAGCTGGACTGTGGGCAGTGAGCAAAACAACAATCGTTTTGATGTACAAATCAGCAGGGATGGCAATAGCTACACTACAATGGGCAGTATTCGTAGCCGTGGCAATACCAACAGCAGCCGGGTGTACAACTTCAAGCACATCAAGCCGCAAGCGGGTATCAACTACTACCGCATTTTGCAGGTAGATGCCGATGGCAAGAGCAGTATGAGTAAAGTGGTTTCTGTACGCAGCACCGCTACCAGCAATGCCCGTCCGTTTGTATTCCCAACGGTGGCTACCAGCAGCATCACCCTCAACATGGGCGAACTGGTAACCAAGCCCGTACAGTGGGAGCTGTTTAGCAGCGATATGCGCCTGATGAAGCGCAGTGCCAGCATCAGCAATTTTGTACAAACAGGCATAGACGTAAGCACTTTGCCTGCCGGTACTTACTTCTTGCGCATCAATAAAGATGGTAAACAAGAATCGCTGAAATTTGTGAAACAATAATTACAGCATCGGCTGTTGTCAGGGCCGCTCCGCAAGGGGCGGCCCTTTTTATGAAATGCCAAACGGTCGTTAAACCACCGCTGCTTCCGCCTCCGTTCTGATTCTGCTTAGGGGTTTCGGCTGCCAACCATTACCTTTGCCCGCCTTCAAAAAAGTTCTTTATATGATAAGCAGGCGAAATATCAGGGTGAAAGTGATGCAGTGCTTGTATGCGTTGCGTACAGGTAATGAGTTGCCTTTCCCTTCCAAAGTGTTTCAAAACAGCAAGAAGCCGGTTACACCGGCGGCCAGCGAAAGCACGGCCGAAAAATTGCTCCGTCGTCAGTTCGATTACAGCATTTCATTGTTCATTTATCAGGTTTGGTTTTTAACCGAAGTGGCCCGCTATGCCGAAACCGATGCCCGCAACCGTGCGGCCAAGCATTTGCCTACGGCCGAAGATTTATCTGTGCCTGTAAAAATTGCCGGCAACGAATTGTTGTGGCGCATTTTGGAAAGCAGTTTTTACAAAGACGGGGTAGAACAGTACCAGCCTTCGATGATTGAAGAAAGCCAGGAGTGGATTAAAAAAACCTACAACCTGCTTACGCAAAGCACCCCTTATGCGGTGTACAACAGTGCTGAAGGCCGGGAGAAAAAATCAGAAAAGGAAATTCTTGAATTCATTTACAACGATTTGATGCTGGCCAACGAAGATTGGGTAAGCTTTATTGAAGAGTTGTACACCAATTGGGATGATGATGCCGAAATGTTGCAACTGCTGATGCTGCATTATTTGCAAAAGCCCGGTGTGTTTCAGTTGAAGGAAATGATTGGTCAGGAAAAGTTTGTTTTTGCCTGCCAACTGCTGGATGCCGCTGAAAAAAAGAAAACGGTGCTCGACGAATGGATTACTCCCAAACTGCGCAACTGGGACGCCGATCGTTTGGCACAATTAGATATGATTTTGCTGGAGCTGGGCGTAGCAGAGTTTCTGTTTTTTGAAACCATTCCGCCAAAAGTTACCATCAACGAATACATTGATTTGGCAAAAGCGTACAGCACCAACCAGAGTGGCCAGTTTGTAAATGGTATTCTCGATAACATTCGCAAAGAGCTGGAGGCCGCAGGAAAAATGGAAAAAGTAGCCTTTAAAAAATAGTAGGAAATTGTTGCTGAATGGCGCAATTTGCAGCGGTTCAAGTCAAGCTGTTACCATGAACATGAAAATTATTTTACTGGCCGCATTATCGGTAAGTTTTGTAGCCTGTCTGTCGGAAGCAGACACCAAAGTGCCTGCAGAAGGCGGCATTGACCGTGCAACTGTGCTCAATGATTCGGCCAATTATACCAGCATTCAGTGGCTGGATTCCATACAGGATATGGGCAAAATTCGGGAAGGACAAAAGTTGGAAGTTACTTTCCGCATGAAAAACACCGGCACCAAACCATTGATTGTACAAAGCGTAAATGCCAGCTGCGGTTGCACCGTTCCTTCAAAACCAGAAGAACCTGTAATGCCCGGAGCCGAAGCTTCTGTAAAAGCAGTGTTTGATAGCCAGGGACGCAGTGGAGTAAATCATAAAACCATTACTGTCGTTACCAATACTGTAGGCACTCAAAGCCATGTGTTGGAGTTTAATGTAGAAGTGATTGGCAGCACAGAAGGACCTAAGGCCAGTACGCCGCAGCCGGTGAAGCCTGGTATTTAAATCGTAATTTTTTATAACCAAATAAGCAACAATAATGAGTCAGTTTTTAGTACTGCTGGCAGCACCCGGTGGCAAAAGCAGTGGTTTCGAATTTATCTTTTTGGGCATGATGATTTTGGTGTTCTGGTTGTTCATGATCAGACCACAAGCCAAGAAGGCCAAAGAGCAAAAGAAGTTTGTAGAGAACCTGCAAAAGGGTGATAAAATTGTAACCATCGCTGGTATCCACGGCACCATCAACAAAGTAAATGAAGATGGAACCCTGCAGCTGGAAGTAAGCCCCGGCAGCTACATCAAAATCGAAAAAAGTGCATTGAGTATGGAGTGGACTGCTAACGTAAACAAGCAGCCTGCCCCTGCAAAATAAGCAGCAGTCGATAGCCTTATTTACAAACCCTGCCATTACAATGGCAGGGTTTGTTATTATTGTGCGGCCAAATTAAATGCCATGAAAAAACTCCGCTGGATAGTACCCGTCGCCGTTTGTTTAATGCTCATGAGTTTCGGTTTGTTTGAACCACTCAAAGGCACGTGGAGCAACAAAAATGGACAAACCATACGTTTCACGAAGGGCAACCAGTGCGAATGGATTTTGAACATGGAAGGCCGCAGCGATACTTTTCGCATTACCTATCATTACGAAAAAACAGGCAAGACTTCTGGCATACTCGATTTGGGCCCCTTCGACCGTGGTTTTTTGAAAGGAAAAACACTCTACGGTATTATAGAATGGAGTAAAAAGAAAGACAGTTTTCAGTACGATGCCGAACCGGGCAAATCAGAAAAAGTACGCCCCAAAACCATGAACCCCGATCAGGTACAAGTGTACAGCCGCCAATAGCCGGGGTGGTTTAACATTGTTGCAGCGCAGGCTTGCACAACATTCTGTTTCTTTGACCACTTTTATGCGTTATCTGTTTATCAGTTGTTTATGGTTGTTGTCGGTAGCTGGTTGGGCACAGGGTACTGTGGCACCACCAACAGACAGCACCCGCAGGTTGGAAATCATCAAAGCCCAGCGATACAATTTTGAAAAAGTAGATTCACTCACCCGCTTGTTGTCGCTGGCAGGCAATGTGCAACTGCGGCAGGAGGGTACCTTGTTTTACGCCGACAGTGCCGTGCTCAATGAAGTAACCAATGTGATTGAAGCATTCGGCAACATTCACATCAATGATGGCGATTCACTGCATACTTACAGCAAGTACCTCCGCTACAAAGGCAATGAAAAGCATGCATACCTAAAAACCAATGTGCGGCTGGTTGACAACAAAGGTTCTGTTCTTACCACCAATGAGCTGAACTACGACATGAACCTTGGTATTGCCGATTACAAATCGGGTGGCAAAGTGCTGAACAAAAAAACAGTACTCACCAGCAAGAATGCCAAATATTATGAAGCCACAAAAGATGTGGTGTTTTCGAAAGAAGTGGTGCTGAAAGACCCGGAGTACAACATGGCTACCGATTCATTGCAGTACAACTCCCGTACAGAAGTGGCCACGTTTATTGCGCCAACCACCATCATCAACGGCAAGCGAAAAATATACACCAGCAGCGGCTATTACGATTTAAAAAACAACAAAGCGGTGTTTGGCAAACGCCCTGTGATTGAAGACAGTACCTATACCATCGTAAGCGATGACATGGCTTTTGATGACAAAGAAGGTTTGGGACAGTTTAATGGCAATGTGGTGTACAGAGATACAGCCAGCGGTGTGGCGGTGTTGAGCAATCAGTTGTTTGCCAACAAGAAGAATTCTTCTTTTTAGCTACGCAAATGCCGTTGTTGATTTTGAAACAAGATCAGGATTCTGTTTTCATCACTGCAGATACGTTATTCAGTGGTAAAATCACCACACAACTCAATCGGAGCATTCCCATTATCATAGACACAGCAGGCAAAAACTATATTGCACCCGACCTAAATGGAAAGGACAGCAGCATGAATCGCTTTTTTGAAGCCTGGCATCATGTTCGCATTTTTTCCGACTCGGTGCAGGCCGTGGCAGACAGTATGTTTTATGCCGGCACAGATTCAGCATTCCGCTTGTTTACCGGACCCATTGTTTGGGCCAATGAAAGCCAGATTACAGCAGATACGATGTATCTCTTTACCAAGAACAAAAAGGCCGACAGGCTCTTTGCATACTTCAACGGATTTGTGATCAACAGGGTGCAGGGCGAAGCCTACAATCAGGTAAAAGGCAATACGATTAATGCATTGTTTACTGAGGGAAACATTAGTTATGTACGTACCAAAGGCCGTGCTGAAAGTGTGTACTATGCATTGGACGACTATGATAAGTTTGTAGGCATGAACAAAAGCACTGCCGATGCCATCGATATGTTTTTTGAAAACAAAAAGGCAAAACGGGTGAAGTTCATCAATGATTTGAAAGGAACAACTTACCCGATAAGGCAAATACCTCCGGGCGAAAACCGGCTGAAAGGTTTCAACTGGCAAGACCAAAAGCGACCAAAAAGCTTTGCAGAATTGCTCGGCCGCTAAGGATGCTTTATTTTGACAAAGCAATTTGTAGCAGCTAAATTATTCTTATGCCCATTCTTTTTCTGAAGAGAAGATTTATAACCTACCTGCAAGAGTTCATTCATGATAGCCGGGCTATCGGTATCATCTTGCTGGTAAATACTGTGTTGGCGTTGCTGCTGGCCAATTCGCCATGGGGCAATGCTTTCATTGGAGCCATTACTACCGAGTTCGAATTTTTGCACCATTGGCATTTGCCACATTCCGCCTTGCATTTCATCAACGATGGGTTGATGGCAGTGTTCTTTTTTTGGTAGGCATGGAAATCAAACGGGAGTTGGTGATGGGAGAGTTGTCTTCTGTAAAAAGAGCCATATTACCCATTGGCGCTGCCGTTGGTGGCATGATAGTGCCTGCTGTTTTGTATGTATTTTTCAATAAAGGCGGACAATTTCAGCAGGGATGGGGTGTACCAACGGCTACGGATATTGCTTTTTCATTGGGCATTGCCAGCATGCTGGGTAAAAAATTTCCCGCCAACCTGAAAATCTTTTTGATGGCTCTGGCTATCATCGATGACTTAGGTGCCATTTTAGTGATTGCTTTTTTTTATGGCGGTGCCATTAAAGGCATGTTTTTATTGCTGGCATGTTTTATCCTGTTGTTGCTGTATTTCATGAACCGCCGCAAAATGACATTCGGTGCGCCTCATTTTATATTGGGCATTTTGCTTTGGTACTGCTTGTTCAATTCTGGTATTCATGCCACTATTTCCGGTGTGCTGCTGGCCTTTATGGTGCCCGATAAACAGCTGGCAGGTTTTGAAATGAAATTCCACAACCCAGTCAACTTTTTTATACTGCCCGTTTTTGCTTTGGTAAACACAGCCATTGTAGTAAATGGCGATATGCTGCAAAATGCGATACACAGCACATTGGCCTGGGGGGTATTTGTGGGGTTGGTGATTGGTAAACCCGTTGGTATCACCCTGGCTTGCTGGTTGCTGGTTCGAAAAAAAGCGGCTGTGCTGCCAAGAGGAATCGATTGGTACCACATCGTTGGCGCCGGCATTTTAGCAGGCATTGGTTTTACCATGTCCATTTTTATTACAGCCCTTGCTTTTGGAGATGCCATTCATCAGGATATCTCAAAAATGGCCATTTTAATTGGCGCCCTTGTGAGTGTGTTGCTTGGGTTTGGTTGGTTTTCGGCCGGTTTTATCAGAAAACTATTTGCTGTTCAGGAGGCGCCGGAGGAAGCGGCAGCCTGAGAAAATATTTTCCCCCGACATAGGATGCTGTCATCAAAATCCTATATTTATGCGGGTTTATGCAGGTTTTTGCCATGTTGAAACAAGAAAGACACGCTTTTATTATTCAGCAACTAAACGTACACAACCGGGTGTATAGTACCGATTTGCAACAACGATTGGATGTATCGGAAGATACCATCCGCCGCGATTTGCAGGAATTGGCTGAAGATGGGGTGCTTATAAAAGTGCACGGCGGAGCGGTATCCAAAAGTTTTCATTTTACCCTTTCCAACAATAAAGTGTATTTGCCCGAAGAAAAAAAGCTGATTGCCCGCAAAGCAGTGCAGCTTATACAATCGGGCATGGTTATTTTGCTCACAGGTGGCACCACCATAAGGGAGCTTATCAATATTTTGCCGGCAGAGCTAACGGCCACTTTTATTACCCCAAGTGTGCCCATTGCATTGGAGCTGATGAACCATCCGCATAGCGAGGTTATTTTTATAGGCAACAAACTGAACAAGCATGCACAGATGGCTGTGGGAGCGGAGGTAAACCGTCAGCTGGGGTCCATCCGTGCCGACCTGTGTATACTCGGTACCAATGCACTGGATGCCACTGCAGGCATTACAGAAACTGCATGGGACATAATAGAAGTAAAAAAGGAATTGATTCGGTCGGCAGATAAATTGGTGTCCATTGCCATTTCTGAAAAGCTGAATACCATACAACCCTTGCAGGTGTGCAGCACCAATGAGATAGATATTTTAGTAACCGAAATCGACCCACAAGATCCGATGTTGAAACCTTATCGGGAGCAGGGCATCAACCTGCTGTAGGCGGCGTTTGTAGCGCTTTGCTTGCCTTTCATGTGGATAGCTAGCTGTCATTCTTTCCACATCAACCAAAAAAAAGTTCCCCTTTTACCTAAAGATTGTTAAACTTGCTAATTGAAGCTGTTTGCAGGTTTTTGCGGTTTTGCGTGTTTGAGTATAAAATAACTGCTGCTTAAATACTATTGCCTATACCTGCTTATGGCAATCATCTTCAAACCAAAGGTGATTTTAAAAACTGCACTTATGAGAAAAATTTGGCGTGCCTTGATGGTCGGCTGTTTTATGCTGGCTGCTGCGCTGGCTATTGCGCAGGAAAAAAATGTATCGGGCAAAGTAACCGATGCTAAAGACAACAACATTTTGGTTGGAGTAACCGTAACCAACACCAAAACGGGTAAAAACACCCTGACTGATGCAAAAGGTGTATTCAACATCATGGCGTCGGTAGGCGATGTACTTCGTTTTACATATGTTGGCTACACCTCCCGCACCGTTACTACAAGTCAGTCGGCTACCATGGATGTTGCCCTTACATCTACCGAGTCTGAGTTGGATGATGTAGTAGTTACAGCATTGGGCATCAAAAAGCAAAAACGCAGCGTGGGCTATGCCACAAACGACGTTGCCGGTCCTGCACTGGCTGAAACCCAACGCGACAACTTTGTAAATGCACTTGCCGGCCGTTTGCCG
Organism: Phnomibacter ginsenosidimutans; assembly: GCF_009740285.1. Taxonomy (GTDB): domain Bacteria; phylum Bacteroidota; class Bacteroidia; order Chitinophagales; family Chitinophagaceae; genus Phnomibacter; species Phnomibacter ginsenosidimutans. Next base: position 1,485,049 of record NZ_CP046566.1, read on the forward strand.
GGTGTGAGCGTTACCGGTACCACCGGCATGCCCGGGGCCTCCACCAATATTCAGCTGCGGGGTGTAAACTCATTGAGTGGCAGCAACCAGCCATTGTTTGTGATTAACGGTTTGCCCATTAATAACCAAACCTTCAACGCAAACAACATGGTGATGCAAACGGAAAACCGCACCATCGACTTTAGCAGCCGTATTGGCGACCTGAACCCTGAGGACATTGAAAGCATTACTGTATTGAAAGGACCTGAAGCCGCAGCACTTTATGGTATTGATGCTGCCAATGGGGCCATTATAATTACCACCAAAAAAGGACAGGTAGGTGCTGGAAAATTGAGCTACTCTTACAGCTACGGTGTAGAAAAACCTGGCAATCTGCCCGAGTTTGACAGGGTATACGCCCGGGGTATCAATGGCATTGCCAATGATAATACTTTCTCCATGTTTGGTCCTAAGTATGGCCCTAATGATACCTTGTACAACAACACAGATGGTTTCTTTCGGAATGGCCAATTGCAGCGTCACAACCTCACATTTGAAGGTGGCGTAGACCAGTTTACATACCGTCTCAGCGGTGGCTACAGCAGCCGCGAGGGAGTTGTGCCAACCACCAAGTTTGATCGTATGAACGTATCATCCGATTTGAACGCCAAATTGTTCCGCAATAAACTCACGGTTTCATTGAACATGCAATACATATATACCTATAACCAAAAGGTATCAAAAGGCAACAACAGTTTCCTGTTATCTGTATTGCGCTGGCCGGCTGATGATGATATGAAAAATTATCTGAATCCCAATGGCAGCCGTCGTCGTGTAACAACAGGTACTGAAATCGAAAACCCCTATTTCGATGTGTTTAAAAACCAACTGTTCGACCGGGGCAACCGCTTCATTACCAATCTGGGGCTCAATTATGACATCACCAAATGGCTGTCGGTGAATTCAAGAATCGGCGCCGATGTCTTTGGTGGTTTCTACAGCGTTTTTTATCATCCTGAATCAAACCGTGCTGGTGGTAATACGGGGGGTAGCATAGACAATTCTAACAATACCAACCGCACCATAACAATGCAGAATTTCATTCAGGCCCGCAAGTCTATATGGAAAAACAAGCTTGATATTACAGCCCGGATAGGTAATGCCATGTATGATTTTGATGACAACACCTACTCTGTTCGCGGCGAAAAACTGCTTGATCCCAATTTCAACAACCTGAACAACACTGATTTGACAACACAACGCCAGCGGAGTACCCGTTCACGTAAAAGGGTGGTTGGTTTCTTCGGAAGTGTAGATTTGGGGTATAAAAATTGGCTGTATGCTACTGTTACCGGTCGTAACGACTGGTCTTCAACACTGCCCACTTCCACTAATTCCTTTTTCTATCCTTCCGTGTCGGGCTCATTCATCCCCAGCGAATTCATAAAAAATGATAAACTGAAAAAGGTATTGAGCTATGTTAAAGTTCGTGGTTCAATCGCTCAGGTAGGTAAAGACGCACGTCCATACAGCCTTTATCCTGCCCTGGAATCGCAAACCACTACCGGCGGCGGCTATGCTTATGGCTTCACAGCTCCCAATCCATTCCTTCGTCCTGAAAAAGTCACCAGTAAGGAAATTGGTGCTGAAGTACAGCTCTTTAAAAACCGTGTTAGCATCGATTTCGCTTACTACAAATCCAAGTCTGTTGATCAAATCATCAATGGTTTGCGTATCAGCTATGGCACAGGCTTCATTCTCAAGAATATCAATGGGGGTGAGCTTGAAAACTGGGGCTACGAGGGTATGGTGCGCATAGGTATCATGCAGCGCAAAGATTTCCGCTGGGAGTTATCACTCAATGGAACCACCACAAACAGCAAACTGACGAAAATGCCTGACGGAGTACCGGAGTATTATAACTCTGATACCTGGTTGTATGGCAACGTAAGAAACGGTGCTCGACTCAATGGTCCGCTGACAACATTGACAGCCCGTTATGAATACGAAAAAAATGCTGCTGGTCAGTTACTCATCAACCCCAGCAATGGTTTGCCTATTTTGAAGGATAACACAATATGGCCGATTGCCGGCGACCGGAACCCTGATTTCAGAGGTGGTATCGGCAACAATTTCAGCTACAAAGGCATTAACCTGAACTTCCTGCTTGACATTCGTGTAGGTGGCGATGTCTACAATGCCACTGGACTGGATCTCTATACATTGGGTTTGCACCAGCGTACCATAGACAACAGAGAAGTACCGGTGACTTTCAATGGCGTTTTGAAAGATGGTTTGGAAAATTCCGCCACTCCCACGCCTAATAACATTGTTATCAATCCCTACTACAACAACACCTTTTACAGTAGTTCAGTTATTGATCAGGAATTCATTGAGCGTGATGTAAACTGGTTGCGCCTGCGAGATATAACACTGAGCTATATGATTCCGCAAGCATGGCTGAAGAAAGTGAAGTTGTTTAAAACGGCCAGTGTTGGCATTACAGCCACCGATCTGTTTATGATTACTAACTACAGCGGTGGAGATCCAGGTGTAAACGGAACCACTACTGCTACCGGTGGTAGCGGCAGCGTAGGTATCGATTATGGTAATCTACCTGTTTCTAAAACCTTCAACTTCAACCTGCGGGTGTCTCTGTAACCTGAAAAACGAAAGCATTATGAATAAGATTATTAAAATGAGTCGCTATTGTGTGGTAGCTGCCAGCATGGCCATGCTGTTCAGCTCCTGCAGCAAGTACCTCGATGTAAATAGCAATCCCAACGGACCAGAAGTGGTAGATCCGGCATTGTATCTTTCATCCATACAGGCCAACTATGCACTGGGCATGCAGTTTGATGCCCGTATGTTGGGTCCGTATGTACAAAACTTTCATCACATTACTACTTCACTATCCACCAGTACAGGTACCAACAATGCCGATATACACGGCTATGTACGCTCCAGTGATTTTGGCGGCGACCTCTGGCGAAATGTATACTGGAAAGGGGGCTTTAACACACTGGACCTTATAAAGCAAGCCAAGGAACAGAAAAAGTGGGATCTGCTTGGTGTAGGCTATGTAATGCAAGCATTGGGATGGCAATGGCTGACCGACTATCATGGAGAAATCATTCTTCGGGAAGCGTTTAATGAAAATCAGAACACCTTCAAGTATGACAGTCAGGAGGTGGTGTACAAATATGTTGACAGCCTCACCCGTGCCGGCATTGCAGAATTGCAGAAAACCAGTGATGGGGTTGGATCGAGCTTGTTTGGCCGTTTCGATCTAATATACAAAGGTGATCGTAATCGTTGGATCAAGTTTGCCTGGGGTTTGCTGGCGTTGCAGCATCAGCACTTGTCAAGAAAGTCAACCGGCTATAATCCTGATTCAGTTATTGCCTATGTAGATCGTTCATTTGCCAACAACGCCGATGATGCAATGGTTCCCTTCCTTGGTCAGGCCAGCACTGATGCCAACTTCTTTGGCCCCTTGCGCAACAACCTGCCCAACTTTGGTCAATCTGCATTTATTGTACGCCTTACAGATGGTACTTTGTTTACCGGTGCCATCGACCCACGCCGCCCCGTATACCTTACCACTTCTACAGATGGCATGTACAGAGGGTTGCAGCCAGGTGTTGGTCAGGCCAGCCAGACAGCAGCTACTTCGGTACGGTCTCTGTTTAACACTCAGCTTGGGCTTACTTCTTCACAACCTGCAGGCACAGTGGGTAAATACCTGTTTCAGAACAATGCACCTTTTCCAATTATGACCTATTCGCAGCTGCAGTTTGTAAAGGCAGAAGCGGCCTTCATAAAAGGCGACAAGCAACTGGCCCGTACTGCTTATCTCAACGGGTTGAATGCTAGTCTTGATTTTGTTCGATCTTATGCAACTGATGTACTGGCATACAATACAGCCCGTACAACTTACATGACAAACCCTGCCATTGTTCCACCTACTGCTGCAGACCTGACGTTGAGCCAAATTATGCTGCAGAAATACATTTCCCAGTGGTGTTGGGGTTTCCTGGAAACCTGGTGTGACCTGAGGAAGTATGATTATGATGCCAATGTGTTTACCACCTTTACATTGCCATCAACTTACTTCGTAGATAACAATGGTAAGCCTGCCTACCGCATCCGGCCTCGTTACAATTCAGAATACATCTGGAATATAGATGCATTGACAGCCATAGGCGGTTTTGATATCGATTATCACACTAAGAAAATGTGGATTCACCAACAATAAACTTTTGACCATGAAAAAATTAAGTTTCATCATACTTGTTTCAATTCTTGCATTTGTTGTTGGTTGCGATAAGGAGTCATCACTGCCTGTACGGTTTTCTCCGGCACAAAGTGGTGCCAGACTGAAGTTTTTGCACATGTCTCCCGATGCACCCTCCGTACTCATCTATGCCAACGATATTAAGATTACAGCCATTGCACCAGCTACAAATGGCCAGGAAAATGGACTGGGTTTTGGCGCTTTGTATCCTGCAAACCTTGGCTACAGCATTGTACCAAGCGGACAAAGTGTAAAAATTGATGTAAGAGTACCGGCTAACTCACCGGTATTGCCGGGCACCACAGCTTTTACAGCCAACCTGCCCATCGGAGAAGGTAAGTATTACACGTTGGCAGCGGTTGACTCACTGTCGAAGCTCAGTACCGTGGTAATTGAAGACGACCTCAGCGTTGGCGATCCTTCAAAAGCTTATTTCCGTATTGCAAATTTTATGAACAACAGTCCGGCAAAAATTGAAGTGCACAACACGACTCTAACCCCCAGTAACGTAACCAATGCTACTACAATGAAGTACGCAATCGGTAGCTTACCTTTTAAAAATGTAGCAGCATTCGATACGCTTACGCCGGGTCAGGTTTACCGCTTCATTTTAAAAAATCCTGTTACAGATGCCCGCCTTGACAGCGTAACCATTTCCAATTTCCCGGCGGCCCGTAAATTCACGTTGTATGTGCGTGGTGTATTAGGGCAATCAGGTAGTACCAATACCCGCCGCCCTCTGATTTTTCAATATGCCAATTTGTAAAACTGTCGATTTTTTAATTGAAACATGCAAAATATAAAAGCGAGTGTCCGGTTTTCCGGCCACTCGCTTTTCTTTGGCGAGGATAAATGTTGTTTTTTTGATGTTGAACAAGCGATAGCCATGACGCCAGAACGTACCGATAAACTCAATGCAGTATTAAATCAACGTCAGCCAGATTTGACGGTGGTGCTGGAAAATGTATTTGATCCGCATAACGTAAGTGCCGTAATGCGTACCTGCGATTGTGTGGGTATTCAGGAAATTTTTGTGCTCAATACGCGGATTGCCCGTCACAAAAACTGGGGTTTCAAAAGTAGTCGCAGTGCTTCTAAATGGGTGACTGTACATCAGTTTGAAGACTTTGAAACCTGCATGCAAACAGTGCGTAGCCGATACGGCCGGGTTATTACTACGCATTTGTCTGATGAGGCGAAAGACTTGTACAGCATTGATTTTACACAACCCACCGCATTGGTGTTTGGCAATGAACAATATGGCTGCACACCCGAAATGATTGCTGCTGCCGACGGCCATTTACGAATTCCGCAGGTAGGCATCATCCAGTCGCTCAATATTTCTGTGGCTTGTGCCGTTACTATTTATGAGGCCTTTAGGCAGAAGAGATATGCGGGGCATTACAATGAAGCAAAATTACCCGCAGCGCAGCGCCATGCATTGGAACTCGAATGGAAAATGAAATATGAAAGGGAAGCGTAACATCATCATGAAAAGAATGCTCTCACTCGTTCTTTGTATTTATGCAACAGCCAATGTTGCAGTTGCGCAAACCATTCGTGAAATGAAAATGCCTGAGCTGGTACAACACTACAAAAAGGCTAAGGGCATTTTAGTAGTCAATTTTTGGAGTACCTGGTGCAAGCCTTGCATTGACGAGATTCCGCATTTTATCAGCGTTGCCAATGCCATGAAAGCAGATAGTGTGCAATTGTTATTGGTGAGTCAGGATACTAAGGAGTTGTATCAAACTGGTGCTTTGAAAAAGTATTTGCAGCAAAAGGGATGGAAGCTGCCTGTGGTTTGGCTCAATGAAACAAATGCCGACTACTACTGTCCGTTGGTAGATGCTACCTGGAGCGGTGCAATACCAGCGACCATCATCATTCGGCCATCAACAGGGTACTATCAGTTTTATGAAGAAAGTTTGTCGGCGGAAGCATTACATACCGCCATTAAAAAAGCCCTGCATTAGTGCAGGGCTTTTTTAATGAAATCATTTTCCGTTATGGCTTGCTTAATCTTTTAATGGCGCAGCCAATTGATTTGCTGGTTGGAACGGCAATTTTTTGTCCGGCATTTAATTCATCGATGGCTTTTTCCAAATGCTTGCGGCTTACGGCTGATGCATCGCTTGGGCTATCATCAATGGCACCATGGTATACCAAAATACCATTGCTGTCAAAAAGAAAACATTCCGGTGTACGGGTAGCGCCAAAGGCGTCGGCTATTACATGGTTTTTATCAATACTGTAAGCCCAGTTGTATCCTTGCGCTTTGGCATAGCTTTGCATGGCTTCAAAGCTGTCTTCATTGCCACGGTAAGCCTCGTTGGAGTTGAGCACGGCCACACCAATTTGCTGCGATTGTGCATAGCTTAAAATGGCTTTGGTGCGGGTCTGGTTTTTAATAACGTACGGACAGGTGTTGCAACTAAACATTACCAGCAAACCTTTACTCGTACTGAGTTGCTTCAGGGTTACTTCTTTGCCATTCACACCTTGCATGCCGATGTTACCTACATCTGGCATTGGGCTGCCCACAGTGAGTACCTGTGCTGGCATAAATGCAAATGCCGATACGGCAAGTGCAACAATGGCAATCATCATTTTTTTCATAGTAGAAAATTGAAGGAGTATGAAGTAAGATAAATGACGATACAAATTATTAACTCCGTTTGTTCAGCGCAATCAAAGCATGTTAAAATCTGTCTTCGATATTATCTGCCATTGTTTCGGCAGCAATGCGCTTGGCACTTTGCGCTTTTATGGAGGCTATACTCACATTGATTTCGAACCCGATGATGAGCACCAGGGCATTGATGTACACGATATTCATGAGTAGAATAACCGTGCCAACGGAGCCATAAATTTTGTTGATGTTGCTGAAATTATTTACCCAAACAGAAAAGCCCCAGGTAACAAGTAATACCAAAACTGTAGCCAGTACCGCACCCGGCGATCGAAGGCTCCACTTTACTTTTACCGCAGGGCCATACCGGTAAATAAATGCGATGGTGAAGTAGGTTAGGCTGAAGATGATGAGCCATCGACTGTATTCGATTACAGTGCGAATAACATAATGATCCCAGCCTAGTTTTTTGAGAATGAAAGTTTTGATATTGCCCTGTGTGGCCAGCAACAACATGGAGGCCAAAATCAACAGAATCAGTAAAGAGGTAAGTTTAAATGCTGTCCAACGCTTGGCCATAAAGCGACTGCTGCGTTCTTCAAAATAGCTGCGGTCGAAAGTGTGCATGATGCCCATCATGGCGTTGGAACTAAAGAAAATAATGAAGGCCACACTCAACCAAAGCAGTCCGCTTCTTTCGGTATTAAAGAAGTCATTGATTACATCGCTAAGCAAAAGATACATGTCTTTATTCAGCAACATGTCGTTGAGTAAAATCAGTAGTTGATCTCTGAGGTGTAAGGCATCTGGCAAAAAAGGCACCAGTGTGAGCAAGAAAATGAGACCGCCCGGAATGGCCATTATGATGTTGAAAGAAATGGCAGCTGCTCTTTCGCTAAAGCCGATTTTTCGCACCTGCTGTATAAAAAACTGTAGCACATCAAACACCGGTATGCCTTCAAACCCGGGCAGTGTAATGCGTTTGCTTACCCGCAACAGGGCAGCAATAGGAGGGAATGACAGCAGTTTTTTCTCCAGCTTGGTCATCTTGACTGAATCTTATTTGCCGGCAGCTTTGGCGGCTTTTCGGTTGAGATAAGCCGTCAGGCTGTCCTGATAAATTTTGGCGGCCTTGCTGTGTTCGGCATAGCTGCTGTTGAACACTGAGTGGCCACTGAAATCGGGCTTGGCTACAAAGTAAATATAGTCAGTTGCCGGCGCCTGCAGCACTGCATCCAGCGTGGCTACAGATGGCACACAAATAGGACCGGGCGGCAGGCCTTTGTTTTGATAGGTGTTGTAAGGCGATGCCACTTTCAGGTGGTTGTAATACACCCTGTTGGTTTCAAAATCTTTTCGGGCAAATCGAACGGTTGGGTCGGCTTGTAATGGCATGCCTTTCTTCAGGCGGTTCATGTACACACTGGCCACCAGCGGCTTGTCGCTACGCATGTTGGTTTCCTCTTCTACAATGCTGGCAATGGTGTACACTTCCGCAGGAGAAAAACCCAATGCGGCAGCTTTTTCCTTTCGGTTTTTTTGTGCCCACCACTTGGCTTGCTCTTTCTTCAACCTTTGCATTACCGTGTTGAAATTCTGTGTCCAGTAAATATTGTAGGTGTTTTGAATGAGCAAAGTGGCCCAGCTAGCTGTATCTACACCCAAAGCTTTCAGGCTATCATTGCTGCTCAGAAACCGCATAATACTGGCACTGTCTGTTTCAATCAGCTGACTCATTTTTTGTGCCCAGTCTTCCCGCAACCGTATTTTGCCCAGTACGAGTTTTACTTCAGCCTGACGGCCGGCTTTCAGCATGCGGAAGATGCTCAAAGCATTGCTGCCTTTTTCGATGCGGTATTTACCCGGTTTTATATTATCGTAGTATCCGGTAGCTTTCGCCAGCACATCAAAGCCGGTGGTACTGCTGATGATGCCATCCTTTTGCAATGCCTGCAGCACTGCTTCTTTGCTGTTGGTACCGGTTGCGATGTACACAAATTTGGCTTTGTCGCTAAAGCCGGTAACACTGCTCCCGAAAAGCCACCACAACAGTAGCAGCAACAGTGCTCCAATAATCAGCACCGGTTTGACGATTTTCTTCAGCATAAATCTCTTTTCGTTTGGTTGTACAAAGGCCGCATTGTTTCGGCAATTTGCAAAAAAAATCCTGCTGAGCTCAGCAGGATTTTCTATTCGGCGAAAATTAGAATCAATTACTTGCCACTGTCTGCCTTGGCAGGAGCTGGCGTAGTGGTAGCTGCAGGCGTTTGAGCCTTGGGGGCAGTTTGAGCAGGAGCGCCGCTGCCGCTTACACGGTCGATGGCAGATTTGCCTTGGTCGGCACCGCCCATAAACAGTACGCTTACGATGCACAAAATACCGATGATGGCAGCAAACAACCAGGTGCCTTTTTCCAATACATCAGTGGTTTGTTTTACGCCCATAAATTGGTTGCCCAAACCGGCTACGTTGCCGCTGAGGCCACCACCTTTGGGGTTTTGTACCAGGATCGATCAATCCGAGGATTACACTCGCCAATACAATCAGAATGAGGAAAAGGATGGTCATTTTTCTGCTTTTAATTTTTCAATTCGGGCTGCAAAGAAAACGGATTTTTCAGGATGCAGCAAAGATAATTTCTCGTATACGGCAATGGCTTGTTTGGCCATTCCCTGCTGGGCCAGCACCTCGGCCATGGCTTCTGTTACCACTTCTTTGGTTTGAAGCGATGCACTTGCCTGCGCCTCTACCAGCGGGTCGTTGCTGATTTGCCCGGTTTGGTAGTTGATGCGCTTCATGGTTTTGAGCCATTGGGTAAAGCTTTTCAGCTGTACATCAAAACGGGTGGTGCCCAGCTGGCTGGCATCCATTTTAATACCCAGTGCGGCAAAATAGTCGACGGTATGATAAGGCTGAAACAGCAGGTCCTCGTCATCGCTTGATGCTGTAGCCGCTACAGCTGCGAGAGGCTGTTCTTCTTGTGCTGCTGCATCGGCAGCAGGTTCTTCGGCAGCCTCCTCTGGCGGATGAACTGGGTCATGGTAAACTGTTTCTTCCGCTTCGGCAGCCAGTGCTACAGCTTCGGGCTGTTCATTGGTACCTAACGATTCAGGTTCAACTTGTGCAGGAGCAACAGCGGTAAGCAACACATGCATACGGAGTGGCTGCTGTACAAATGCGGCCAGCTTGCCCGGCGCTTCGGTATTGCCTTGCTCACTCAGCCACAGCTGCGCCGTAGGGTACCACGGATATTGCTGCGCCAACGATGCTACGTTGGTGGCTGTTTCCAGCGAAGGCAATATGGTTTGTTTGCTAGCAAGCATAGGCCGAATGTAGGGGGCATTTACCAATTGGAAAAAATGCGGTTGAAAATTTCGTCGGTAATGCCTTTAATCAGGTCTTCGCCCAATTCGCTTTCGGCCTGCTGCAAGGTTTTGCTGGCGCTGAAATCAAAACTCTTGTTGACAGAGTAATCACTGGTTTTGCCCAGCTTGTTATCCCGCAGGCTTATTTGAACCACAACGGTCAGTCGGTTGGTGCTGGCCTGCTGAGCACTAATGCCCGATGTACTTACCGAATAGTCGGTTACTGCCCCGCTGATTACCCAATCGGCATCCTCATTGTTGGTGCGGGTAAGTTTGGTTTGGCCTACAATTTTTTGCTGCAACCTGTCTGTAATGGCCGGGCTCAACCTTGGGTTTACCAACCGGGCTTTGTTTTCAATAAAGTTCACCTTCACCGTTTTGATATCAGCCGGAATGCTGATGTCTTTAAACGTATATACACCGCAAGCCGATACGGCAAAAGCCATCAGCAGCCATACCCAACTCCACTTCATCCATCTGGTTACTTTCATAATTTCTTTTTCATTTTCAAATTAGCACATTCGCTAATTATCACATTGAGCTACAGGTCTTCAATATCGTATTCTTTCAACTTGCGGTACAGCGTACGTTCGCTGATGCCGAGGTCGAGAGCTGCATCTTTTCGTTTGCTGCGGTGTTTTTTCAATGCCCTGATGATGAGTTCTTTTTCCATTTCGGCAATGTTGAGCGACTCATCTACTTCTTCATGATGATCAAACGTAGCCACGGTTTCGGGTTGCTGAATGTACACCGGCGTTGGTGCTGGTGTTGGCTTGTTCATGTTGAAGTTGGTGAGGGCTACATCATGTGGCATCAGGTTGCTGTTGTCGTTCATGACATCCTGAAAGCCTTGTGTGGCAACAACAGCAGAAGGATTGTTGACCAGCTCTACAAACATGCGTTTCATTTCATTCACATCCTTCTTCAGGTCGAAGATGAATTTGTACAAAATATCCCTTTCGTTGGCAAAGGTGGTTTCACTCACAAATCCGCTTCCGTTAGCTGGCAGATTGCTGGCCAGCACGGGCAGGTTGTTGAGTAGCGCATCTGGTAAAAAGGGTTTCAGTTCTGCTGCCGAAATTTGTTTCGATTTTGCAAGCACACTTATTTGTTCCGCAATGTTTTTCAGTTCCCGCACATTGCCCCGCCATGGATAATGCATAATCATTTGCCGGGCTTCTTCATCTTGCAGTTGTACCGGCGTAGTATTGTATCGCTCCGCAAAATCAATCACAAATTTTCTAAACAACAAGGGTATATCTTCTTGTCTGTCTCTGAGCGATGGAATGCGAATGGGCACAGAGTTGAGGCGGTAGTACAGGTCTTCACGAAAGCGGCCTTTATGGGCTTCCTGCAGCAAGTCGCGGTTGGTAGCAGCTATCACCCGCACATCTGTTTTTTGCACTTTGCTGGAGCCCACCCTTATGAATTCGCCGGTTTCCAGTACCCGTAGCAAGCGGGCCTGTGTGCCCAGCGGCATTTCACCAATTTCATCCAGAAAAATGGTGCCACCATTTACCGTTTCAAAATAGCCTTTGCGGGCATCTACGGCACCGGTGAAGGAGCCTTTTTCGTGGCCAAACAATTCGCTGTCGATGGTGCCTTCGGGTATGGCACCACAGTTGACCGCAATAAACGGATTGTGCTTGCGGGGCGATAGCGAATGAATGATTTGGCTGAACACTTCTTTACCCACGCCGCTTTCGCCGCTGATGAGTACGCTTAGGTCGGTGTTGGCTACCTGCACGGCCACATGCAATGCATGGTTGAGTGCCGGCGCATTGCCAATAATGCCAAACCTGTTTTTTATCGATTGTAAGTCGCTCATGTTGTTGTATCCTTCTTAATCTATTTCAGGATGTATAGTTCCAAAAAGACGGAGATTCTCTCTGTCAATCCAGTCAAGTATTTCCTTTTTTAAAACAGGAATTTTTTCTGTCGCTAAAGCCCACAATAGGGAGTGGTTTATTTTGAAATAATCATGCGCCAATAAATGACGTAAGCTGATAATTCTGCTCATGTCTGATACTGGTTGAAATTCGTGCTGTTTCTGAATCTGGTACAATGCTTCTCCAATTATTTCGAAAGACCTTTCCAAGGCAAGCTTGTAGACTTCACTTTTCAGCATAGAAGATTCTTCGCCAGCTTCTTGAAGAATTGACTCAATGGCGAGAATTCTTGTTCGGATATCCTCCAGTCGCACAATCAAATCACGCTTCGCCATACAACAACTGTTTTTCTTGGTTGATGAAAAAGCGGAGATACTTGTTGTCAATACTTTCAGCATCCAATAAGTCTACATCTCTTTTTAGCAGATGCTCCAAATTGTTTTTCAATGAAAGGAATGCGTCGAACTTTTCCAGTTGCGATTGGTCAGGCACATAACTAACCAGAAAATCAACATCACTTTCCGGACCAAAATCATTCCGTAGCACACTGCCGAAAACACACAAGGAAGCAATGCCATGCTGTTTGCATAGTTCAATGATTGCTTTTTTGTTGTTGTCGATGATGGGGTGCATCTGCCGTGTATTTATGCTTCTACAATATTGCCCAGCAAAGTGGCCTGTGTGCTGTCGTATACTTTTACCCACACATAGTCACCTTTTTGCAGCGGGTAGTTTTCTTTCGGAAATACCACCACTTTGTTTTGGCTGTTGCGGCCCATCCAGTCGGCATCGCTGCGTTTGCTGTTGCCTTCTATCAACACTTTAAAAGTCTTGCCAATGTCTTGCAGATTGCTTTCGCGGCTCAGGCGGTTTTGCAGTTCTACAATTTCTACCAGGCGGCGCTTCTTTACCTCTTCCGGAATATCATCGGTATAGCGGCGGGCAGCCAGTGTACCGGGTCTTTCGCTGTAAAAAAACATGTAGCTCATGTCGTACTTGCTGTAATCCATGATGCTGAGTGTATCCTGATGGTCTTCTTCGGTTTCGGTACAGAAGCCGGCAATTACATCACTACTGATACCGCAGTCGGGCAGTATTTCACGGATGCGGTCTACCTTGGCCATGTACCACTCACGGGTGTAGGTACGGTTCATCAGTTGCAATACACGGGTGCTGCCGCTTTGCACGGGAAGGTGTATGTATTTGCAAATGTTTTCATACTTGGCCATGGTATGCAGCACTTCATCGGTAATGTCTTTGGGATGAGAAGTGCTGAAACGTACCCGCAGGTCGGGGCTGATGAGGGCTACTTTTTCGAGCAGCTGTGCAAAGTTGACAATGCGGCCATCGTCGTGTACAAAATAGTAGCTGTCTACATTTTGGCCCAGTAGTGTTACTTCTTTAAAGCCACGGTCCCACAGGTTCTGACACTCAGCGAGAATGCTGATATCATCGCGGCTGCGTTCACGGCCACGGGTAAAGGGCACCACGCAAAATGAACACATATTGTTGCAGCCCCGCATAATGCTTACAAAGGCAGATACCCCATTGCTGTCGAGGCGTACGGGTGAAATATCGGCATAGGTTTCATCGCGGCTCAGCATTACGTTCACGGCTTTCTGGCCGGTTTCGGCTTCTTCCACCAGGGCCGGCAGGGTACGGTAGGCATCGGGGCCTACCACCATGTCTACCAGTTTTTCTTCTTCCAGCAGTTTGCTTTTGAGGCGTTCGGCCATACAGCCGAGCATGCCCACCAGGGTGCCTGGTTTGCTCTCTTTGAGTTTGCGAAACTCGGTGAGTCGTTTGCGAACGGTTTGTTCGGCTTTTTCCCGGATGCTGCAGGTATTCAGCAAAATGAGATCGGCTTCTTCCACATTGCGGGTGGCGCCAAAGCCATGCTGGTTGAGGATGGAAGCTACAATTTCGCTATCGCTGAAGTTCATTTGGCAGCCATAGCTTTCAATGTAAAAATGCTTCTTGTATTGGTTGGGGTCCAGCGCAAAGGGCGCATAGGCTTCACCCTGACGATTTTCGTCGTGGCTTTTCAATGCGGCGGCAATGTCTGGCGTTGTAGTAGGTATTTCGTGCATCAATGCGCTTTTTTGAAGACGGCAAAGATAATGGCTGTTGCGCCAAAATGACAGGTACAGAACCTTATTAACGAAATGCTGTAATGTACGGGTGTATTCGCCGCTTTTCACCCGAAAAGTGCGACTTTAGCTCACTTCAATCTTTTCATTTATTCGCATGGAACCAGAAGTCAGAAAATACCTCACAACTATTTTGAATACCATGAGCATGGGACTCATCTGGTTGCTCATCAATACCTTGTTTGGTATTAAAATGGGGTTGCTGTTTTGGGGCGATACAAAGCCTGTATGGCATGTAGTGTATTACATCTGCGTGGTAGTGAGCTTTGTTTTTTTGCTCCGCTATATCATCAAAAAATGGAAGGAAGTGCCTCGGTTTGGTGCAGACGAGCAGCAGCCCTAACTGCTATGGTCGGCTATGATACGCCAGCCTTCTTTAAACTTCTTGAGCACCAGTGAAAAATGCCCGCCTACATTGCCGGCAGAGCGGGTGAGGTACCATTTGCCAATAACGCTATAGTACTTTTTGCCCAAGGGCTTTAGCTGAATGATGGTAAATTTCAATTGCCCCATTTTAGCTGGCGAATCGTACCGTTTGAGGTAGCCTTCGTAGGTGTTTTGCCAGCCATAGGTAAGGCCCGAGGAACCTGTGAATGTCAGTGAATCGTTTTTCCAATATCCCTGCATAAACGCTTTGATATCACCACGGTTCCATGCGGCTTCCTGCTCTTGCATCAATGCTAATATGGCTTTTTCATCGGCGGTTTGCTGTGCAAAGCCATTGGCTGCTGCCAGCAAACCAATCATCAGGAGCAGGAATATGCGTTTCATTCTTCTTGAAGTTTGTGGGCCCGCACCATTTCTCGTTTGCCGTAAGGTCCGGGTAGTTTTTCAACAATAAAGCCAACCGATTCTAAGGTACGTCTTACTTCGCCTTTGCTGCAATAAGTTGTCAGCAATCCGCCGGGATAAAGCAGGTCATACATTTTGGTAAACACCTCGGCCGTCCATAGTTCAGGCTGGGCAGAAGGTGCAAAGGCATCGAAGAAAATGACATGAAATTGTTTGCTGGTTTGAAACTCCTGCAAAGATGTTTTGTGTTTTACCAAGCTAAACCAGCTGCCAATGCGGATAGTACGTTGCCAGGGCGTTTGGTGGAGCATCTGAAATGATTCGCACAATTCTCTTTTGCCCATTACCTGTGCAAAATTCAAGTGCTTGTATTCTTCCTTTTCCAGCGGAAATGCTTCTACAGCTTCGTATTCAATTTTCACCTTGGCTTCTCTGGCTTCGAGGTAAGCCAGAAAGGCATTGAGCCCTGTGCCAAAGCCCATTTCAAAAATGCGGACAGGTTCTGTTTTGCCTACAAAAGGCTGCATCCCTGCGCCGATATAAACATGCTCACTCTCCTGAATAGCTCCGTACCGGCTTGTGGTACGTAACTTCGGACGATGCCAGTTGCAATGTATGCGACCCATCACCCGTCACCTGTAATTCACGCCTCATGGGCGCAAATATGCAGGCATAATGTTGAAACATCCAACAATCTGTCTAATGGAATATGTACAAGTGTTGAAAAATGATCCGGTACTTTTCAATGTGCTTGAGGGTCAGGTTTTTTCACTTAAGAAAAAAAGAAATATAGGATTGCAGCTGATGCTGTCCATCATGAGCCAGCAACTTAGTACCAAAGTGGCGACTGTATTTAAACAGCGTTTTTTAGCCTTGTTCCCCACGCAAAAAGTACCTGTTATGACAGATGTGCTGGCCATCTCTTACGAGCAATTGCGCAGCATAGGATTGAGTCATGCCAAGGCAACTTATGTGTATGCTGTGGCAGCTTTTTTTGAAACCCATCAATTAACCGATCGCCAGTTGCATGCATTGAGCAATGACGAATTGAAAGCTTTGCTAACACAAATAAAAGGCGTGGGTCCATGGACGGTAGAAATGCTGCTGATGTTTAGTATGGCCCGCACCAATGTGTTTCCTGTAGATGATTTGGGCATACGGCAAGCCATGCTGCAGCTGTACGGTATTCGCAGCAAAGACCTGCGCCGGCAAAAGGCCCGCATGCAAGCTATTGCTGCCCAATGGCATCCGTATCAAACCTATGCCTGCCTGCATTTGTGGCACTGGAAAGACAATGCGCCCAAACTTTAACCAGGGCTAAGATGCACAGGGTGTGCTCAACTTTGGCGAAGCTTTACTTGCTGTGCCGTGTGTAAAATGTACATTTGCGGCCGAAAAACCAGCTGTCTGGCTGGATTTGTACCACAAGAAAATCAGCACTATGGCCGACATTTTTGAAAGACTGTTGAAGAACTACGGACCTCTTGGTCAGCACCGTGAACGTGCTCACGGATATTTTGCCTTCCCCAAACTGGAAGGAGAAATAGCGTCACGCATGAAGTTTCGCGGACAAGAAATGATTGTATGGAGCCTCAATAACTACCTGGGCTTGGCCAACCACCCCGAAATACGCAAGGTAGATGCCGAAGCCGCTGCCGAATTTGGTTTGGCTTACCCCATGGGTGCCCGTATGATGAGTGGTAACAGTAACCATCATGAACGTTTGGAAGCCGAACTGGCTGCCTTTGAACATAAAGAAGATGCCATTTTGTTGAACTTCGGTTATCAGGGCATCATGAGTGCCATTGATACCTTGTGTGGCCGTCATGATGTGATTGTGTACGATGCAGAAAGCCATGCTTGTATCATTGATGGTTTGCGTTTGCACCCCGGTCACCGCTACGTATTTAAGCACAACGATATCGAAGATTGCGAGAAGCAATTGCAACGTGCCACGCAGCTGATTGAAAAGCAAAAAAGTGGCGGCATTCTGGTAATTACCGAAGGGGTGTTTGGCATGGCCGGCGACCAAGGTAAACTGAAAGAAATTGTGGCCCTCAAAGGCAAATATGATTTCCGCCTGCTGGTAGATGATGCGCATGGTTTTGGTACCCTCGGCGAAACAGGTGCCGGCGCTGGTGAAGCACAAGGCTGTCAGGATGGTATCGATTTGTACTTCAGCACATTTGCCAAATCAATGGCCAGCATCGGTGCATTTATTGCCGGTCCCAAAGCCATTATCGATTATATCCGCTACAACATTCGCAGTCAGATTTTTGCAAAGAGCTTGCCCATGCCCATTGTATTGGGCAACCTGAAGCGCCTGCACATGTTGCAAACCATGCCCGAACTGAAAAACAAGTTGTGGGAAAATGCGACCAAACTGCAGGAAGGTTTGAAAGCCCGTGGTTTCGACATCGGCAAAACCGATTCGGTAGTAACGCCGGTGTACATGAAGGGCGGTATTGAAGAAGCTACCGCTATGGTGATGGACCTGCGGGAGAACTACAAAATTTTCTGCTCTATTGTGGTGTATCCTGTTATTCCTAAAGGGCACATCATTTACCGCCTTATACCTAGTGCCGCTCATACCGATGAGGATATTCAACTGACGTTGAAAGCCTTCACCGAAACCAAAGAAAAATTGGATGCCGGTGCTTATAAGGCAGAAGCCATTCCGGATATGGCGGAGAAAGCATAATGCAGATGATAGATGATGGTTGGGAGATGTTGGGAAAACATCGGCCTGTCCAGATAATCAACAACAGCGCCTCACGAAAGTGGGGCGCTGTTGCTTTGGGAAATAATGGCCAACAAAAAGCCCCGCATTGCGGGGCTTCCTCAATCAAAACCATTGACCATTAAACCTTATCCTATGAAAATTCAGGACTAATATGAGGAATGCTGACGGATTAAACAAAAAAAATATGTGTTTGGGTTGGCTAATGGCTTAAAGCAAAGGGCTGAAAGCTGTCTGCAACTAGTAATGAGCAATATGGATTAAAGCATAAGCAAGTTTGAAAATACCACTTAGTTCTCCTTAGCAGTTTTGAACCTTCGTGGTTAAAAAACTCCGTGATCCTCTGAGTTTACCTCCTTTCCCTTTGTGGTAAAATGCGTTGTGCTCCTTTTGTTTTTGTGCCTTGGTGGTTCGAAAAAACTCCGTGTTCCTCCGTGCATTCCTCCATCCCCTCTGTGGTTAAATCTCACTTCCATTTGCCACTAAACTGCCGCTGATAGCTCACAAAATCCATTTGCTCATTGGCCCGGCTGCCGTAGTATTTCAGCACCAGCTCCAGGTCTTTGGGCTTAATAGCACCGGGTATCACCTGCCATTCACCTTTTGCAGGAATGATAACAGTAGAAGGATACACCATATTGCCCCGCAATAATTTCACCGCCAGCTGATGCACTTTAAACTTGGATTGATAGCGAAACACTTCGCCATCCCAACGCACACTATCCTTGCGTTCGGCATTGAGTTTAACGGGCACATAATTGGCCTGAATGTATTGCACTACTGAGTCGTGTTGCCAGGTGGTAGCATCCATCAGTTTGCAGTAGGTGCACCAATCGGTGTATACATCTACCAGCACCGGTTTGCCATCTGGCGGTAGCTGCGCTGCCAGCTGTGCAATAGGTTGCCATTGCACGCCTTTTTTACCTGCCGGCGCAAATGCCGACAGCACTGGTAAAAGAGAAATGATACTGCACAACCACCAAATGGAAACCTTTCGCATGCAATGCTGTTATTTTGGCAAAGCTAAGCGATGCCCATGCATAAAATTGTTGTTGCTATTACGGGAGCCAGTGGTTCCATTTACGCCAAATTGTTGTTGGATAAACTGGTGCAGTTGCGTCAGCAAATTGATGCTCTGGCTGTGGTGATGTCGCCCAATGCAGCCGATGTGGCCCGCCAGGAACTGGGCAACGATGTATTGGAAAAATATCCGGTGCAATATTTCGACCGCAACGATTTTAATGCGCCCTTTGCCAGTGGCAGTGGCCGCTATAATACCATGCTGGTAGTGCCTTGCAGCATGGGTACGCTGGGCCGCATAGCACAAGGGGTGAGCAACGATTTAGTGACCCGTGCCGCCGATGTGGTATTGAAAGAACGCCGCAAACTCATCCTCGCTGTAAGAGAAACACCTTACAACCTCATCCATATCAAGAACATGGAAACCGTAACGCTGGCGGGTGGCATCATTTGCCCTTGTACGCCTTCATTTTATAGCCGCCCACAAACCGTAGAAGAAGTAGCTGCCACTGTAACCGACCGCCTGATTGATTTGATTGGTTTGGAGCAAAATACTTATCGCTGGGGGGAGAAATAGTTGGTAGTTGATAGTTGATTGTTGGTAGGAAGAAGATGTTGGATGACTCCCGATAGCCATCGGTATGTTTAGATGATTGTCTGTTACTTCATTTCTTCTTATAGCTTGTTACACATTTGAGACAACTGGTATTATAAATGTCAGCAAATGCAAAACGGCGGAGAAAGACCAATGTTTTCTCCGCCGTTTGTTTTGCAGCAAGCTGCAGTTCTTATTGTTCTATCACTTCTACACCGGGGTACTTGGCTTTGTCGAATGCAAACAGGTTATCTGCCAGGGCAGCATTTGTTTTCAGGTTGCTGATGCTGTAGTTGTAAATGTTGCCGCTATTTTCATAAATCTTGCTGCTCACAATCATGCTCTGCGCTTCGTCTATGTACACATACACTTTGTAAAACGACTTGCGTTTATCGGTAGGTGTCATTTCTATTTCCTGCACTTTCTTGCCATTCACAGTTACAGGTCCGTTGAGCTTGTACAAAAAGTCTTTATCGTAAAAGTTGGTGAAAAGCTTTTGTGGCGTGATGGCACCGCTGCTGTTGTCCACGGCACTTACGCTTACCTCATTGGCAGCTGGTTCGTACTTCCATACTTTTTTGCCGTCGCACAAAATCTGCATGCTTTGTTCTGTGATTTTATACTTGGCACCTTTTACAAAAATCTGTCCCGATTTTTTGCCTGCAGGCTTGCCAGCACGGGTGGTTACCGTAAGGCTGTAATTGCCTTGCACCGTGGTGAGGCCTTTAAATTTTTTACTCACTTTATCGAGGAGTGCCTTGGCGGCGGGGTCGTTCTGACTGATAGCGGGTAGGGCTAAGAGTAGGGCAATCGCAAATAAAATATGCTTCATGATGTAGTTTTAAAACGGGACAAATGTAATCCTCAGACGCTGTTTCCTGCGCAAGGTTGCTCACCACTGCTTTTTTTACAGGTATTTAAACATTTGGCATTTTTATCATGGGCTTTTTGGCCGGCAATGTTTTGCCTGAAAAATGGCTTCTAATGGTTAGTTTTCAACCACAAAACAATCGCTGATGAAGAAATGGATTTGGCTGGCCTGCTTCGGGCTAAGCCTCAATGCAATGGCACAATCGCTGCCTGCCATCGAAGACAAGGTAAAAAACATGACCGCCAAACCGGGTTTTCTACCAATGTACCTCGATGGTGAAACCGGAAAGATTTACCTCGAAATCAACCAATGGAAACAGGAATTGCTGTACAACACTTCGTTGCCGGCCGGCCTGGGTAGCAATGATATTGGCCTCGACCGCGGCAAACTGGGCGAAGAACGCATTATCCGGTTTGAGCAGCAGGGCAAAAAAGTAATGATGATTCAGCCCAATTATGCTTACCGTGCGGTGAGCAACGATGCAGCAGAAAAGCGGGCTGTGGAGCAGTCATTTGCACAAAGCATGCTGTGGGCATTTACCGCCGAAGCGGCTACTGGCCAGCGGGTGCTGGTAGATGCTACCGAATTCATGTTGCGGGATGCGGTGAAAGTAGCCAACACCTTGCGGCGCAGCAATCAGGGCAGCTATCAGTTGGATAAAAACCGGTCGTTGCTCTACCTTCCCAACACCCGCAATTTTCCGTTGAATACGGAGATTGAAACCACCATCACCTTTACCAATACCGATGGCCAAACGGGTGCTTATGTACGTTCGGTGACGCCCAGCGATGAAGCCATTACGCTGCGCATGCACCACAGTTTTGTACAACTGCCCGATGCCAACTACAAACCCCGGGTATTTGATGCCCGAAGCAGTTTTATTCCCCTGTCGTATTACGATTATGCCACGCCGGTGAGTGAGCCCATCGAAAAGTTTTATGCCGTGCGGCATCGCCTCGAAAAGAAGGATAAAAAAGCGGCGAAAAGTGAAGCGGTAAAACCCATTGTGTACTACCTCGACAATGGCACCCCCGAGCCCATTCGCAGTGCCTTGCTCGAAGGGGCCGGCTGGTGGAATCAGGCTTTCGAAGCTGCAGGCTTCATCAATGCTTTTCAGGTAAAAATATTGCCCGATACTGCCGATCCCATGGACATTCGCTACAACATGATCAACTGGGTACACCGCAGTACACGTGGCTGGAGTTATGGTGCTTCTGTTGTTGACCCCCGTACCGGCGAAATCATCAAAGGAAATGTAACGCTTGGTTCTTTAAGAGTGCGGCAAGACTACCTCATTTTTAGCGCCCTGCTGTCGCCTTATGCCAAAGGATTGCCCGCCGATGATCCCATGCTGAAAGCCGCACTGGACAGGCTACGGCAGCTGTCGGCACACGAAGTAGGACATACGTTGGGCCTCATGCACAACTATGCCAGCAGTGTAAGCAACCGTGCTTCTGTCATGGATTATCCGCACCCTGTGGTAACGCTGAATGCGAAGGGTGAAATAGACATGAGTCAGGTATACGACAAAGGCATTGGTGCTTGGGATAAAGTAGCCATTAACTGGGGATACAGAGAAATGGCTCCCGGCGAAAATGAACAAACCGTACTCAACACAATTCTCACAACTGCTGCAAAAAATGGTTTGCAATTCATCAGCGACCGTGATGCCCGAGCTCCTGGTGGATTACATAAAGATGCTCACCTGTGGGACAATGGCCGTAGTGTGGTAGAAGAGTTGAAAAACGTGCTGGCGGTTCGCCAAAAAGCCCTTGAGAATTTTGGAGAAAACAATGTGCGGCCCGGTACACCCATGGCCTTTTTAGAAGATGCGTTGGTGCCCTTGTATTTCTACCATCGCTATCAGGTAGAAGCGGTAACCAAACTGGTGGGTGGTGCGCATTACAACTATGCTTTACGTGGCGATGGCCAAAGCATTTATACGCCACTTTCTAAAGCAGAACAAATGGCTGCTCTTGAAGGGATCATGAAAACTTTGCAGCCCGAAGTGCTCAATATTCCTGAACGCATTGCCAATTTAATTCCACCTCGTCCTGCAGGATACGATTTCAACAGAGAGCTGTTTAAAAAACGTACGGGCCTCGCTTTCGACAGATTAACACCTGCAGAAACAGCCGCCGATTTGCCGCTGTCATTCCTCTTTCACCCCGAAAGACTGAACCGCCTGGTGCAGCAGCAAACTACCGTGGGCCTTGGCCTGGAAGAAGTGCTGCAATACATGGTAGACAACACTTGGAAAGCACCTCGTAAGTCTGGTTTTGAAAAACAAATACAACAACAAACAGAGCAGATATTGCTCACGTATTTGTTGGGGGGCAGTGTAAATGACGACAATGGTTTTGAAGTGAAAGCACAACTGCAGCAAGCGTTAGAAAATCTGAAAGTCTGGCTCACGGAACAAGTTAAAACCAGTACAGCTGCAGACAAAGCGCATTATCAACTCGCCATCGACAGAATGAAATCACCGGATAAAGCCAAACCAACCTTACACAAAGAAGCCCCTCCGGGTGCACCTATAGGTTGTGAGGTGGAGTTTTGAGTTGGTTGGTTGGTAAGTTGGCACGTTGAGATGTTGGTATGTGACTACATCTTCGTCTCTCGACCTTATTCTCAACCTTGTCCTCTACCTCAACCTAGGTCTTGACCTTCAAACCTCGTACTTCGTCCCTCTTACCTCAATAGGTTTTCGTCATATCCTCGTCTACCACAATAATAAAATCGGCCTTGCCCAGGTGCTCTTTATCGAGCCGGGCAAGGTCTTTTTGTGTAACGGTACTAATGGTGCCAATGCGCAGACCGGGCCGGCTTTGTTTCAGATACCAGTTGATGCTTTCATAATTGTCGCTATGGTAGGCGCCATTGTAGTGTATAAATGGCACACCGGGCTGCAGGTGTTGCAAAATGAAATACGCCATCGTTGCATCTTTTACGGCTTGTGCTTTGGGCAGGTTGCTGCTGCCATGGCCACCCATCATTTGTAGCATGTTTTTGTAGCAGGGCAACAAAGAATCGTACGCCACAGGCAGTGGCATCATCCAGGCTTTAGCTTCTGCTGAAATGGTGTCCAACACTTCAAAACCACCCTTGGCTACCATGCTGGCGTATCGCCGCGGAATATTGGTGGCAATAAAAGCGTAGTTTTTTTCCTTGGCATATTTTACCAGCGGCGCATAATCAGTGGGATAATTTTTCCAAAGCCGTGCATTACTGTCAAGCCCTTTGGCTGATAGCTTGCCCGCTAAAAAAGCATTGAGGGCTTGCTGATTGTCGGCTTCAAACATTTCGGCACCCAGCGTAATTTTTTGCTGATCACCCAGGCTGCGGGTGAGCTCCAGTTGCAACCAATGTGCAATAGGATTGTCGTGGTATTCGCCAAACAAAATCACTTCCTGTTGCTGCATGGCTTTTACCACATCGCCCCATTTGGCCTTTTTGCCTTTAGCAGTAAAAATTTGATACGAAGGCAGTGATTGTGTATAAGCCGTTATGCTCATCAGTAGTAAAATGAATGACAATAGTTGTTTCATGAAGCCTGATTAAATATTCAAGTATTGCTTAAAGCGTCTGTAATGTAGAGAAGTTGCTCGTAATAAATACAGTTGGAAATATTGGCAAAGGGGTGGAGGGGATAAAATGTGACCTAGGTTACTATTCGCAAGCTGATTATAAAGGATATTTAGGGACAAGTGGAAATAGAATTCGAGAAACTTATGGCTAAAATTCTAGTTATAGCGAAAAGGCACAACCTGTATAATTTTTTCATGCTCTGCTTTTCAGTTTGTGCATTTGTCAATACTAGTGTTGCCCGAACTTTTGTTTTTAAACCAGTTGTAGCACAAGCACTGTACTCAGATACTGCTAACTGGGAAAACCGTCAATATCCCGGACTTCAAATTGAATATGGCGACACCATTGTTTTTGAATCCAATGGTAATTATCAACAAGTAATTATTGATACCAATATTATAGTCAGGGGGTATTGTCATGTAAAGGACAGTGTGTATTGGATGGTTCCTGCAAATACTAACATTACTTTTCAAGGGCTGCTTTATGAAAGCATCATAGAACGTGAAAGACTAAAGGCGAATACTACTTCTGAAGTAACTGTTGCAGGTAAATTGTTTTTCAACGGGGCAGGAGCAACTTTACTGGGCATAGCCAATATTTCAGGCAACATCGTTTCAGATGCGGATGTAGAAAATGCGTTGTATCAACAAAAAATGAGCTTGAAAAAGGCAGTTGTTTCCGGAACTGTTTCCGGAATTGGTTTGCAGCTTTCTGCAGATAGTTTGGCTGTAGATTCCAGTGCTGTTATTACTATTCATTCAGGATACAATATGAATGGAGGAAGCTTGAATGCCACTTTTCTTCACAACAAGGGAAAAATCAATTTGCTTTATGAAACGCAGTTAACGAGTAATACGATACAGAACAGTGGTGTCATTAATGCTGGAGCAATTACGGGGCAAATAACTAACGATGGGACGATAGAAGTTTTGCAATTTCCTAGCAATGGTTTTACGGCCAATATCCATGATGTAATCAATACCGGTACCATAAAATTATACGGTTCAATATATGCTCCATTGATGATAAATGGCGTTAATAATGAAGGCGTTTTTCAAATAAGTGATTATCTGAATGAAGCCTCTGCCAACACTTGGGTGACTATAGAAGGAATGGTTCTAAATACGAATCAATGGATACAAACTGGCACCGCTGCTGTGGCACACATGCAAGGTGAATATGCCAATGCAGGTAACTGTTACATCAATGGAAAAACATTTTTTAATAGTGGCATTTTCACAAACAACGCCGTTTGTGTTTTTTCTGCATCCACCATGACTCCGGCATTCCAATTGGCAAATGAATTCGTAAACAACGGCACCCTTACTTTTTATGGAAAGGTTATTCTTTCAGGCCAACTTAAAAATTATGGAACACTCAATTTCAATAATTAGACTACATCTGGTATGTAAAAGGATAGGTTGTTGTAACTGCAAGCTTTAAAAATTCTCGAGAATCTGCTCCAGTTCGTGTTCGGTTTTTACCAGCACTTCACGGGCTTTACTGCCTTGGTTGGCACCTACAATGCCTGCAGCTTCCAGTCGATCCATCAATCGACCTGCTCGGTTGTAGCCTAGCTTCATGCGGCGTTGGATTAGGCTGGTGCTACCCATTTGGTTTTGTACAATCAAGCGGGCTGCATCGGCAAACAATACATCCCGGTCGCTCAGGTCGAAGTCGCGGCCTTCTTGTTCTTTTTCATCTACATATTCGGGCAGCAGGAAGGCATCGGGGTAGCCTCGTTGTGTGCCAATAAATTCACACACTTTCTCTACCTCGGGTGTATCTACAAACGCACACTGCAAACGAATGAGTTCGCCATTGTGACTAATGAGCATGTCGCCCTTGCCAATGAGTTGCTCTGCACCGCCGGCGTCGAGGATGGTGCGGCTGTCAATTTTTGAACTCACTTTAAAAGCAATACGGCTCGGGAAGTTGGCCTTGATGGTACCGGTAATGATATTGACCGAAGGACGCTGCGTAGCAATAATGAGGTGAATACCCACAGCACGGGCCAGCTGCGCCAATCGGGCAATCGGCATTTCTACTTCTTTGCCAGCGGTCATGATGAGATCGGCAAATTCATCTACCACCAACACAATAAACGGTAGATACTGATGGCCTTTTTGCGGATTGAGCTTGCGTTTGATGAACTTCTCGTTGTACTCTTTGATGTTGCGTACATGGGCCTCTTTCAGCAGGTCGTAGCGGTTGTCCATTTCAATACACAAAGCGTTGAGTGTATTGATTACTTTTTTGGTATCGGTGATGATGCTTTCATCTTCGCCAGGTAGTTTAGCCAAAAAGTGTTTTTCGATGACGCGGTACAAACTCAGTTCTACCTTCTTCGGATCGACCAGTACAAACTTGAGTTGCGAAGGATGTTTTTTATACAACAAACTAACGAGCACTGTATTGATGCCGACCGATTTACCCTGACCGGTAGCACCTGCCATCAGCAAGTGCGGCATGCTGGCAAGGTCGGCTACGAAATGCTCGTTGGCAATGGTTTTGCCAATGGCAATGGGCAGGCTGTATTTGTTGTTGAGATATTTGTCGCTGCTCAGCAGACTCTTCATGCTCACCACATTCTTCCGCACATTGGGTACTTCAATACCAATGGTACCCTTACCCGGAATGGGTGCAATGATGCGGATGCCCAATGCTGCGAGACTCAACGCAATGTCATCCTCCAGGTTTTTGATGCGGCTGATACGTACACCAGGCGCCGGCACAATTTCATAGAGTGTTACAGTAGGACCTACCGTTGCAGAAATCCGCTGAATGGTGATGTCGTAATTCTTGAGGGTGCCGATGATCTGATTCTTATTTTGCTCCAGTTCTTCGGGGTCGGCTATTACTTTTTCGCTGCCATGTGTATCCAGCAAATCGAGGCCGGGAAATTTATAGCCTTTCAAATCCAGTGCAGGATCGTAGGGCTCTAAATCCTGTGTGATTTCCGGAATGCTGCCGGTGGCATTAGCTACCATTTCGTCAATGTCTTCTTCTTCGTCCAAGTCGTTGTTCAGCTCCAGTTCCAAATCGCTTTTGGGCAGTTGGTTGGGCAGTATTTCACGAACGGCGATGGGCGTAATTTTTTTAGGCTGCAAAGGTTCTGACTCTGGTTCGGATTCCGCTACAGGTGCTGGTGGATTAGGCTTGGGTGGCAATGCTACCGCAATGGTTTCTACCGATTCATCAGTCTCCATTACATCCAGCGCATTCACCGGGTCTTCATTCACCGGCGTTGATGGTTGTGGCAAAACCACGGCAATGCCATCACCATCCATGCTGTTGCCATTGGCCGCTACAGGCTGGTTGGTGAGTGGATTGATTTCCTCGGGCACAAATACCTGCATGGCAGGCGTTTTGCCTTCGGCATATAAGTCGTTGATGCTTTTGCCCGAGGGAATGGGCGTTGGCTGAAAACGGGCATCACTCTGTGCAGCAGGCGATTCTGGAATGGTTGTTTCTTCCACCGCTTCCGGCACTATGGCAGCTACCGCTTCGGGTTTGGTGAGGTTGGCTTCGGCATCGGTGAGGGTGGGTTTTTCCAACCGCTTGGGCAGTTTGAACACTGGGTTGAACCGCCAGATAAACCAACTGAAACCAGCCACAAACAAGAGCAAACCGGTGCCGGCTTTGCCCATGAGGTTGCTCAGGTATTGGCTGCAAAATTCACCCACAGCACCGCCGTAGCTAAAGCCACTGTCGGGCAGGGCAAAAGCAAGTGCCACACTAAAAAACAGCAGCCCGGTGAAGGTGTACTTCACATTGCGCCAAACAGAAAAAAGCTTTTTACCAAAAATGAGGTTGACACCTGCAACAAACGGCAACGTGCACAGCAGAAAGGCAGCCAGTCCAAAGCCTTTATAAATGAGGGTGTGGCCCGTCCACGCACCGAGGCGGCCGAGCATATTGTCAACCTGTAAATTGTCTGCAAACAAAAAATTGGCGCCGGCTTTGAATACTTTATCCTGATCTTCCTGCCAGGTAAAGCAATAGGAGCCAAGCGCAATGAGCAATAGAATACTTAGCACCAGCAGGCTGAACCCGCTGATTTTGTGGGTGCGTTCATCTTTCACCACTTCCTGCACACTCACGGTTTGCTCTTTTTCCTGCTTCAGTCCTGGGGTGCTGGTTTCCTTCTTTTGCTTTGCTTTTACTGCCATTGTACCAAAGATAAATGCCGCCCAAATGTAGCGGCTAATACAAGAAACCCACGGGGTGGGGATTTATTGTGCTCTCAAGCGGGTGAATGACTCGTTGATGTGTATAAATAGTAGGAGGATGAAGCTTGTGAATAGATTATTTCCGGGCAAAAAGGCATTCAATTTTCTAATTATGTCTTAATGCGGCTTTGTCACTTTCTTTTTCTTGAAAAAAGAAAGTAACCAAAGAAAATTCAAGGCAAACCCGACGCCTTCGGCCGTTTTGCCTGGCCAACGCCTCCCTCTGTGTAAAATGTGCTCAGAAAAGTGAATGCATGAAGCACGAAAGGCTTTTAAGACATTTACTAAAGTTATTACGCTCTAGTAGCATTTTTTCGCCATTGCATTCCTTCCACTCCCATCAACGCCAGCGCCGCTACTGCCATCAGGTACAAGCCCAACTGCGGCTGACCGCTGAATTGTTTGTCTGCCAACTCGGGCATTTGCAGCAACCTAATGATGCGCAGCAAGGCAAAAGCCAGCAGCAATAGACCGCTAATAATGCCCGGCCAAACGAGCCATTGCTGTTTTTTAAGTTGCCAAATCCACTGCAGGGAAATGAGCACTACAGCTACACCAACCATGGCCCAGGCCGACTGCTGAAAATACAGGGCTACGGTATGAGTGCCGCCATTCAGGCGAATGCTTTCGGCTGGAATGAACAGGCTAATGAGCAACAACAGGTAGCTGCCCAATAACCAACGACGATATACAGAAATGGCATTCATGAACTGCAAAGATGCGGGAAGCCAGCTTTGCGATGCACAGAATTGCACACTGGTTGATAGCACAAGTGAATGCCGTGCGGCAAAAACTTTAGGTTTGCTGCAATGGTTGCTAAATCAATGGATATCGGAACACATGCACTGCTGCCTTACGAGGCGCACAACCGTCAGCTGCTGCTGGAGTGGTCGCCGCTGCACTTGCATGTATTACTCTTCAACAACAATACGGCCTCGGTAGAAGCCCTCGAATCATTTAGCGGAAGCATTGATGACGAGGACGAATGGGATGCGCTGCTAGGCCAAAGCAAGCTGCTGCAACTGCACGATGTGGCAGTGAAGCTGGTAGCTGCGGCGTCACGTTTTTTGCCCTGCCCGCTGGAAGTGCTTGATACCGACCGCTGCAAACAGGAACTCGATTTGCTGTTGGGGGCTGCTTTGTGGCAGCATACCAGCTCCGATATTTTACAACACCGCGACATGGCCATTATTTGGCAAATGCCTGAATTGCTGCTGCAAAGAATGCGCAACCATTTTCAGGTAATGCAGGTGCAACATGTGCAGTCAATGCTGCTGCAACGACCTGTAGCTACGGGCACCATTGGTCAACTGCTGCTGGCCCCACAACAATGTATGCTGCAATTGCAACAGGATGGCCGGTTGATTTTTGCAGCTTGCCTGCCGGTATTGAATGCCGATGATTTGGCGTATCGATTGTTGCAGGTTTGTCAGCAATACGGGCTCAATGGGGCCGAGGTGCAATGGCAATGCTCCGGCATGATTGCTACTGATGGCGATTTGTATACCAGCTTACAGAAATACCTGCAACAGTTTCAGTTGCAAACAACCGATGTGTCGATGCCGGCAGAAGCCACCACACATTATTTTGCTCACCTCTTAGCAGTTTTGTCATGAGAATCATTGGAGGAGAATGGGGAGGGCGAAAAATTCATCCGCCAACCAAAATGCCTTACACCAGGCCTACTACGGATATTGCCAAAGAAGGCTTGTTCAATATTTTGCAAAATCAGGTTGATTTTGAAGGCGCCAAAACACTCGATTTATTTGGCGGCACCGGTGCCATTTCGTACGAACTCATTAGCCGTGGCGCTACCGATAGCACCATTGTAGAAAAGGATGTGCAAATGTATCAGTTCATCAGCGACAACCTGAAAAAACTGGGTGCACCTCCGGTAAAAATGTTTCGCCTGGATGTGTTCAAATTTTTGGAAACCTGTACCGAACAATACGATTTCATTTTTGCAGGCCCTCCGTATGCACTCACTACCATTGATGATATTCCACGCATCATCATTGATAGAAAACTGATTGCACCGGATGGCGTATTTGTGCTGGAGCATACACCCCGCAACAATTACGAGCAGTATGCAGGTTTTGTAAAACAACGCAACTACGGCACCACCGTTTTTTCATTTTTTGAAAGAGTAGACTAACCGCAACATGACTAAAGCCAGCATTCGCAAAAGCTATACGGCACAGCGCCAGACGTTGACCACCGAAGCCATGCACGAAATGCTGACACCCATGTTGCACCAGTTTTTATCCTTGTCGTTGCCAGCGCCTGCTATGTACATGAGCTACCGCAGCATGGACAATCGCCATGAGGTACCAGTGCATTATTTCGAATCGGTGCTGAGCGATGAAGTGGCCGGTATTCAATTTTGTTATCCACGCATCCAAATGACCGATGGCAGTATGGATGCCATTGCCGATGACGATGCTGTGCAATGGGAAGAAACCGTATTTGGTTTGGAAGAACCCGTGGCGGGCAACATTGTTTCGCCAGAAAATATAGATGTTGTGCTGGTGCCCTTGCTGGCCTTTGATACCCGTGGTTTTCGGGTGGGCTATGGCAAAGGATTTTATGACCGTTTTTTAACACGCTGTAAGAAGGATGTGTTAACAATCGGGCTGAGTTGGTTTCCGCCAGTTGACGGCATTGAGGATATCCATGCGAATGATGTACCTTTAAAATATTGTATCACGCCGCAACGGATCTATGCATTTTAATTTTTACCTGTTACGTGGTCTCCGGTTATTGTTGTTCCCTTTTTCATTTGTAATGGCGCTGGTGGTGATGCTGCGCAACAAGCTCTACGACTGGAATTTTTTCAAAACAACATCGTTCAATCTGCCACTCATATGTGTGGGCAATGTGAGTGTAGGTGGTACTGGCAAAAGCCCCATGACCGAAATGCTGATTGGTTGGCTGCAGGAAGATTTTCAGCTGGCCACTTTGAGCCGTGGATACAAAAGAAAAACGAAAGGCTACCTGCTGGCAGGCGAGGGTACCACTGCATTGGAAATAGGCGATGAACCTATGCAGTTTCATCAGAAGTTTCCGCATGTAGCCGTGGCTGTGGGTGAGGAACGTATTGTAGCTGTACCGCAATTGCTGCAAGACCGCCCCGATACAGATGTGATTATTTTGGATGATGCTTTTCAGCACAGAGCTATTAGTGCAGGGCTCAATATTTTGCTGACTGATTACAGCAATCCTTATTGGTACGATTGGTTTTTGCCGAGCGGCGATTTGCGGGATGAACGCCGCAGTGTACAACGGGCACAGATAATCGTCGTTACCAAATGCCCGCCGGATATGGGGCCTACGGAAAAGCAAAAAATCATTCAGCGTATTAAACTCTTGGCGCATCAGCAAGTGTTTTTTACCTGCTTGCAATATGCTACGCCGTATCACATTCTTACAGCAGAAACAAAATCGCTGCCTGCAGAAGCTGCGGTGTTGTTGGTGTGTGGCATTGCCAATCCGGTGCCACTCAAAAAACATTTGGAAAAACATGTAGCCGAGTATCATCAGCTCAGTTACAGCGATCATCATATTTTCAGCATTGATGATTTGCGGGAGATGGAAAAACGCTTCACTCAGCTGGAGCATAACGAAAAGCTATTGCTGACAACAGAAAAGGATGCGGTTCGCCTCCTCAAGTTTGGCGAAGAATTGAAACGACTGCCCTTGTACGTGCAGCCCGTGCAGCATCAGGTGTTGTTTGGCGAAGCTGATTTATTTAAAAAAGCCGTGGTAGACTTTGTGCTGCATTTCGGCAAAACACAAACACATGCATAAGAAAGATCAACATAAAAAGAAGTCATTCAATGAAGAAGTGGCTGGCACACTCGACATCACCCGCTCGGGTTTAGGATTTGTGATTACAGGAAAAGGCGATGGCGATATTTTGGTTCGCCCCAACGATTTCAACCGGGCCTTTCATGGCGATAAAGTAAGGGTACGCATTACCCGGGGCGGCTTTGGCGGTGGCAAGCGGGAAGGAAAAGTAGTGGCCGTGGTACAACGCAAGTTGTCGCAATACATGGGCACGTTGAAAGGCCATGCGGGCCGATGGTTTTTTATGCCGGACAGCGACCGGCCCATGCCCAATTTTGTAGTGGAAGAGGAACCCGATTTTGAGGTAAAAGATGATATGAAAGTGATTGCAGCATTTGTGCGTTGGGATCATGATGACCGTCGTCCAATTGCGAGAATCATAGAGGAAGTGGCCATGCACGACCTCAACGATGTGGCCATGAAAGATATCCTGATGGAGAATGGTTTTCCATTGCAGTTTAGTGAGGATGCGATGGAAGAAGCAGCCCGCATGAACGATCACATTACTGCTGCTGATTTGGCAAAACGCAAAGATTTCCGTGATGTATTTACCGTAACCATCGACCCGGTAGATGCAAGAGATTTTGATGATGCATTGAGCATTCGCCCCATCAGTAATGGCTTGTACGAAGTGGGGGTGCACATTGCCGATGTGAGCCATTTTGTAACGGAAGGCAGCAAGCTCGACGAAGAAGCCTACCAACGGGCTACGAGTGTGTACCTGCCCGACAGGGTGAATCCCATGCTGCCCGAACGTATCAGCAATGAGCTGTGTTCACTGCGACCCCATGAAGACAAGTTTACTTTTTCTGCAGTGTTTATCATTACCGAAAAAGGCGTGGTAAAAGACCACTGGTTGGGCAGAACACTTATTCACTCCAACCACCGTTTTACCTACGAAGAAGTGCAGGATATTATCGAAACAAAAGAAGGACTGCACAGCGAGGAAATTTTGATTTTAAACACGATGGCCCGCAAGCTCCGCAAAGACCGTTTTGATAAAGGTGCCATCAATTTCAGTTCGCAGGAAGTGCGGTTTAAACTCGATGAAACCGGTGCTCCTATTGGTATTGTGGTAAAGGAAAGCAAGGAGTCGCACCAGCTGATTGAAGAGTTTATGCTGCTGGCCAACCGTACCGTGGCCGAAGTAGTGGGCAAAATAAAAGTGGGTGATAAAGCATTGCCTTTTCCATATCGTGTACACGACCAACCCGATGAAGAAAAGCTCATGCCTTTCATCGCCTTTGCCCGCAAGTTTGGCTACACTTTCGATACAAAAGATGCCGACGCCATTGCCAACTCTTTCAACGAAATGCTGAAAGCTGCGCAAGGCACACCACAGCAACATGTGCTGGAGCAATTGGGCATTCGCACCATGGCCAAAGCCATTTACACCAAAGAAAACATTGGTCACTACGGGCTGGGTTTTGAATACTACTGCCATTTTACTTCACCCATTCGCCGCTACCCCGATGTATTGGTGCACCGCATTTTGCAGCAGGTGCTCGATCATCAGTTGCAGCCCGATAAAAAGCTGGAAGAAAAATGCAAACACTGCAGCGAAAGGGAACGTGCTGCTATGGATTGCGAACGCAATGCCAACAAGTACAAACAAGTTGAATACCTCGGTCAATACATTGGTGAAGAATTTGATGCAGTCATCAGTGGTGTTTCTACGTTTGGTTTTTGGGCCGAAACCGTGGCACATAAATGCGAGGGTTTGGTGAGCATCAAAGACCTGAGCGACCACGATGATTTCCGGTTGATTGAATCTGATTACAGTTTGGTAGGTCTGCGAACGGGCCGCAAGTTCCGCATGGGCGATGGGGTACGCATCAAAGTGATAGCCGCCAATCTGGAAAAACGCCAGCTGGATTTTGAATGGGTAAAAGGCAGCGCCGTTATCAGCAATCCTGATGCCGTGATGATGCCGCCTATGCCAGCGAAGAAAGCTGCGGCCAAAAAGAAAGCCGTTTCCGCCAAAGCACCCATACCAAAAGACCTGCTGAAAAAGCGCCGCAAGAAGTAGCAAATTTTATTCGTTGATTGATGCATTTGACTGCAGGATGTTTCAACGGTTGGGCGTACCTTTAAAAGAATCCCAACCGTTATGGCTATCTATCAACATTCCGATGCGGCAATATGGCGTGGCCGCGTTGATGGCGACGAACCCGATGTGCTTCGCTGGCATCAAATTATGCATTGCATCAATCTGGAGACCGATGCACTACCGGTGATTGGCAGCAAGCATCAGGGTGTTGCTTTTATTGGCTTTTGCAGTGATGAAGGAGTGCGGCGTAATGAAGGCCGGGTGGGTTCCATGCAGGCGCCGCGTTTCATTCGTGAAGCCTGCAAAAACTTTCCATTGATAGCCTCGCATATTGTGCTGGCCGATGTAGGGGATATTGTGTGTGATGATGGCGATTTGGAAACCGCACAACAAGCATTAGGCAAGCTGGTAGCACAAGTAAAAGCAGCTAATTATTTACCCATAGTATTGGGCGGCGGCCACGAAACAGCCTGGGCCAATTTCCTCGGTATTCAACCCGATAAACCCAAGCAGGAAATGGGCGTTATCAATTTTGATGCGCATTTCGATTTGCGCCAGCCCAGCGAAAAAGGCATTAGTTCCGGCACCGGTTTTTGGCAAATGCTGCAATGGTGTCGCGAAACAAAACATCCTTTTCATTATCTCGTATTGGGCATTCAGCAGTACAGTAATACCAAGCGGTTATTTACCACGGCCGATGATGCCGGCTGCCGGTATTTTTTAGCAGAGCAATTCACCAACGATCAGGTTGGAAGACATCATTACGGCCATCAACGGTGTGATGGCCAACAGCGATGTGCTGCAACTCAGCATCGACCTGGATGTATTTGCTGCCTGCCATGCACCGGGTGTAAGTGCTCAGTCATTTAATGGTATTGCGCCCAACAGCATGTTCAAGCGGTTGCTGCGGCATATCATTCTCAGTGGCAAGGTAGCCTCGGTAGATATTGCAGAAGTAAACCCTGCCTACGATATTGACAACCGCACGGCTAGGTTGGCCGCTGCACTCATTTTTGACATGGTGCAGGCAGCCGATATGAATGCAGAATATCCGGGTTAATCAGCGTTTTCGAAGAAAGGCTGTAGCACTGTTACCAATGCATCCGGCATTTGGATGGGGCGCATGGTTTTGGCATCTACAAAATAGAGGGTAATGTCGCTCATGGTGCAGCGTTCGCCGGCTTCGTTGTGTATCTCTCCGTGAAAAGTAATCTTCTTGCCAATGGGCCATTCTTTTACCGTAACAGATACGGTAATCAATTCATCGTACCGGATGGGTTTGCGGTAGTGAATGTGCATGTCACTCACGGGCATCATTACGCCCATGGCTTCTAATTCTTTGTAGGTAAAACCCAACTGCCGGATGGCTTCCGTACGGGCTATTTCAAAAAACTGAGCATAGTTGCCATAGTATACCACGCCCATTTGGTCGGTAAGGGCATAGTGAATGCGGATTTGTGTACTGTGCGTATACATAAGTTAGTAGCGTATTTTTTTGGCCAGCATAATCATACGGGGCGTGTGGCGTACATCGTAAGCACCAAGGTTGTAATCGCCAAACACTTCGGTGATTTGCATGCCTTGAAAAGCCAGCATGTCTGTAAAATCACCCAGCGAAAACTTGGCTACTTTTTCGGTGTACACATGAGGCTCGGTAAAGTCGTCGTGTTCTACTTCAATCTTTTTGTAAAAATGGTTTTCATCCATCCATTTGGTCACATGAAAATGATAGCCATTGAGGGTTGTGTCCGATTGATATTGAAAATGATCTTCGGCATAATGCACGTTGAGATAATCAATCACCAAGGTGCCGTTCATTTTGATGGACTGTGCAATGCTCCGCAATGCAGCATCGTGTTCACGCCGGGTGTTAAAGTAGCCGAAGCTTGGTAAAAAAGTTGAAAGCGTAATCGAAGTAATTGATCCAGAAAGGCTGGCGCATATCGTGTACAAAAAACTGCAACTGATCATGTGCCTGTTGGTTGGCCGCAGCAATGGATTGTGCCGAAATATCAATGCCGGTTACATCAAAACCTTGTTGTGACAGTTGCAGGCTGTGCCGGCCTTTGCCGCAGGCCACATCCAGCATTTTGCTACCGGCTGCAGGTTGCAAATATTGCAACAGCCGGTTGATGAAAGCGGCGGCTTCCTGTGCATCTCGTTGAAAATATAACTGATGATAATAAGGCGTATCGAACCAGTCATCAAACCATTCTTTGGCGGCCATGCTGAAGTGTCATTTGGGACGCAAACCTACTGAATTGGTGCATTGGCCGACTGCTTATTCTCCATTGCGTAAACAAGGCTATCCTTTTTTGTTTTTGCATTGTATATTGAAACCTCTTGGTGCAAAAGGCTGATGAAACTGTTTTGGCAATGGTCGAACGGCAAAGCACGATGCACCCGGCCTGCTAATTTTACAATCTAAAACACAACACTTATGAAGAAGGTATTGCTACCACTCATGCTCATTTTTTCAGCAGTAACGGCTATGGCCCAAAGCGCTGACGAAATCATCGACAAACACATTGCGGCCATCGGCGGCAAGGAAAAATGGCTCAAGGTAAAATCGGTACAAATGGAAGGCACCCTGAATATACAGGGCCGTGATATTGGCGTAAAATTGACTGGAGTTCATAACATTGGTTCACGCCAGGATATCTCTGTAGCCGGTATGACAGGTTACATAATTTCTACTCCCACTGCCGGCTGGCAGTACATGCCTTTTCAGGGCCAAACCAAACCAGAACCATTGCCTGCCGATGCTGTAAAAGCCGGCTTGGATGATCTCGATTTGCAGGGCAATTTAATTGACTACAAAGCCAAAGGTCACACTATAGAATACCTGGGCACAGAAGATATTGAAGGAACTGAGTGCCACAAGCTGAAAGTAACCCGTAAGAACAGCGGCGATCAAACAGTATTTATCGACGCTGAAACTTTTTATGTGATTCGTACGAGTACGAAGATTAACATGAACGGTCAGGAAGTGGAATCGAAAGTTGACATGAGCGACTACCGCGATGTAAATGGGATCAAACTCGCTTTTTCTTTAACTCAGTCAATTGGTACTGTGGTGATGACCAGTGTGAAAGTAAATGAATCGGTGGACGAAAAAATCTTTGCTGATCCTACTAAATAATTCATCTCCTCATTCATTGAGATAAATGGAGCCACTCATTCATTGCCGCTGATGACTGCATGTTTGTGTGGCTCTTGTTTTTCTCTTCACCCAAAACTTTTTGCATGAAGAAATTACTCACGGCCCTGTTGTGTGTGCCTGCCACATTGAGCATGGCACAAACCAAAATCAACAGCGCCACTTTTGGTATGATGGAAGCCCGCTGGCTGGGCCCCGGCACCATGAGTGGACGCATTACTGCCATTCAGGGCGTTAATAACGAAC